>NZ_NHSQ01000034.1 GCF_016653465.1 Thiocystis minor | reverse complement strand
ATCGCGGCGCGCGTCGCCCAGAGCGATCCCGCGAAATTCGTCTTCTGCCCAGCCCATGCGATCCCCAATGAACGTGAATGCTCAAACCTATTTTACCCGCACACGGGGAGTTGTGTGTAATGGGATGGGCCTAGCGCCTGATAGGCTCAACCGAAGCCAATTTGTCTAACTGGCAGAGCCGTTGAACTCTGACCACGCCCAAAGGGCGTGGAATTTCACGTTACGATTAAAAATTTTGCGCCAATGGATCGGAAAAGCAATTTCGCGTCTGTCGTCAGGTGGAAAAAGTGGAAAACACTTCCTTTAGCCCATCCCATTCCACACATCTTCACAAGTTATGAGCCTCCCTGGCGTATTTGACCCCGGCCGCGAAGTCCATGACGCGCTGCAGACCGAGCCAAATGGTCTTCACGCCCGGCTCGCCGTCGCCCTTGCGCCCGAGGAATCCACCTTGGCGAGCGATCAGGCGCAGCACCTCGTTGAGTCGCGGGGGCTGCTTGGGTACCGGCTTCTTGGCCAGAATGTAGGCCGCCTGCCATTCCTCGGTCTCCAACAGCAGACTGGCGTCGAGATCGGGGACGGTGCGCCCCAGACGCATGAGTCGGGCGATGCGCCAACTGACCACCAAGAACAGGGCCAAGGCGCGCTCCAAGCGCTCCATGGTGCTCAGTTGCAGGGCCTCGATGCGGCAGCCTTCCTTGAGCACCAGGAACAGCATCTCGATCTCCCAGCGTGCCCGGTACCAGTCGACCAGTTCGACGCCCGCCTCCAGCGTCTCGACCGCGCGATTGGTGAGCAGACGCCATTCGATGGCCGTGACGCCGGGCGGCGCGCCCACCTCGCGGGCGATGACGCAGGTGACCTCCAGGGTGGCGCCACGCTGATCCGAGATGCCGACGCGTTGGGCGTAGAGTGCCTGGCGGACCTCACGGGCACGACGCCCACGACCCGCCGACAAGCTGAAGCGCACCTCACCCAGCGGCGCGCTCTCCATGACCGTCGCCCACAGCGTCTTGCCCTCGGGCAGGGCGCGGTTGTGCTTGGCGCGCACCAGCCAGTCGGCTGGCGTGCCCAGGTCGCGCGCACGCGCCATCCACTCGACGATGTCGGCCTCGCGATCCGCGACGTAGACCAGGCGGGTGTCGGTCAGCTCGGCGGCCAGATCCGCCACTCGCTCATAGCCTTCTTTCCAGCGCAGACTTTCGGGCGCACCCCCGCGGTTGCCGTCGGCGTCCTTGAATTCCCGCGCCCACATCCAGGCATCCAGGATGCCCAGCGGCTCGCGCTCCGGCGTCACCGCATAGGTCGGATGCAGATACATCCCCCGTTGGGCCTCATAGCTCAAGGGACCCAACCCCTCGATCGCCTGGCCGTTGAAGTCCAGCTCCGTGGTGTCCTGCAGACACAGAGCACCACCGGATGGGTGGCCATGCGGGCCTGAGTGCACTGACGATGCGGCTCCAAGATGTCCCGCCAGTCGTAGGCGTCGCTGCCCAGGAAGCGATAGGCCGCCTGCGTCTCCGCCCAGCCGCTGCAGGCTCCGGGAATGCTGGCGCTCGGATGCTCGGCCAGGCGCTCAATCAACTGGATCGCCCGCCGGTCGCGGCGCGTATCGCCCAGATCCATCCCGCAAAATTCTTCCTCTGCCCAGCCCATGCGATCCCCAATGAACGTGAATGCTCAAACCGATTTTGCCCGCACACGGGAAGCTGTGTGTAATGGGATGCCTTTAGCCCGAATGTTTCATACAGCTGCTGGCAAGTCCAGAAACCGATGATTGCGGTCGGGTTCAGCGGCGATTCTGCCGGCAGGTCGGGTGGCCGACGTGTACCATTCGGGCTGGAGTCATGCTGTGCACCTGCTCAGGATAACGCTTCGGGTGGTCGCCATTCCCCGCTGTCGATGTCGAGCGTCGCCTGATGGCGCACGCCGATGTCCACCCAAATCCGCCCGATGCGTAGACAGTCGCTGAGGCTCAAGGCCGGTTGGCTCAAACCATAACTGTGATCGTAGAGATCATGGAATAGCCAGCAATGCGGGATCGCGTTCAGACGTCCCGGAAAGCGGCCGGGGAGTTCGCGAAAATCCTCGTCCAGCCTCGGCGCGTCCGCGTCAACGCCTTTCATGGACGTGTGGCGCACGGTCAGAAAATTGTCGCTGTCGTCGTCGATCTCTGGATCGTCCTCGCGCAGCATGAACGAGAGCGTGACATCGATCTCGAAGTCGTCCAAGGGGTCATCCGGATCGGCGACTCGGGCGCGCATCTGGGCGCAGACCTCTTGATCGACCCGGTGCAGATACGTCTGCAAAAATCCCAGACGCGCATTCAGTCGCACGAGACGGTCGATGTCCGCCGGGCTGAAGTCGTCGTCCGCCCTCTGGAGTGGGAAGAGCGACTTCAGACGGTTTGCTTTCCGACGCAGCCGTTCCAGCGCGTCCGCCGCCTCACCGATCCGTTCTTGCAGGTCCACCAGGGCCTCGCGCTGTTTGGGTTTCATCGTGGATCTCCAGGCTTGGATGAGGAAGTACTCAGGCGAGTATAGCGACGCGGTGCGACAGACGATGTCGCCAAGGAGCGGGGCCGTCGTTCACCGCTCGCGCGTCCAGTTGGCTCCGCGATACACGCGGACCGCATTACCGCGTTCGAGTTGGGTGTGCTGTCGCCAGCGCTGGTCTTCGGCGGCACGGACCTGCTGGTCTGCCCGCTCGGCGAGCAAGGCGACGAGCCGCGCGAGGGCCAGCCGACGGTTGAGATGTTGCGAGCGTTCTTCCTGCGCCACCGTGCTCAATCCGGTCGGCAGATGGGTGACGCGCACCGCGCTTTCGGTGCAATTGACATGCTGCCCGCCGGGGCCGCTCGCTCGCAGGGTCTCGATGCGTATCGCCGCGTCATCCCAACGGTCGGCGGCCGGTTCCGCGAAGGCGGCGACGCTGACGAACCAGTTTTTGCGTTGGTGACGCGGGCGATAGGGACTGGCGCCGATCCACTGGATAGTGCCCAGCCAGGATCGGACAGACAGCGAGGCATCCGGTCCACTAACCCGCAGCAGGATCGAACGCGCATCGCCGCCATGTTCGCCGGAGACGCGGGCAATCTCCTCGACGGCCAGCCCCTGTGCCGTCAAGTCGCGGATCAGGAGCGGCGCCAGCCGCCCGACCACCCACTCGCATTCCGCCGGACAGCGCCCCGCCGAGAGTTGCAGCCACAGGGTTGCGTCGCTCATGACCGGCCGCGTTGCGGTTTGCGGAATCCGGGTTGCCGCTGGGCCGGACGACGGACCTTGTAGGTCAGCCGCGGACGCAGGGTGGCGATGATCGTCATCAGACCGGCCTCGACCAGATCCGTCACCACGCGCTCGATGCCCTTATAGTTTTCCGGCGCCTCGTCATAGAGCAGTTCCTTGTCCTCACAGATGACCCGCCCGCTGAGCGCTGTCGTGATCAGATCCTCGGGACGTTGCCGCCCGCTCAAGCGGCCCCGTGCCTCGCCGCGTTTCCATTTGCGCCCGGCGCCATGGGCGAGCGAGTGCAGGCTGTGCGCGCGGTTCCCCAGCGGTTGCACCAGATAGGAGAGACTGCCGCGCGATCCCGGAATGACGACCGACCCGCGATCCGCCGGAGCGGCACCCTTGCGATGCAGCCACAGCCGTTCGCCGTGCCAGTCCACGGGCCGCACCAGGTTGTGCCAGACATCCAGCCGCCGCTCGCCGGTGACGTTCAGGGCCTCGAACAGCCGTTGCGCGATCAACCCGCGATTGGCCTCCGCCCAGCGCAGCGCCTGATCGTGCTGATGCAAATAATTTGTGGCCTCCGGGCTGGCCGGATCCAATCCCTGATGGCCCTGCCGGTCGACGATTCCGCGCAGAATGGACTCGCCCAGCCCACGCGAACCGCTGTGGACCAGCAGCAGGTGATCGGTCTCGATGCCGAGCGCCGCCAGGGTCGCTGGATCCATCACCGTTTCAACACCCTGCAGCTCGGCGAAATGATTACCGCCGCCGATGGTGCCGAGTGAAGCATCGAAGGCGGTCGGCGCCAGATCGAATGCCGCGCGCCAGTCGTCCAGTTCGCCCTCCCAGGGCGCTTCGAGTCCCTGCAAACGCTCCGCCGCCCGCTCGGGCTTGAATTTGCGCCGCGACAGATCCGTCTGCCACAGCGCCATGCCGCAGCCGATGTCGTTACCCACCAGCGCCGGATAGATCCGCTCGCTCAAAAAGGCCGCGCCGATGGGATAACCTTTTCCCGGATGCAGATCGGGCAGGCCCACCGCCACGCGCATCCCCGGCAAGGCAGCGGTCTGCTCCAGTTGGCGCAGGGCGTCGCCCTCGATCCAGGTGTCGGGCGAGGCGATGAGGCGGTAGGACGTGGTCATGCGGTCAACTCCTTGGCGGTTGATGCGCGAGTGGGGCCAGATCGATCAGATCGAGACCGAACATGGAACAGATACAAATTGCCCAAGCCAAGGCCCACCTCTCGGCCTTGCTCGAACGGGTCGAGGCGGGCGAGGAAATTGTCATTACCCGGCGGAACAAGCCCATTGCCCGGCTGATCCCGGAACGAACGCCGCCGCGCAAGGCGGCTGATGCAGTACAAGCGGCTTGGACGCTCAACGTTTTCGCGCTTGATCCCATCTCGGAACTGCCTATGGATGCCGCTGAAATCGCATTGGACTGATCCGCATGCGCTATCTGCTGGACACCAATATTCTCATCGCCCTCAGCAAGCCGATGCCGGAGTCACCACTGGAGGTCTGGCTGCGGCGCTGTCCCGCCAGCGATCTGATGCTGTCTTCCGTGGTGCTTGCCGAAATCGAATATGGAATTGCCAAAAGCGCCCGCCAGGCGCACAACCGCCAGGTGTTCGACGCCATCGTCCAGGGCTTTCGGATCGAAGCCTTCGACCAGGCGGCGTCGCGCTGTTATGGACCGCTGCGAGCAGAGCTGGAGCAACGTGGTCAGTTGATCGGTCCCAATGACCTGATGATCGCCGCCCACGCCCTGGCGCTCGATCTCACGCTCGTCACCGATAACACCGGCGAGTTTTCGCGTGTCGCTGGTCTGCGCGTGGGAAACTGGCTGCGGCAGACGCCAGCGTTCTAACTCGCTGTTTGTGCATCGGCGGTCGCTTTCTCGCGGCCGGACGGGGCATTCGCCCGTCCAAGACCGTTTGAACTTCGGCGACCTGCCGCCCAAAACGTGCGGACTTTTATTTAACGAACAAACGCGGCAGATGTCTCGTGGTGACAGGCCCACGTCACATTGCAACGATCTCGATGCAGGATTGAAAAGGCTCACTCAGTATGGATCGGCCGTCCCTGGCCCATCTTCTCAACCCTCCCCGGCCATCAGGCCGCCTGCGTCTCTGCTCCTTTCAACCGACACTCCGCCGCCAGCCGGCGCAGGAATTGCTCCGGGGTCAACGCCTCGCCGAGCAACATCTGCTGCCGACAGACGTTGGCGAAGTCCCCCGGCGCCAACCCGTCGAGCCCCTCCAGATGCCGCGCCAATCCCGGCGGCACCGGGGCGGTTTCGTCCCCCAGCGCCTCCCGCGCAAATAGCCCCAGCCGCTGCGCCGGGGTTAGCGCCCGAAAGTGAAGCTTGAAATCGAACCGTCGCAACGCCGCCGAATCGACCCCTTCCATCAGATTGGTCGCGGCGATGAAGATGCCCGGAAAGCGCTCCATCTGCTGTAACAGCTCATTGACCTGGGTGCGTTCCCAGGTGCGCTGCGCTTGACGCCGATCGCTCAGAAAGCTGTCCACCTCGTCCAGCAGGATGACGCTCTGGGTCGGATCGACCTCGCGGAACAGCCGCGCCAGATTCTGTTCGGTCTCGCCGACATAGGGCGACACCAGATCCGACGCCTGCCGCGCCACCAATTCCCGATCCAGCGCCTCGGACAGGATCTCGGCAAAGGCGGTCTTGCCGGTGCCGGGCGGGCCGTAAAAGCACAGACTGCCGCGACCCTGACGATGCAACGCCTGGGCAATGGCGCTCGGCGCGATGCCACCGGACAGGTTCAGATAGGCGACATCGAAGGCCGTGACCGGATCACGCCGCCGGGGTGCGGGGCGGCCATGCAGCAGGGTCCGCAGCGCCGCCACCCCCTCGCGCACCGTGGCGTCCGGTGCGGCCTCGGGTTGCAGATCGAGCAATCGTCGCGCTGCACCCAACTGCGCCGGAGCCAGTGCCGCATCCGCCGCCAACTCATCCAACAAACCGGGCGGCAGGCCGCACTCGCCCAAATGCCGTTCCGCCATCTGTCGCCTGACCGAGCGCGGCGGGGTGACGAAGGCCACTGGCAGCAGAAAGCGGCGCAGAAAGGCCGGGGCCATGCCGCTCGTGCTGTTCGCGATCCAGATCGCCGGGACCGGGTTCTCCTCCAGGATGCGGTTCATCCAGCCCTTTTGCTTGCCGGTCGCGCTGTCGCCGCGCAACAGGGCGAAGAGGTTATCGCCGGCATCGAAAACGTCCTCGACCTCATCGAAGATCAACAGCACATCGCGCCGCCGTGCCAGCAGCCGTTGCGCGATCAGATAGGCCGACAACCGCCCTTCGCGCGAGAGACCATCCCCATCATCATCGTCGCTGCACACCTGATAGGCGGTCAGGCCGCATGCGCTGGCCAAGGCGCGGGCCAGCTCGGTCTTGCCGGTGCCGGGTGCGCCATAGAACAAGGCGTTGACGCCGACCACGCCCGTGGTCGTGGCCTGACCCAGCACCGCCTGCAAGCGCCTGGTGTCCTGGGCCAGATGTGGGAAGGAGTCCAGCCCCCAGCTTCCCGCCGGGGCCGGTTCGATCAGCAGCGCGAGCAAGGCATCGACATCGGCTGGTGCGGCCTCCAGCACCTCGCGCAGCAGGGTGCTGGGCGAGAGAAAATCTTCCAGGTCGGACGGATGGCGCTCGCGCTCGGCCAGGCCCAGGGTGCGCAGGGGAGACTGTTTGGCGACTGCGGCCCGCACCGCTCCTAATTCCAGATCCAGCATCGTCGCCAGTTGTTCCAGATTGATCCGCGCCGCCGTGACGCGCCCGCCGGCGTGTCCACCCGCCCGCAGTAGCAGGCGCAACGGCTCGGACTCACGGTGTTCGAGGTAGTCCAGGATCCTCACCGCCGTGGCATCCAGTCCCAGCGCCTCGCCGAGAAGGGCTGAGGTGGGCACATTCACATCCGCCTCAGCCAGACGTTTCATGACCCAGTGCGGGAGCGTTTGAAAAAAGACACGCACACGCTTGCGCAGCACGCTCGCGGGCTCGGCGAGTTTTGGCTCCTCCTCCTCCTCGCCATCTTCGCCATCTTCGCCATTCAAGGCTCGCCGGAGCTTCCGTTCGAGCCGAGCGGTTTTCGCTTCAGTATCGTTTTGCTTCAGCCACGGGGGCACCTCACCTTCCAAGCGTGGCAGACAGGCCGCCAGCGCGTGTGGATCGAGTAGCGGATAGGTCAATTGCCACAGCGCGCCCAGAAAATCCCGCTCGTGCAGATGCGGATGCAAGCGTGCGTTACCCTGAAACCGTTGCAGCGCATAACGGGCGATCCGCCGCTCGGCGGCGGGCACGGTCGTGAAATCCTGGCGCCACAGGGTGCGATGATTGAGCATGCTCAGACCTCCTCGGTCCAGGATTGAAAACGACGGCTGTCGTAATGAAAGGTCACCAACTCGCCGCGACTGGGACCGTCATCCCAGATCAGGCCGAGGACGAGATCCAGCGGTTCGCGGAAATAGGTGCTGCCGGCTTCGTCCTCGCGATCCAGCAAGGGTGTCTCCAGCACCTCGATCACCACGGCTGGACGCCCATCGCGCGGATAACGCTTGTTCTTCAGGCCCTGCTCCAGGTCACCAGATCGCCGGGGGCGAAGCGGTGAGGCTGGCTGAACAGCCGGTAGCGCTCGCGCAGGACCGCGCCGAGATCGCCCCGCAGATCGTCCAGCGGTTCATCATCGAGCAGTGTGCTCGGCGTCTCGTCACTCAAGCCGATGCGCGTGAGTAACTCGCGTGAAGACAGGTCTTGGTTTTTCCGGGTCATGATCGACTCCTCGTGGTGACGGTTGAAAAACGTCCCTCTGTTCCCGCCTCGGCCAGCGGCTCGGCGAGGCGGAATCGAGCCAGAGGGCTAACCCGTTGTCTGTCTGAGTTTTAAAAGAGCACTGTCGATCCGTGTGCGGGCATTCGCCGACCCCAGAACTCCGTTCGGCACGTTTTTGGGTGAGGTGATGTAAAAAATATTTTCTGCCGTCGTCGGCTCAAGATGAATTAAAGCACCCTCTTGCGTCACGATCTGTCGTACACTTCGACGATGAGTGCAACCCATTTTCATCGCGTCGAACGGCTGAACCGTCTGGAACGATCGTTGTCGCCGAATACCGCGCCGGATCGCTGCCCGGACGGCCTGCGACTGCTCGCGATCCTGGGCGAGGTCTATGGCGACGGCAGCGCCCCCGCCCGTCGGCGTGCCCTGCAACTGGATCTGGACGAGTTGGTGAAGACGGGACGCATCGAAGCGGTCAATCCCGGCGGTAAGCCGTTGCGCTACCGGCGGGTGCTGGAGGAGCCGGACGAGGATCCGGCAATCTGGCACTGGACCTTGGAACAGCTTCGCGCGCTGGCGGCTGAAGCGGTGCCGCGTCGTCAGCTTGATCGGCTGTGGCGGCAGTTGTTGACCAATGCGGACGAACCCCGGCTGGACGAGTCGCGGCTGCGCGTGGTGCCCGACACCTTTCGTCTCCAGCCGGCGGAATTGGAGCCAGGGATCTTGGCGGCCGTGATCCAGTCCTTGATCCAGCGGCGCGCGCTCCAGGTGGTCTATGTCAAAGCCAGCGGCGAGCGCACTCAAGTCTGTCTGCATCCGCAGGCGCTGGTGCAGCGCGGCCCCATCTCTTATCTGTTCGCGCTCAAGAATGCGGAGGACGAGCCGCTGCGCCTCTATGCCCTGCATCGCATGGTGCGGGCGGAGTCACTAACGGAGATCCCCGTCCGCGTGGTGCCGGACTTCGATCTGGATCAGGCCATCGGCGATGGCCGGGTGGATTTCGGTCAGGGCGACCTGATCGATCTGGAACTGCGGGTGCGGGGCTATCTGACCGAGGTCGTGCGCTACTGCCCGCTCGCGGCAGAGCAACGTCACGAAGATGAACCGCCGGAGTCCGAGTTCGAGTTACGGCTGTGGGCACGGGTGCCTTCGACCGGACAGTTACTGCGCTGGCTGCTGGGGGCGGGCAACAATGTCGAGGTCATCGCCCCGCTGGATTTGCGCCGAATTGTCGCGGCGCAAGCCAGGAAGACGGCGGCCATGTATCGCGGCGGATGAGACGTTTTATGCCCGATCTCCCGTCACGCATTGTGCGGGGCAAACGGAACCTTGTTCGGTGAGGCGAGTTTGATCGTCACGCGCCTTCATCACCTGAAGCCGTTTGTGCTTGAACCGCCTTAAACGCGCTGAGGGCCAGAACAAGCTGAATCGTCCAGAGCAACAGGCGCATCGGCGTCACGATCTCCAGGAGCGAAGAACAGCGGTCGACATGGAGCATGGCGCACGCGGTCCCGTGGTCTCAAGTGACCGCTGGGGTCTGGCGGAGAAAGGTCTCGTCGGTCACCTGTCTGAGCACGAAGTCCGCCACGTCGGCGCGGCTGATCCGACCACCCATGAGCGAGCGGTCGAGGCCAAACCGATAGCCTCCGGTCTTGGGGCCATCGGTCAGTCCGCCCGGTCGCACGATGACCCAATCCAGCCCGCTGGCCTTGACCAGTTGTTCCTGCTCCGCCTTCGCGGCCAGGATCGGTTTCAGGGTCAGATCCATCATGACCCGGAACGGCCAGGCAATCTGCTCGCGACTGTCGCCCACGCCGAGTGACGTTACCACTACGATCCGGCGCACGCCGGTTTCCTGCATGGCCGTCAGAATCTGTTGTGTCCCGCGCGCCTCGATCGGTTGCTTGCTCCCATGGCTCCCGAGCACGCAGACGACGGCGTCCGCGCCCGTGACACAGGAGGTCACGGCGTCGGGGTCCAAGACATCCCCAACCAGCGTCGTCAGTCCGGTGCAAGCTGGCAGGCGGGAGGAATCGCGCACCAGTGCCGTGAGTGTATGGCCCTGGTCGAGGGCTTGCGCGAGCACCTGCTGACCGGTGCCGCCGGTCGCGCCAAATAAAGCGATGTGCATGGGTTTATCCGTTCCTGTCAGGCGGTGAGTTGGTGGTACTTGGCGCTGTCCTTGGGGATCCTCCCCTGAAGACGTCTTCATCCTCGGATCGCTCATGATCGCCCGGATTCAGCATCCGGTAGACGCTCCAGCGTCAACGCATCGGGTTGGCCGCCAAAGTACCGCTCCAGCAGCCGATGGAACGCTGAACCCGGCGGCGATCAGTGGGCAAAGAGCGTCGCGCTGGAGCAGAGTTTCAGATCGTCCGGCGATCCCAGGATGTCATGCGCCGAGCGCCCCGTGATGGCCAACCGCGCCTCGGCACAGGCGCGCAACCGCGCTCCGAGGACCGGATGCGCCAGATACGCCCGCGCTTCGTCCAGGTCACGGATGGCATAAACGCGCGCCATGGCGCTCGCTCCGAGTTCGGCGAGCTGAGGGAAGATGAACCACATCCAGTGCGAGCGCTTGCGCCCGGCGCGCAGTTCGGCCAGCGCCTGGGTGTAGATGGCATGCTGGGCCTCAATGAAGCGGGTCAGCGCCTGGGGATCGGGCGGCGGAATCATGGCACGGCACCCCGCCTAGCCCAAGTTTAACGCCTCAGATTATTTCTCTTTTAAGATCATCCGCTTACAGCGGAAAAAATCGCTCAGTGGCACTACATTCGTGAAATTTTGTGAAACCGGACGATTCAGACAATCATTTTCTGTATCCCTCCCGGGCTGGGATCGCTGCCCAGCGCCTGGATGATCGCCAGCTGCGCCGGCTCGGCGCGGGTCGCCTT
>NZ_NHSQ01000033.1 GCF_016653465.1 Thiocystis minor | reverse complement strand
CCAGGGCGCCCAGGCCGCCCTGTTCCGACCGTCAAGGGTTCAATCCGCCCGCTTCGCCCGCGTCGGCCCCCCTCCTGGCGACTGAATCGCCTTTGAACCCCACCAAGATCGTCGGTTTCTGGACCTGCCCACAGGTCTATGAAATATCCGGGCTAAACCGCCTGCCCGCTGTATCTTCTCCGCCGCTGTGCGATAATCCGCCGCCAGTATTGCCTTGGCCGTCTCGGGATTGACCGATACGGACCGCTTCACGTCACTGGATCCATCTTGCGGATCCGCGTACCGATCGGGAGTCGATTATGAGCTTCTTTATCTCCGACGCGCTCGCCCAGGGCGAGGTCGCCGCCGCTTCCGCCGGCGATTCGTTCATCGCTCTGCTACCGCTAGTGTTGTTCTCGGTGGTCTTTTACTTTCTCCTGATTCGTCCCCAGGCCAAGCGTCAGAAAGAACATCAGAAGATGGTCGAATCACTGGCGAAGGGCGATGAGATCATTACCGTCGGCGGCATCGCCGGTCGCATCAACGAGATCGGCGAAAACTTCGTTCTGGTCGAGATCGCCGATGGCGTCCAGGTCAAGGTGCGCCGCGCGACCATCGAATCCGTGTTGCCGAAGGGTACGCTGAAGGAACTCTAATCCCCAATGCATCCTGAATAAAGATGACTTGGGCGCTCGCTCTGGCGCCCAAGTCATCTTTATTCGGATTTGATCGCGGACGCTACTTGCTGGCGGCTCGATCAGCATCTCCCCTCACACCTGCTCCGCGTGCCGCTGCGACCAGCGATGTAGAGATTAAAACTGTCATGAACCGATATCCCTTGTGGAAGAATCTGCTGATCCTGGGCGTGATCCTGGCCAGCCTGCTGCTAGCCTGGCCGAACCTTTACTCTCAGGATCCATCGATCGAGATCACCGCCGCGCGCGGCGCCGAGGTCACCGAAGCTAGTGTCGGCGAGGTGCGCGCGGCGCTTGAAAATGCTGGCGTTCCCGTGAAGGGCATCGAAGTGCGTGAGGGCGGGAAACTGCTCATCCGCTTTGCCGCATCCAGCGATCAGTTGAAGGGACAGGAGGCGATCGAGCGCTCATTGTCGGCGCGTTACCGCACGGCGCTGACCCTGTCCGCCGACCTGCCTGGCTGGATGCGGGCGATTGGGCTCAAACCGATGAATCTGGGTCTGGATCTGCGCGGCGGCATCCATGTCGTCATCGATGTCGACATGGACGCGGCGTTGGATCAGGCGCTGGAGCGAAATCTCGGAGATGTCCGTACTCAGTTGCGTGACAAAAAAATCCGCTATCAGACCGTGACCCGCGAGGGCGCGCGCATCCTGATCAAGTTCAACGACGCCGAGTCCCGCGACGCGGGCGCGAAGGCGCTGAGCCGGGAGTTTCAGGATCTGACGGTTCAGACGAGCCAGGACGGCGATCAGTATCTGGTCCAGGCCAGCCTGCCGGAAACCGAGCAGCAGAAGATCAAGGATTTCGCCCTGGAGCAGAACATCACGACCCTGCGCAATCGCGTCAATGCGCTGGGGATTGCCGAGCCCAGCATCGCCCGTCAGGGCGAACGGCGGATTGTGGTGCAGTTACCGGGCGCCCAGGATCCTGGGCGACTGAAAGAGATCCTTGGCGCCACCGCGACCTTGGAGTATCGATTGGTCGATACCGAGGGGAGTGTCGCCGACGCCGTGGCGGGACGGGTGCCGGTGGGCAGCAAACTCTATTACGAGCGCGACGGGAAGCCGATCCTGCTCAAACGCCGGGTGATCGTCACCGGCGACCAGATCACCGATGCCTCGGCCGGATTCGACGGCCAGAGCGGTTCGCCAGCCGTCTTTGTCAACCTCGATGGTCAGGGCGCGCGGCGGATGCGCGATGTCACCACCGAGAATGTCGGCAAGCCGATGGCGGTTGTCTTCATCGAGAACCGTACCACCACCGAAACGGTAGACAGTAAACCGGTCAAGACGACCCGCAAGGTGGAAGAAGTCTTCAGTGTTGCCACGATCCGCGAACCCTTCGGGTCGCGCTTCCAGACCACCGGGCTCGACAGCAGCAACGAGGCCCACAATACGGCCCTGCTGCTGCGCTCGGGCGCGCTGGCGGCGCCCATCCAGATCGTCGAAGAACGCACCATCGGCCCCAGTCTGGGTCAGGACAACATCGACCAGGGGCTGTTCTCGGTGCTGATCGGTCTGGGACTGGTCGTGATCTTCATGGGGATCTACTACCGCGTCTTCGGGATGATCGCGAATCTGGTTCTGCTGTTGAATCTGGTGATGATTGTCGCGGTGCTGGGCGCGCTGGGCGCGACCCTGACCATGCCCGGCATCGCCGGCATGGTGCTCACGATCGGCATGGCGGTGGACGCTAACGTCCTGATCTTCGAGCGCATCCGCGAGGAAATTCGCATCGGTAACTCGCCCCAGGCGAGCATCGCCGCAGGCTATAACAAGGCGCTGTCGAGCATCATCGACGCCAACGTCACGACCCTGATCGCGGCGGTCATGTTGTTCAGCTTCGGCACCGGTCCGGTCAAGGGCTTCGCGGTCACGCTGACGATCGGCCTGCTCACCTCCATGTTTACCGCCATCACCTGTAGCCGCGCCGCGATCAATCTGCTGTACGGCAACAAGCGGTTAAAGACACTGCCCGTTTAAGGACATCACGCCATGATCGCCATCAAACTCCCCAATCTGGACTTTCTGTCTCAGCGTTATCGCGCGCTGGTCTTTTCCGGCGTGATCATTGGCGTCAGCCTGCTTTCGCTGGCCGTGCTGGGACTCAACCGCGGACTGGATTTCACCGGTGGCACCCTGATCGAGGTTGGCTACAAGGCGCCGATGGATCTCGCGGAGGTGCGCACAGCGCTCAGCGAGGGCGGATTCGGCAACGTCATGGTCCAGCAGTTCGGCACCACGCGTGACGTGCTCCTGCGCATCCCGCCAGTGGGTGAGGTGAACGATGCCGAACTCAGTCAGCGCGTCCTGCATGCCCTCAACGAAGCGGCTCCCGATCAGGTCGAATTGCGCCGGGTCGAGTTCGTCGGTCCTCAGGTCGGCAAGGAATTAGCCGAGCAGAGCGGTCTGGCGGTGCTCTTCTCGGTCATCGGGATCCTCATCTATGTGGCGATGCGCTTCGAGTGGCGCTTCTCGGTCGGTGCGGTGGTGGCCACGCTGCATGACGCCATCGTGACGCTGGGGGTGTTTTCGCTGTTGCAGATCGACTTCGATCTCAATGTGCTGGCGGCGGTGCTGACCGTCATCGGCTACTCATTGAACGACACCATCGTGCTGTTCGATCGGGTGCGCGAGAACTTCCGCAAGGTGCGCAAGGGGACGGTGCTGGAAATCATGAATCAGTCGGTCAACGAGACCATGTCGCGCACCATCATCACCGCTGGCACCGTGTTCCTGGTCGTGGTGGCGCTCTATCTCTTCGGCGGAGAGAGCCTGCGCGGATTCTCGCTGGCGCTGATCATCGGCGTCGTCTCCGGCACCTATTCCACCATCTATATCGCCAGTGCCGCAGCCGTCATGCTTGGCGTGAGCCGTGCCGACCTGTTGCGGACGCCCAAGGAAGCGGAGGCCGACGGGCGTCCTTGACCTCATACTGGGAGCGCCACCATCCCTGAACATCCCAAGGATGTTGACGGTCCCGACGTCAGCGAAAACGCCGTAGATACAGCCACTCGAAGAATCGCTTCAGCCAATGGAAGACGCGCATCGAGGGCAGCACCAGATTATAGTTTTCTGTGCGCGCCACCAGCATGCCGCTGTCGTTGGTATCGACGATACAGATGAGTTCAACCTTGAAGGTCTCGCGGGGTTCGCGCCCCGCGAACTCGGCGGCCAGATTGCGCGCCGCCGCGCGCGCCTGTAGATCCGCCATGTGCGCCTGCTTGGGCATCCAGTCCGGTCCCGGAAAACTGCCCGAGTCACCGGCGACATAGACCCGCTCGAAACCCGCCACCCGGCAGTTCGCGTCGCCTTGCAGCAAACCGCCGGATGAGCGCGGCAGATCGGTGTTGTCGAACCAGGAATTACCGGTCATTCCTGGCATGAAAAGAATCAGGTCGGCGTCGAACTCCCCGCCCTCGGTCGTCACCTTGCTGGCCGAAAAGCCCTTGAGCTTGTGTCCCAAATGGGTTGCGATGTCGCGCCGCTTCATTTCCGCCAGAAGGCCATCGACCGCCTTGGGTCCAAGCCGGTTGCCGGGTCGCTCGGCGGGCGTGAAGAAGGTCAGACTGAACTTGTCGCGCCGTTTTTCCTTGCGCAGTTGATTGTCCATTCCAAACAGAAACTCGAAGATAGGCCCCCCACGCATCGAACTTTGTTCGTTCGGGTTGCTCGCGAAACCCATGGCAATGTGTCCGCCGTCCATGGCCTGGACACGATAGCGGATGGCCTCGGCGGCGGCGATGCCCTCGCAGGGCGTGATGGCGTGTTCGATCCCCGGCAATTTCTTGATGAAACGTCCACCGCTGGCGATGATGAGACCATCATTCTCGATTGGCCCGCCGGTTGTCTCCAGAATGCGTCCATCCTTGCTCAAGCCGGTCGCTTCGGTGGACACATGCTTGACCTTCATCCGCGCGAAAAAACGCGTCAGATCGATGCGCAGGTCATCGCCCGTGCGCAAGCCGCAGGGAACCCAGATGAGCCCAGGGTAATAGATGAACTCCACCTTGGAACTGACCACGGTGATGTCGAGATCGGCTTTGGTCTGGCGAAGGGTCTCGATGGCGGTCAGGGCGGCGAAGCCGGAACCGACGATGGTGACACGATGCATGTAAGACTCCAATCAATCGATGAACTTTTCAGTCAAAACCGCGCCCAGCGTGAGAAACGTCGTTTTGTGGCCTTCCTCCAGTCTTGTGCCACGACGGGCGATCAGCGATGCGCGGTTTAGTCATTCGGGCATTTGCGACGACCGGGGGATCGGCGGGTTACAAGGCGCTCACCTCGACCGAATCGCCGTAGGTTTCAATCCCCAGCCGTTCCGCTACCTTGGCGGCGCGGGCGTCGATCATCGGCGAAATCACGATCAGCCGGTTGGCCGTGCGGCCATGCCGCCGCTCGTAAAAGCGCGCCTTGCGCTCGAAGATGTACATCCCCGCCTTGTCGATCGAAGATTTCAATTCACAGATCAGGAGCAGGCCATTTTGGATGATGACGTCCAGTTCCACCTGATCCGGGCGGCCGAAGACTTCGCCCGCGTCGTCATAGTCATTGACGTTGATGACCTGGACGCCGAAGTTCTCCTCCAGAATCCCCGCCAGCGCATCGCGAAACGCCTTTTCGGACTGCAAGCCCCAGCGAGCGCCCAAGGCGCCGATCGAGCGGTCGAACTTTTTTGCCTGGGCCATGATTTCTTCATGGACCTGCTGGAATTCCCGACGGTTTTCCTCCCACTTGCGATCCGATTCCTGCTTATGCTCGTCCCATTTGCGTTTGTCTTCCTGTTTTTGCTCGTCCCACTTGCGATTCTGCTCATCCCATTTGCTGTTCTGCTCCTCCCATTGACGTTTATCTTTCTGTTTCTGCTCATCCCATTTGCGTTGATCTTCCCGTTTCTGCTCGTCCCACTTGCGTGCCTGTTCCTCTCGGTCGCGACGCAATTCGGCCAGGATGTCGTAAAAACGATCCTGAGTTTCCGCCCGTCCGGCATATTCCGGTCGCGTGATGTCTAGAATGAAGGCGCGCAGTGCGGGATCATCCCGCACCAGTGCGGGCAGTTCGCGTTTGATGGTGTCTTTCAAGGTTTCCGTGTTCATCCGTCATTCTCCAGTCTGCGGAGTTTCCCATGTCTCCAAAGGCGATATCGGGGCATCCGGGAAGAAATGCGACGTTCAGGAGCCGCTTCCCGACGTTACGTGCAAGAGTGGCTCAAGCACCGACCAGACATTTTCCAGAATCCGCCCCTGAGCCTCGGCCGTGGGATGAATCCCGTCGGGCTGCATGAGATCCCAGTGTTCGGCCACGTCCTGGAGCAGATCGGGCACGAGCGCCACGCCTTCGGTCTTGCCGACCGTTTGGAACACGCCTTGAAACTCATTGGTATAAGCCGCACCGTAGTTGGGCGGCAACCGCACCCCGACCAGCAGAATCCGGCTGTGGATGGTCCGAGCCTGGCGAATCAGCGCGGTCAGATTGTTGCGGATCAACTGGATATCGAGACCGCGCAAGCCGTCGTTGGCGCCCAACTCGATGACCGTGACCGCCGGGCGATGCCGTTCCAGCAGTGAGGTCAGCCGCGTCAAGCCGCCAGCCGTCGTGTCCCCGGAAACGCTCGCGTTGACCACCCGATGCGGGAGATCGAGTTGTTGCAGACGTCGGTCGAGCAGCCACACCCAGCCGTCCTCGCGGGCGAGTCCGTAACCGGCGCTCAGGCTATCGCCGAGCACGAGGACGACCGGGGCTTGCGCGAGAACGACCGCGGGTAGCAACAGGACAATCATCAGGAGTCGTCGGATCATGTCAGTGCAATCGGCTCAAGCCGTCTCCAGTGCGATGGGGTTGGGCAAACATGTTAACGGTCCGGTCGGTGGCTTGACCATCCTCGCGGGACTGGATCTTGAGATCGGGGCTGGCGAGGCGGTGGCCATTCTGGGCGCGTCCGGGTCGGGCAAATCGACCCTGCTGGGTCTTCTGGCGGGTCTGGACGACGCCACCTCTGGCGAGGTCTGGCTGTGCGGTCAGCGCATCGGCGACCTGGACGAGGATGGACGCGCCGAGTTGCGCAGCGGTCGGGTCGGTTTCGTGTTTCAGAACTTCCAACTTCTGCCGACCCTGACCGCGCGCGAGAACATCCTGCTGCCGCTGGAACTGACTGGCGACGCACAGGCCGCGCTACGGGCCGACGAGGCGCTGGAGCGGGTCGGTCTGACCGCGCGCGCCGGACACTACCCGCGCCAGCTTTCCGGCGGCGAACAACAGCGGGTCGCTATCGCCCGCGCCTACGCGCCGCGTCCCGCCGTGCTCTTTGCCGACGAGCCCACGGGCAACCTGGATCAGGTCACTGGCGAGCACATCATCGACCTGCTGCTCGACCTGCGCCAGGCGGCCGGCGCGGCGCTGGTGCTGGTCACCCATGATCTGCGACTCGCCGAACGTTGCGACCGCCGGTTGCGCATGGACAACGGACATCTGGAGCCGCTGTCATGATGGCCTGGCGCATCTCGCTCCGTCTGTTGCGCCGGGATTGGCGCAGCGGCGAACTCTATCTGCTGTCCGCCGCGCTGATCCTGACGGTCGCGGCCATCACGGCGGTGGGGTTCTTCACCGATCGGGTCGAGGCCACGATGGAGCGTCAGGGCAGCGAACTGATCGCCGCCGATCTCGCCATCGAGTCATCCTCGCCGCTGCCCGCGAGTTACCAGGACGAAGCCAGCACACGCGGACTTATCACCGCGCGTCTGCTGGAATTTCGCAGCATGGCGGTCGCCGAGCGGGGACCGCAACTGGTCCAGATCAAGGCGGTCGATCCCACCTACCCGCTGCGCGGTCAATTACGCCTGCGCGATGGCTTCGACAGCCCGGAGCGCGCCGTCTCCGGCGGACCGCCGGCGGGCGAGATCTGGGTCGAATCGCGCCTGCTGCGACTGCTTGGGATCGACATTGGGACCATGTTGGGGCTAGGGGAGTCGCGGCTGCGCATCGGCGCCATCCTGAGCCATGAGCCCGACGAGGGCGGCAGTCTCTTCAATCTGGCGCCGCGCGTGCTAATGAATCATGCCGATCTGGACGCCACCGGGCTGATCGGTCCCGCCAGCCGGGCCACTTATAAACTGCTGCTGGCCGGCGATGCCGTCACGGTGGACGGTTTCAAACGTTGGGCGGAACCGCGACGCTCGCCCAACACCTCGCTCAACGACGCCAGCGACGCGCGGCCCGAATTCGCCTCCGCCGTCGACCGTGCCTCGCGCTTCCTCCGTCTGGCGACACTGGTCACCCTGCTGGTCGCGGGTTCGGCCATCGCCCTGGCCAGTCATCGGCTGGTGGAGCGTCAGACCGACGCGGTGGCTGTCATGCGTTGTCTGGGCGCGCCGCGTCATCTGCTGATCCGGATCTTCGTCCTGCGACTGGTGCTGTTCGGGCTGGCCGCCAGTCTGCTTGGCTGTCTGCTCGGCTGGCTCGGCCAACTCGGGCTGGCCGCGGCGCTGTCGGACTGGTTCCCCGCCGAATTGCCGTCGGCGTCGCTCGCGCCGGTCGCGGTCGGGATCGCAACCGGCATGATCGCATTGCTCGGGTTCGCGCTCCCGCCGCTGGTCCAACTCGCCAAGGTGCCGCCCTTGCGCGCGCTGCGCCGGGATCTGGGAACGCCCCGCGCCTCCGCCGCGCTCACCCTCGCGGCGGCCGGACTGGCACTGTCCCTGCTGATCGTCTGGCAGGCCAATGACTTCGCGCTCGCCTGGAAGCTGCTGGTCGGTGTGCTCGGCGCCCTGGCGAGCCTGATCCTCGTGGTTCTGGCGCTAGTCCGTCTGGCTGGCGGTCTGGCGGGTCGGGCGTGGGGAATCTGGCGGCTCGGACTGGCCGCACTGGCGCGTCGTCCGAGCGGCGCGGTGTTGCAGATCGCCGGCTTCGGGATCGGCATCCTGGCCCTGCTGCTGCTCGCCGTGGTGCGCGTGGATCTGCTGCGAACCTGGCAGGACAGCTTGCCAGCGGGCGCGCCGAATACCTTTCTGATCAATATCCAGCCCCAGGAGGTCGCACCGCTCAAGCAATTCCTGGGCGAATCGGGGATCGAAACGGCGGAACTCTACCCTATGATTCGCGGCCGTCTGGTCCGTATCAATGCCAACGAGGTCAAGCCATCCGAGTATGAGAATCCGCGCGCCGAACAGCTCGCGACCCGCGAGTTCAATCTGAGCTATGGCGAGACGCCTCAGCCGGACAACCGGATCGTCGCCGGAGCCTGGTGGACCGACGCCGCCGCGCCGCCGCAATTTTCGGTCGAAGAGGGGATCGCCGAGACGCTCGGGATCAGTCTGGGCGACGAACTGGCCTTCTGGGTCTCCGGTCACGAGGTCAGCGGTCCCGTCACCAGTCTGCGCGAGGTGCAGTGGGACAGCTTCAACGTCAATTTCTTCGTCACCGCCTCGCCCGCGCTGCTGGGCGGCGAGGCGGCAACCTTCATCACCAGCTTTTATCTGCCCGTTGACCGCGAGGCGGTCATTCCGGAACTGGCGCGACGCTTCCCCAGCGTCACCCCGCTGGACGTTGACGCCATCCTCAAGCAGGTGCGTCAGGTGGTCGACCGGGGTGTGCTCGCGGTGGAATATGTGTTTCTGTTTACGTTGGCCGCGGGTCTGCTGGTCATGTACGCGGGGATTCAGGCGAGCCTGGAGGATCGCCGGGTCGAACACGGCATTCTGCGTACCCTGGGCGCCGGACGCCGCGCGCTGCTGGGCAGTCTGGCTGTCGAGTTCACCGCCGCCGGTCTGCTGGCGGGGCTGCTGGCGTCGGTTTTCGCCGAGGCGACCGGCTGGCTGCTGGCCGAGCAGTTGTTCGGGTTGGAATTCAGTTTTAATCCGACGCTGTGGGTGATCGGGGTCTTCGGTTCGGGGCTGGCGATTGGACTGGCAGGCACACTTGCTACCTATCCGTTGCTGATCCGACCGCCGTTGCAGACGCTCAGGCGGGCAGGGTAGAAGCGAATGAAACACTCGCGTGAGAGGGTATGAGCAAGAAAACACGTCACGGACGAACCAGTCGACCCCGCAAGCCAGCGAAGCAGGCGTGGTCGCATCCGCCGCACGACGGTTCCTATAAACACATTTTCTCCCATCCCGAGATGGTCGAGGGTCTGCTGCGCGATTTCGTGGATGAGGATTGGCTGTCGACGGTCGATTTTTCCACGTTGGAGCGGCAAAACGGGAGTTACGTGAGCGACGATCTGCGCGCGCGCGAGGATGACAGCGTCTGGCGAGTGCACATGGCCGGGGGCTGGATGTACGTTTATCTGCTCATTGAGTTCCAGAGCCGGGTCGATCCCTGGATGGCGCTGCGGATCATGGTGTACACCGGTTTGCTCTATCAGGATCTCATCAAGACCGAAACCATCAAGGAAGGCGAACGGCTGCCGCCGGTCTTCCCGCTCGTGCTCTACAATGGCCTTGGTCGCTGGACGGCTGTGCGCGACATCTCCGAGTTGATCGTGCCGGTGCCGAACGTACTGGCTCGTTATCGACCCAGTCAGCGTTATCACCTCATCGACGAGGGGCGGATCGGTCCGGAGATTTTGACCAAGGCTACCAGTCTGGCCGCCGAGTTGGTACGACTGGAAACCCAGGCTGGAGAGGGTCCGGATGCGTTGCGTCCAATCCTCGGACGGCTCGTCCAGCGGCTGTATCAACCCGCTCATGACAGCCTGCGTCGGGCGCTGACGGTGTGGATTTCACGCGTTCTTTTGAAACGTCTGCTGCCAGGCGAGAAACTTCCCGAAATGCAGGATTTGCAGGAGATCGAAACCATGCTTGCCGAACATGTTGAACAATGGACAGAGAACTGGAAGCAGCAAGGCTTGCGGCAGGGTCTTCAGCAGGGGTTGCAGGAAGGGCGTCAGGAAGGGCGTCAGGAAGGGCGTCAGGAAGGGCGTCAGGAAGGGCGTCAGGAAGGGCGTCAGGAAGGGCGTCAGGAAGGGCGTCAGCAGGAAGCGAGAGCGCTGCTCTTGCGCCTCTGTCCACGTCGCTTCGGACCCTTATCGCTAGAGGCCCGGACCCGGTTTGAACAGGCAACACTGGAGCAACTCGAAATCTGGGCAGATCGTCTTCTCGATGCCCAAACCCTCGATGAACTGTTCGGGGAAAATCCACACGCGTGACGCGCACAAACAGACACGCACAAAAAAAGGCGGTCACGCCGCCTTTTTTCGAGCACCGCTCGCAGCGGTATTAGCCCTTGACCCAGTCGCCGAAATTGTCGGTATTTTTTTCTTCGCCATCGCCGTAACCCGCCTCGTAGGCTTCGGTCAGACGCTGCTCCTCGCGCTTGGGGTTCTGCAGGAAGCCGCATTGCCAGCCTTGGATGTATTCGTCGTCGACACCGAGTTGTTCCATTTTGGTGACGGCATCGTAGTAAAACTGGTTCATGTTCGGTCTCCGGGAAAGGTCGATTGTTGAAGGCATCGTCGGTTAGGACTTGGCCGTCATATTATTGTATGGGCGGATGCAAAACCATTGGCCCTGCTCCATCCAGTCCTCATCGTGCGAAACTCGGTTCTCGGACGGATCGTCTCCACATTGCTGGTGCGATCACGGTGACGAGAAGGGGCATAAGAATACAGCGTTTTTCTAATAGGTGACAAGAAGGTTGGGCAATTGCCTTGCGCGCTCGAATGCCATGACAATGATCAATGCGAATCGCTTGTGAATCGCCCGGCGGATACCCACAGTCCTGACATTGGAAATGACGACCGTTCTCCGTCGTCGCCCCATCGACCCGAGGATCCTGTTACATCATGCGTCCAGCCCAGTTGCTTCGCGTCCTGGATCGCGAATTTTCGAGCACCGCCGAGGGCCATCATACCCCGGTCATGCTGTGGGGACCGCCGGGTGTCGGCAAGTCCCAGATTGTGGCCCGGATCGCCGAGCGTCATCATGCCCCCGTGATCGATATCCGGCTGTCGCAGATGGAGCCGAGCGATCTGCGCGGCATTCCCTTCCGCGACGGGGAGCGGGTGGAGTGGGCGATTCCCGCCATGCTTCCGGACACGCAACGCCATGGGCCGGCCGGGATTCTGTTTCTCGACGAAATCACCTCGGCGCCGCCCTCGGTCTCCGCCGCCGCCTATCAGTTGATCCTGGATCGACGCCTTGGCGAGTATCGCGTTCCGCAACATTGGGCCATTTTCGCCGCGGGCAACCGTCAGGGCGACCGTGGCGTGACCTACAGCATGCCGGCGCCGCTGGCCAATCGGTTCTCCCATTTCGAACTGGACGTCAATTTGGATGACTGGGTCGCTTGGGCCTATGCCAACGCCATCGACGAGCGGGTCATCGCCTTTCTGCGCTTTCGTCCGGAACTGCTGTTCGACTTCGATCCGGCGCACAATCCGGTTGCCTTCCCCTCGCCGCGCTCCTGGGAGTTCGCCCATCGCGGTCTGAGGAAATTCGAGGACCAGCCGGATCTGCTGCAGGGCGCCCTGCAAGCCTGCGTTGGACCGGCGGCGGGGATTGAGCTGACCGCCTTCGTCAACAGCCTGGAGCAGATGCCGGATCTGGATGCTATCGTGCGCGGCGACACCGTGCCGGTGCCACGCGAGATCGATCTCCAGTACGCCGTCGCCGCCGCGCTGGTCGGGCGGGCGATTCGCGCCCAAGCCGATGCCAATGGCCCCGAGACGATCGGCCATATCCTGCGCTATGCCGGACGCTTCCCGCAGCGCGAAATGGGCGTGATGCTGGTCTCCGATCTGCAGCGCGCGGTCGGCAACCGACTCTTCGAGGTACCGGCCTTCGCCGACTGGGCGCGGCTCGTGTCGGATGTCATGCTCTACGAGTGACAACGCTCATGGCCCTCCATCCCACGGCGATCGAGACCAAACTGGCCGCGGCACGCACTCGGCTGATCCTGGACAAGCCCTTTCTGGGCGCGCTGGTGCTGCGTCTGCCTCTGCGCGCGGCCAGTGACGACTGGTGCCCGACCACCGCCACCGATGCCCGTGCCTTCTATTACAACCCCGACTATATCCAGTCTTTGAGCCTGGATCAGACCCAGTTCATGCTGGCGCACGAGGCGCTGCATTGCGCGCTCTCGCATTTCGCGCGGCGTGAGCATCGCGTCAGGCATCGCTGGGATCTGGCCTGCGACCATGCGATCAATCCGCTTCTGATCGACGACGGACTCACGCCCCCGCCCAACGCCTTGTCGCTGTCGCAGTTCAAGGGGCTGACCGCCGAGGAAATCTATCCGCTGCTCGATGAGCAGGACGATTCTGAGACCCTGGATACTCACGCCTACGACCGAGATAACCGGCGCGGCGGCAGTCAGTCTGGGATGACCGAGCCGGATCTCGACCGGCGCGAGCGTCCGCGGACTCCGCCAAATAGTGGCGGGGAAGGCGAGGGGAGGGTAGGGAATGGCGATGCGGACGACCAGGCCAGTCGCGCGGCGGCCGCGCCCGCTCCGTTGACCCCGGACGAGCGGGAAACGCTCGCGGTCCAGTGGCAGCAGCGTCTGGCCGGCGCGGCCCAGCAGGCGCTACAAGCGGGCAAGCTCGGCGGCGAGCTGGCGCGTCTGATCGATCATCTGCTCCAGCCCCGGCTGCCGTGGCGCATGCTGCTGGCGCGCTATCTGTCCGCCGTCTCGCGCGACGATTACAGTTATCAGCGGCCCTCCCGCCGCGAGGGCGATTTCATCCTGCCCAGTCTGCGGGGTCATCAACTCGATCTGGTGGTTGCGATCGATACCTCTGGCTCCATCAAGGATGCCGAACTGGACGAATTCATCGGAGAAATCGACGCGCTGAAGGGGCAGGTGCGGGCACGCGTGACCTTGCTGCCGTGCGATGCCAGTCTCTGCGAGGGTGCGCCCTTTCGCTACGAACCCTGGGAGGAATTTCGGCGCCCGGAAAAGATCGCCGGCGGCGGCGGGACCAGCTTTCTGCCGGTTTTCCAGTGGCTCGACCAGACTGGAGTACGGCCCGATCTGCTGGTGTATTTCACCGATGCCAATGGCCCGTTTCCGGCGCTGGAGCCGCCTTTCCCCGTCATCTGGCTGGTGAAGGGACGCGCCAGGGTGCCTTGGGGCCAGCGGATTCAGCTCAATTAAACCGCGTCCGGTGTGGTCTGCACCGTTATACGCCGGGTTCGACTGTGTGAGAATTAACGGGCGTCGGTGCTGACGCGGTTTAAGTCTTTTTCTTTAATCCGGGAACTCTGGGACAGATCGTCAACTCCCATGCAGCTATGTTCATGACCTCGTTCACGTTCCTATTCAGACGACTCCTGGTCGCGACCGGCGTATTCGCCCTGGTCTGCGTCAGCCAGGCATCCGCTCAATCCTTCGATCTCCCCGATCTCGGGAATTCCTCCGACGCCATGATGAGCACGGGCGCCGAGGTGCGTCTTGGCCGGGCCTTCATGCGCAGCGTGCGCGCGGCCCTGCCGGTGCTGGACGATCCGATCCTGACCAGCTATCTCGAATCGCTGGGAAACGATCTGGTCGCCGCGGATCGGCACGCCACTGGCGATTTCACCTTTTTCCTCATCGACGAGCCGGTGGTGAACGCCTTCGCCGGTCCCGGAGGCTATATCGGCGTTTACGCGGGCCTGATTCTGGCCGCCGAAACCGAGAGCGAACTGGCCGCGGTCATCGCCCATGAAATCGCCCATGTCACCCAGCGTCATCTGATGCGCGGCTTCGAGGATCAGCAGAAGATCTCCATTCCCGCCACGGCCCTGCTGGTCGCCGCCGCCATCCTCGGGGCGCAGGTGTCCTCGGATGCCGGGATGGCCGCGATCATGGGCATTCAGGCCGCCGCCATCCAGCGCCAGATCAATTTCACCCGCGACAATGAGAACGAGGCCGACCGTCTCGGCATCGCCACCCTGGCGCATGCCGGTCACGATCCTCACGCCATGGCCGGGTTCTTTGGGCGTCTCGCCAGATCGAGCCGACTCTACGAGAACCACGCGCCGGAGTTTTTGCGCACCCATCCGGTCAACAGCAACCGCATCGCCGACGCGCTTGCGCGCGCCGACGAGTTCGGCGCGCGCCAACGCCCGGACAGTCTGCGTTTTCAACTCGCACGCGCGAATCTGCGCGAACGCTCCTATGCGCGCGCGGAGCAGTCCGTGGCGCACTTTCGCGACACCCTGCGCGAGGGGCGTCATCGCAACGAGACTGCCGAACGCTATGGCTATGCGCTGGCCTTGGAGCGCGCGCGCGATGTTGCCGGCGCCCAGGCCGAGACCGCGAAGCTGCTTGCCGCCCATCCCAGTCTGGCCGAGTTCATCGTGCTGGATGCCCGGCTCGATCTGCAACGGGGTCAAACCGAACGCGCGCTCAATCACCTGAAGCAGGCGAGCGGTCTTTACTCCGACAGTTGGCCGCTGCGCATTGCCTATGCCGAGGCGCTGATTTCCAGCGGCAAGCCGGCTCGGGCGCTGGACGAACTCATCGCGGTCGAGCGGCTGCGTCCGGGCAATGCCATGCTCTACGCGCTGCTCGAACAGGCCGCGATGAAGGCCGGCAACAAGGCCGCCACCCATCGCTTCCGCGCCGAGAAGCTCTATGCCGAGGGCGACATCGAACCCGCGATCCGCCAGCTTGAGATTGCCTTGCGTCAACGCGATATGGCCTATCATGACGCGGCACGGATCCAGGCCCGGCTGGACCTCTGGAAGGAAGAGGAACGCGAGCGGAAGCGGCGTGAAAAAGGTTTGCTCGGGGAGCGCGACAAATCGTGAACGAAGGCTAACGTCAGCACGCCGACAGGCGGGTTGGCGGCAGTTTCAAGACTCGGACGACTGCGGTATGCTCGGATCGAGACCGGCTCGTCGGCAAGGATCGCCGGGCATCCTTCCGCGAGATATGCGCGGCCCGGCAGCGCTGCTTCAGCGATGAGATCGGCCTGATGGGAGAACAAGAAATGATCGTCCGGCGGTTGACGCAAACGCTTGGACGAGAGAACGGTTCGTCGAAACTTCCACCAACACCCATGTTCGACAGGAGACAATTGATGATCGACGCAACACGCAGAACCCTGCTGAAAGGCTCTTTGGCCGCTGGATCCGTCGGCGTCGCCGTTGGCCTGCTTTCGCCGCGTCTGGCGCTTGCGGACTGGAACGAGGCGGCCTTTCATGCCAAGGATATTCCGACCGCTCTGACTGGATTGATGGGCAGCGACGCGCCCGAGACCAGCGACCGCATCAAGATCAAGGCGCCGGATATCGCCGAGAACGGTGCCGTGGTTCCGGTGACGGTCGAAACCGATCTGGAGGGCGTGACCTCGATCGCCATCATCGCCTCCAAAAATCAGACCCCACTGATCGCGTCTTTCGACTTCAGCGGATCTGCCATTCCGTTCGTCTCCACCCGCATCAAAATGGCCGAGACCGCCGATGTGGTCGCCGTGGTGAAGGTGGGGGATAAGCTTTATCAGAATGCCAAGAGCGTCAAAGTCACCATTGGCGGTTGCGGCGGCTAGCCCTGATCCAGCATAGATCCTCCAATCCACCCACCGAGCCCCAAACCGAGGTTATCGACCATGTCCGATATCAAGATCCGCGCCACCTTGAGCGGCGAAGAAACCACCGTCAAGTGCCTGATGAGTCATCCCATGGAAACCGGACTGCGCAAGGACAGTAAGACCGGCGAACTGGTCCCGGCCCATTTCATCGAGGAAGTCGTCTGCAAATACAAGGACGAGGTCATCATGACCGCGAACTGGAGCGGCGGCGTGTCCAAGAACCCCTATCTCTCCTTCAAGTTCAAGGGCGGCGCGGCGGGCGATCCGATCACGGTTACCTGGAAGGACAACAAGGGCGAGACCCAGAGCGCATCCGACCAGATCAAGGGGTAAATCTACAAGAGCGCTTGAACCGCTGAGAACACAAAGAACGCAAATAATTTCAATGTCTTGCATCGATGACGACATTCACCCAAGGGGTAAATGTCGTGCGCATTGCAAACCATTGTTTTTCCGCGTCTTTTGCGCCTTTGCGGTTCAAAATGCCAGATTTAGGATGACGGACGCGGTCGAATCCGCTCCGCCTGCCGGAAGACATGGACGTCGTCCAGCGCGCCCGTATAGATTTTGGGCGCCCCCTCCGGTCGGCGACGAAAGCGCTTATAGGGCCACAGATACTGTTCCGGGCAGGTCATCACGCATTGTTCGATCCCGCGATTGAGCGCGGTCGCGGCTTGAAGGTCGTCCTCGCTGTCGATCCCCTCGGGCGCCCGGATGCAGTGGATCCGAAATCCGCCGTCCTCCATTAGACGCTCGGCGAACAGGAAAATCACGGGCGTGCCCGTGCGCCGCGCGAGTCGATTGACCAGCAGCATGGTAAAAGCAGGAATCCCGAAAAAGGGCGCGAAGATTGCTCCCTTATCCGCCTTTGGCTCCTGATCCGGCAGGATCCCCACGGCGTCGCCGCGCTCCAGCGCCTGGACCAGAACACGGATACCCCTGGCCGTGATGGGGGCCAGTTCGGCGCCGCTGCGACCGCGCGAGGTGCGGATCAGGTCGTCGAGATATTTCTGTGGTTTGTAGAAAATCGCAGTCGGCCCCTGGGCGGCCAGATAGAGCCCGGCGAGTTCCCAGGCGCCGAGGTGCGGCGACAGGACGATCAAACCCTTGCCCTGCTCGCGCTGGAGCAACTCCGCGCCCCGAACCTCGCGCACCAGCGAGAGTGCCTGTTGGACGGGGCGCAGCCAGAGATAGCCAATCTCGAAATAGGTTTTGCCAAACTCCTTGAGATTGCGGTCGCGTAGCTTGATCTGTTGCTTGCGGCTCAAATCCGGTAGGCACAGCGCGATATTCATGAGCGCATTGCGGCGCTGTCGATTGGGCCACCGGGTCGCCAAGTAGCCCGCGACCGCGCCCAGGCGATGGATCAGGGAGAGGGGCAGACGCGACATCAGGCGTATGAGTGCGCGCGCGAAGCCATCCTTGACCGCGACACCGAATGGGCGCCGACTTTTTATCGATTTGTCTGTCAAAAGCAGTACCTCAACGAGAGCGCCCACTCAGGTCGCCAATGATCGTGGGATGGCCGAACAGAAAACTTCGTTCAGACGATGTCCGGGATAACAACAATAACCACCAAATGAGAGAAGGCGATGCCAATGAGCGACGATCACCCGAAGAGTCTGACGCCCCAAGAGGCGTTGGAGATGCTCGAAACCCATCCCCAGGTCGTCCTGGTCGATATTCGTTCTTCCATGGAGTTTCTATTTGTCGGTCACCCGAAGGGCGCCGTGCATGTCGCCTGGATCGATGAGCCGGATTGGGTCGTCAACCCACACTTCGTCACCGAGATCCGTCAGCTTCTGCTCGGCGGCGCGGCCTGTGAAACCAGCGATTCCTGTGCGCCCGTCATCCTCATCTGTCGCAGCGGCAAACGCTCGCTCGATGCCGGAAAGGCGCTCATCCGCGATGGACTGAAATCGGTCTATCATGTCGACGAGGGGTTCGAGGGCGATCTGGACGAGCACCATCACCGCAGCAGCCTCGGCGGCTGGCGGTTCCATGGGCTGCCCTGGGAGCAATGCTAAACCGCGTCCACGGCGGCGTGGATCCTTGCCGAACAGGATCGAGTACCCTTATGCTCAACTCTGTGCGTTCGGCGCCGCTTTATTCGTCACGGATGCCCAATTCATCAAGCCATGCCTCGGCATCGCGTCGGCAAGTGTCGAGTAACTGTAGCTGCCGCGCGATTTCGCGCGCGCTGGACAGATTTTGGGGGGATGGATTGGCGAACAGACTCTGGAGATCCTTGTCCAGTGCGGCGCTTTGCTCGGTCAGTTGGGTCAATACCTCCGCGACCGCCGTGGCTGGATCGGAGCGATGGGTCGCCTCGACCAGGCGTTCGCTCAGCTCCATCTGCTCCATCCGGAGTGCGCCATTGCGGACCTGAAGCGTCTCGGGGGTCTGTTCGCCCGGCTGGCCGGCAGAGTAAAGGCCGAACAGATATTCGGCCCGGGACAGCGGATCCAGCAGGGTGCGGTAGGCGTCCTCGATCCGGGCGATCAAGTGGTCGGGTGCGTTGGTTTCGCACCGCGCGCCAGGTTCGCCAGGCGGTGTCTCCGCGATTCTGGCCAATGCGCGATAGCGATCCGCCAACAGTCGTGCATCGACCGTGTAGCCGAGCGGCAGATCGAAGATCTCGAAATAATTCTTTGGCAACTCACGCACGGCTGTTGGATCGAGGTTCGCGAGCGGTTTTTGGTCGACCGATGACGCTCAGGCGCGCACGCCAATCCGCTGAATTCCGAGCTTCACGTCAACCGCGGCGCAGGTGGTCGGCGGGCGTTCGCCCAACTCGTCGCGCTGATCCACCAATTGCTGAAGACTGATTTTATTTAGATGTTCGTAAATTCTATCGCTCAGATCATGCCAGAGATCATGCGTCAGGCAGGGGCCGTTATTCTGACAGTTGTGCGCGCCGCCGCAGCGCGTGGTGTCCACGCTTTCATCCACCGCGGCAATCACCTCGGCGACATGAATCTCCGCTGGCGAGCGGGCCAGATTGTAGCCGCCGCCCGGACCGCGCACGCTGCTCACGAGCGCGCTTTTGCGCAACTTGGCGAAGAGTTGCTCAAGATAAGAAAGAGAAATCCCCTGGCGGTGGGCGATATCGGCTAGCGCGATCGGCCCCTTCCCCTGATGGATGGCCAGATCCAGCATGGCGGTCACGGCATAGCGGCCTTTGGTCGTCAGTCTCACGTGAAATCGACTCCTGCAACAAGAACTTCAAACCATCATACGTTACCCGAGCAGAACGATCAATTAAGCCATACTCTCATTAGGGTCGCGCGGACGAGGAAGGTCGGCATCGGTCGCCGGGTCGATTTCCATCGCATCCAGGTCCGCGTCATGTTCGAAACGGGGCATGATGCCACGGGTTTCGAGCGCCATGGACATGGCCTCCATGCGCCGGTCCATGTGATGGATATGATCGAGCATCCGGTTGATGGCATTGGCGACCGGGTCGGGCGCGTCGCGGGTGGCGCCATAGGCATCGAAGCCGATGCGCTTGGCGGTATCGGCCCGGCGTTGCGCGGTGGCGTCCTTGGCTGGCTCGATGACGCGGCCCGGCACGCCCACCGCGGTTGCGCCGGGCGGAACCGATTTGACCACCACCGCATTGGAGCCGATCCGGGCGCCATCGCCGATCTCGATCGGCCCCAGCACCTTGGCCCCCGCGCCCACCACCACATCGCACCCCAGGGTCGGATGACGCTTGCCTTTCTGCCAGGTGGTTCCGCCCAAGGTCACGCCGTGATAGAGCGTGCAGTCGTCGCCGATCACCGCCGTCTCGCCGATCACCACGCCCATGCCGTGATCGATGAAAAAGCGCCGTCCGATCACCGCGCCCGGATGGATTTCGATGCCGGTGAAGAGGCGTGCGAGATTCGATAGGAAGCGCGCGAACCACTTGAGATCGCTCCGCCAGAGCCGATGCGCGAGTCGGTGCGCCATGACCGCGTGCAAACCAGGATAAATGGTAAAGACTTCAAAGCTGGTGCGCGCCGCCGGATCGCGCTCGAAAACGCAGGCGATGTCTTCTTTCAGTCGCTTGAACATGTGGTCCCTTGAACCTCCATCGCGGAACTCGAAGCGGTGTCCATCTCTTGTTCGGTACGTCCTTGCATCCCCTTCATCTTGCGCCCTTGAGCCGCGCTCAAGATACCCCGCAGGATATTCATCTCGACACGATCCGGACGCGCCCGATTGAACAGCCGCCGCAGTCGTCGCATCAGCTTGTGCGATTGCGCGGGATCGCCAAAGCCGATCGCCAGCAGCGTTTCGGCCAGGTGACCATGAAAGCTTTCCATCTCGTCCGCCGTCGCCAGATCGCGCGGCGGATCGAGGAGCCGCTCGCCGCGTTCTTCGCGCGCCACGCGGCGAATTTCGTAGGCCAGCACCTGCGCCGCCGCCGCCAGATTCAGCGAGCTGAAGTCTGGATTGGTCGGGATATGCACCAGCGCATGACAGCGCGCCAGTTCCACGTTGGAAAGCCCCGAACTCTCGCGCCCGAAGACCAGGGCTACCTCGCCCTCGGCCGCCTCGTCGAGCAGTTGCCGCGCGCACGCCGATGGCTCCAGCAGCGGCCATTCGATGGTGCGCAGACGGGCGCTCGCGCCGATGACCAGACGACAGCCGGTCAGCGCGTCGGGCAGGCACGCATGGAGACCGGCCCGCTCCAGCAGATCGTCCGCGCCCGAGGCACGCGCCAGCGCCTCCGCGTCCGGCGCGTGCTTGGGCGCCACCAGTTCCAGGCGCGACAGACCCATGGTCTTCATCGCTCGCGCCACGGCGCCGATGTTGCCGGTATGGGTCGTCTCGACCAGCACGAAACGGATGCGCGCCAGCGATGCGGTCATTTGGTCTATCATGTCGGGCTAAATCTTCAGAAAATCGCGCTGTAGTGTCCGTCCATGATACAGCGACTGCCCGGATATCCCGCAAACCATGCACCCAAGTCTTAACATTGCCATCCGCGCCGCCCGTAGTGCCGGCCGTCTGATCATGCGTTACTCGGATCGGCTCGAACAGATCCAGGTCGAGTCGAAAAGCCGCAACGATTTCGTCAGCGATGTCGATCGCGCCGCCGAGGCGGCAATCGTCCAGGAACTGCGCAACCGTTTTCCCGGCCACGCCATCCTCGCCGAGGAGAGCGGCGAGCAGGGCAGCGGCGACTTCCAGTGGATTATCGACCCGCTGGACGGCACCACCAATTATCTGCACGGTTTCCCGCAATTCTCGATCTCGATCGCGCTCAAGCACAAGGGCCAGCTCGAATGCGGCGTCGTCTACGATCCCACGCGCGAGGAACTCTTTACCGCCGCGCGCGGGCAGGGCGCTCAGCTCAACGACCGCAAGCTGCGCGTCGCCACCCGCCCGTCGCTCGAAGGCGCGCTGATCGGCACCGGCTTCCCCTTCCGCGATCAGCGCCACATCGACGCCTATCTCGGCATGTTCAAGGCCATGACCCTGGAGACCGCCGGACTGCGCCGCCCCGGCTCGGCGGCTCTGGATCTCGCCTATGTCGCCGCCGGGCGCACCGATGGATTTTGGGAAATTGGCCTTTCGCCCTGGGACTGCGCCGCTGGTGCGCTGCTGATCCTGGAGGCCGGCGGCGCCGTCACCGACTTCGGCGGCGGCACCCGCTTCCTCGACACCGGCAACCTGATCGCCGGCAATCTCAAGGTCCACCGTGCCATGCTCGATCTGCTGACGCCCTTCATGACGGAGCAGTTACGGGCTTGAGCAGCTTGTCCACGCACGAATCTTTGCTTTACTCACCAGCGCGCCCCAAGGTGGCGTGGGTAAGCTGTCCTGCTGACGGGGCATCGTCACCTCGTGTTTTTGGCTTCCTCGCCGGTGCGGAACTTGGATGTCTCTTCGGCTACTCCGCTCACCGCCTGGCGCACGCTGCGGGCCAGTTCGGCCAAGTCGATGCTGATCGCGTGCGTATCGGCGGCGGCGGCGCTGGTGTCGTCGATGTGGCGAACGATCTCGCCGGTGACCTCGTGCTGCTGATCGGTGGCCGCCTGCATGTTGGCGAAGGCGTCGGCAAGCGCGCGGAGACGTTCGGCGGCGTCCGCCAGTTCCCGTTCGCCTTGAGCGGAGACCGTGGAGACCTGCCGCATGACCCCGATGGTCTCGTGCATGATCGATTCGGCGCTCTCGATTTCATCGCTGAAGGAGGCGAGCGACCGGTCGATGCTTTGTGTCAGCTCGGCGGTCTTGCCGGCGAGGGCGCGGACCTCGTCGGCCACGACGGCAAATCCCCGCCCGGACTCGCCGGCGCGCGCGGCTTCGATGGCGGCGTTCAACGCCAGCAGATTGGTCTGACCGGCGATCCGCTTGATCTGGTCGAGCAGGTCGAGAATGCCCCGCGAGTTGGCGGAAACGGCCGCCATTTTGCCGTCGAATGCCTGCACGCTGTGCATGGCATCCTCGCTCAGCCGACGGTTGTCGCTGGAGATGCGCTGGCCCGCGTCGACGCTTTGCTCGACCCCGCCGAGGCTGGCGCGTACCTCTTCCACCGAGGTTTCGACGTGGCGGGCGGACTCGCGCAGCCGTTTTGCGCCGAGCGTGATCTGGTCAAGCGTGTTGGTAATCCGCGCACTGTTGTCGAGCAGCCCTTCGCTGCGTTGCAACAGTTGGCCGGCGTTGCTCTCCAGGGGCGCCATGCGATCCTTGATCGCGATCACGATGGTTTGGACCTTGTCGATAAAGCCGTTGAAGATCCAGGCGATCTGGCCCATTTCGTCCTGCCGTCCAGGCGCCAGGCGGCGCGTCAGATCGCCCTCGCCCTGGGTCAGATCGGTTAGGTTGGTCCGCAGTCGTGCGAGCGGTTTGAACACCAGGGCGCGAAAGATCAGCATCAGGATCAGGATCGTGGGGACCAGCACGCCGAGGATGGCGCCGGTCATGCCGAACAGGGTTTCATTGCGCTGGTCGGTAAAAGGGTTGAGATCCATGCGCACGCGCAGATAACCGCCATCCTCGCCTTCGCGCCAGTGGGTATGACAGACCACGCAGTCGCTCTCCACCGGAAGGGCATAGTAGAAATCCAGGAAGCCCTCACCGTTGACCGTCAGTCGGCGGGTCGTCGGATCGAACGGGGCCTGCTCGTCCAGAACATAGTGACAGTCCGCGCAGGAGTCAGTGCCGTAGGTCTGGATGTGCTGGCGCGAGGCCGGCGTGTCGACGGCATCGCGCAGATCCCAATCCTCGCGCTGGAACCGCCCCTTGCTCTCGCGGTAGGGTTTTTCGTTGATCTCGTTGACGAGCCGACCCTGCTCGTGGACGAACGGCAGACCGACGCTGACCACGCCGGAGCGATAGACCATCTGCCGGAAGCGCGCGAAGAGCGCTACGTCGATCACCCCGTCGAGTTGGGTAAAGTCATCGATGGCGCGCTGAAAACTCTGGCGCTGTCCCTTGTTGATGGATTCGCGGGTGCTCTGGATCAGGGTGCCAAGCAGGCGCTCGCCAGTGTGTTCGGCACGCTCGCGCGACTGCGCCTCCAGATAAACCCAGGCCACCGCGAGCACCACGGAGGCGACCAGCACCACGCCCAGGAAGAGCGCGATCAGGGTGCGAAACAGGATCGAGTGGCCAAATGCCACCCGGTCCGCAACGGAGGACATCGGATCAGTCAGCTTCGACATCGGCGCGGATTCTCAGACCTCGAACTCGTGCAGGATGGCCCGCCGGTCGCCATGGGCGTGCAGCATGATCTGGCGCGGAAAGCGCTCGCTGGCGCAGCCCACGCAGGGATGACCAGCGCGGATACAGGTATTGGTGTTGTGATTATGCCCAAAGCGCATGCAGTCGTTGCGCGTGACCGGCCCCTGGCAGCCGAGCTTGAGCAGACAGCCCTCGTCGCCAATGCGTTCGGCATAGTGTCGTTCTTGAAAGTCGGCGTAGTAGATGCAGCGTTCATGGATCGTGTGTTTGAAGAAGCGCAGCGGGCGGGCCAGCGCGTCCAGCTCGGGCAGACGTCCCAGCTTGATCTGGTGCAGCAGGGTATAGACCAGATGCTCCGGCTTCATGGGACAGTTGGGCAGAGCCACCAGCGGTTTTTCGATACCCTTGTGGCGGATGAATTCAAGCAGGGTCATGGAGCCGGCGAGGGTGCCGTTCATGCGCGGGATGCCGCCCAGCGCGGCGCAGGTGCCGGCGGCCACGAGCATTCCGGCGCGTGGCGCCAACCGTTCCACCCACTCGGTCATCGGCCGCTCGGCCATCATGCAGGCGTGGGGCAGGGTGACGGGGATGCCGCCTTCCAGCACCAGGATGAAGCCCTGCTCCTCGCTGGCCATGCGGTCGAGGATGCGCACCGCCTGCTCGCCGGTCGCGAGCGATAGGTCGGGGTGGAAGACCAGATCGACGATTTCGGTCAGGATCTCCACCACCGACACCTGTTCGATGTCGAGAAAGGCGGTGGAACAGCCGGAACAGGAGGTGCCGTGCAGCCACAGCACCCGGGGCCGGTTGACGGCGGTGGGCGCGGCCAGCAGTTCCTCGAAGCTGAAAAAAGACGAGGCGCCGGCGGCGACGATCACCTGCCACAGACGCTGGATGAACTCACGACGGCTCGGATTCATGTGGGCGGTTTCCAGGCTCAGTGGACGGAACAGGCGATACAGGGGTCGGTGGAACGGACGATGCGAGTCAGCTCGATCGGGTTTTCGGGATCCGCGATGCGGGTACCGATCAGCATCCGTTCCACGGCCCCCGGCTTGCCGCTGGCGTCGCGCGGGGAGATATTCCAGGTCGTGGGGACGATCAGTTCGTAATTACTGATATAACCCTGATCGTCGGTCTCGATCCAGTGCGCCAGCGCGCCACGGGTCGCCTCGGTCAGGCCCACGCCACGGGCGTTGCGTGGCACCGCCCGTTCCACGAAACCGAGCCGGTCGGGCTCCAGTTCCTCGATGTCGCGTTCCACCCGCTCCAGGATCAGCAGTGCGTTGATCAGGCGGGAGAGATGGCGCCCCATGACCGAGTTGTAGTCCGCCAGGGTCACGCCCACCGCCCCGTTGAATTGATTGACCATCGCCGTCAGCGCCGGATTGGTCCCGGCGTGATAGGTATTCACCACCCGCGCGACCGGCCCCACCTCCATCACCTCGCCGCCGTAGCGCGGCGCGCGCGACCAACTGTACTTGCCGTCGGGCTTCTCCCGCTCGGCCTGAAATTGGTTCCAGTCGATCGGCGTGAGCGTGCGGCTGCTCAGCGGTTTCAGGTCGCGGTCGGGCTGGTCCGAATAGAAGGAGCGAACGCTGTCCTCGGTGATCCGGTTCAGATCGAGCGGTCGGTACTGGCCGGCGATGGTCGCGCCACCGGCAAAGGCGTGATGCTCGCCGTTCGCGTCCGGTAGGAAGGGATAGGAGAGCAGGTTGCCATGACCCTTGCCTTCCTTGAAATAGCCGGGGAAGGCTTGGGCGACCGCCACCAGGTCATCCTGGAACGGGCCACGGATGAAGGCGGCGGCAGCCTTAAGCCAGGTGCGAAATTGGGCAATGTTTTCCAGGGTCGGGATGGTGGTCACGCCGCCCGCCTCGATGCTGACCGGATGCGGGGCCTTGGCTCCGAACAGCGCCACCATCCGGTGCAGGCTGGCCATCACCGGCAGCGCCTCCAGATAATGGCGGACGGCGCTCAGGTTCAGTGTCTGGTCGCGGCAGTAGGCGGCCTCGTAGCGGGGCAGGAAGGGACTGGCGGGAAAGACCTTGGCGCTAGCGATCTCGCGCGTCACCCAGTCGCGCAGACCAAGCAGCGCGGTGTCCCGGCCCTGATAGCCAAGCACGGCGGTGATGTCGATGAAGTCGAGCGCGCAGAGGGTATAAAAATGCAGGAGATAGTCTTGCAGGTGGTAAGTGCCGACGATGAGGTTACGCAGTCGCTGGCCATTGGCGTTGGGCTTGAGGCCCATGGCGTCCTCCAGCGCGAGCGCGGCAGCCTCGGCGTGACCATAGGGACAGACTCCGCAGACCCGTTGCGTGACCTGCTGCGCTACCCGCGCGTCATGGCCGATCAGCGCCTTTTCGATCCCGCGGAACATGTCTGCCGTGCAGTGGGCATCGGTGACCACCTGGTCTTCAAGGCGGGTGACGAAACGTAGATGACCCTCGATGCGGGTCATGGGGTCAACGACGATCTGATTGGTCATGGGCTCTCATGCGCGGTGTTGGGTTGCCTCTCAACACCGTTGGGCGGGGAGTGGCTGCGGCGATTCAACTGGGTACAGGCCGCGTCCTCCGCTCGATCCATGATCGCCGGGCCATTTGCAAGTCCAATCCTTATCGACAGATGACATTATTAAGCACGCATTCCACTGCTGCATTGACTTGAAGCGGCATTCCTCGCTTTCGTCGACATCGGGTTCGCCGGTGGTTTATAGCGACTTTCGCCGCTTCACGCGCAGCGGCCTGTGGCAGCGCATCAGCGGCGCAAGGCTAGGCGGCACAAACGTCTCACGGCGCTGCGGACGCGGTTAGTCGTCGAGGTCGGCGCCGGAGATCAGCGCGCGATAACGGCGCCAATCGAAGGCTGGGCCAGGGTCGGTCTTGCGTCCGGGCGCGATGTCGCTGTGTCCGGCGATGCGTGCGGGCGTGATGGCTGGATAGCGGGCCTGAAGGTGTCGCGTGCAGGTGGCGAGCATTCGGTATTGCGCCTCGGTGAACGCGATCCCGTCAGACCCTTCCAGTTCGACCCCGATCGAATAGTCGTTGCAGCGCTCGCGCTCCTGAAAGCAGGAGACGCCGGCGTGCCACGCCCGGCGCTCGCAGGGCACGTACTGGATCAGAGCGCCATCGCGGCGGATCAGCAGATGCGCGGAGACACGAATCTCCGCGATGGCGGCGAAATAGGGATGGGCAGACGGATCGAGCCGGTTCAGAAATAAATCGTCGATCCAGTGTCCAGCGAATTCGCCCGGCGGCAGACTGATGTTGTGGATCACGAGCAGGTCGATCGGAATACCGGGCGGACGCGCGTCATGATTCGGCGAGGGGTGGCGCCGGGCGCCCTGGAGCCAGCCTTCGGCGTCGATCCCCGAGGTGCCGGCGCGGGCCGGATTGGCGTATTCTGTCATGCGCGATTCCGAGCCTCTGCTTCCGAGTACCATGTCATGGAACATCCATCGTCAGATCCAATCATGCCGAACCGAACCGATTTCCACCACCACCTGCCTGATCGCTCGGTCATCGAGGCCCAGATCGACGCCGTCCTGGCCGAGGACGTGGGCGCGGGCGACCTGACCGCCGCCCTGTTGCCGGCGGAGCAGCGCGCGCGGGCCGAGCTGATCACGCGCGAGTCCGCGACGCTATGCGGTTGCGCTTGGTTCGAGACGGTGTTTCGGCGGCTGGATCCGGCGAGCGTCATCCGCTGGGAAGCGAGCGATGGCGAGCGCGTCGTGCCCGGACAACGCCTGTGCGTGCTGGAGGGCAGCGCCCGCGCCCTGCTCACCGGGGAGCGCACGGCCATGAATTATCTGCAAACCCTCTCCGGCACGGCAACCCGCGCACGCCAATACGCCGATGCGGTGGACGGGCTGCCGGCGCGCGTGCTGGATACGCGCAAGACCCTGCCGGGGCTGCGTCTCCAGCAGAAATACGCCGTGGTGTGCGGTGGCTGTCACAATCATCGCATCGGTCTGTTCGACGCCATTCTGATCAAGGAGAACCATATACTGGCGGCCGGTTCGATCCGCGCCGCGCTGGAGGCCGCCCGCGCGCTGAACGCCGGTGTCGGGATCGAGATCGAAGTGGAGTCGATCGCCGAACTGGAGCAGGCGTTGAGCGCCGGCGCGGAGCTGATTCTGCTCGATAATTTCACGTTGGATGAACTGCGCCGCGCGGTTGCCATCAATGCCGGGCGCACCCAACTGGAAGCCTCTGGCGGTATCGACCTCAAGACCATCCGTCCGATCGCCGAGACCGGTGTCGATCGCATCTCGGTCGGGGCACTGACCAAGGACGTCAGGGCGGTGGATCTGTCGATGCGGTTTGGATCCGTTCAACAGGGTTGCTGATCTCGATGCGTCATGCCGCCGCGGCGTTCGGCCAGACTTCCAGTCCCCATCCCGCGGCGTCAGGCGGTCAATGGGTGCCGCCGGGTCCAGGGCGTTCTCGTGGAGCCACGGCGTCATCCTCCCGCAAAATTCAAAAGGGACTGATTTCGGTTTATGTCGGCTCCTTTATCGTCTTCATCGTCCTGACCGGATCGCTGCTTGGCTATTTCCTGATTCAAACGCGCCAGCAAACCGAACGCGCGGTCAACGCGGCTTGCGCCAACGAGGCCAACATCGTCGCCGCCAAGATCGAGTCCACCCTGCGCAGGATCGATGCCACGACCGCGCTGATTGCCGCAACCCTTCGCGAAGACCTCCCGAGCGACCGCCGAGACGATGCGCGGCGGGCCCGCATCAATGGCGAATTGCGGGCGCTGGCCAGCAATTTCCCCGAGTTGGGGGGCTATCGCGTCTTCGATGCCGAGGGTGCGCTGATCTTTACCAGCGATGCGAACAGCCAGCGCCTGAACATCGCCGACCGGGACTTTTTCCTGGCCAGCCGGGACTCGCCCACGTCGAAGCTGCGGTTTTCCGAGGCACTCATCAGCAAGCAACGTGGTACCCCGATCCTGGTGGCGTATCGCGCCCTGTCGAGCGAGGCCGGCGATTTACGCGGACTGATCGTCGCCACCATCGATCTGGACTATTTTGCCAGGCTGTTCTCGGGAATCGAGGTGGGCGCGCAGGGCATGGTGAGCGTCCGGCGCAGCGACGACAGTCGGCTGGTCGTGCGCTGGCCGATCGTCGCGTCCCAGGCCAACAATTCGGCCGCGCAAACGCCGCCCTATCGGCGGATCCAGGCCGGCGAACGGCAGGGCGTCATCCGCTACATCGGCAAGACCGACGGCCTCGACCGGATCTTTGCCTTCCGCCAGATCGACGACTTTCCATTCTATGTGCTGGTCGGTCGCGCCGTTGAGGAGCAGTTTCTTGCCTGGCGGAATACCGCGGTCATTTCGACCCTGCTGACGCTGTGCGGTCTGCTGCTGATCGGCTTTGCGCTCGCCCGGGTCAGCCAGGGCGAGAAGATCCTGCGCCGGAGCGAACAGCGTTTCCGCGACCTGGCCTTCACCCTTGGCGACTGGATCTGGGAAGTCGATCTCGATGACCGCTATACCTACGTCTCGGCACAGGTCAAGGCGACGCTTGGCTATGCGCCGGACGTCCTGCTGGGTCGCACGCCGTTCGAGTTCATGTCGGCGGACGAAGCGGCGCGGGTGAGCGGCCTGTTTCGGCAACTGAAAGCGCGACGCGCACCGCTTCGGGATCTGGAAACACGTTGTCTGCACCAGGATGGCAGCGAACGCATCCTGCTGGTCAGCGGCGTGCCGATTCTGTCCGCGACCGGCGAACTCCTTGGCTACCGTGGCTCCGGCCGGGACACGACCGAGCAAAAGCGGCTGGCCGACGAACTGTCGCGCTACCAGCATCAACTGGAAGACATGGTGAGTCGCCGCACCGCCGAACTGGAGGCCGCCAATCTTCGGCTGGCCGAGGCCACGCAAAGCGCGCAGACCGCCAGTGATGCCAAAAGCCTGTTCCTCGCCAACATGAGCCACGAAATCCGCACGCCTCTCAACGGCGTGCTCGGTCTCGCGCAGATCGGCTACCGCGAGAGCGCCGATGCGGTGAAGTATCGTCAATACTTCGCACAGATCATCGACTCGGGCAAGTTACTGCTCGGTATCGTCAACGATATCCTCGACTTTTCCAAGATCGAGGCCGGCAAGCTGGCCGTCGAGTCCATGCCCTTCGTCCCCCGGCGCATCCTCGATTCGGCCCTCGCCGTGATCGCGGAGCGCGCCGCCGCCAAGGGGCTGACCCTGACTGCCCGAGTCGCCGCCGATCTTCCCGATGCCTGTCTCGGCGACTCCCACCGATTGACGCAGATCCTGCTCAACTTGCTCTCGAATGCCGTCAAATTTACCGATCGCGGAAGCATCGTCCTGGACGCGAGCCGGGACGGCGAGACGCTGGCGTTCGCCGTCATCGATACCGGTATCGGTATGACTCCCGAGCAGGTCGAGCGACTGTTCACGCCCTTCGAGCAGGCCGATTCCAGCACCACCCGCAAGTACGGCGGCACCGGTCTTGGCCTCTCGATCAGCAAGCGTCTGGCGGCACTCATGGGGGGCGAGATTCGCATCGAAAGCACGCCGGGGAGCGGATCCTGCTTCGTCATCCGGTTACCTTACCTCGCCGCTGACATGCCGTTGGATTCCACCCCATCCGACGACTGGCTCGCGCCGCGAATCCAGCCCAGGCTGGCCGGTCTGCGCATCCTCGCGGCCGAGGACAACGCGGTGAATCAACTGGTGCTGCAGGATCTGCTCTGCCTCGAAGGGGCGGCGCTGACGCTGGTCGGCGATGGCCGGCAGGCAGTCGAGGCGGTCGCGCGCCAGCGCGAGGCTTTCGATGTGGTCTTGATGGACGTGCAGATGCCGGAGATGGACGGGCTGGAGGCGACGCGCCGCATCGCGGCCATGGCGCCCGACTTGCCGGTCATCGGCCAGACCGCGCACGTCCTGCTCGCGGACCATGAACAATGCCGACTCGCCGGCATGGTCGATACGCTCACCAAACCGCTCGACCAGGAAGCGCTGGTGGCGACGATTCTGCACCAGCATCACGCGCGCGGCCGGGACGCTCCCGAGGTCATCGCGGCGTCGGTCGCGCACGTCGAATCCGCTCTGCGCCAGGCGCATCAGGGGTGTCGCATCCTGCTCGCCGAGGATGATCCGATCAACCAGGAGATTGCACTTATCCTGCTGTGCGATGGCCCCGGTCTGCTGGTGGATATCGCCGACAACGGCCGGTCGGCCATCGCAATGGCGCGCGCGAGCGCCTACGACCTGATCCTGATGGACATGCGGATGCCGGTCATGGACGGGCCGGAGGCCACGCTCGCGATCCGCCAATTACCCGGTTATCGGTCGATCCCGATCCTCGCCATGACCGCCAGCGATCTCGCCGAGGATATCCAGCAGTGTCGCGATTCGGGAATGGACGATTATCTCGCCAAACCGGTCGACCCGGTGGTGCTGTATCGGACCTTGCTGAAATGGCTGCCGCAAGCAAGCGGCGACGCATGACCTCGCTTGCTCCGTCAAAATCGGAATCGGCGCGGCGTGGCGCAATCCCGATGTCGCGGGCGAGTACGCGAGGTCTGTCCGGGGACGCGCAAAGGGTCGTTTGAACCACGGCGCGGGCAACCTTCGCACGGGGCGCGTCGGTCGTCGGGTTCGGCCGGATTGCTGGAAATCATCGAAGTCGACCGCACTCTGCTCGTATCGTCGCCATCATCGGCCGTTAAGCCATGCCGTCGCGTTCCGTTGAGCGTGTCTAGCCGCTCCCGTCCGGGCGGCAGTCCGCAGTCAAGGCGGTGGGCCGCCAGTCAGTCAGTCAATCAGCCATCCGAACGAGGGAATCATGCAGGAAACATCGACAAGCGACGATCACCGGGACGCTGAGCGCGCGCATCGACTCAGGGATTTCCAGCGCATCCGCGCCTTCAGCGAACAACTCTGCGAACCCCTGGTCATCGAGGACTATGGTTTACAGACCGTTGTTGAGGCGAGTCCGCCCAAATGGCATCTGGCGCATGTCTCCTGGTTCTACGAGACCTTCCTGTTACGGCCCTTGCTGCCGGGCTATCGAGTTTTCCATCCGCGTTTCGAGTATCTCTTCAACAGCTATTACGAGCAGACCGGCAGCGGTTTCTGGCCGCGCCACGAGCGCGGTCTGCTGTCCCGACCGACGGTGTCTGAGGTCTACGACTACCGCCAGCATGTCGACGCGGCCATGGCGCGGCTGATCGCCGAATGTCCGTCGACCGACTGGCTGACCGCGGAACCGCGGTTACGGATCGGTCTGAACCACGAGCAGCAGCATCAGGAACTCCTGATCACGGACATCAAGCGGCACTTCGCGCACAATCCATTACGTCCCGCCTATCGCGCGGATTTGCCGCAATCACCGCTCAGGGATCCAGACCCCTTGCGATGGCTGTCCTGCGACGGCGGTCTGGCCGAGATCGGCGCCCCGTCCCGCGCCGGTTCCGAAGGTTTCGCCTACGACAACGAACACCCGCGCCATCGGGTCTTTCTCGAACCCTTCGCGCTCGCGGACCGGCCCGTGACCAATGGCGAGTTCCTGGAGTTCATGACCGATGGCGGCTATGAGCAGACCGCGCTCTGGCTCTCGGACGGCTGGGCGACGGTGCGTCAACACGGCTGGCGCAGCCCGCTCTACTGGGAGCAACAGGATGGCGCCTGGCACCTCATGACCCTCTCCGGAATGCGCCCGCTGAACCCAGCCGAGCCGGTCTGCCATGTCAGCTACTACGAGGCGGATGCCTTCGCGACCTGGGCCGGCAAACGTCTTCCGACCGAGTCCGAATGGGAACGGGTCGCGGTCGACCAGCCCCTGTCCGGCAACTTCGTCGATGCTGGCTGGCTGCATCCGCGTCCGGCCGCGCCAGCCGAGGGCGATGGGCCGCGGCAGCTCTTCGGCGATGTCTGGGAGTGGACCGGCTCCGCCTATCTCCCCTATCCGGGCTATCGCGCGGCACCCGGCGCACTCGGCGAATACAACGGCAAATTCATGTGCAATCAGATGGTCCTGCGCGGCGGTTCCTGCGCCACGTCCGCGGACCATGTCCGAGCCACCTATCGCAATTTTTTCTATCCTCAGGAACGCTGGCAGTTCAAAGGATTTCGACTCGCGGAGAGCAGGTCATGACACAGCACGCGGCGGTCAAACAACCGAGATATCAGGAACTGCATCCTGAAGGGGCAGACACGGGGTCGCAAACCACGGACGCTTCGGGCGGCGCTCAGGGGCGCATCCGTTTCCACGACTATCATCCGACACCCGCCGATGTGCGCGCGGAGGTGCTGGCCGGGCTCGGACAATCGAACAAGCGGCTCCCACCGAAACTCTTTTACGATCAGCCGGGCTCGCGTCTGTTCGATGCCATCACCGAACTGCCCGAATACTATCCGACCAGGACCGAGATCGGCATCCTGCGCGATCATGGCGCCGCGATGGCCGACCGTCTGGGACGCGGCTGCGTGCTGATCGAACTCGGGAGCGGCAGCAGCCTCAAGATCCAGACCCTGTTGGCCGCGCTGCAACCCCGCGTTTATGTCCCCATCGACATTTCCAGAGACCATCTGCGGGAATCCGCGCACGCCCTGGCCGAGCGTTTCCCGACGCTGTCCATTCATGCCGCCTGCGCCGACTATTCGGTTCCCTTGCAACTGCCGCTGGATCCGGGCTGGCGCGATCTGGCCGCGTTTTTCCCCGGATCGAGCATCGGCAATTTCGACCCCGAGGAGGCCCGGCGTTTTCTGGTGCGCATTGCCCAACTGCTCGGAGCGGGGGGGCGGTTACTGGTCGGTGTCGACCTGCGCAAGGATCCGACGATCCTCAACGCTGCCTATAACGATGCTCAGGGGGTGACGGCGGCCTTCAACCTCAATCTGCTGACCCGCATCAATCGCGAACTGGCGGGCGACTTCGATCTGAATGCGTTTGCCCACCGGGCCTTCTTCAACGCCTCCATGAGCCGGATCGAGATGCACTTGGTCAGTCTGGCCGAGCAACGGGTTCAGGTGAGCGGTCAGGACTTCGCGTTTCGGGAAGGCGAAACCATCCACACCGAAAATTCCTATAAATACGGTATCGCCGATTTCCAAAGCCTCGCGCGGGATGCCGGTTTCGAGTCCGAGCAGATCTGGACCGATCCGGGGGAGTTGTTCAGTGTGCACTGTCTGCGCGTGACCGGCGTTTGATGGGAGCGTTGTGACCGCTCCCGGCCGTGATCGCTGCCGCGCGAGCGAATCCGGATCAGGCGCTTGCTCGACATCCATCCATCTTCATCGATCGTCTTGGAGACCGCCATGATACGCAGACCACTTGGTCACTCGGGGATTGAGGTCAGCGCGCTGTGCCTCGGCACCATGACCTTCGGCCAGCAGAATACGGAAGCGGAGGCCCACGCCCAACTGGATCGCGCCCTGGCCGCCGGAATCAATTTCATCGACACGGCCGAAATGTATCCGGTCCCGCCGCTGGCCGAGACCCAGGGGCTCACGGAGCAATATATCGGCACCTGGCTCAAGGCCCGCCGCTGCCGCGAGCGGGTCGTTCTGGCGACCAAGGTCGCGGGTCCGGGGGACTGGCTGCCGCATCTCCGCGGCGGTCGCAACCGGCTCGACCGCGTCAATATTGAGACCGCGCTGGATGCCAGCCTGCAACGACTGCAAACCGACTGGATTGATCTCTATCAACTGCACTGGCCCGATCGCGAGACCAATTATTTCGGCAAGCTCGGCTACTCGCCCGCCGCCAGCGATCACAGTGTCCCCCTACTGGAGACGCTCCAGGTACTCGCCGACCTGGTCAAGGCCGGCAAGATCCGCCACATCGGCCTGTCCAACGAGACTCCCTGGGGCCTGATGCGCTTCCTGGCGCTCGCCGATCAGCACAATCTGCCACGCATGGTGAGCATTCAGAACCCTTACAGTCTGCTCAATCGCACTTTTGAGATCGGACTCGCGGAGATCGCCATCCGCGAGTCATGCGGATTGCTGGCGTATTCGCCCCTGGCCTTCGGTGTGCTGTCGGGTAAATATCTGCATGGGCAGCGTCCGGCGTCCGGTCGCATCACGCTGTTCGAGCGTTTCAGCCGCTACTCCAACCCCGAGGCCGAATGCGCGACCGCCGAGTATGTCGCGCTGGCCCGTCGCCACGGTCTGGACCCGGCCCAGATGGCCCTGGCCTGGGTGACCAGCCGTCCCTTCACCACCTCCAACATCATCGGGGCGACCACGCTGGAACAATTGGAAAGCGATCTTGCCAGCATCGATCTGGTGCTGGACGAGGCGGTGATCGCCGGGATCGAGTCGATTCATACCAGTCAGCCGAATCCGGCGCCCTGAACTCTATTGTAAGCAGGCCAATCTCTATCGACGAAGATGCAGAAGACTCCCAACTCTGCATGTAGTTCTACTTTGTTACCTTCAAAAAATCTTTAAGTGTTTAAATTTTATGATAATAAACAAAAATACACATAAACAATAGGGTTCTAGTGGCGCGTTGAGCGCCTATAATCACCCATAAACCGCCAACATCTATCTTCAATAGGGGCATAGTAAATGAAGATTTATTGCGCCTAATAAAAAATAACTTAAAATTCATTAATTTATGCGACAGTCAAAGTTAACAAAGTAGAAGTAGGGAGCAGGTGGTGAAACTGCAGCAGTGGGGGAGGTGCCCGGCACCTGGCGTGCCAACCTGCTCGGCGACGATCTCGACGTCCATCAGCCGTTTTGCGAGTAGGTGCTCGCGCAGGGCTGCGACTTCTTGTTCGTGGGCTTGTCGCCGTCCCACTCCCAGCTCGATGAATGAATGGGTGGAGGATGTCACCCGCACCGGTGAGGTGCCGACCCGCGTGAAAACACGCTGGACGGGCGCCGAGCGCCTCGCCGACACGTATCGCTGGTCCATGACAGGCCCTTGCGCGATGGCCAGCAGGCGCTGCACGTCGGCTGGTGCTCGACCCACGTTACCGTGCGGTGCGCCAACACCTGCCGTCGCGGCGCACCTTCTTCGGAGACGTGACTCAGGACCGATCGGGAGTTGCGGTTCTGCCAGTAGCCCCAGGCGTGACGGCGCCAGCGCTCCGGCATCAGGCCGGAGTAAAGCAGCAGACAGCGGAGGAGCGAATGGAACGTCTTGGCCGCGCGCCCCCGCGCGATGCGACGGTGATCCGTAGCATAGACTACCAGCTCGCGCCGGTAGCGGGCGGGAACTCCAACGGCCTTGATACGCCAGGCCAGCTCCGAGTCTTCGTTGCAGTTCAGGCGCCTGTCGAAGCCGCCGACGGCGAGCAGCGCCTTGCGCGGCAGCAGCAGATTGGAACCAGAGGCGGCGGGATTCCGCAGGTTTGGCAGAGCGACTGACCGAGCGCGAAACCTCGGTAGTAGGCCCGATAGCGATCACGGGACAGCTTGGGGCCGTAATCGACCGTGGTTTCATGAAGGCGAGCCAGCGCGACGAAATAGTCCGGGGCGAACACGACGTCGGCATCGGAGAAGAGCAGCCAGTCAGTCCTGACGACCTCGGCGCCCCGCTGTCGCGCCTCGGTGACGTTTCCGGGCTCACGCAGCACCAGCGTCCGCGCGGGGGGGGCGCAGTCGCTCGATCAACGCTGGAGTCTCGTCCCGACTCGCATCCACGACGACGAGTTGCAACTCTGCCGGGATCGAGCGCAGAAAGGCGGCGATATTGCTCGCCTCATCGCGGGTCGCGAGAACCAGGGTGATGTCGGAGAGCTGCATCTCAGGTCTCCTGGCGGCGCAGCGCCGCCTATGGAATCCCCGCCGCCTGTTTGAAGTAGCGCTCCAGCTCGACCCCGTAGTCGATCGCCCGGTCTTGCCTTCGATGAGGAGGCTCGCCGACTCCGTCGAGCCGATCTTGTCGATCGTCAGCCGGATCGGCTTGCCGTCGAGGCGGTTGCGCGCCGGATCGGCCATGAAACGGCGCGCCGCCTCCTCCAGCCAATCCTGTTTCTCCGAATTGAGATCGCCGAAAGTTGAAGAGCTTCTCGGCCGCGGAGACCGAGACCGCTCCGACCAGGGCCAAGAGGCCACAGAGCAGCAGTCGGGGCAGTCGCTCAAGGCGAAGCGGTCAACTTCGTGGATGGGGCTGCTCAAGTTCGGCACCGTCAGTCTCGACGGGACCAAGCCTGTCCTGAGCGAAGCCGAAGAGATCAAAGCCAACGCGAGCAAGCACAAGGCGCTGAGCCCGAAGCCCGGCGCTCCAGGTTGCTTGCCCGCTTTGCGTTTTGGCTTGGGCTGCTCGGCGCCAGTCGGATCGCGCTCTGATGCGTCCGCATCGGCGGTTTCGGGCGAATCCTCTGAGGACGTCATCGTCTCGTCCCGCACCTCCTCGTCCTCCGCCGGGGTGGTCGCGTCGGCATCCGTCGCGTCGATCCCATCCTCATCCCCCGCCGACGGGCGCTCCCAGGGCGCACGGCTGCCGGGCGGACGGGAACTGTTGTTCGGGTTCTGCCGCAACCGTTCGCGCGCTTCTTTCAGATCGTCCAACAGCCGTCGCGACAGATCACGCAACCGATCCTCGTCCAAGGTCCGGAGGTAGGCTTCATCAAGCTGGCTGAGGCTGTCATCGCGGATTGACCAATCTATTCCCTGGAATTGGTTAGAAAATCCCATTACCGATTCTCGGTCGGTAATGTAAACTCTATTTTTCAACGTCCTCCCATTCGTAATGAATGTTCTTCACGGTAGCCGCCGAGTATGCTTAACCGCTCCTGAATTCGACGGATCAAGAAACTGCGACCTATGCTATCGACGCCAATGGCCATCTTTAATTTTAACGGAGACCCAACGGAATATAATTCGATCTGCGGCAGTACGTCGCAGTATCTGAAGACAACTTACTACTTTGGCGGCCAGTTCGATGGAACGGATGTCTTTTTCTTCAACAAAGACGATGCCATTAACGCCATCCCATTACACACAACTTTCCGTGTCCGGCATCTCCCTGGCCTATTTGATCCCGGCGGCGAAGTCCATGATGCGCTGCATGCCCAGCCAGATCGTCTTCAAACCGGGCTCGCCATCGCCCTTGC
>NZ_NHSQ01000032.1 GCF_016653465.1 Thiocystis minor | reverse complement strand
ACGAGGTGATGCGCCTCATCGCCCGTCTCGGCGGGTTTCTCGGGCGCAAGGGCGATGGCGAGCCCGGTTTGAAGACGATCTGGCTGGGCATGCAGCGCATCATGGACTTCGCCGCCGGGATCAAATATGCCAGGGAGATGCCGGACACGGAAAGTTGTGTGTAATGGGATGGGTAGAAGCCATGAATTCTCCCAAGCGGGACGGGGTATTCACCCCATAAGCGCCAACTTAACCGCACCGTTGACTCACTTGTGAGTTCATCATCTGCATGACCCTGGCCGGAACGGTTTGCAAGCGGCGGCGGCGCGGACGTTCCTTGAGCACGTCGAGGCAGGCGTCCCATTGCTCGGCGCACCAATGTTGAGCGTCGAGAATCCAGCCATCGACCTCTTGGCGAACGATCACCAGCAGCCGCCACGGGGTCAAGCGACGCGGTCGATCCAGCGGGTCGATGCCGCCCGTGGCATGGCGCTGGGCGCGTCGCTCGATGACCAGTGCATAAAGCAATTTTCCCCGGATCCAGACCTCGCCTAAGCGACTGTTTTGCTGGGTGCGCAGGGTGTCGAGGTCAAGCAGCGACTTGAGCCGCTTGAACGCCAGCTCCACTTGCCAGCGGCAGCGGTACAACGCCAACACCGTGGGGCCATCCAAGGTCTCGGGAGCCACCGTGGTGAAGACCATGACCCAGCCGGCCAGAAACAGGGTGGCGTCACTCGGGGTTCGCCCTTTGCGTTGAGCCGTTGTTCGGCATCGCCGCCGGGCGGCTTCCGCCACGTCGGGCGGAAGACGCGCCGCGTACAGCCAACCCGGTCCGCTCGCCTCCGGCGCGCGCAGCCACACCGGGAGACGGATCGTGTCGTCCGTGCAAGCGCGCAGAGACGCCGAGACATCCAACCGCACCGCCGCCGGATCGAACACGTCCGCCTCCCATGAGCGGGCAAACAAGGGCATCGCCGTGGGGTTCAAGCGCACGATCACCTCCACGCCACGCGCGAACAGGTCGAGAATCACCTGCGGCTGATTGTAGCCTCGGTCCACGAGTACGATGTCTCCGGCCTGCCACGGGTAACGTGCCAGGGTTTCCCCGCCATCCGCTCCGGTCACGTCTACCGCATGCACGGTCATCTGGGTTAAATCCAGTGCCAGATGAACCCGATAGTCCGTTCCCTGCGCACCTGGCCCTTGCAGCGACGACCCATCGACGATCAGCAACCGCCATCCTGTCAATGGGGTCTGAGTGACGGGTAACATCGTGTGCAGCAACGCCTTCAGCCACGGTCCGCACGCGCGCAAACGCTGGCGTATCGCGGTCTCCGTGATCCGCTCCTCCAACAACGTGAAGCTCCCCGCCGTCGTTCGCAGTGCCTGATCGAGCCCGCAATACAGCATCACGACTTGCAGCAGGTGCGCTGGCGTCTTGAGTTTGCGCGGGCGCGCGAACGCCTTGAACTCACGCGCCATCGTCGCGTACTCGGGTGGCAATTCCTTCAGAAACGCTTCAAACGTGAGATCGACGGGCTGGGGGGCGCGGAGCATGGCGGCAAAATGCCCAACAGATCGCGCCTCTCCACTAATTTTCAAGGGCTTGCCGGCTATGTTGGCGCGTATGGGTATTCACCCCGTCCCGCACGTTTTGACGCCAGATCGGCACGGTTCAAACCGTTTAGGCCGGCGAATGCCCCATCCGGCTGACAGCCAAGCATCGATCATAATCATTGCGATCACAAGACGATAGCGGGCGAACGAGACGCCTGGCTCCCCCGAGACTTGCTCAATATTTAGATGATCGAAGGCGAAACCCAATCACATCGCGCTCAAGCCCCTGTTAAAGATGCGCTGACACTCACTCGCGCAAAATCCGCGCAGCCACCAACGCCTCGGCTAACACGTTGCGGGCTTCCTGCCGACCGAAATACTCGTCGCCAAGCCTGACAGCCTCGGCCCACAAAGCATCGGCCTCGGGGTCGCGCAGCACCCGTGCAATTGCCGCTTGGTCGATTTTGACCTGAGCGTCCAACGCGGGGTGGCGCTTCGTCGCCATCGGTTCTGGCTCGACGGCAGCGGGTGGAAGATCGACCTTTCCGTAAAAATCCGTGATGTCGAAGTGATAGATCCGCTGCTCGCCGTGGCTCAGCACGATGTGCAGCTCATCGTAGCGCCGGCCCTCCACGGATCGCAACCACTGTGACTCCAGTGTCCAACCCTCCTCGATCGGGCCATGCTGGGCGATCACAAAGTCATATTCCATGCCCACTCCGTCCCAGGCGTTTTCAGCCCGAATCACGATCGCGGTTTTGCGGCTGAGACCATCGCGGCGGCTGTCGTCGATCTCTTGCTGAATGAGGTCGCGCAGATTCGATCCTGACATAATCACTCCTCGTGGATTGAATGGGTGGGTTTACCGATCCGTGACCGGCCATCCCTGGCCTGAGCGTTCCAATGCCGCCCTCTCAGTGAATCCGCGCCTCCTCTCCCTTCAGGCGGCACTCGGCCGCCAGTCGGCGCAGAAACTGCTCCGGCGTCAAGTCTTCTCCCAGCAAGATCCGCTGGCGGCAGACGTTGGCGAAATCCCCCGGTGTCAATCCCTGGAGTCCGTCGAGATGCCGTGCCAGCGCTGGCGGCACCGGGGCGGTCTCCTCGCCCAACGCCTCCCGCGCGAACAGCGCCACCCGCTGTGGCCCCGTCAGCGCCCGAAAGTGCAGCTTGAAGTCGAACCGTCGTAACGCCGCCGCATCGACCCCGTCCATCCGATTGGTCGCGGCGATGAAGATGCCGGGGTAGCGCTCCATCTGCTGCAACAGTTCATTCACCTGGGTCCGCTCCCAAGTGCGTTGCGCCTGCCGCCGGTCGCTCAGAAAACTATCGACCTCATCGAGCAGCAACACCGTCTGCGTCGGATCGCACTCGCGGAACAGCCGTGCCAGGTTCTGCTCGGTCTCCCCGACATAGGGCGAGATCAGCTCCGATGCCTGCCGCGCCACCAGTTCCCGATCCAGCGCCTCGGCCAAAACCTCGGCAAAGGCGGTCTTGCCGGTGCCGGGCGGGCCGTAGAAACACAGACTGCCGCGCCCCTCGCGGTGCAGCGCCTGGGCGATGGCGCTCGGGGCGATGCCCCCGGACAGATTCAGAAAGGCGACATCGAAGGCCGTCACCGGGGGCCGTCGCGTCGGGGCCGGCGCCCCCTGCAGCAGGGTGCGCAGTGCCGCCACGCCCGCGCGTACCGTCGGCTCGGGCGCGGCCTCGGGACACGGATCCAGCAGACGCCGGGCCGCGCCCAACTGCGCCGGGGCCAGCGCAGGATCGGCGGCCAGCTCGTCGAGCAAGGCCGGTGACAACCCGCAGTCGCCCAGATGTCGCTCGGCCATTTGCCGCCTGACCGAGCGCGGCGGGGTGACGAAGGCCACCGGCAGCAGATAACGGCGCAGAAAAGCCGGATCCAGGCCGTGCGTGCGGTTCGCGATCCAGATCGCCGGCACCGGGTTCTCTTCCAGGATGCGATTCATCCAGCCCTTCTGTTTGCCCGTGGCGCGGTCGCCTCGCAGCAGCGCGAACAGGTTGTCGCCCGCGTCGAAGACATCCTCGACCTCATCGAAGATCAGCACCGCATCGCGCCGCTGGGCGAGCAGGCGTTGCGCCACCAGATAGGCCGATAACCGCCCTTCGCGCGAGAGACCATCGCCGTCCTCGTCGTCGCTGCGCACCTGGTAGGAAGTCAGCCCGGCGGCGCTCGCCAAGGCGCGGGCCAGTTCGGTCTTGCCGGTGCCGGGCGCGCCGTGGAAGAGCGCATTGACACCGAGCGCGCCCGTCGTGGCCGCCTGGCGCAGGCCCTCGCGTAGGCGTGCCGCGTCGCCGGCCAGATGGGGGAAGGCGTCCAGCCCCCAGGCGCCAGCGGGCGCCGGCTCGATCAGCAGCGCGAGCAGGGCCTCGATCGCCGCCGGTGCCGCGTCCATCACCTCGCGCAGCAAGGCGGTGGGCGAGATGAAATCCTCCAGGTCGGCATTCCCGGCTTCATAGTCCACCAGCCCCAGCGCACGCAGCGGGGCCGATTTGGCGAGCGCCGCGCGCACGACCGCGGGGTCCAGATCCAGCAGCATGGCCAGTCGCTTCAGATTGATGCGCGCCGTGGCGTTCCGCGTGAAGCGTCCCCCCACCCGCAGCAGCAGGCGCAACGGCTCGGACTGCTCACGGTGTTCGAGGAAATCCAGGATCCGCACCGCCGTGGCGTCGAGTCCCAGTGCCGCGCCGAGGAGGGCCGGCGTGGTCGCGGTGGGCGCGTGTCCATCGGCGTCGGCCAACCGTTTCACGACCCAGCGGGGAAGCGTTTGATAGAACGCGCGCACATGCAGACGCAACGCCGCCGGTGGTGTGGCGGCGGACGGCACGTCCTCCGCGTCGCCGTCTTCCCCAGTCAAGGCCCGCCGGAGCTTGCATTCAAGCTGGACGATTTCCGCGTCATGATCGGTGTCCTGCAGCCACGCGGGCTCCTCATCGACCGACAGCGGCAGCACAGCCGCCAGCGCGCGTGGATCGAGGAGCGGAAACGTCAACTGCCAGAGCGCGCCCAGACATTCCTGCTCCCCCAGATGCGGCCGCAAGCGCGCGTCGCCCTGGAAGAGTTGCAGCGCATAACGGGCCGTGCGCCGCTCGACGGTGGGCACGGCGCTGAAATCCTGCTTCCACAAGGTGCGATGATCGAGCATGCTCAAACCTCCTCGGTCCAGGGTTGAAAACGGCGGCGGTCGAAGTGCCAGGTCAGGAGTTCGCCACGGAGCGGTCCGTCCGCGATAAACACCCCCAGGACCAGATCGAGCGGTTCGCGGAAATAGGTGCTGCCGGCGTCGTTCTCGCAGTCATGGACGGGAGTGTCCAGGGTCTCGATCACCAACGCGGGGCGGCCATAGCGGGGGTAGCGCTTGTTCTTCAAGCCCGGCTTCCAGGTGACGAGATCGCCGGGGGCGAACGCGTGATGCCGCGTCAGGAGGCCGTAGCGCTCGCGCAGCGCCGCGCCGAGGTCGCCGTCGAGATCTTCCAGGGGTTCGTCATCGATCAGGTTGCCCGAAGGCTCCTCATTCGGAGTCAGGCCGATCCGGGCCAGCAGTTCGTGGGAGGAAAGGTCTTGGTGTTTTCTGGGCATCGGAAGCTCCTGTGAAGCGAAATCGGTGTTGCTCAAAGTCAATACGTTTGGCGTCCGGGTCAGGCGTGGGCAGGCAGCGCATGGACGCCAGTGCGAGTTGTTAAAGAGCAAGTGCAACTGTGCGAAAGTCCCAAGACCGTCTCAGGTCGTTGTCGTTGCCGAATATTCGCCATGTCGAGACCGCGATCACGACAACGACAACGAGGAGGCCCGGGTCTCGGAACTTGAGCAGCGAAGCACTCGGTGGACGCAAGCCGCGGGAGGTCTTGCTTATAGGCGACTGAACATGGTGTATTGTGGCGAGTAAAATCGTAAAACGTAACAGTTGAACTGTCTTATTGCGTCATATAATGACGCGTCTGTTGTTTGGCCACGGGCATCGCCATGAACGACTTTCTCCGCCGCCTGACCATCCTGAGCCTGATCCCGCGCCGCCCGGACTGGGCGTCGACCGCTCACGCCGCGCGGGATGCCGCGTCGGCGCCGCGCACCGGCAAGACCAGCGCCGCGCAGCTACACGCGCAACTGCATCAACGCGGGTTTCGCGGCAACCTGCGGGCGGTGCAGCGGGATCTGGTGTATCTGGGCGAGCTGTTCCCGGAGCTGGAACACGACGGCCAGCGGGCGGGCGGTCAGGGCTGGTGCTGGCGCGGTGACGCCCCGGTGCGCGACCTGCCGGGTCTCGATCCGGCGCTGGCGCTGACCTTCGCGATGGCGCGGGAGCTGCTGCAACCGCAGTTGCCGCTGATCCTGCTGGAGCGGTTGCAACCCTATTTCGAGGTCGCCGACCGCGTTCTAAGGGAGGCCGGGCCAAGGGGGTGGGAGACTTGGAAGGATCGGGTGCGGGTGATTCCGGAAGGGCTGGAGTTGCGTCCGGCACAATTCGATGCGGCGGTCATGGGGGTGGTACAGACCGCTCTTCTGGAGGGGAAACGCTTCCGGGGTCGTTATCAGCCTCGCGGTCGGGATCTGGCCGAGTATGTCTTCAATCCCTTGGGACTGGTGTTTCGCCGGCGCGTCGTCTATCTGGTGGCGACGCTCTGGGACTACGGCGATCCGCGTCATTTCGCCCTGCATCGGTTTGCGTGGGCCGAAGGTCTGGAGGAGGATGCCACGCCGCCCGAGGGGTTCGTGCTCGAGACCTATCTGAAGACCGGCGCCTTCGACTATGTCGCGGACGGTTCGCCCGTCCTGGCGTTACGCCTGCGGATGACGGAGGCGGCGGCGGCGCATCTGCATGAAACCCCGCTCGCGGGGGATCAGACGATCGCGGATGACGCGACCGCGCCGGGCTGGTTCCAGGTCAGCGCCACGGTGCTGGATAGCGAGCAACTGGTCTGGTGGCTGCGGGGTTTCGGCGATCAGGTCGAGGTGCTGGAGCCGGAGCCCTTGCGCCAGCGGATGCTGGCCGGCGCGCGTGGGTTGGCGGTGCTCTATGGGATTTCCTGATGGGAAAAGAGCCGCCAGCCGCCAGCGACCAGCCTCCAGCTTTTGTCATGCGAAGGTTTTCGCTGCTTGCGGCGTTCACCAGCAAAGATCAGTTGCACCGCAAAGAACGCAAAGGATTGCCGTGTTTGCCTCGATGACGACCGTCATCGACAGGGTGACGGTCGTCTGAGCTGCAATCCCTTGCCGTTCTTTGCGCCTTTGCGTCCTTTGCGTCTTTGCGGTTCCAAACATCCTTCCTCACCGCGCTCGATTGACCATGACTCCGGTCGCCGATGCTAGAATGCCTCGTTGAGTAACGGACGGCGCGCACGACGAGTTCCCGCCGTTCAGTCCGCGCGCGCGGTGCGCGCAACCCTCGCCTCATCCGCGGTGTCGTGCGTCCGCCTTGTCCGCCTAGCGTTTGCCGCTAGGCCGAATTCCAGTCAGGAGAATCTAGCGATGGCCGGTCATAGTAAATGGGCCAACATCAAACACCGTAAGGCCGCGCAGGATAAACAGCGCGGCAAGATGTGGACCAAGCTGATCCGCGAGGTCACGGTCGCGGCGCGCGAGAGCGGCGGCGATCCCGGCGCCAATCCCCGGCTGCGCCTAGCCATGGACAAGGCGTTTGCCGCCAACATGCCGCGCGACACGGTAGAACGTGCGATCAAGCGCGGCGCGGGCGGGATGGAGGGCGAGAACTACGAGGAGATCCGCTACGAGGGTTATGGCCCCGGCGGGGTCGCGGTCATGGTCGACTGCATGACTGACAACCGCAACCGGACCGCATCCGATGTCCGGCACGCCTTCACCAAGCGCGGTGGTAATCTGGGCACGGACGGTTCGGTGAGCTATCTCTTTACCAAGCAGGGCGTCATCAGCTTCCCGCCCGGCACTGACGAGGACGCGGTCATGGAGGCCGCGCTGGAGGCCGGCGCCGAGGACGTGACCGCCAACGATGACGGTTCGCTGGACGTGATCACCACCCCCGAGGCATTCGCCGCCGTCAAGGATGCGCTGACCGCGGCCGGATTCGATACCGAGATTGCCGAGATCGGCTACAACGCCGCGACCCTGGCCGAACTCGATCAGGAGACCGCCGACAAACTGCTGAAACTGGTCGAGATGCTGGAAGACCTGGATGACGTGCAGGAGGTCTATCACAATGCCGATATCTCCGACGAGATTCTGGCGGCACTCGATGGGTGAGCCCGAACGGCGCGGCAGCAGTTGGCAGCGCATGATTCGCGCCCAACGGCACGCGATCGCGCTCCGTCTCAAACGGACCCCAAGCCTCAAGACCATGCTGCGCGAGACTGATTGGTGGGAAGAAATCTGGGCGGATGCCGTCACCGCCGCGATCGCCGAGACGGGGCTGGACAGCTTCCCTGAAGATTGCCCCTGGCCGCACGCCCAGATCCTGGCGCCAGACTGGCTGCCCGAATAGCACAAGAGACGACAAGAGCGCGCCGATGCCGACTCACGCCGTCCTGCGTCATCGCATCCTCGGGATCGATCCCGGTTCGCGCACGACCGGATTCGCGGTCATCGATACCGATGGACATCGCAGTCAGCGGGTCGTCAGCGGTTGTATTCGGGTCGGCGAGCAGCCCTGGCCGGATCGGCTCGGTGTGATCTTCGACCGGGTCGCGGCCATCGTCGCCGAGCACCAGCCGCATGAAATGGCGGTCGAGCAGCTCATTTTCGCCCGCGATCCGACCGCCGCGCTGAAGATCGGGCAGGCGCGCGGGGCGGTGCTCTGCGCCGGGATCAAGGGTGGGGTGACGGTGCACGAATACAGCCCGAAATCGGTCAAGCTGGCGGTGGTCGGGACCGGCGGGGCCGAGAAGTCGCAGGTTCAGCACATGGTGCGGATTTTGTTGGCGCTGACCGAGTTGCCCGGCGAGGACGAGGCCGACGCGCTCGCTATCGCGCTTTGTCATGCGCATTCGATGGGGATTCCGGCGCGCAAGCGTGCCGCCGCTTCCTGGCGCGACTGGCGGCCTTAACGAAGAAGTTTTCAGTTTTCAGCAACTGCCAACCTGCCAACCTGCCAACCGAGAACTGAAAAATGATCGGCCAACTCCGCGGTGTGATCCTCTCCAAGCGCCCTCCGCAATTGCTGCTGGAGGTCGGTGGGGTCGGCTATGAGGTCGATGCCCCCATGACCACCTTCTACGATCTGCCGGCGGTGGGCGAGACGGTGACGCTGATCACCCATTTTGTGGTGCGCGAGGATGCGCAGATCCTTTACGGCTTTCTCCACGAACGCGACCGCGCGCTCTTTCGCGCCCTGCTCAAGGTCACCGGGGTGGGCGCGCGCATGGCGCTGGCGATCCTCTCCGGGATGGACGCCGCGCGCTTCGCCCAATGCGTCGAGCAGGACGATAGCGATGCCCTGACGCGCATCCCCGGCATCGGCAAGAAGACCGCGCAGCGTCTGGTCATTGAGATGCGCGACCGGCTCGACGGTGTGGCCGGCGGTGTTGTCAGGATGCCCGGCAGCCTCGCCCCGACGCCGGGCAACGCGCGGGACCGGACGCTCGCGGACGCGGTGAGCGCGCTGGAGGCGCTCGGCTATCGGCCACCGGACGCCAGCCGCATGGCGCGCGCCGCCGACGATGGCGCCAGAACCGCCGAGGAGATCATCCGCACCGCCCTGCGGTCGATCAATCCGGCCTGAGCGTGCCGGGCGCGGAGTCCTGGATAGGTATACTGTTTGGGCCGGGTGTTGAGCTTGCTTGAAACCGATGCGATCCACGGAGATCCATCGAAACCGGGATGGGATGCCGCTTTCTGAGGTGGCGATCAACGTGTTTGTGACGTGGCTGTATGAGGGTCCGACCGCATCGCCGTGTCGGTCGGACGAGAGGATGGCGGATTCGGCTCGCGGCTGGCATCGCCCGCTCCTCGCGCTCCTGATGCTCGCGCTGGTTCTGCCTGTCCCGATCGCGCGAGCCGCCCCGGAGCATCCGCCCGAGGTGGTGATCCTCGGCTCCTACCACCCCGGCGACAGTTGGTCCGATAGCGTACTGGCCGGTCTGCTGCAAGCCTTCCGGCAGGTCTACCCGGAACGGCCGCCGGCGATCGAATACCTCGATGCCAAGCGTTTCCCCGACCCCGAGCATCTGTCCCTGCTCAAGGAGTTTCTGGTCCGCAAATACCGGGATCGCCCGGTCGATCTGGTGATCGCGCTCGATAATCCGGCGCTGGATCTGCTGCGCGCCTATCCCACGGAACTCTTTCCCGGCTCCCCAGTGGTCTTTGGCGGGATCAACGGTTTTCAGTCCGACATGTTACACGACCGCGCCAGAATGACTGGCGTGGCGGAATCGGTGGACATGGCGAACAGTGTCGAACTGCTGTTGCGTCTGCACCCTGGAGCCAAACGGATCCTGATGGTTCATGACGACACCGCGACTGGCCGCGCGATGCGCCGCGAAATGTTGTCCCTGGCGCCCGCCTTCCAGGGGCGCATAGGGTTCGATTTCGTTCCCGACGTCCCCTTTCCGGAACTGGCGCGGCAACTCGCGGTACAACCTCCCGAGACGGTGGTTCTGCTGCTCACCTATTTCACCGATCGCGAGGGTCGGACCTTTAGCCGTGAGGAGAGTACCCGGCTGATCAGCGAGGCCAGTTCGGTGCCGGTCTATGCGATGCACGCGACTCGCCTGGGTCACGGCATCGTCGGCGGCCTGTTGCTCGATGGCCGTCAGCATGGCGCCCAAGTGGCGGCGCTCGCCCTGCGGGTGCTGGCGGGGGAGGAGCCCGGTCAAATCCCCGTGGAGCAGAGTCAGGGTCTTCCCGCCTTCGACGCGGAGCAACTCCAGCGTTTTGGACTGAGCAAGGACGCCCTGCCTCCTGGCAGCGTGGTCATCAACCTCCCGCTTTCCTTTTACAGCCTGAATCGGGGGCTGGTGTGGGGAAGTCTGGCGGCACTGCTGCTCCTGGCGTTCGTGGTGCTGGTGCTGGGGGGCGCGCTGCTCCGCGCCCGCCGCGCCGAGGCGTCCTTGCGCGCGAGCGAGTCGCGCTATCGCAACCTCTTCGAGACCATGGCCCAGGGGGTGGTCTATCAGGCCGCCGATGGCCACATCCTGTCGGCGAACCCGGCGGCACAGCGCATCCTTGGGCTGACCCTGGACCAAATGCAGGGTCGGACTTCGCTCGATCCGCAATGGCGCGCGGTGCGGGAAGACGGTTCGGAGTTCCCCGGCGTGGATCACCCCGCCATGGTGGCGTTGCGCACCGGACAGGAAGTCACCGGCGTCGTCATGGGGGTCTTCAATCCAGAGCGCAAGGACCACCGCTGGATCAGGCTCCACGCGACGCCTCAATTCCAGCCGGGCGACCCGCGACCCCATCAGGTCTATGCCACCTTCGAGGATGTGACGCAACAGAAGACCGCCGTCGACGCGCTGCGCGAGAGCGAGGAGCGGCTGCGTCTGGCGACCCGCGCGACCAACGATGTCATCTGGGACTGGGACATTCAGCGGGATGCGCAACGCTGGAACGAGGCAGGAACACGGGTCTTCGGCTGGACTGAGCCGGTTGAGCATCCCGTCAGCGCCGACTGGTGGCTGGAGCGCGTCCACCCGGATGACTTGCAACGTATCGCTGCGGGGTTTTATGCCGTGGTCGAGAACGCGGACTGCGATCACTGGCAGGACGAATACCGCTTACGTCGCCAGGATGGCGGCTACGCCCCGGTCCTCGATCGCAGCTATATCATGCGCGATGCCCAGGGGCAGCCGGTGCGCATGATCGGCGCGATGCTGGATCTGACCGAGCGTAAGCGGGCCGAGGAACGGCTGGCGCGGCTGGCGCGTCTCTATCAAACCCTGAGCGATACCAATCAGGCGATCGTCCGCATCGCCGACGAGGGCGAACTGTTCGATCGGATCTGCGCCCTGGTTCAGCAATTGGCCGGCTTTCGGCTGGTCTGGATCGGGCTGCACGATCCCGCTCGAAATCGACTGCTTCCGCAGGCGGCCCGGGGCGAGAACGCGGAGATTTTGCTGCGGTTCGAACTCTCGCTCGATCCCGACGCCCCGGAAGGCCAGACGCTCGCGGCGGACTGTTTCCGTGACGGCACGGTGATTCTGTGCAACGACTGTCACGCCTTCGGCGAACATGAACGTGGGCGCCGCCTGCCCTTCAAGGAGGGCTTGTCGGCCATCGTCTGCCTGCCCCTGTGCCGGCACGACCGGACCGTTGGGGTGCTGGAGATCGGTTCGACCGAGACCGGCTATTTCGATGACGAGGTCATGGGCCTGCTCCACGAGATGGCGTCGGATATTTCCTATGCGCTCGACAATCTGGATCGGGCGCGGACCTTGCGGGAAACTCTGGAGCGGATCGCCGCGCAACGCGGCTTCTACGAGAGCATTCTGGAGAAGGTCCAGGATGGCATCTTCGTGACGGATGAGGGGCACCGCATCCGTTACGCGAATGCCGGCATCGCCAGAATTTCCGGTCTTGCGGTCGAGGAGATCCTGGGCCGGTGCGTGCTTGAGGAGTTCCCGGAGGAGACCCTGCACGAATTTCGCCCGCTCTATCGGCAGGCCCTGGAGTCCCGCCAGCCGCTCCCCTACGAGATTCGGGTGATGACGCCCGTGGGCCGGGAGGGCTGGCAGGCCGGCTGGCTGATCCCGACGAGCGAGCGCGACGCCTTTGCCGGGATGATCTGCACGGTGCGCGATATCAGCGAGATGCACGCCGCCCAACTCGCGCTGGAACAATACAAGATCGGGCTCGAAAAAACGGTTGAGCGGCGGACCGCCGAGCTGCGGGAATCGGAGGAATTCCTGCGTCTGATTCTGGAAACCAGCGCGGGCGGACTCTACGGACTGGATACGGAAGGCCGAATCACCTTCGTCAACCCTGCCGCCTGCGACCTGTTGGGGTATCCCGCCGACCGTCTCTTGGGCAGCAACAGCCACGCCCTGTTCCACAATCGGCGGTCAGACAGCCGCCCCTATCCGCCGGAGGACTGCCCCGCCTGCGCAACCCTGCGCGAGGGCCGCTCGGTCATGGTGGACGACGAAGTGTTCTGGAGCGCCGACGGCCGGCCGATTCCGGTGATCTATTCCATCCGACCGATGCGGCGCAATGGCGACATCGTCGGCGCGGTCGTGAGCTTTCTGGACATCGCCGAGCGCAAACGCCTGGAAGAGAAGCTGCGACGGCTGGCCGAGGCAGTCGAGGGTATCGCCGGCGTTCGCGATCTGGCCAGTCTCGCGGCCATCGTCTGCGCCGCAGCGCGCCAGTTGACCGGGGCCGATGGGGCGACCCTGGCGCTACGCGACGGGGATGGCTGCGCCTGTCTCGACGAGGACGCCATCGGTCCGCTGTGGAAGGGCCAACGGCTGCCGCTCGCGGACTGCGTCTCGGGCTGGACGATCCGGCAGGCGGAGCCGATCGCGATGGAAGACTGCCGGAGCGACGCCTCTGCCCAAACGGGCGGGCGCGTTGGCGCGTTGGCGGATGTCGCTCCCGGAGGTTTCGTCAGGGGACTCAGCCTGGTTCCCGTCGGCCGCCGCGATCCGGCGGGCGCGCTGGGCTGTTATTGGGCGCGGCCCTATCGGATCGGCGCGGAGGAACTCGGACTGCAACAGGCGCTGGCGGATGCCACGGCGGTGGGACTGAACAACCTGGATCTCTATCGGCGCCTGGAGGATGCGCGCGCGCTGGCCGAGCATCTGACCCAGATCAAGAGTGTCTTCCTGGCCAACATGAGCCACGAGATCCGTACTCCGATGAACGCCATCGTCGGGCTGGCCCATCTGCTGCAGCGCGAAATCCGGGATCCGGGACAACGCGACAAGCTCGGCAAACTGATGACCGCGGCGGACCATCTGCTCACGATCATCAACGACATCCTGGATTTTTCCAAGATCGAGGCTGGCAAGCTGTCCCTGGAGCGGATCGATTTCGAGCTGGACGAGGTGCTGGATCGGGTCTGCGCCCTGGTCAGCGATCAGACGCGGGCCAAGGGGCTCGAACTGGTCCTGGATCTCGACGAGCGACTCTCCGACGCGCCCGTCCTGCGCGGCGACCCAACCCGTCTGACCCAAATGCTGCTCAACTATCTGGGCAATGCGGTGAAGTTCACCGAGCGCGGCACGGTGACGCTGCGCGGTTGGGTCGAGGCGGAGGAGGGCGACGACTGGCGATTGCGGTTCGAGGTTCGCGATAGCGGAATCGGCATCGCCGCGGAGGATCAGTCGCGGTTGTTCGAGGCGTTCGGGCAGGCCGATAATTCGACCACCCGCCGCTACGGCGGGACCGGACTCGGGCTTGCCATCAACCGGCGCCTGGCTCGGATGATGGATGGGACGGTGGGCGTCGAGAGCCAACCCGGCGCGGGCAGTACCTTCTGGTTGACCGCCCGCTTCGGCAAGGCGCATCCGTCCGGGCGACGGCCCGATGTCATGCGCTTGCGCGGGAGGCCCGTGCTGCTGGTCGAACATCAACCTGAAACACGCGTGGCACTGCGCGAGATGCTGGTCCATCTCGGTTCGCGGGTCACGGGGGTCGAGGACGGTCTGGCCGCGCTGGGGGCGATCGCCGAGGCCGACGCGGCGCGCGAACCGTTCGCGCTGGCGCTGTTGGATGGGAACATGCCGGACCCGGATGGACTGGAGATCGCGCGCCGTCTGCGCGAACTGCCGCTGGTCCAGCCGCCGACCTTGCTGCTGATCGACAAGCATGCCGACGATTCCGCGCGGTGCGCGGCGGCGCGCGCCTCCGGGGTGTGCGTCTGTCTGGCCAAACCCGTGACCCCATCGGCCCTGCATGACGCGCTGATGCGGGCGCTGGACGCCTCCAATGCCGGATCGCGCGGGTCGCGCGTCGCGGCGGACAAGGGTTCGTCGTTGCTGCCGTCCGCGGTCGAGCGCGCGCTGGCCTCCGCTCGCCGGGGGGCGCGGCTGCTCCTGGCCGAGGACAATCGAATCAACCAGGAGGTGGCGCTGGAACTGCTGCGCGCGGTGGGACTCCAGGTCGATCTGGCGGATGACGGCGCGCGGGCGGTCGAGATGGCGCGCGCCATCGACTATGACCTGATCCTGATGGACGTGCAAATGCCGGCGATGGATGGGTTGGAGGCCACGCGCGCCATCCGTCGGCTGCCGGGCCGGAGCGAGACCCCGATTCTCGCCATGACCGCCAACGCCTTTGCCGAGGATCGCGAGCAATGTCTGGCGGCAGGCATGAACGATCATGTCGGAAAACCGGTGGAACCGGACGCGCTGTTCGCCGCGCTGCTGAAGTGGCTGCCTCCGGCCGGATCTTGCGCCTTCCCGGTTGCTCTGTCCGAGCCAGCCGCCGGCGCGACGCTCGGTCTGGCGGCACCGTCAGTGTCGGCTCTCGCCGATCTGGCGACCATCCCCGGTCTTGAGACCGCGAGCGGTCTGCGCGGCGTGCGCGGTAAGGTGGACGTCTATCGCCGTCTGCTGACGACCTTCGCGGATCATCACGGCGGCGACATGGCCGCCCTGCGCGCCTGTCTCGCCAATGGCGATCGCGAAACCGCGCGGCGTCTCGCGCATACCCTCAAGGGCGTTTCCGGCACCCTGGGCGCGACCGGCGTTCAGGCGCTGGCCGCGGCGCTGGAGACGGCGCTCCGGGATGGCGGGACGAGCGCGGATCCGGAGCCGACGATCATGTCCTTGGAGACCGAACTCGCTGCCCTGTTGGAAGGCATCCGGCGTCATCTCGCACCGCCCGCGCCGCCCGCCGAGAGTTCGCCGGATCGGGATCGGGTGCGCGCCGTGCTGTCCGATCTCAGGGATCTGTGCGCCGAAAATAACACGCGCGCGGCCCAGGTCGCGCACGCCCACGCCGATCTGCTGCAACACGCGTTCGGCCCGGCCGCCGTGGATCTGGAGCGTCGGATCGACGACTTCGACTATGAAACCGCGCTCCAGACACTCGACGCCCTGCTGACCGCCAGCCCGGACTGGCGTGAAGCCTGATCATGGCGGTTGCGCGTGTTGACCTGGCGCGCTTGAATCTTCCCGCATCGGATCGCAGCTTAAGCCTCTCTGATCGGCGCATGGCGGCTTGAGGACACTCGGTGAATCATGATCTGAAGACTGAATTGCAGGACCGCGTGCGTGCCGCGCTGGCGGCCGGGACGCCGCTGGCGCTGGTTGGCCATGGCACCAAGTCATTTTTCGGTCGCGTCGGCGCGGGAGAACCGCTGGCGCTGTCCGGTCATTCCGGCATCCTGAATTATCAACCCCAGGAACTGGTCATCACGGCGCGCGGCGGGACGACGCTCGTCGAGATCGAGGCCGCGCTGGCCGAGCACGGACAGATGCTGCCTTTCGAGCCACCGCACTTCGCGACCGACGGTCGCGACGCCACCCTGGGCGGCACCGTTGCCTGCGGTCTGTCCGGCCCGGCGCGGCCTAGCGGGGGCGCGGCGCGGGATCTGGTTCTGGGCGCGCGGGTGTTGACCGGACGCGGCGAGGTGCTGCGCTTCGGCGGCGAGGTAATGAAAAACGTCGCCGGTTACGATGTCTCGCGGTTGATGGTCGGCGCGTTGGGGACGCTCGGTATCCTGCTGGATGTCAGTCTCAAGGTCATGCCGGCGCCGCCCGTCACTCGGACTGCCGTCCAAGACTGTTCGCTGACGGAGGCCCTGGCCCGGATGACTGCCTGGGCCTTAAAACCGCTGCCGATCACGGCGACCTGCTTCGATGGCGAACGGTTGTGGGTGCGTCTGTCCGGCACCGCTCAGGGCGTCGACGAGGCGACGAATCGCCTCGCCGGCGAACGGGTGGATGACGCCTTGGCCGACGCCTTCTGGCGCGACCGGGTACGCGAGCACGGTCATCCCTTTTTTGCGGGAGATCAACCGCTGTGGCGGCTTTCGCTCCCGCCGGCAACGCCAGACCTGGCATTGCCTGGCCGGCAGATGATCGAATGGGGCGGGTCGCAACGCTGGCTGCGCGGCGACGCGGCGGACGGCGCAACCATCCGCGAGCGCGTCGCGGCGGTCGGCGGACACGCCACCCTGTTTCGGGGCGGGGATCGGACCGGCGAGGTCTTTCACCCGCTGCCCGCTGGACTGATGCGGCTGCATCGTCAACTCAAACAGTCCTTCGATCCGGGGGGCATTCTGAACCCCGGACGGCTGTACGCGGGGCTGTGAGAATCGGCCATGCAAACCGAGATCCTGCCCGAATTCCTGCGCACCCCGGAGGGGCGCGAGGCCGACGCCATCCTGCGCAGTTGCGTACACTGCGGATTCTGCACCGCGACCTGTCCGACCTATCAATTGCTGGGCGACGAACTGGACGGCCCGCGCGGACGCATTTATCAGATCAAGCTGGTGCTGGAAGGTCAGACGCCGACCCGCGTGACCCAGCAACATCTCGACCGTTGTCTGACCTGTCGCGCCTGCGAGACCACCTGTCCCTCGGGGGTGCGTTATGCGCGACTGGCGGAGATCGGCCGGCATCTGGTCGAGGAGCGGGTCCAGCGTCCGTTCGCCGAGCGACTGTTGCGTCAGGCGCTGATTGGCATCGTCCCCTATCCGGCGCGGTTCGGTCCGTTGATGCGGCTCGCGCGTCTGGTTGCGCCGCTGCTGCCCGCGACGCTCAAGGCCAAGGTCACGACGCCGCGTCCGCCCGGCGACTGGCCCACACCGGCTGGCCGCCGGCGCATGCTGGCGCTTGCCGGCTGCGTGCAGTCGGTGTCCACGCCGCTGACCAATGCCGCCGCCGCGCGGATTCTGTCGCGTCTCGGGATCGACCTGCGGGTGGCGCCCGAGGCGGGTTGCTGCGGCGCGGCGGCCTATCATCTCAGCGCGCGCGAAGCGGGACTGGCCGCCATGCGCCGGAACATCGACGCCTGGTGGCCCGAGATCGCGGCCGGCTGCGAGGCGATTCTGATCGCCGCCAGCGGTTGCGGCGCCATGGTCAAGGAGTATGGCGAGGCGCTCGCCCATGACCCGGACTATGCCGCGAAAGCCGCTCGTGTCGCCGCGCTGGCGCGCGATCCCGCCGAGATTCTGAGCCAGGAGGATCTGTCGGTCCTGGGCGCGCCGGGGCAGGGGCGTCGGGTCGCCTTCCATTCGCCCTGTACCCTGCAACACGGTCAGCAGATCAAGCAGGTGGTCGAGCCGATTCTGACGCGGCTCGGGTTTACTCTAACCAGCGTTCCGGACGGGCATCTGTGCTGCGGGTCCGCCGGCACCTATTCCATCACCCAGCCGGACTTGTCGGAACAGTTGCGGCGCAACAAGATCGCCGCGCTGGAGTCCGAGACACCCGAGGTGATCGCGACCGCCAATATCGGCTGTCAGCTCCATCTGGAGGCGGGAACCCGGACCCCCGTGGTGCATTGGCTGGAGTTGCTGGATCGACAGGAGGCAGAAAGCGCATGACGAACAGCATCGGCTTTATCGGGCTTGGGATCATGGGGTGCCCAATGGCCCTGAACCTGCGACGCGCGGGCTTCGATCTGGCGGTGTATGCGCGCCGGGCGGAGTCCATGCGCCCGTTGGCGGAGGCGGGCGCGCGGATCTGCGCGAGTCCGGCGGAGGTCGCCCGTCGGGCGGATGTCATCTTTACCATGGTGGCGGATACCCCGGATGTCGAGGCGGTGATCCTGGGCGAGAACGGCGTCATCGAAGGCGCGCGCGCTGGCGCGGCGGTGGTGGACATGAGCACCATTTCGCCCTCGGTCACCCGTGTGATCGCCGAACGGTTGCACGAGCGGGGCGTCGACATGCTGGACGCCCCAGTCTCGGGTGGCGAGGCTGGGGCGGTCAACGGCACCCTGTCCATCATGGTGGGCGGTCCGACGACGGTCTTTGAGCGGGTGCGGCCCCTGCTGGATGTCATGGGCGGGAACATCGTGCATCTCGGCGACAGCGGAGCCGGACAGATCTGCAAGGCCTGCAATCAGATCCTGGTCGGCGCGACCATCGCGGGGGTGGCGGAGGCGCTGTTGCTGGCCCAATCCGCCGGGGTGGATCCGGCGAAGGTGCGCACGGCGCTGCTGGGGGGGTTCGCCAACAGTCGGGTTCTGGAGGTCCACGGCCAGCGGATGATCGACGGGGATTTCAGCCCCGGATTCAAGGCGCGGCTGCACCGAAAGGATCTGCGCATCGTCACCGAGACCGCCCAGGAACTGGGCCTGAACCTGCCGTCCGTCGACCTGCTCGCGCAATCGCTGAACGCGCTGGTCGAACAGGGGCTGGGCGAGCTGGATTCGTCGGCGCTCTATCGGGTATTGCTGGAGATGAATGCCCAGACCGTGCGCAAGCGACCCGTCGGCGATCGCCAGACTCCGGGATCCCCTGTATTGAGCGAGCCGGTTAACCCCGGGCAAGGCGGAGTTGTACCGATCAGTCGCAACGTGTCATCCTAGCGTCCATGGCGAGCCGCAATCCCGGGAAATGACACGCGCGGCGCGCCACGCGCATTCCCTCGCCCAGCCCTCTTCCAGCGGGAGAGGGAGACATGGAGCGCCTCCGGCGAGAGTTTCACGGTTACCGTCTTGCTGCGATTTGCATTTCCGGTTCGATATCATGTGTGCTTGTGGCTTTTTTCAGAAGGTGTGAATCAGAGAGGACGAATCCCTCGTGATTGTCTCAACACTCCCTGGAGAGACCTCCCAGGTCATCATCGTCGACGACCAGAGCGCGGGACGCAGAATTCTAGAGCAGGTGATCCGCAGCATCGGTTTGGCCGTCGACATTGCCGTCTTCGACGATCCCGTCTCGGCCTTGCAGCGCATCCATGCCCAGACCCCGGACCTGATACTGACGGACTATATGATGCCCGGCATGGACGGCGTGGTTTTTACGCGGCATGTCCGCAAGATACCTGCCTGCGCGGACGTTCCTCTGGTGGTCGTCACTGTCGTCGAGGACCAGCGTATTCGCTACGAGGCCTTCGACGCCGGAGCCACTGACTTCCTGAATCGTCCGATCGACCAGTACGAGTGTCGGGCGCGTTGCCGCAACCTGCTGATTTTAAGGCGTCAACAAAAAGTTATTCAGGATCGTGCGCGCTCGTTGGAAATTCAGGTGGCGCTCGCGACGCAAGAGATTCTGGCGCGGGAACGCGAGACCCTGCTGCGGCTTGCCAAGGCTGGCGAGTATCGGGACGAGGGGACGGGTAACCATGTCCTGAGAATTGCTCGCTACTGCCGCATCATGGCCGAGACCATGGGTCTGCCGCAGGCGCGCTGCGACGACATCGAGATTGCCGCACCGATGCATGACATCGGCAAGGTTGGGATCCCCGACAGCATCCTGCTGAAGCCAGCCCGACTCACGGATACCGAGTTCGCGGTCATTCGTCAGCATCCATGCATCGGCTATGAAATTCTCAAGGAGAGTCCGTCACACTTCCTGCAGCTCGGTGCGACGATCGCCCTGTCGCATCACGAGAAGTTCGATGGTACGGGCTACCCTCAAGGGCAGCGGGGCGAGTCGATCCCGATCGAGGCTCGGATCGTCGCGGTCGCCGATGTCTTCGACGCACTGGTCTCGAAGCGTCCCTATAAGCCATCCTGGTCGGTGGAGGCGTCGGTCAACTATCTGTGCGACCTATCCGGCACCCATTTCGATCCACAATGTGTTGAAACCTTTGTCCATCGGATCGAGGACATGCGCCGCGTCGACGAAGATCTGAAAGACGTACAGTGCGCGCATCTCTCACGGTTCCTCCAAGACACTGAAGTCGTCGATTCGCTTGCTTCTCAGCGTTGCTGAGCATGGATGCGTCAGCCCGCTTCTTGCTTTTGAAGCAGGCGGTTCGCTTATTGATCGAGCGGATGCGCCAGCGCCCCGACAGTGAGCATCAGCAGGCGACGATCCGTCTGGTTCTGGGCGGTCTGATCTGCATCTACCTGCTAACCTTGGACTTTTCCGGGGCATCCGCCACATGGTCACTTGCCGTCGCCTGGGTCGTTGGCCTTTTTACCGCGGCTTCGATTCTGCTTTTCGCGGCAGTAGTGGCGAATCCTCGTATTTCTCCCGTGCGCCGCGTTCTAGGCATTGTGACCGATATGCTGGCGACCTCCGCAGCGATGCTCTTCACCGGGGAAGGCGGTACCCCATTGCTTGCCGTGTACCTCTGGGTCATCGTTGGCAATGGGTTTCGCTATGGCGTCAAGTACCTGGTGATCGCTACAGCGATTGGTGTGGCCGGTTTCGTGTGTGTCATCGTCGTGTCCGATTTTTGGGCACAGCACGGCACCATCAGCATCAGTCTGCTGATCGTCCTTTTGGTGATACCGGGCTATGTCGCGGGCTTGCTCAACAAGCTCAATGACACGATGGAGCGTCTCAAGGAGGCCAATGATGCCAAGAGTCGATTTCTCGCCAAGATGAGCCACGAACTGCGCACGCCGCTCAACGGCGTCATCGGCATGAGCGACCTGCTCATGGACTCGGGTCTCGACGCACGCCAGCAGGGTCTTGCGAGGACCATTCAAACCTCGGCCGGCACGCTGCTCGGTATCATCGAAAACATCCTTGATTTTTCAAAGATTGAAGCGGGGCGGATCAGCGTCGAGGAACTCGATTTCGATCTGCACCAGTTGACCGCGGACACCCTGCAGATGTTCAAGCCCCAGGCGCGGCGAAAGGGACTGCGACTGATCCTGTTGATCGATCCGCGGGTTCCTTTCCAACTCCGTGGGGATTCGCTGCACCTGCGGCAGATTCTGATGAATCTCCTGAGCAATGCGGTGAAGTTCACGGAGCAGGGAGAAGTGAATCTGCAGCTGAAGCTGGTCGGTGTCGACCAAGGCTGGGTCCGGGTGCGTTTCGAGATTAATGACACTGGCATTGGCATACCCCTTGCCGAACAAGAGCGCATCTTCGAGAGTTTTCGGCAGGCTGACAGTTCCATCACCCGTCGCTTCGGCGGCACCGGTCTTGGCACCGCGATCGCCCGTGAGCTGACTCATCTGCTGGGCGGTCAGATCGGGTTGAAGAGTGAGGTCGGACGCGGCACCCAGTTTTGGGTTGAGCTGCCTTTGTCCACCGCGCGGGAGACGACCGCCGATCCGGCGGAGAGTCTCGCGAACACCCGTTTGCTGGTGGTCGGTGGCAAGAACGCTTATGCCAAGTTACGCCCGATCTTCGATGGCTGGCGGGTCGAATCCCAGAGCGTGCCCACCTGTGCCAGCGCCTTTGCGGAATTACTGAGTGAGGCGACTCAGGGCCGTCACTACAGCGGGGTGCTCGCGGTGGCTGGCGATATCGATCTGCTGCCCGAGCAATTCGCCGTGGGCGTTCGGGCGGAGGCTACGCTCCAGGAGACAGGTCTCGTGCTGCTGGACGCATCTCCGGCGCATGGTTCTGCACAGGCTTTGCGTGATGCGGGTTTCTCTGCTGTGCTGAGCGCGCCGCTGGACAAGACTCTGCTGTTCAATGCCATTCACGTCGCTCGCAGCGCCTGGGACGCGCCTGACAACGTCGTCTCTCTGGCCGAATACTACAGTCAGTTGTCGGCAACCCCGGCTCAGGGGTTAAGCATACTCATTGCCGAGGACAATGAGACCAACCGCATGGTCCTGCAAGGCATCCTTGAGCGAGCGGGTCATCGGGTCACGGTCGTGGCCGACGGCGAGACGGCGCTGGACATGCTGGAATCCCCCGACCGGCGCTTCGATCTCATGATACTGGACAAGAACATGCCCGGGCGGAGTGGTCTGGACGTGTTTCGCGCTTACCGTTTCATGGTCCCGCGCAATGCCATACCCTGCATCATCCTCAGCGCTGATGCAACGCCAGAAGCCCTGACCACCTCTAGGGACGCCGGGGTTGACGCCTATCTGACCAAGCCGGTGGAGACTTACAGGCTGTTGACGACGATTGCACAGCTTTGCAGGCAAGCTGGACGCGCGACTGCGGAGATTGCACCGGCAAAGCAAGTCGTCGGGGACTCGCATCCAGAGACCGGCGGCCTGGTGGACGTTGCGAAACTCCACATACTGCAGAATCTGGGTGGAGATTCCCGCTTCTTTGAAGAACTGGTCGCGGGTTTTCTACGCGATAGTCGGCGATCGCTACAGAAGATGGCCGTTGCGCTTCAGGATCGGGACTATCCGATGCTTCGCGAGGCTATTCATGCCTTGCGTGGCAGTGCTTCGGAACTTGGCGCCACGGAACTCGTTGCGCTGTGCGCAACGCTCAGAGCCTTAAAACCCTTTGAGCTTGAGACCCCCCGGGCGGCCGAAATACTTGCCGCGATGCAACACGCCTATGCGGACACCGCAACCTTACTGACCGACTTTCAACGCGATGGTCACCAACGTACTTTCGAGTGAGCGCGTACTCGGTTGCCGCATGCTGTCAGCGAAAAATGTTTGGACACGCTGTTGCGAATGGATGATTGAGGTTGGGCTCGCCAAGTCAAGCGTTGGCGAGGTTCGGCTCAGGCGGCCTCGACCCCTTGGTGATTCTGACGCGAGACCAGTCGCTCCATCATTTTCAGATCGCGCCGCTCGATCTTCAAGACCGCATCGACCCAGATCTCGACCACGTGCAGCAGATTTTCGTAGGTGATTGGATTGATGTCGTCGCGTGCCTTGCGGAGTGCGCGGAAGCCATTGCGGGCGTGGTTTTCGCGCTTGATATACCCGTAGACAGCCTCCTCGCCTTCGCCATCCTCGACCAGGATGTCCACCAATCCCATGTCGTAAAGCTCTTGCGCTGTGTAAAGTTTGCCGCTGAGAATCATCCGTTCGGCCTGCTTCGGATGCAGCTTGCGAGCCAGCAGATGATAAGCGCCCATGCCCGGGAACAGGTTGAACAGTACCTCCGGGAAACCCATGCGGGCGCTCTTTTCCGCGATGATGATCTCGCTCGACAGCGCGGCTTCGAAGCCGCCCCCCAAGGCTTCGCCTTGCACCAATGAAATCGTTGTCACGTCCCGGTCGAAGTGCGAGAGATTGGCATAGAGCACATCGATACATGCCTTGCCATAATCCATGAGACCCTTGCGATCACCACGCATCGCCAGGCTGCGGAACAGATCCAGGTCTCCGCCGAGATTGAAGATGCCTGCTATCTGGGATGCGATGACATGGTATTTGACACCCTGAGAGTCAGCGACATTGCGCAGATGATTGAACGAATCGTTGATGTTCTGGAGGAGTGTCTGGTTGAAGCATGCGCGGGGCGCTGGATTAAAATAGCACCACACGAGCTCGTGCTTGCGATCGAAATGGGTGGTCAACTGACTATATTGACGGCTGATCGGGTCAATGTGGGTGACTGCGTTCGATGTGTGCGTATTCATGATGGCTTCTTGTATCTATTTGGCTCGTTTATCTTGTGCGCCGATACTGTTTTTTTCATCATTCTTTAACGCTCAGATTGCCGACAATTCATGACGCATCTCATAAACGCATTATTATCAATTTATTCAGTTATTTACGATAAGAATCCGGATCTGATCTTGGTTGTCAGGAAGCGTCGTTGGAGAAAGTCTACTGACTAATGGCCGATAAAAGCGTGCGCTGCGGCTCATTATTCAAAAACATCATTGGCGATGCCGTTGACCACGACCACCTTGGCAAGCCCGGCGGAGCCGCGTGGACAGAGATAATTCTGGATGATGACGCTCTGGCCCTGTGGGCGAGAATCGCCCTGGGTCAGCGAGTTCGAATAGTTGCCCGGGTTACTGATCGAAAAGCAACCGCAGGATGCCAGTTGTTCCGTGGTCATCCCTGGGGCTAGCGGGCATTGCGGGACTTGGAGTTTACTTTGACGTGACTGACAGCCCGCGAGGATCATGGTTAGGATTAGCAGCGTCGGTGTCCAACGTGAGGATTGCCGATCAAACGTGAAAGATGTGTTCAGTGGCCTGAGCCTTTACGTGAAGCGAGGTGAACGAAAAAGCGGGGGAGCTTTGCACTCCCGCGCCTGGATCTTGCGGATCGATGAGCGCTTTGTCGAGCCGCTCCTTACTTGAATTTTACTTCGCCACGGATGACGCGCATGTAGGTCAAGACCACGCCGTCGCCGACCGCGACCTCCTTGAGCAGCGCGGGATCGCGCACGGTGAACGTTTGTGTCTGTGTGGGTCCGCGCACGGTGACCTTGGAATTGACCTTGTCGACCGCCTCGACCCGGCCAGATCGGGTCATGGTGTCGATGATCGTGCCGCCAGGCTTGCGGCCTGGATCGCGTTCGGTGACGGTCTCCTTGGTGACGCTCACGGATCCGGCAGCCGGGCCTTTCTGAAGATCGACCACGACGGCTTCCGTTTGGCTGATGGTCAGTTTGTTCCCGATCTTGACCTGATCGAGGCGCGTGACCTGATCCGGGACATGGATGACCTCGAACGGCCCTTCCGGCGTTCGGATGGTGAGCATGCGCCGCTCCAGGTCGACAACCGTCACGGTCCCCGTGAGTTCGCTGGTGACCAGGGAACCCGTGACCGGGATCATCTCCGTTTCGGCAAAGGCGGTGGGTGCGAGGGTCGCGGTTGCACAGAGCATGATGCAGGCAAGGGGCAATCCAGAGGTGCTTCGTTTCATGTTTTGGTTTCCGTTGCAGCAGGTTTGAGTGGTCGCGAGGCGCTATCAAGGTACTCTGCGTCGCGGTGGGCTGCAACACGGAAAGGTTTCTGACAAATCAGTAAGGATGCGTTAACCCTCCGACAAGGGTGGCCACCCAATACTGTCTGAAGTCAGCCGTCTCGCGGAACGGTTGACAATAATGCCGGCCAACCTCAATTAGGGATCCATATGGTTCCATTCATCCCTGAATGACGTCTTCAACAGGGGCTCGGCCATGATCGTGAGGGTGTCTTTGTGGCCCAGGTCGAGCCCAATTGTGGTTATGCGGGTCGAACGGAACGGTCGAGCGCTCTTTGTGGCCGTGCCATTGGCGGAGTGAAATAGGAGGGACTGTAAGCGCAGATGCGCATTCTATTGATCGAAGATGACCGTAAGCTGGCGGACTATTTGCGCAAAGCGCTGGTGGAAGTCGGTTTCGCGGTCGATCATCTGGTGGATGGTCGCGAAGGTCTGCTGACCGCCGCAAGCCTCGACTATGACATCCTCATCGTCGATCGGATGCTGCCGGGCCTGGATGGGCTCGGTATCGTCCGCACCCTGCGCGCCGCGGGCAATCGTACTCCGGTGTTATTTCTGAGCGCGCTCGGCGAGGTGGACGATCGGGTCCAGGGGTTGCAGGCTGGCGGCGACGATTATCTGATTAAGCCCTTCGCCTTCTCCGAACTCCACGCCCGTCTTGAGGCGCTCCTGCGTCGTGGGGCCGCCGACGCCCCCGAGACCCGTCTGCGCGTCGCCGACTTGGAGATGGATCTGCTCAAGCGCGAGGTCATCCGGGCGGGAACGCCAATTCAACTCCAGCCTCGCGAATTCCGACTGCTCGAATATCTGATGCGCCACGCCGGGCAGGTGGTTACTCGTACCATGTTGCTGGAACAGGTCTGGGATTATCGCTTCGACCCTCAGACTAACATCATCGATGTCCATATCAGCCGTCTGCGCGGCAAGATCGACAGGGACTTCGACCCTTCACTGTTGCAGACCGTGCGTGGCGCGGGCTACCTGCTTGGCGTGCCATGAAGTGGGCCGGGCTGGGTTCCGGAGCCTGGGCCGAACTGTGCAGACGCGCTCCCCCCCTCCGCAGCTCGACCTTCCGGCTGGCCCTGCTCTATGTCTTCCTGCTTGGGGTCTCGGTGTCGATCCTGCTCGGGTTTATCTACTGGTCGACGGCGGGTTATATGGATCGCCAGGCGACGGCCACCATTGACGCCGAGATCCGTGGTCTCGCCGAACAGTACCACCAGCGTGGTTTGAACGGTCTCACCACGCTGATTGCCAAACAGGTGGCGCTCGATCCGAAGGGTTCCAGCGTCTATCTGCTGGTAGACGACAAACTGGAGCGCATCCTGGGTAATCTGGACCGATGGCCTTCCGAACTTCCGGATGCCGAGGGCTGGATGCGTTTTCGTCTGCGCGAGCGCGGTCCCGACCAAACCGAGGAGCACGAGGCACGCGCCCAGGTCTTTCTGCTGCGCGGCGGGTTGCGTCTGCTCGTCGGGCGCGATGTCCGGGATCTGGAGGCCACCCGCGCGCTCATCATCAATGCGCTGTCCTGGGGTCTCGCCATCACCGCCGCCATGGCGTTGCTGGGGAGCTGGCTGATGAGCGCCAGCCTGGTGCGGCGGCTGGAAGCGATCAATCAGACCAGTTGGGAGATCATGGAGGGCGACCTCTCGCGGCGGATTCGCTTGAACGGCAGCGGGGACGATTTCGATCAGTTGGCGATCAGTCTTAACCGGATGTTGGAGCGTATCGAGACGCTCATGACTGGAGTCCGGCAGGTCTCGGACAATATCGCCCATGATCTGCGCACGCCACTCACCCGCATGCGTAATAAGCTCGAAATCCTGGGCGCGGAATTGCCGGACGCGGGGGCCGCGCGCACGCTCGGGGAAGAGGCTCTCGCCGATACCGACGAGATGCTCGCTACCTTCAACGCCCTGCTGCGGATCGCCCGCATCGAATCCGGCAGCCGCCGCGCCGCCTTCGCGCCGCTCAATCTGACCGAGCTGGTCGGTGACGTGGCGGAACTCTACGAGCCGGTTGCCAGCGAGCGGGAACAACGTCTGGAGTACCGGGCGTTCGGGCCGGCATGGATCGTTGGCGACCGTGACCTGTTGTTTCAGGCGCTCACGAATCTGGTGGATAACGCCATCAAATATACGCACTCCCGTGGCGATATCACCCTTTCGGTTGGCTCCGACGGTCTGCGCGCTCGGGTCGTCGTGGCCGACAATGGCCCAGGCATTCCGAGTCGGCTACGCGAGTTGGTCTTCCGCCGTTTTTTTCGCGGCGACGGGAGCCGTTCGACACCGGGCAACGGACTGGGGCTGAGTCTGGTGCATGCCGTGGCGCAGCTCCATCACGCGACCATCGATCTGTCTGACAATCAACCCGGTCTGCGGGTGACCCTGAGCTTCGGTCTTGGAAAAGCCGCGATTGACGGGCGAGTTACCCCGCGTAGATCCTGAGCGGCGCGCTGGTTGCGGCCCAGCGTTCCTCGTCGGCGAGCAGCCGTCGCTCCAGGTCGCCCGGCCCGCCTTCCGGGTCATCGACCCACTCGCGCAGAAAGGTACCGCCGGCGAGCAGATCGATGGCCAGCCGCTCGGTTTCGTATTCATAGTGAAAGTCGCGCCAGAGCGGATAGTCCGGATACTCCAGGCGCAGACACTTGAGCAGCAGCGCGATCAGTCGATAGGGGCGGAATTGCTCGTGTCGATAGCCGGCGTTGTCGGTATGGATCTGGAGCCCCGAGCAAAGCCGGCCCGCATGCTTGTGGAAGGTTGGCTCGAACCAGCAGGGGCGGATCAAGGCGCCTTCGGTCCAGGCTGGCCATGCGCTCCGCATCCGCTGGAGAATCCGCTCGAAATCCAGGTCGGGCGCGCCAGCGAGTTCCAACGCTGTGGTGGTGCCGCGGCCTTCGGAAAGCGTGGTGCCTTCCAGGAGGACGGTGCCCGGAAAACAGCGGGCCATGTTCAGGCTGGAGGCGTTGGGGCTGGGGTTGATCCAGGATAGTTCCGTGACTGGCCAGCCAAAACCGGGGGCCTCGGCGGGGCGATAATCCTCCATCGCGACCAGATGAAGATCGAGCGTGTGACCGCGCGCGGCGACGAACCATTTGGCCAATTCGCCGAAGGTCAAGCCATGGCGCATGATCAGCGGCCCCGCGCCAACGAAGCTTTCCCAGCCCGGATCCAGGAGACTGCCCTCGATCGGGCGCCCGGCCGGGTTGGGGCGATCGAGTACCCAAAGACTCTTGCCCGCCGCGGCGCAGGCCGCGATAAGATAGCCCAGGGTCGTCACATAGGTATAGATGCGGGTACCGATGTCCTGGAGATCGACTAGGAGCACGTCGAAACTGTCGAGCATGTCCGCGGTCGGATACCGTACATCGCCGTAGAGACTGTAGACGGGAATGCCATGGCGCCGGTCGAACGTATCCGGGGTTTCGACCATGTTGTCCTGCTTGTCGCCGCGCATGCCGTGTTGTGGGCCAAAAGCCGCCACGATCTTCAATTCGCCCAAGGCCATGAGTGCGTCCAGGCTGTGCGTGCCAGACCCGGTCACCGAGGCGGGATGGCCCAGGAATGCAACGCGTTGGCCCCAGAGGGGTTTACGCAGATCAGGAATCTCCAGTAGGCGGTCAATGCCGAGTTTTATCATAGGGAACGAACCTCAATCGGGGCGTGCGGCAGGCCAGCCATGATAGTCCGAAATCAGCGGCGAAGCCGAATGTCCGGTCAGGCGAAACCCTCCAACCAAACGGCGTTCGGCAGGGCTCCTGTCATTCTTGTGCATCGGTTCGCCACGCGTCCGAGTCCTCAAGCGTCGCCGCGGTCCACCTCCAGAGTCATCAGCGATTTCGAGATGCATCAATTCATGAATGCCATGCCGGGCGCGGTTTAATTCGATGCGCCGTTCCGATTTTCGCTACGACCTCCCACCCGAGCTGATTGCCCAGAGGCCACCCCCCGAGCGTGGCGGAGCACGGCTGTTGACCCTGGAGGGGGCGAGGGGCGAGCCATGTGACCGGATGTTTGCCGATCTGCCGCGGCTGCTGCGGAAAAACGACCTGCTCGTCTTCAATAACACTCGTGTCATGCGTGCCCGGCTGTTCGGGCGCAAGGCCACCGGCGGGCAGGTGGAGATCCTGATCGAGCGCTTGCTGGAGCCTGACGAAGCGCTGGCTCATGTCCGCGCGAGCAAGTCTCCACAACCCGGTTCATCGATCGAATTGACCGGCGGGGCCTGTCTGATGGTCGTGCTGCGCGAAGGCGATCTCTTCCGGCTGCGCGCGCGCGATGCGACCTTTGCCGAGATCATGTCCAGAGAGGGCCATCTTCCCTTGCCGCCCTACATTCAGCGTCCGGACGATGTCGCCGACGAGGCACGGTATCAGACGCTGTATGCCAGTCGCGAAGGTGCGGTTGCGGCTCCGACCGCGGGATTGCATTTCGATGCCGCCATGCTTCAAAAATTGAGCGAACTCGGCATCGGCAGGGCCGAAGTCACGCTTCACGTTGGCGCGGGAACCTTTCAGCCGGTTCGAGTGGACGATCTGGACCGTCATGAAATGCATGCCGAATGGCTGGAAGTGGATGAGACGCTATGCGAGCGGGTCGAGTTGGCGCGCCAACTCGGTGGGCGGATCGTGGCGGTGGGGACAACGAGCGTGCGAAGTCTGGAGACGGCCGCCGCCAGCGGCCACCTCAAGCCCTATCGGGGCGACAGCAGGTTATTCATTCGCCCCGGTTACCGCTTTCGGGTTGTCGATGCCCTGTTGACGAATTTTCATCTGCCCGAGTCAACCTTATTAATGCTGGTCGCTGCGTTTGCGGGTTATGAGCCGATGATGAACGCCTATCGTCATGCGGTGACCGAGCGCTATCGCTTCTTTAGCTATGGAGATGCGATGTTCCTCACGCAACGGAGCCTCGATTAGAGTCAGCTCGTCGATTTGACAAAGCAGAGAAACTGGAATCCTGGCCCATTAAACGGTTTTCAAACCGGCGCGAAGATCCTCTGGCTTCGAAATATTGGAATAGGCTTCTTGACATTTATTAAGAATTGCATAAATTAGAAATACGCGCAGTCATTTCTGCCAGCGTACCGTTGAAACATGGTTTATCGTAAAGAGTGGAGGTATCGCACGTGGAGTACGCTGACCTTAGCGTCGATGAGATCAGGCGCCAGCTTGAGGAAGCCGAGACCAAGCAGGCAGAGCTGAATCGTATCCTGGAAGTTCGTCGCCAGGAGGGCAAGGATGATGTGATTCAGAAGATCAGGGATATTATCGAGAATAACGGCTATCGATTCGAAGAAATTCTGCCGTTAGTGGCGCCAAAACGCAGACGGGGTATGGCGCGGAAGCTCGTCAGCGATCGTCAGTATACCCGTTATGTCGATCCGGATAATGCCGATAATATTTATGTGCGCGGTGTTTTGCCTGGGTGGATGAAGCAGAAAATGCAGGAGCAAGGCTACGACCCAGGGTCCAAGACGGATCGTGAGGCATTTAAGGCAAATTCGCTTCAGGCTATTGAAAGCTAAAGTTATTTTTGTGTTCGAACGCTCCGCTTCATCATTTTTCACTACTTCTAGTGGATGCTGCGGGGTATCCGTAACGCAATGCTGTCGCATGAAGGATTCTCCGTTCGCTCCAGGCTTGCCGAAGGGTGAGCGGACAATCTGCATTGCTTAAGTGCTCATCCGTCATTGCGTTTTCGCCATGCCTCCTGACTGCTTGAGCGTTGCGGATGCTTTAAAGAGAACAAATGTCGATTACGCGACTAGCTTTTGATCCAGCGACCGCTTACACTGACGCCTTCGCATCATCCGGTCGATGCGTCGTCTCGCGGCTGAATCCTTAATCTTTCCTTCAGGCATCACCTCGAACGCCCCTCTTTTTCGCCTAGACCGGCCCCATGATAATGAATGGGTTAGGCTGGTTTCAGGAGTTTTCATGTCATTCGATTCACTCGGTCTTCGGGCCGATTTGCTGCGTGCTGTCGCATCGCAGCGTTATGGCCGTCCCACGCCAATTCAGGCGCAAGCCATCCCCGTGATTCTGGCGGGCCATGATTTGCTCGCCGGCGCTCAAACCGGAACCGGAAAGACCGCCGCATTCGTTTTGCCGCTTTTGCAATTGCTCGCCGAAAAAGGACATCCGCAGCGCCAGCCGCGCGCGTTGATCCTGACGCCGACCCGTGAGCTGGCCGCTCAAATAGGCGAACGCGTGCATGCCTACGGAATTCACTTGTCCCTGCGTTCAACCGTGATTTTCGGCGGTGTTGGCATGCAGCCGCAAGTCAATCAATTACATCGTGGAGTGGATATCTTAGTCGCCACGCCCGGCCGCTTACTCGATCATGCCGGTCAGCGCACGCTGGATTTATCCCGAATCGAAATTCTGGTGCTCGATGAAGCCGACCGCATGCTCGACATGGGTTTCATTCATGACGTGAAGCGCATCATCAATCTGCTTCCGGAACGGCGTCAAAACCTGCTCTTTTCCGCGACCTATTCCGACGACATGCGGCGTTTTTCAGATAACCTGCTCACGCGTCCCAAATTGATCGAAGTCGCGCGCCGCAATACGGCCGCCGAGACCGTGATTCAGGCCGCGCACCCGGTCGATAAGTCGCGCAAGCGCGATCTGCTGGCGCATCTCTTTCATCGCGAAGGCTGGAATCAGGTGCTCGTGTTTACCCGCACCAAGGCCGGCGCGAATCGGCTCGCGGAGCATCTGGGTCGGGAAGGGATTGCCGCGACCGCTATTCATGGCAATAAAAGTCAATCCGCGCGAACCCGCGCACTGGATGAGTTCAAGCGCGGTGCCGTGCGTGCACTGGTGGCGACCGATATTGCCGCGCGCGGACTGGATATCGCGCATTTGCCGCAAGTGGTGAATTTCGAGCTGCCCAACGTTGCCGAGGACTATGTGCACCGGATCGGCCGCACGGGTCGGGCGGGTGCCGGCGGTCAGGCGCTCTCGCTGGTGAGCCATGACGAGATGGGTTTGCTCAAAGGCATCCAGCGTCTGCTGGGGCGTCAGATTACGCTGAATCCGGTCGTGGGCTTCGAGCCATCGTTGACGCCACCTCCCTGCGATCCAGAACCGGGGCCGGGTGCGCGTCGCGGCGCATCCGATGCCAATGGCGCGGCCCGCCGACAGAATCGTCCGGTGCGTCCGCACGCGAATCCACGGGCAGGGCAGGGACCGAAGCCGGGACGTCGTGCTCGCCCCCATGCGGCTTCCCAGGCCAAGCCCTCACGCTAGCGTAGATGTACGGATATTGCATGCTAGGTTTTTCAACTATTGTCTGGTTCGAGGAGGTTCGTGCGAGACAACGTCTCGTCTGAACTCAATCCTCGCAAACTTCGTCTCCAGCGGTTGGAGGCATAGACTGTCGAATCAGTTGCGCATTGATTTTTCGACCGTTCTCTCTTTCTCTTCAATGCCCTCTCCAATGGAACCTGAATAATGAATATCTATGTTGGCAACCTAGCTTACGGCGTGACCCAAGAGGAACTGCGTGACGCCTTTGGTGCGTATGGCGAAATCTCCAGCGTGAACTTGATCACCGATAAATTTACCGGCGACTCCAAGGGATTCGGCTTTGTCGAGATGCCGAATAACGCCGAGGCCGATGCGGCGATCAAGGGTCTGAACGAGACCCCGCTGAAAGGCCGCAACCTGAAGGTGAACCAAGCCAAACCGCGTGGGGAACGTCCGTCACGCGGGCCGCGCTGGTAAGCCGACTCAAGCCCCGGGGCGCCGCGCCCCGGAGAATGCCGTCGGATGCGTCCGCGCATCCGACGGCATTTTTTTGTTACCGTATCGGCTCGTTCCTCAAGCCGGATGTCCGCCATGTCCGATTCTCAGCCCCGGTCCTTCGATCTGACCTACCGCATTCGGCCGGATGCTCCGCGAGCCCATCTCTTTCGCGTCGAGATTGTCATCGTGCGTCCGCCGGACGGACGGCTGACGCTCTCCATGCCGGCCTGGATTCCAGGCAGCTACCTGATCCGTGACTTCGCGCGCAACCTCATCGATGTTACCGCTAGGACCGCGGACGGTCAGCCGCTGGCGCTGGAGAAGCTGGACAAACAAACCTGGTTCTGTGAGGACGTGGCGAGCGCCGTGACGGTCTCGTATCAGGTCTTTGCCTGGGAGCTTTCGGTCCGCGCGGCGCATCTGGATACCACCCACGCCTATTTCAATGGGGCGGGTCTGCTGCTGCGCGTCCATGGTCTGGAAGACCGTCCCTGCCGGGTCGAACTGTCGCCGCCGGATGACGCCAACGGTCAGAACTGGCGGGTCGCCACCAGCCTTTGCCCGCTGGATGCCACCCCGCCGGGCTTCGGCGTCTATCGGGCCGACGATTACGCCGATCTGATCGATCATCCAGTCGAGATGGGCCGCTTCCGGCTGCTGTCCTTCACAGTCGGGGAGGTAACGCACCGGATCGCGATCAGCGGCCGCGGCCAGTTCGACGAGTCGCGCCTGCTTCGGGATCTGACACGGATCTGCGCCCAGCAGTCGGCGCTCTTCGGCGAACTGCCGATCGATCGCTATCTGTTTCTGTTGACCGTGGTCGGCGATGGCTATGGCGGCCTGGAGCATCGCTTTTCCACCAGCCTGCTCTGCCCGCGCGACGACCTGCCTCGGCAAGGCGAAGACCAGCCGTCCGAGGGCTATCAGCGTCTGCTCGGACTCTGTAGCCATGAATATTTTCACCTCTGGCAGGTCAAGCGCATCCGACCCCGGGCGTTCGTCGACGGCGCTCTGGATCGCGAGGTTTACACCCGTCAGCTCTGGGCCTTCGAGGGCATCACCTCGTATTACGACGAGCTGGCGCTAGCGCGGGGCGGCTGCATCGACCACAAGACCTATCTCGGCCTGCTGGCCGCGACCATCACCCGCGTCATGCGCAGTCCGGGGCGTCGGGTCCAGACCCTGGCGGAAGCCAGCTTCGATGCCTGGACCAAGTTCTACAAGCCGGACGAAAACGCACCCAATGCGCTGGTCAGCTATTACGCCAAGGGTGCGCTGGTCGCGCTGGCCCTGGATCTGACCATCCGTCACGGGACCGGCGGCATCCATTCGCTCGACGAGGTCATGCGCGAACTCTGGCGTCGCCACGGGCGCACCGGCATCGGCGTGCCGGAGCGTGGCGTGGAGACACTCGCCGGCGCCGTCTCCAGCCTCGACCTGGATGGATTTTTCGCCCAGGCGCTGGACTCCACCGAGGACATCGACCTGGAAGTGCTGCTCGCGACCGTCGGGGTCGGGATGCGTCTGCGTCCGAGTCGGGGGCCGAAGGATACCGGCGGCTGCGTCGAACGCTTCGATCCCATCGACTCCGCCCCGACGCTCGACGTGCGTCTGCGCCCGAACGGCTCCGAGGCGGCGATTCAGCACGTCATCTCGGGCGGCGCGGGCGAGCGCGCCGGTCTGGCGCCGGGCGACCTGCTGATCGCGGTCGACGGCCTGCGCGTGACCGCCGATAACCTGGAGCGACTGGTCGCGCGCGCCGCTGGACAGCCCGGCGGCGTCCCGCTGCATCTGTTCCGGCGCGACGAATTGATGATCCTGACCGCCGACCCTCAGCCCGCCAGCGCCGATACTTGCGAGCTGATGCTGTTGGATCCCGTATCCGACAGGGTCGCGCAAGCCCGCGCCGCCTGGCTTGCCAGCCTTGCGTGAGCCTGCCATGGAACGTCATCTCGCGCTCATCCGCCTGCTCGCCGACGGTCGGTTTCATTCCGGCGAGGCGATTGCCCGGCATTTGGGAATCAGTCGCGTCGCGGTTTGGAAAGCCTTGCGCAAGTCCGCCGAACACTACGGGCTTGCGCTGGAGTCCGTGCGCGGACGCGGCTACCGTCTGCCCGCATCCCTCGAACTCCTGGATGCCGAGCGTATCCTGGCGTTCCTGTCCCTGGCGGGACGCGCCGGACTGGCACGTCTGGAGATCCATGACCAGATCGATTCCACCAATGCGTTTTTGATGCGCGAGGCGGCCGCTGGCGCGCCATCCGGCACCGCCTGTCTGGCCGAGCGCCAGAGCGCCGGTCGCGGACGGCGGGGCCGCGTCTGGGTCTCGCCGTTTGGCGTCAATCTTTATCTCTCCCTGCTGTGGCGCACGTCCCTGGCCCCCTCGGCGCTCGGCGGGGCGAGTCTGGCCGCTGGCGCCGTGGTGGCGGAGGTTCTGCGGACCGTCGGGGCCAGGGATCTGGCCCTGAAGTGGCCGAACGATTTACTCTGGCATGGCCGCAAGCTCGCGGGTCTGCTGCTGGAAGTGGCGGGCGAGTCGCAGGGACCGAGCCATCTGGTGGTTGGAGTCGGCATCAATCTGCGCATGGATCCGGCGCAGGGAAGCGACATCGATCAACCCTGGACGGATCTGCATCAGGTGCTGGATGGGCGCTCACTCAGCCGCAATGAACTGGTGGCGCGACTGCTGGAGGCATTGCTGGCGGCCTTGGAGACCTTCGGGCGCGAGGGGCTGGAACCCTTTCTCGACCAGTGGCGCGACTTCGATGCCTTTCTGGGCCAACCGGTCCGGTTGCTGCTGGGCGATGTTTCGATTCCGCTCAGCACAGGTGCTTCGACTCCATTCGGCACGGGTGCATCGGCACCGATTGGCACCGGCCGGGTCATTGAGGGCATCCATTCCGGAATCGCGAACGATGGATCCCTGCAATTGGAAACGGCTGACGGTCTGAAACGGTTTCAGGCCGGCGAGGTGAGTTTACGCATCTAAACCGCGTCAGCAACGACGCTTGTCGGTTCCTGCAAGATTGGGCGACTATACCGACAACGCCTGTCATAACCAGACGCGGTTTAAGGAATTTTCTGAATGATGTTGTTACTGGATATTGGAAACACGAATCTGCGCTGGGCCACCCAGGAGGCAGGACGGCTTGGAGAGGTGCGGATTCTGCGCCATGGCGGCGGCATACCGCTGGATCTGCTTGCCGACTGGGAAGCGCTCGGGGCGCCCGCGCGCATCCTCGTCAGCAATGTCGGCGGCGCGGCGGTGGCGGAATCGCTACGACGGGTGACGCGCGCTTACTGGGGGCTGGATCCCGAGTTCGTCAGCATCCTCGCCGATTTCGGCGGGGTGCGGATCGCCTATGCCGAGCCCGCGCGTTTCGGGGTCGATCGCTGGCTGACGCTGATCGCGGCCCATGCGTCGGCGCTCGACGGTGCCGGGACAGCGCCACGGCAGCCCACGCTGATCCTCGATGCCGGAACCGCGGCCACCTTCGACCTGCTGCTGGCCGATGGCCGTCATCTGGGCGGTCTGATCCTTCCGGGCATCGAGATGATGCGCAACAGTCTCCTGGCGGGCACGCAGATTCCACGTATCGAGTCTGAGCCGGTCGGCGATCCCTGGGCACAAGATACCGGCGCCGCGGTGGCTGCTGGGAGTGTTCAGGCACTTGCCGCGCTCGCGGGGCGCTTATTGGATCGTCTGACCGAGCAGGCCGGCGCGACTCCCCGTCTGCTGTTGACGGGTGGCGATGCGCAACGGCTGCGGTCGGCGCTTGATCGGCCGTTCCAGGAAATCCCGGATCTGGTGCTGCGCGGTTTGCTCCAGGTGGCCGAAAACAAGACTTGAGCGTTGATCCCGCTGGTGGGCACGCGATGGATCCCTGCCGAGAGGCGCGGCAGAACCTCGACCTACAGCTTTCCGTTTTCCAGGAAACTGAAATACCCAGTCCTGTTGAAGATGATGTGGTCCAGCAACTCGATGCCGACGATTTCACCTGCCGCTTTGAGTTGGGCGGTGATACCGATGTCGCTGTGCGACGGTTCAACACCCCCGCTGGGGTGATTGTGGGCGACGATGACGGCACAGGCGCGGTCGGACAGGGCGTCGGCGAAGACTTCGCGGGGATGCACTGGGCTGCGATCGATCAGTCCAATGGACACCACGCGGATGTTCAGGATCTCGTTCGCGCCGTTCAGGCTGGCGCAGAGGAAGTGCTCCTGCTTACGGTCGGCGTAGTGGCGGACGTGGGGCAACAGATCGGCGGGGGTGACGATCCTCGCGCCTTCGGGCTTGATGCGGCGGCGGGCGAATTCGATGGCGGCGAGGATCAAGGTCGCCTTGGCATCGCCGACCCCCGCGAACCGCGAGAGTTCTTCGGCGGTCACGTTCAGTCCTTTCTCGTCGATGAGCCGCGCCAGCTTGGCGGCGAGCGTCATGACATCCATTCCCGGCGTGCCCTTGCCGAGGAGCACGGCGAGCAATTCCTGGTCGCTCAGCGCGGCCGCGCCCTTGCGCAGGAGCTTCTCGCGCGGTCGGTCGGCGGCGGGTATGTCCTGGATGGTTTTGCTCATGGGTCAGGCGGCTTCAGCCAGGTGGGTTTGGATGACGGTCACCGCCATGATGTCGAAGATGCCGCCGGTGTCGGTGTATTTCGGGTCCGCGAGTTCGTCGTAACGGCCGCGCGCGTCGTAGGTCGTCTGGATCTCGCCGTTCATCTGACCGCGATAGGGTCCGTCGAGGTAAAGACGATTGTCGCGGTGCGTTTGAACGGTGGTACGGATCACCGGGTCGGCGATCTTCTCTTCCGTCACCTCTTTGATAGAGAGCGCCTCCTCGTCCGTGATCTCGAACTGGGCGCGAATCTGATCGATCACGTCCTGCACGGACGCCTTGACCGGCACCGGATTCGCGCCACCCTTTCCCTTGCCCGGCTGGAGCTTTACCGGGCCGCCGCTGGTCGTCACGCCCTGATACTGCACCGCGGCCTTGGTGACCAGGGTGGCGCGAATCCGCTGCATCAGCTCGGACACCGTACCGGCCTTGATGAGCTGCTGGCCGACCCACTCGGCAAAGGCGACGAACTCCCGAATCTCCGTAAGGCAACTCCCGGAAAATAACGTACCAGTATCACGCGGCTGTCGGTTGAATCACCACATGGTACTTGGGTAGATGTTCGTTGCGCTGAAGATGTTCCTCGATGGCATCGAAGGCTTGTTTGGTCAGG
>NZ_NHSQ01000031.1 GCF_016653465.1 Thiocystis minor | reverse complement strand
GGATATCCTCGAAGCTGTCGCCGTTGGCGGCGATCGCGAACTGCCCGCGTGACTTGGGGACGGGGTTGAGATAGGCGACTCCGAGCCAACCCGGGGCCAGGAGGGCGGGGACCGTTGACCCCACAGAGCCTCGGTCCATGGCCTCTTTGCTCAAGGTGTAGGCGCGCACGACGATGGTGTCCCCCGGCGTCACCCGGGAGGTGGAGCGCAGCACGGAGATGACTTCCATGCGGTAGAGAACCTCGTCGTACTCTCCCTGCCCGGGAGACACCTGCGCCTCCAGCACTCGGACTTCCAGCGAGCTCGCCGCGTCCGCCTTCAGCGCCTGTCCTGCTTGGGCATCTCCCCACAGGACCAGAAGGACGCCGAGGGCGGCGACGGTCGCAAGCCGAAGCGAAAGAATCTGGAACATGACAATCTCCTCCACGGTTGACGACAACAGATAATCGAGCGTGCCACTGACCTTATGATCTGGACTCCGCGGCATAGAAAACCGGCCTCGTGTTAGCTGTTTTTCTGAATATCCTCAACGCCCGCCTGGACCTTGCCGGCGTTCTTCTGGATCGTTCCTTTGCGCTCTAATTCTTTATTGCTGACAGCCTGACCGGCGAATTCCTTCACTTTACCTTTTGCTTCTTCGAAGCGGCCTTTGACGCGTTCTTTTTTCATAAGATTCTCCTAATAATAAATTTGGCCATGATTGGAACCTAGAATGCGACGTTCAACCTCCAGGGGAAAATACATTTGCGAGTCAAAGCGTTCGGTGCGATAACACACATAGCGACAGACTTTTTTGTTTGTGCGTTATCGAACGATCGGCAATGACTGTTTCGATCAGGCTGTCAATGAATGGCGATTCGACGAAGCACAGTTGGCGACCGAGGCAAGGTCTGCGCCGGCTCGATGAGCTGCGCATCTGCGAGGCCGATACGAGCGGGAGTCTGGATGTCCTGGGCGACATGCTTGGATTCGCCAGTCTCCGCCTCCCAAGCCGGACTGGGCATTTGCCCCGTCCGAAACCTTCTCCACCGACGGCTCGTGCCTGAAACCTGCGGGACGGGATGATTACCAGATCCCGCTTGGGCGTGAAATCCACGCCTGTTTTTGTGCCGCTCTGTACGCTACCGAACGGAACCCGCGCAAGACCCCGCCCATGCTTCTAGCTGTCGTTCGGATCGATCCGTCAGGGTCGGATGCGACCGACCGGCACCACCGCCATGGCGGTCAGGCGGCCCTTCCCGCGCGCATGCGGGTCTGCCGCCGTGTGCCGAGGCCGAGTGCAAGCCTCTGACAGACTTAGGGAATAGAAGCCTCATGAAAAAGAAACTCACAATCAGCCTCGCTGTTGTCCTCGCCATCGTGATCGCCGTTCTCTGGCTCTTCTGGGGGCCCGATTCTTGGAACGTTCAGATCACGGGCGTGACCGGCGATGGTCGTAATGTCCAGTATCGCGTCGAGACCGTCTATACCGACACCTCTGACACGCTGATTTTCCGCAACGAGGACGCTGGGTTCATGCCCCCGTACTTCAAGTTCAATTCCGCGGATCTCCAGGCGCGTGCGAGCCGTATCACGCAGGGTTGCCCGCGGGAACCCGTGACGGTGAATGGCTACGGTATGCGCATCTCATTCCTGGATATGTTCCCGAATGTCACCTCGATCGACGCACCACAGCGCTGTCTTGATGCGCCATCCAAAGCGGGTTCCCCCGACGGTGACCGACGTTGAGTCAAGCGGACCTTCACGACCGGCGGCTCGAAGCCCTCTCGCTGGAACCTGAGGCTTGCGCATGGCTAGGTCGTGATCGCAAGGCGGCCGCAAGTATCTGCGACGCCTGTTTCCGCAAGGCCCGGTCACACAGGGTATGCGCTTCGCCGGATTACCTGTTCCCGCGCATAGCGAAGATGAGGGATTTGGCACGGCCCGCTAAAGACTCCCGCGACTCGGAGACCTACAGGGGCGACTTGATCGACTGTGTCGGCGCTTCCAGCGGTCAACCCAGGCCTTTCTGAGCGGCGGCACGGAGGCCGTTCGGGTGGCGCTGGAGCGCCCACTGGAGGCTTGCGGAAACTCACTTTGCAGGCGGCCAGAACAAAGACACCCACCGGAGAATGACATGCTGTTCAAACAACTGTTCGAACCGATTTCCAGCACCTACACCTATCTCCTCGGCTGCGAGGAGACCGGTCAGGCGATCCTGATCGATCCGGTGCTGCCGACTTGGCAGCGCGATCTCGCGGCCATCGCCGAGCTTGGGCTGAAGCTGGTCTACACACTCGACACCCACATCCACGCCGATCACATCACCGCGGCGCTGACACTCAAGCGCGAGTCCGGGAGCCGGATCGCACATCCTGCTCTCGACGCCTTGCCCTGCACTGACGAACCCGTGCGGGATGGCACGCCGCTGGCGGTCGGCGGCCTGCGGATCGACCCGCTTTTTACCCCCGGACACACCGACGGCCATCACGCGTATCGCGTCGGCGAGCGCGTCTTGACCGGCGATGCGCTTTTGATCGACGGCTGTGGCCGAACCGACTTTCAGAATGGCGATGCGCCCGCGCTCTATCGCAGCGTGCGCGAAACCTTATTCTCGCTGCCCGATGAGACGCTGGTGTACCCGGCCCACGACTACGAGGGACGACGGGTGTCGAGCATCGGGCAGGAGAAGACGCGCAACCCGCGCCTCGGTGGCGACCGCTCGCTCGCGGCCTTCGTCGCGCTCATGAGCAAGCTGGATCTGGCCTATCCGACCTTCATCGACTACGCAGTGCCGGGAAACCGGGAATGCGGCGCCTGCCCTGCCGACGTGCCGGAGGATCTCCAGCGGTATTGCCAGCAGATCAGTGACAGTCGGCAGGGTTGAGCCCTTGCGGGATGGCGTGCACTAGCTTGAGAGGCTACGAAGATTTTAAGGAGCGCAAAGACTTCAAGGAATTCAAGGTTTTTAAGGACCGATTGGTCAAGTTGTCTTTGCAGTCATTGACGTCCCTGAAGTCCTTAAACTTGGTGCAACTTGACCCCCTTTCTGTGCGGAACCGAACTGATGTGGCTGGCCCAAAGGCATAGGCTGTCTGTTGGATGCTAACTTGCCGCGTGGAGGATCCATTATGTCAGTCATACTCGAAGAGTCGATCCGCGCCTGGATGGCAGGAAGTCACAACCTGCGCGAGCGGATCACCAAGCAGGGCACGGAGCGCTTCCTGACCGTCCTCGGATCGACCGAGCCCCCTGATCGGGCGCGAGTGGATCGGGCCAGCGCCAGCGCCCGCGATGAGGTTTTTGTCGCGCTGACCGCGGACGCGGTGCTGGATTCCCTGCCCTCGGCGCCGACCGATGCCGGCGCCCGCGAGGCGTTGCGCAGCCGCTGGCTGAGTCTCGGCCCCGCCTGGAATCTTCCCCTCCCCGTCTCCGGACCCGGTCTCTCCGCCCAGCGGCTGGCCATCGCCGCCGCGATCGGCAGCCTGCTCGGCATGGCGCTTCTTGGCGGATTGCTGAACCTGACCCTGGGTGTGCGTGGCCTGGGGATGCTCATCGGCGGCCCCGGCGGCGCGGCGCTATCCATGTACGCGGTCGGCCGGCTCACCGAGAGCAAAACCCTGCGGCGGACGCTCAAGACCCTGCTCGGCGTGGCCTGGACGGCGGACCTGCTGGGCGCCGCCTCGCTCGGACTCGGCGCGCTCTGGGGCCGGCTGGCCGGTATCGGCCTGCTGCGACGCATCCTGATCTACGCGGGCGTGGTGTCCCTGTTGGCCTTCACCCGTGGCGGCGCCCAATACGAGACCCGTGCCTATCGCGACTCGGTCCACGATCTGATCCGCCAGTGGGTCGATGTCTCCTCGGTCCTGCTCTGCTGTCTGTCCGCCGGGCCGGTGGCCAGCCCCACCGATGCGATGCTGGACGCCGATCTCGCGCGGGCGATCCAGGATCTTCACCGCGCCGACGCCACGGCTCTGCCAGCCGCCGCCGAGGCGCTGCTGTTGGAGGTGCGCCGGATGGGTCTGGAGGGTGTGGCGACGCCCCCGCGTTTCGCACAGTCCGACCACGCCGAGCGCCCGCGCCTGCGCTGGAGCCCGGAGCTGGAGCAGCAGTATCGGCCGTTCGGTCTGATCGAGGACGGCGACATCGTCATCGTCGAGGACGAACCGGTGATCCAGAATGGCCGCGTACTGGAGAAGGGTCATGTCAGAAAACAGCGTTCATAGCACCGAGCACCTGTCGGCGGAACCCAAACCGGTTTTGGCCATCGATTTCGGCACCTCAAATACCTACGTCACCAAGTGCCCAGGCGACAAAGAAGATCCGGTTGGGGTGGATTTCGGCGACGGTCGCGATGGCATCGCCACCGCCATTCTCTACCGCGCGGGCAAGGAGCCGCTGATCGGCCATGTGGCGCTGGAGGAATTTGGCGACGCGGGCACCGAACATGACGACTACCGCATCCACGCCCAGTTCAAACCGGATCTGGTCAGTAGCGCCGAGGCGCGCAACGATGCGCGCGATTTTCTGATCGGTCTGCTGGATCTCGCCCGACGCCAGAACAAGGACATCGCGCCCTTGCAGCGCCAGGTCATCTTCGGAGTTCCGAGCGAGGCGTCCGAGACCTATAGGGAGACGTTGCGCGCGATCACCCAGGAGGCGGGCTTCGGTGACGTCAAGACGGTGGACGAGCCCAAGGGCGCGCTCTACTTTCATCTCCAGCGCAAGGACATCACCCCGGCCGAGGCGCTCAACGGCGCGCTGGTGGTCGATTTCGGCGGCGGAACCTGCGACTTCGCGCTCGTCGTCCGGGGCGAAATCCTGCACTCCTGGGGCGACATGCACCTGGGCGGGCGTCTGTTCGACGACCTCTTCTACCAATGGTTCATCGAGCAGAATCCCGAGTCCGTCGCGGCGATGCGTCGCGAGCGGGCCGAATTCTTCGTGCAGGCGGTGCGCTGCCGCGAGGTCAAGGAGAAATTCTCCCTCGCCATGGCGCTCGACCCGACGACGGTCTATCGCAAAAGCGTGGGCGACTATGGGCGCATCCATGACGCGACTTGGGAAGGCTTCCTGGCGCGCGCGCGCCACTACCGCCCTTCGGAGACCTTTTCTCAGTATCTGCGCGCGATGAACCCACAGGCCGGTGCGCATCTGGAGTCCTTCGCGTCGGGGCTCGACCTGCTGGATTGGTTTCGCCAGACCCTGCGCCAGGGGCTGGCCCATGAGCAGGTGCGCCTCCAGGATCTGGCCTGTGTCATCCTGACCGGGGGCAGCAGCGCCTGGCCCTTCGTCGCCGACATCGTCGTGGACGAGCTGAGACAGATCGAGCGCTCGCCACGTCTGGTGCAGAGCGACCGACCCTACGTGACCGTCTCCCAGGGACTCGCCATCGTCCCGGCGCTCCAGCGACGGCTCGCGGCGACCCAGATCGACCTGCGCCGCGAGCTGCCGGAGTTCATCGGCACTCGCATCGCCCCCTTGATCGAGCGGCGGATGGACGAGGCCGCGAACCGCATCGCCGAGCTGGTCGCGGTCGGTCTGTTCGACGAACGGATCGAACCCATCCTGCGCCGCTTTCGGCAAGCGGGCGGATCGGTCGCCGACCTCAAAGCCAGGATCGCGGAGGACGCCGCCGCCTTCCGGCCGCAACTTGAAGCCATCGTCACGACCCAGCTCGCCCGGGTGCTCAGCGGCGTCGCCGCCGACACCACCGAACTGATGCAGGACTGGTACCGGCAACACCGGCTCACCGTCGATCAGAGTCTCACCCAAGCGGGAACGCCGGTGGATATGGCCGAGGGATTACGGCTCGCGGACCTGAATGTCTACGGCGAGATCACGGGCGTCGTTCTGGCGTTGTCCACGACCCTCGTGACCGTCCTGGTCGCCACCATCAGCGGCGGGGCCGGCACCGCGTTCGTTATGTCCGGCCCCCTCGGTTTGCTGGTCGGCGCACTGATCGGCCTGATCGCCGGCGCCCTGGCGATGCGCTACGGGACCGGCGAGGCCAAGCGCCGGGCCGAGCAATGGGAAGGCGCTCCGCTCTGGCTCCTCGCGCGTGCGCTCTCGGATACCAAGATCGCCCGCCTGCGCGACGACCTCAAGGGCCAGGTGGCGGACAAGGTGGCCGCCCAATCGGAGCAGGCCAGACAAGGCTTGGAGGATCAGATCAGCGAACGGGTCGCGCAGGACATCGCGAGTCTGTCGGCGATCAACCAGCTTTGGTGAGCCGGACGCCGTCTTGGTGCGGAGTCGAGGAAAATGATCAAGCAAAGATCCGCGCCAGGCGTCACCGCTCGCGCTGGACTTCAAGACGCGCCGCACACTCGACAACCAGCAGGGCGGCGTGGTCCTCGAACAGTCGCTGACGGAGGCCGACGATCTCAAGCTCATGGCCTACGCCGGGACGCGCGGGAACGAGCAGTTCCTTGCCGTGCCGATCTCCAGTCAGAACGATTCGTCCGTGTCGACAATGTGCTGGACCGCCGGTACATCGCCGCCGTCAGCGTTAACGATGCGAGCGGTGTCCGACCTCCGCGCCATCGGCAACGGACAGACATCCTGACCACGGCAACACGACGCGGGCAACAGGGCCATGGCCATCTCCTCGGCATGTCCCTGCCCGCCCACCGGGGACCGGCAGGCGGCTCCGGTTCACGTCGTGCTGATCTCCTGATCGTCGCCGACTGCCGCCTGGATGACGGCCTGTGCGATCACGGTCTCCTGCTCCGACTGGGTCTGCGCCACCAGCACGATCTGGTCGCTCGCGATCGCATCGCGGATCAGGTCCGCAAACCGCCGTTCCTGGTTTCCGGCATCGCCCGAGGCACCGGCCACGGCACCCATCACACCGCCGACGCTCGCGCCCCAGCCGAGCAGCATGAGCGGTGCGAGCAAGGGGCTGGCGATGAACAGCGTCACGTTCGTCGCCACCAGCGCCAGTCCCGCAAGTGCGCCGAGACCGGAGCCCACCGCGGTGCCGATGGCGCCGTCGACGACCACGTCCTTGAGCACGGCGTCGCTGCCCTCTTGCGCCGCAGAGGGCGGCGGAACCGCATCGGTTTCAAAAATCTGCACCCGTTCCCGCGGCAGCCCTCGCTCGACGAGGGAGGACAACACGCGTTCAACGTCGTCGCGGTGGGCAAAGAAGCCCGCGACGTGATGGTGGTATTCACTCATGTGCTTTACTCCTGCGACGGAACCGTGTGTGGCGGATGGAGTTTGAGCCTATCCGATCACAGCGGCCGCGTCCGTGCGACGGCGTACAGAGGGGCCGCGATGGCCTGGGTGCGCGACCGAACGGGATGAGAAGCTGAAGTCGGCCGCTCCCCGGCCTGATCCCAGCAGGCGAAAATCTTTCCGCTGTGTTCGCCAGCGCACCGAACTGTCTCGGCGAACTGTCTATTTTGTCAGGTATCGAGTCCGTCAAACCAAGCCGTCACGGACTCACTCACCACCTTGAGGAGAAGACCATGAGCCTGGGTAGCATTCTGTTTATCGTGCTGATCCTGATGCTGATCGGCGCCATTCCGACCTGGCCGCACAGCAAGAACTGGGGCTACTACCCCGCTGGTGGGCTCGGGCTGGTGGTGCTCATCCTGCTGGTGCTGCTGTTGCTTGGTCGGCTGTGATGGCGCAGCGCCCCGCGTCGCTTGGGATCGCGCGCTGGCGATGGCACGTCCCCTGGGTTGGCGTGGCGGCGCTGGCCCTCACCGCCTGCGGCGACATGGCCAAACTGCCCGTCGCGGCCGGCACCGGGGCGCAGCCCACGCTGCCCCCGCCGCAATCGCCCCTCATTCCCACCGTGAACATCGCGCCCGCCAAGGGCTGGCCGCCTGGAACCATACCGTTGGCGGCTGCCGATCTGCAGGTGACCGCGTTCGCCAGCGGGTTCGATCACCCACGCTGGCTGCTGGCGCTGCCCAACGGTGATGTGCTGGTGGCCGAGACCAATGCCCCGCCCCGGCCCGAGGACGGCCAGGGCATCAAGGGGTGGGCGATGGGCCTGGTGATGAAGCGCGCGGGCGCAAGCGTGCCCAGCGCCAACCGCATCACCCGGTTGCGCGACACCAATGGTGACGGCGTGGCGGACCAGCGCTCCGTGCTGCTGGACGGATTGAACTCGCCGTTTGGCATGGCACTGGTGGGCCAGGATCTCTATGTCGCCAACACCGACGCGGTGCTGCGTTTCCCCTATGCCGTCGGCGACACGCGGATCACGGCGCCCGGCGTCAAGGTGGTCGATCTGCCGGCTGGTGCGATCAACCATCATTGGACCAAGAACCTGATCGCGAGCCCGGACGGAACCCGGCTCTACGTCACCGTCGGTTCCAACAGCAACGTGGCGGAAAACGGCATGGAGGCGGAGACGGGGCGCGCCGCCATCTGGGCGGTGGATCTCAAGACCGGCGCGCATCGTCTCTTTGCCTCCGGCCTGCGTAACCCGAACGGTCTGGCCTGGGAGCCTACGAGTGGCGCCTTGTGGACGGTGGTGAACGAGCGCGACGAGCTCGGCAGCGATCTGGTCCCCGACTACCTGACATCGGTGCGCGACGGCGGCTTCTATGGCTGGCCCTACAGCTATTTCGGCCAGCATCTCGACGCGCGTGTGACCCCGCCGCGACCGGAACTGGTGGCCCGCGCGATCACGCCAGACTATGCCTTGGGACCGCACACCGCCTCGCTCGGGCTGGCATCGTCGGCCAGCAACACGCTGCCCGCGCGGTTCGCCAACGGCATGTTCATCGGCCAGCATGGCTCCTGGAATCGTCGGCCACACAGCGGCTACAAGGTGATCTTCGTGCCTTTCGAGAAGGGCAAGCCATCCGGCGTTCCGGTCGATGTACTGACCGGTTTACTCAGTGCTGACGGCGATGCCTTCGGTCGGCCGGTTGGCGTCGTGCTCGACCACCAAGGCGCCTTGCTCGTGGCGGACGATGTGGGCAATGCGATTTGGCGGGTGACGGCACAGCGCTGAACAATCGGCCCGAATAACATGTGCGTAACCAGACAATCCCCAGAAATGGAGTACCTCCAAATGCCCACGTTCACCACCTCCGATGACACACAGATCCATTACAAGGACTGGGGCTCCGGGTCGCCCGTGGTCTTCAGCCACGGTTGGCCCCTCAACGCGGATAGCTGGGAAGATCAGATGCGGTTCCTGGCCGCCAATGGCTATCGCTGCATTGCCCATGACCGTCGCGGCCATGGCCGATCGAGCCAGCCCTGGAACGGCAATGACATGGACACCTATGCCGACGATCTCGCGGTTCTGATCGAGACGCTCGACCTGAAGAATGCGGTGTTGGTCGGCTTCTCCGCCGGTGGCGGCGAAGTCGCCCGTTATATCGGCCGTCACGGCACCCAACGTCTGGCCGAGGTGGTGCTGATCGGCGCGGTACCGCCGCTCATGCTGAAAACCCCGGCCAATCCCGGCGGCCTGCCGATCGCGGTCTTCGACGAGATCCGCGCCAATGTCCTCGCCGACCGCGCGCAATTCTTCCAGGATCTCACCACGCCGTTCTTCGGCGCCAACCGGCCCGACGCCAAGGTCTCGCAAGGCCAACGCGACACCTTCTGGCTCCAGGGGATGCAGGCCGGTCTCAACGGCGTCCTCGACTGCATCAAGGCATTCTCCGAGACGGATTTCACGGACGACCTCAAGCGGATCGATGTGCCGACCCTGTTCATCCACGGCGACGATGACCAGATCGTGCCAATCGGCGCCTCGGCCCTGCTTGCCTCTCAGATCGTCAAGGGCTCCACGCTGACGATCTATCCCGGCGCGCCGCATGGGCTCTGCTCGACCCACAAGGACCAGGTCAACGCGGATCTACTGGCGTTCCTCGCTTAGCCGTGGCATGGACGCCTTGTGAGCTGTGATGGAGTGGCCCTTTGATGCCTATGAAAGCCAAGCGTTTTAAAACCGATTTTCCGATTGTGTGCGTGGGCGGTTCGGCTGGCGGTCTCGATGCCTATATCCGGTTACTCCGGCATCTGCCGAGCGACATCGGGGCTGCAATCGTCATTGTGAATCACCTGAGAACCGTCGACACCCGTCTCCACGAGATTCTCCCGAATTACACCACGATGCCGGTTGAGCTGATCACGGAACGCTTGCTGATTCGGCCAAACCATGTGTTCATCATCCCGGCACAGCGGGATTTGCACATTTTCGATGACGAGTTTCGTCTCAAGCCGATCTCAAAGCCGAGGGGATGGCCTGACGTAATCACGGTTTTTCTGCATTCACTCACCCAGTATTGGGATGGCAAGCTGATCGCCGTTATCGTCTCAGGCTACGATGGCGATGGCGCCGCGGCGCTCTGCGGGATCAAGGACGTGGGAGGAATCACCATCGCGCAGACGCTCGAAACCGCCACGCAGCCAGACATGCCAGAGACCGCCATCGCCAGCGGGTGTATCGATTTCGTGCTCTCGCCAGAAGAGATCGCGCGAAAAATTGTCTATCTTGCAGACGATTCCCACACCCACACACCACGAGGAGCATAGCGATGCGTCTCTCCGAGTTTATCCGCCAGGATCTCGAAGCCATTCTTCAAGAGTGGGAGACGTTTGCCGCATCCTTGCTTGAACCAGACCAGAAGATGGACAAAATCGCGTTACGCGATCATGTCAAAGACATCCTCAAAGCGATTGCCGTCGATCTCACCGAGCCGCAGACCGAATGGGCGGAAAAGCAAAAATCGAAGGGGCATAATGACTTGCTCGATGCGAAAGGGAAGGCGTCCATTACGCATGGCAAGGAGCGCCTGGCGTCAGGGTTCAGCCTGAATGCGGCGGTCGCTGAATATCGAGCACTCCGCGCCAGTGTGATCCGACGGTGGCAAAAATCCCTTCTCGATACCGCGACCTCGGATGCGGAGATCGGGGATCTCATTCGGTTTAACGAAGCCATCGATCAGTCCATCAGTCAATCCGCAACCAGTTACACGTTTGAAAAAGAGCAGCAGGCGCGCGTGTTCGACTCGATCCTGTCGTCTTTGCCGGATCTCTGCTTTACCTTTGCGCTCGATGCGCGGTTTGCGTATGTCAACAAAGCGATGAGTGAATTCTTCTCGCTGCCACCGAACCAGATCGTTGGAAAACAGTTTATCGACGTTGATCCGCGCAGTGGCAGCGAGATTCAGCACCAAATTGAGCACGTCATCCGCGCCAAAACAGAATTGCGTGGAGAGATCAATCATCAAAATCCGTCCGGAGAGAGTCAATTTTTCGACTACCTCCTGGTGCCCGTCCTGAACCAGGAAGGCAGCGTCGAAGCCGTTGTGGGGATGGCTCGCAACATGACCGAGCGCAAGCAACGAGAGGATCGAATCTGGCATGCCGCCAATCATGATCCGTTAACCGACTTGCCCAATCGACGCTTGTTTCTTGATCGTCTGGAACAACAGATGAAGCATGCGGCGCGGAGCGGGTCACGCACCGCTCTGTTGTTTATCGACCTCGATTCGTTCAAAGAGGCAAATGATCGATTTGGTCACGAGACGGGGGATCGGTTATTGCGGCTCGTCGCGGATCGCCTGCGCCTGTGTGTTCGCGAGTCCGATCCGGTGGCGCGCTTAGCTGGTGACGAGTTCTGTCTTCTTTTGGAGGACTGGATCGACATCCAGTCGATCGAACTGATTGCCGGCAAAATCCTGACAGCGTTGGCAAGCCCGTTTTCGATTCTCGATCAAACCGTTCAGATTTCCGCCAGCATCGGGATCGCGCTGTCTCCGCAGGATGCCAGCACGCCTGAAGACGTGCTCAAAAAAGCCGATCAGGCGATGTATCTTGCGAAACTGGCAGGGCGGAATCAATTCCGTTTTTTCGCGTCCCTGGAAGCGTCTTGAGGTTGTCGCAAAGACGGCCCGATGCAGATCGGCACCCAGAGTGCGTTCCGGCCGCCACTCGCATTCGGTCTTTATCCTGTTCGTCCGCCATGCAATCCTCACAAGGGTTTCGCGAAAAATATGATCGCCCCATCGACAACGGATCACGCCCTGCGCCTGTCAGAAGCGCGTTATCGTCGCCTGTTCGAAACCGCGCAGGATGGCATTCTGCTGCTGAATGCCGACACCGCGCAGATTGAGGACGTCAATCCTTTTTTGATCAACATGCTCGGCTATTCGTATGACGAATTCCTAGGCAAGAAGCTCTGGGAGATTGGCGCCTTTAAGGACACCGCGCTGAGCATCGACATGTTCATCGAACTGAAGGCGACCCGCTATATTCGATACGACAATCTCCCGCTGGAGCGCAAGGACGGCCGACGGGTGTCGGTCGAGTATGTCAGCAACATTTACGACTGTGCCGGGACGGATGTCATCCAATGCAATGTCCGTGACAACACCACGCGACATCTGGCGGAAATCGCGTTAAGCGCGACGTCGCGGGCACTCAAAATGCTCAGCGAGAGTAATTTGGCGTTGCTCAGTTCAACGACTGAACCCATTCTACTCGCTGAATATTGTCGGATCGCCGTCGAAACCGGCGGCTACCGGATGGCCTGTATTGCGTTAGCGGACACGGGGCCGGATCAGTGCATCCAAACGATTGCACTCTATGGTCAGGAGGATGGCTATTTAGCGGTCGGCCCCCTGACGTGGGCGGCAACAGAGCAGGGCGATGGCCCGATTGGACGAGCGATTCGGTCGGGGCAAGTCCAATTCTCGGAGGATATTGCCACTGACCCAGTGATGACGCTCTGGCGGGCCGAGGCGTTGCAGCGTGGCTACCATTCCGTCATCGCCGTGCCCTTTTCGCTTCCCAGCGGAATGATGGCCTGTTTGGTCCTCTACGGCGAGAAGCGTGATGTCTGGTCGGCTCCTGAACGGAAACTCTTGCAGGAAATGGCGGCCGACCTGGCCTTTGGGATCGCCGCCCTGCGCACGGCGGCGGCCAAGGTACAGTATGAGCAAAACCTGCAGGTCAGCCTGGAGCAAACCATCCAGGTCATTGCCGATACCATTGAGGAGCGCGACGCCTACACTGCGGGACATCAACGACGCGTGGCAAGCCTCTGCACCCACATCGCCGGGGAACTTGGATTGCCGGCTGATCGCATCCGTGGTCTTCATCTCGCGGCAACGATTCATGATCTGGGCAAAATCAGCGTTCCGGCCGAGATCCTAGCAAAGCCCCGGCGCTTGAGCGCGATGGAATTTGGACTGGTTAAGGAGCATCCAACCATCGGGTTCGAGATTCTCAAAAAGGTTACTTTCCCATGGCCGATTGCCACCATCATTCATCAACATCACGAGCGGTTGGATGGTTCAGGCTATCCGCTGGGCCTGACAGGAGAAGCCCTCTTGCTGGAGTCCAAAATCCTCGCCGTTGCCGACGTGGTGGAGGCCATGGCGTTGCACCGACCCTACCGATCCGCCTTGGGTCTTGAGGCGGCCCTGGACGAAATCACCACGCATCGCGGCCTCACCTTCGATGCATCCGTAGTGGATGCCTGCCTGCGCGTCTTCCGCGATCAGGGATACCACCTTGAGGTTTAGGGGGCGCCCTTGCGCGGCAGGGTGCCCAGGACGATGCCAAACACTGCCAGCCCCAGCGGTCAATCCCGCACGGTCGCAAAATCTGTACTTCCAAGCGGCGCCGATTCAGCCTATTGCAGGCTTCACAGCGTCGCCCCTGGATCAGTCGTACCCTGTCGGAAAGATCTGCCGACTGACTCGTCGAGCGATTGATCGTGGTGGGCATCATGGACATCAGCCAGACGCCGATCGGCCGCGCCCAGACGCCAGCGGACGCGGCTCAACTCAAAGACCTGATCGCCACGTTCGAAACCCGTGTGACGGCCGGGCTGGCCGGCAAGAACCTGCTCTATTTCGATACCGGCAGACTCCTCGACACCGTTCTTGTCAACCCGGCGGCGTACGGATTCACCAACACCACCACGGACCCGGCCTGCGACGAGGTCAATGCGCTGCAATGCCAGGTGCCCGCCAATGGGCACCTGTTCGCGGACAACAAGCATCCATCCACCAGTATGCATCGAGTGATTTCCGACTGGGTCTCTGCCTCGTTGAAAGGAGCAAACCGCATGGGCCTGCTGTCGCAGGTGGCCCTGACGCGCTCCAGCGCGCAATGGCGCGCGATCGATGCCCGGATGCAGGAACTCCAGAACTTTGGCGATCAAGGCCAGGGAGTCTTTGTCACCGGCGACTATGCCGCGTTCGATCTGGATGCGTCAGCCGGTGTGCCGTCGGCGGATGGCGACGGTGGCAGCCTGGTCGTGGGCTATGAGAAGGCATTCACCGACCAGCTCTTTGGCGGTGTGACCCTGGGTTACGGACATACTCCCGTTGATCTGGGCAATGACCAGGGGTCGGTGGATTACGATGAGTGGACGATGTCGGCCTTTGGCTCGCGCAAGTTCGGGGCCTTTTCGCCAACGCTCTGGCAACCTACTCCTGGCTCGATTTCGAGAGCAGGCGTAACATCGCGCTCGATCCCTTCACCACTCGCGAACGCGGCGACACCGACGGCGACCGGTTCGGCGCGAAAGTGCAGCTCGGCTACAACCTCGTCAGCGGGAACCTCGTCCATGGTCCGCTGATCGGTCTGGCGTGGGAGCGTGTCCATGTCGACGGCTTCAACGAGGAGCCGAACCGCGTGACGGCCATGACCTTCGGCGATCAGACCCGCGCGTCGCTGCGCTCGCGCATCGGCTGGCAGATCGCCACCGCAACCCGTTGGTCGGGCGTGGTGACTCTGCGTCCCTATGCCCAGCTCACTTATGATTACTTCTACTTTGTTACCTTCAAAAAATCTTTAAGTGTTTAAATTTTATGATAATAAACAAAAATACACATAAACAATAGGGTTCTAGTGGCGCGTTGAGCGCCTATAATCACCCATAAACCGCCAACATCTATCTTCAATAGGGGCATAGTAAATGAAGATTTATTGCGCCTAATAAAAAATAACTTAAAATTCATTAATTTATGCGACAGTCAAAGTTAACAAAGTAGAATTACGAACACCTCGACGATGAACGCAGCTACCGCGCCGGCTTTGTTGGCGGACGCTCCGCCCTGGAAATCGAGACGGCGAACCAGACCGGCGGCTATGGCACCCTCCTCGTCGGCGTCACCACCGACCTGACCAAGACCCTGAGTCTTGGCATCGGCGCCTCGACGACAATCGACCACCCGGCTGGGCAAGACTCGGCGATCACTGTGACGCTGGCCGCCGCGCTCTGATCCGGGTCATCTTCGTTTTCACGATGTCGGGGTGTCGGCGACGACAAACCGTATTTCCCGCCGCCGACTTCAATTCCGGATAAAACTATCGCGATTGGCGGTCAGGTCGTCACGACGGAGAAAATGACCGCACCACTGATGATCAGATAGGCGCCAAACAGCAAACCTCCGCCCCAGCGATCGAGCTTGATCGCCGCGTCCATGCGCGTTTCGCTCCGGCTGAGCTTCGTGGCATAGACCAATAAGCCAATGATGGCGATGCAATAGAGATAGGAGAGCAGATAGAGGATGTCGAGCAGGGTCAGGTATTCGATCGTCGGCAGATCGTCACCCTGAGTGATCTGCAAGGCAACAATGGTGAAAATGGAAAAGATCGCAATCTGAAACCGCGTATCCACCAGACTCGGATGAAGCAGAAAGACGAAGGATGCACAGATCGTCGCCAGCAGCATCGGCAGCACATTCTTGACGATAGCGTTGACGGTGGGCCGGGAGATCCGCAGGTCGATGCGAACACGGGAATAAGCGTCACTGTTGGCGACCCGCGTGTCGCCGAAGTTGGTCGGATAGCGATAGTCATGTACCTGCATCGTCGGTGCCTCATAGTCGAAACCCGGCAATCGCAGCGCCGGATTCGCGCTGACGCGCTCGACCTTGAAGGTGAGACCGGACACGTCCATGACCGCGTCTTCCATCTCGATGGTGATGCCCTGTCGGTCGAAAGGATAATGCCGCAGATTGAATTTGTGGCTCATCCGTCCCTCGATATGCATGATCTGGTAACGCTGACCATCCGGCAGGATCTCCGGATTTTCGTAGGCTTTGGTGATGATGGTGCCCCAGGATTCGGAATGATTGACAAATTCCAGGGTGCTGGAAGGGTCGATCTCCGGGTTCTTCCAGCGGAACCAGAGATAGAAATCGACCATGTAATTGTGGTTCTTGAAATCGATCGCCTGCACGTCGTTGAGATAGGCGCCGATGGTCACGACCTCAGGCCCTGCTTCCGGCTCGGCGGCCGCAACTCCCGAACCCGGCGCGGCGCCGGTCGGTTCCTGAGCGGAAGCCGTCATTCCGGCAACGGTCAAAAACAGCGGAACGCCACCCAGGCAGACCATCAGGATGGCGGTCGCCAACCCGCGCGCGGTGCGTTCCATCATGAAGGCCATCTCGGCTTCCTCTTGTGCTTTTTTTTTATGATTTAACCCGCGCAGAATGGTAGCGCGTTTGCGGAATTTGCTGTACTTGCCCATGCGGAGCGATCTATGTTGTCTCGGGCGGACATGACAATGTCTTTGGCCCACCAGTGGTCGCACAAATGGACATGGTCAGGCACCCAACGACCTGAGCGTAAAGCCGTTCATGGTTCGACAAGGCTTTCCTGAGCGAAGCCGAAGGGCTCACCACGAACGACTTCATGGCAGTGATCCGACGGACTTGATTAGCCGATAAAGATCTCGAAAATCCTGGCCATACTCAAAGACGATGCTGGCATCGCCTTCGCACCCGCTATCCATGAGCGGGTTTCAAACACGTTCCTAAGGCAAAAGGCACTCCATATGAAAAACAACGACTCTCATCATGACATCGACACCAATCATGGATTTGAAATGACGCGGCGGGATTTTTTAATCTGTTCGGCATGGACAGCATTGGCGACTGTCACCTTTCCCGCGCTGGCCTTCGATGCCGAGACTCAACCGCCCCCGTCACCGACCTATCCGATAAACCCCGTGGTCCAAACGACGCTCCAGAGGATGCTGTCGTTTTCCATGAACATAAACAATTTTGAAGAAACAGACCTATACAAGGTTTCTGATTATTTTAATTTCGGATATGGACTCTGGACATACGGTGTCGGACTGCGAATGGTAAGAAGACTGGACCTCATGCCTCGCATTTATAGACCAACTGAACACGCACAACAACTTTTACATTTTTTTTCTATTTCGGATATTCATATCACCGACAAAGAATCGCCGAATCAATTAATTTACTTTCAGCAAGAAGACCCAAAATTCGCAGGGTACAACACATCGATATACTCGCCAGTCATGCTGTATACCACGCATGTACTTGACGCCGCCATCCAGACGGTCAATACCCTTCACAATCAAACGGTCCAAGCTGGACAAAGGAATCCTTTCGATTTCGGCATCTCTTTGGGGGATGCTTGTAACAGTACTCAGTACAACGAGTTGCGCTGGTATCTTGACGTCATCGAAGGAAAGGAGATTCATCCCAGTTCCAGCGGTTTAGGCGTGGATACAATTGACTATCAGAAACCTTACCAGGCTGCCGGGCTTGACACGGAAATACCGCTGTATCAAACCCTAGGCAATCACGACCATTTCTTTATCGGCTCCTTTCCTGTTGACACCGAAATCAATGATGCGGGCGAAACCATTCGCGATGCCTATATTCAGTCAGAAGTCTGGCGTGTCGGTGACGTCTTGACTCCCAATCCCAGCAATTTTCCGGTATTAATTAACTCCGATAATTTAAAACCCAAAGAAAACAACCCTTTGTATTACACTGGCGTAATAGACGGCACCAGTCAGCATGGGGAGATTATTGGCGCAGGTGCTAGCTCAGAGATCGAGAATGCGCTGACGATCGTTGCAAACGCCGATCGCCGCTCACTGTCGAGAGTGGAGTGGATGGATGAGTTCATCAAATCGGAAACCAGTCCGGATGGATACGGATTCAAGCTGATCGACCCAAGCTATTCCGCCCGCGACCCTGGGTTTGCCTGTTATAGCTTCGTGCCGAAACAAGATGTACCACTCAAGGTGATTGTGCTTGACGACACCCAGTCAGAAGAAGACGGGTCCAAGGATATTCATGGGCATGGTTATCTGGATGCGCTTCGATGGGAATGGCTTCAAGCCGAGCTTCAGGCGGGGCAGGACAATGATCAGCTTATGATTATCGCCGCCCACGTCCCCATCGGGGTTTCGGCCATCGGTTCGGAGACAGAGTGGTGGGATGAGAAAGTCGATGGTTATGAGACCTGGGAGAATGCAGTCGACCTCCGCACGCTGATCAAGACACTTCAAGACACACCGAATTTGCTGATGTGGATGGCAGGACATCGGCATATGAATACCGTTAAGGCCTTTGTCTCTCCCGATCCTCAAGGTGCCCCATGGAAAGGCTTCTGGCAGGTTGAAACGTCGTCATTAAGAGACTGGCCACAACAGTTCCGAACCTTCGAGATTTATCTGAATCGTGACTATACCATCTCCATTGTGACAACCAACGTGGATCCGGCGGTTCAAATTGACACGCCAGCCGCCACATCGCGAGAATATGCGATTGCAGCACAGCAAATAACCAAGAATGATATCACGGTGAACAACCCTAATTACCGCATCATCGGTCTTACTAACGATGGTCCGTACATCTCTGTTGCCAGCATGGATCCATCCAGAAAGCAGAACAACAAGCCCGATCCAACGATTCAATTCTTGGATCTGAGTTCAAGAGGCGTTCCGTGCAATGCTTCATACAATGCAGAGTTGTTGAAGCGTTTAAGTCCAAGAATGGTAGAGGCACTAAAATCAAGTGTCATTATTTAAACAGTCAGGTAGCCGCGTGTGATTGCTCGCTCGCGGCTCCTGCGGATGGCGAGGTCGAAGAATACGTGCGATAGCGTACAGACGGGATGGCGCTGCCGAGCTAGATTGAGCAAAACAAGCCCAAGCGCCTGGCGACACCCGCGCACGCCGAATCAGCCCTCGCCTTCTCATGACGTTCGCGCGGCAGGAGTGGCGGTGACTGCTTTCCGCGTGGGCTCATGGCCCGTCCCAAGACGCGACCGGGTGTCGCAAGCCACCAGCCGGAGGTTTGATGGAATTCAAGGATTATTACGCCGTGCTCGGACTGGAGCGCACGGTCGCGCAGGATGAGATCAAGCGCGCCTACCGCAAGCTGGCGCGCAAATATCACCCCGACGTCAGCAAGGAGCCGGATGCCGAGGCGCGCTTCAAGGAGGTGGCCGAGGCGTATGAGGCGTTGAAAGACGTCGAGAAGCGGGCGGCCTATGACGATGTGGCGAACCGCTACCAACACGGCCAGGAGTTTCGCCCGCCACCCGGATGGGATAGCGGCTTCGAGTTCAGCGGTGGTGGCAGTGACGAGAGCGTCGACTTCAACCGCAGCGATTTCTTCGAATCGCTCTTCGGGCACCCGACGGCCGGTGCCCGTGGCCCGCGTGCGTGGGGACAGCGAGCGGGCGGTGACCATCACGCCAAGGTGCTGATCGACCTGCAAGACGCCTATCGCGGCGGGCGCCGCAGCATCTCGCTGCGCGTTCCGCGGATCGATGCGAACGGACAGGCGACCATCGAGGAACGGCACTTGGAGGTCAGTATTCCCAAGGGCATCCGCGATGGACAACACTTGCGACTCGCCGGCCAGGGCGGACCCGGACAGGGTGACGCCCCGGCGGGCGATCTGTACCTTGAGATCGCGTTCGCGCCGCACCCGGTCTTTCGCGTCGACGGCCGTGACGTCTACCTCGACCTGCCGGTCGCGCCTTGGGAAGCAGCCCTCGGCACCGGTGTCACCGTCCAGACCCCTGATGGCAGCGTCCAACTAACGGTTCCGCCTGGCTCGTCGCCGGGCCGTCAGTTACGCCTTAAGGGCCGGGGTCTTCCCGGCGTTCCCCCCGGCGATCTCTATGCGGTGCTCTCGATTCGCTTGCCGCCGGCCGACACGCCGGCGACACAGGACGCCTATCGCCGGATGGCCGAGGCGTTCGGCGACTTCCACCCGCGAGGCAGATTGGAGGCTTGATGCCGATGAACACGATCGACAGGACCGTGACGCCGTGCGTCATTGTCGAGGAGGAGGTCCAGTTCACGCTGGTCGAGCTGAGCCGGGCTTGCCGGATCGAGGTCGAGCCATTGTTGGAATTGGTCATGGAAGGCGTGCTGACACCAAGCGGCGAAGACGCGGAGCATTGGCACTTTGGCGGGGCGACGCTCAGACGCGCCCGGAGGGCGGTGCGTCTCACGCGCGATCTGGAATTGAACGCGGCCAGCACGGCCCTGGTGCTCGATCTGCTCGATGAGATCGACGCGCTCCGGTCACGGCTGCGGCGCCTGGGTGGCGACTGAACGGTCCGCTGCCCCGTTGGGGTGAGGAACCCCAACGGGCGTAGGAAGTTTGACCGCGGGCATCCTCAGCGCGCGGTCAGCTCAACCGCTTCGATCAGCGTTTGATCGGGGTGATTTTCGTCCCTTCGATGCTGAGGCTAGCCATGAGACCCTGCTGATCGAAGTAGATGACTCATGTTTTGATCCTGTAGTCGTGTTGCAATGGGTGGCTGGAAAGTCACCTCGGCTTGACATCCATGACCGTCGTTGGGCCTGTCTCCTCCAACCGCGTCGGAGGTTTTTGAATGTCAGCCACGAGCATAAGCAGAGTCCGGCGCGCGTTCCGTTCGCTAGCGTACAGAGCGGCCTTAAAGGTTGCGCTCCAGACTGGAAAGATCCCCAGTTCCCTCACCTATGTTCGCTAACGTACTGACGGCGCTGGCCCGCCAGCCTATGGTGGGCAACATCAGGATGAAGCGTCGCACCACTCCCTGCCATCCGAACCCGGCCAGGAGATCAACGAGCGAGCCGACTTCGGATCGACCCTGCGGCGGTCGTCACCCGTTCAGCCATGCTGACCAGGAACGCCGCCAACGACTTTTTCTGTTACCCCAGGAGACAACATCATGAAAACTTCGATTATCTGCACCGCCGTTGCGATGGCGTTTGGATTGGGCGCCTGCACGGGTCCTCAAGGACCCGCCGGGGCTCAAGGGGTCACCGGGCAGACCGGGCGGACCGGCGCGGATACCCTGCTGGTTTCTCCCACGGATGCAAAAACGACCACCGTTGACACGGTGATCGCGGTACCCGTGCGCCCGACGACCACAACGACGACCACGACGCGCAGAAACGTCGGGTACTAATGGCTTGCCGTTTCAACGGGAATCTCACAACCTGGAGGTGGCGATGGCACAACGCACGAGCACCGGCTTTCTGACACCACTGCTCGCAGTCGGTGTGTTTGGGGCGCTCGTACTCACGCAGGTCACGCCAGCGCCCCAGCGATCCGAACCGATGTCGCAAGCATGGTCGATCGCGTTCAAGTGGGTGGTCTGGCCGGAGGGGCCGCAATGAAGCTGGCGATCAAGAACCAGATCAGCGCGACCAGGATGGCGGCGGGTATCGCGGCGAACGCCAGTTTGACGAGCAGCCAGACCAGTGACCAAAACGGGATGCGGACGTCAGTGATGATGACCAGCGGATCGGTGTCCGGGGTATTTTTCAGCCAGGCCGACGAGCGATCTTGATGCTGTATATCTTCTTGTGGCTGAGCAGCCAGTGAAGGCTCGCGTGGTCGCGCCCTTGAAGGCTCCGATTGTTCGACCATGGGCCGACTTGATACTCGGTCGTCCCGATTGGCGATCAGCGGCTTTGGAGGAGGTGCGTCCATTCGGATCTTGACGTAAGCGACGCCGCAAGAGGGACATTGCCACTCGGGCGCGTCGTCGGTGGGCAGACGTTCATAGCCGCATTTCTTGCAGATTATGCTCATTCTTGTTGGCTCCTTGCGAAAGCGGTCAGTCAGAAATCCTGGCGGTCAGTACAACCTTATCCACACTCGGCAACCTAGCGCGCGTACTGACGGAGAGCACTTCAATCCCGACGAGACGCCCGTCGGCGGCGTCGTCAGCATTGATGTCGGGTTCGATTTCCTTGGTGTCGCCACCTCCACATCCGGGGAAATCTCGAAATAGGCCGCGTCCGCGACCGGATCGACCTCCAGTATCATCGTTGGTCACCAAACACGTCGTCGAAGAACCGCGTTTGATTCAACCCCTGCTGCCACGCCTGATGGCGCTTGACAGACTCCATGCGTTGACGCGGCGGCATCGCCAGAAAGCGGCCCGCATCGACGGAGCCCAGCTCGCGCACCAAGATCGTGACCGCCTTTTCCACGAGGGCGTTGTCGTCGTGATTGTTCGTCAAGGGTGTAGCCGTCATGTCGTCAGTTGCTCCTGTTCGCAGAAAGCCGTGGGCGTCAGTGCCTGAAGGTTGACACCCAGACGCGCGCACTGCTTCACAAGCGGTCGTCGCAGGTGATGAAGTACGTGGCGTTGGCCTCGGCAAAGGCGACGTGCGCGGCATCGGCGGCGCCCATGCTTTGAGCGGCCAACGCCTCGGCGCGCTGACGTAATGGCGTCAGATCGCCACTCGCGCAGGGCATACCCTGCTGGACGAGGATCGCCTTTACTTCGTTACGTTCCAGAGGATCGGTGATCGCCGCGATCTCCGCCAGATGCACCGGCGAGCACACCAAAGCATAGCGGCCGTTCTGCATTGCCTGGAGAATACGGTAGTAACTCTCGGCCTCGCGGCGGATGCGCGACTGATTCTGGTCGTCGAACGGGCGGCAGAGGGTGCAGACATCCAGATAGAGCGCGGTCGGACGGTTGGTCGTCACCATGCCGGGTGCTCTAACCGGAGTTCGTTGAGTGGCGTGGCGGCGACCTGTCCCCGCGCGCTTAACACCGCTCTGATCGCCTTCATCGTGTCGTGCGGGTCGGTGATCTCGACGAACCCCCAACGCCCGTATCGCCCATCGTTGTTGACTGCTGGCACCCAGAGGCTTTGGGTGGTCGCCACCTTCGCGTCTTTGTCGTCGAGTTGCTGGCCAGAGACTTCGACCAAAAGATTCAACAGGTCATTCGCGCCGTGCCCGTCGTCGAGGCGGGCGATGAAGTCGGGGAGATAAGAACGTCCTTTGCCGGCGATGGTATAGGGGATCAGGAAGTCGAAGCGCGCGATGTTTTTGACGTAAGCCTTCACCTCGTCCATCTGCTCAAGTGCCTTGGCAACGGTCGTCTCCCAACCGCTATCCGAAACGACATGCGAGATCGGGCTTTTGGCGCTGGCGGGATAGGTCGGTTTGACGGTGCGATAGCCGATGCCGTCGGTGTCGCCGAGGGTGTTGTAGGGCTGGAGAATCGGCTTGAGTGTCGGCGCGGCGCCGTTCTGGCCGTCGGCGCGAACGATCGCCTGATAGATGCGCTCGGCGGCGCTGTGGGCGAGTTCGGTCAAGAGCAGGAGTTGCGGGAAGGCGTTGTCTTGGCAGTCGACGCAGGTGTTGAGCCAGCGCCGGGCGATGTCGAGAACCTGGGGGAACAGCCAACGCTTGACGTCATTCTGAACCGGGCCGCCGACGGCATGCTCGGTCGGCTCCTGGCGGAAATAGGTTTCGAGAACCAGCTTGGCAAGCAAGAAGACGACTTCATTCTCGCGGCGGGCTTTTGAGGTCGTCGAGGTGCTGAATGTTCGAGGCGCCGATGATCGGAGCGTTCTCGACGATGGTTGGCAGCGTTGCGGTGTTGATCGTCAAGCCGCTGCTCGCGGTAAAACGGGCGGCGAGTTGCTCGGCGCCGATCTCATAGCGATAGCCGAGCAGGCGCGGAAACGTGATCCGGGCGCGGGTCCGCTCGTCGACGGTGTGGACGAGCTTGGTGTCTTTCGGCGGCTTGGGGTCTGTACCGCCGGCGGTCGGCAGGAACTCGAAGGGGACGCCGTAGACCTCCGCGTATTCGACCGGGAAGGCGTCGAAGGTGACGGTCTCGCCGTCAATGTCGACCGTCCGCGGCTCGGACTCATAGCTCATGCGGCGCAGTCCGCGGCCGATGACTTGCTCGCAGAGGAGTTGGGTGCCGAAGGCGCGCACGCCGAGGATGTGGGTGACAGAGTTGGCGTCCCAGCCTTCGGTAAGCATGGACACGGAGACGACGCATTTGATGTGCTCGCCGAGCTTGCCTTGCTTGCCGACGGTGTTCATCACCTCGCGCAGGATGTCTTCGTGGCTGAGCTTGTCGACCTCGCGGCCAGGAAACCGCTCGCGGATCTCAGCCTTAGAATTCCTCGATCTCGGCGGCGGCAGCGAGCTTGAAGTCGTCGGACAGGGCCTCGCCGGATTCGAGTTGCTGGCTGTCGATGAGGAGCGTACTCGGGCGGCGCGACCAAGTGGCGTCCGGTCCGTTACCGTCGACGTTGCTGAAAATCGGCAGGTTACCGGGGACGATGACACGCTGGCCGTTGGCGAGTGGCTTTTCGTAGCCCGCGATCCAGTCAAAGACGAGCTTTGAAACCTGAGTGTTGCTACAGACGACGATGAAGACCGGCGGCATCACATCCCAACCGGCGGCGGCTTGCTGCGCGTAGAGGGTATAAGCCTTCGCGTAGTCGCTGTAGAGGTGATGCAGGGCACCTTGGAGAGCCTTGGAGAGTTGCGGATCTTGTGGCGCTTCGTTCTTCTTCGCGCGACGGCCTTTCGGCAGTTCCTTGCCGATCGCCTGCCAGAGGCGGCGATAGAGCGGCGCGTCGGGGTTGTCGGTGTTGTCGTCGACCGGCACGCACGGCACTTTGACGATGCCGCTTTCGATGGCGTCGATCAGCGAGAAGTCGGAGACGACCCAGGGGAAGAGCTGGCCTTCTGGGTAACCCGACCCAGAGAGAAAGAAGGGCGTGGCGGAGAGGTCGAAGACGGCCTTGACGCCGAGCTTCTGGGCCATCTGGCCGGGCGTTTCGCGGAAGGGACTGCTTGCCCGATGCGCTGTCAGAATCTTCTTGGTCAGACCGGCGGCGTCGCCGCCTTCGCGCAGCATGAAGGCGTGATAGTTGGTGATGACGATACGTGCGCTGCCGAGGGCGTCGCGATAGGTGGCCGGCACCAGATCGAGTGCCTGGTAGTAGTTGCCCGGATCGCTGGGTAGGAGCGTGCGCAGGCGGTCTTTGATGGTGATGCCGGGGGCGACGATGAGGAAGGCGTCGGTGAAACGCTTATCCTGTTTGTTAGTTCTACTTTGTTAACTTTGACTGTCGCATAAATTAATGAATTTTAAGTTATTTTTTATTAGGCGCAATAAATCTTCATTTACTATGCCCCTATTGAAGATAGATGTTGGCGGTTTATGGGTGATTATAGGCGCTCAACGCGCCACTAGAACCCTATTGTTTATGTGTATTTTTGTTTATTATCATAAAATTTAAACACTTAAAGATTTTTTGAAGGTAACAAAGTAGAATTAGCCTGCTTATTGAGCGTCTGCCAGGCGATGAGCATCGCCATAACGACGGTCTTACCGCTGCCGGTGGTCATCTTGGCGGCGAGGCGGCTGAGGTACGGGCGAGCGGAGGGAGTCGCGGTTCGGTTGGCGGCTTCCAGGCGGCCGAGAAGGTGCGTGCCCTGGTTGGCGTCTTTGCTGTGCGCCACTTCGGTCAGATAGATCAGCGTTTCAAGCGCCTCGATCTGACAGAAGAACAGCCGGCGCTCGCGGTCGGGACGGCGCCAGTCGTCGAGCAGGCGGCGGGTCATCGTGGTGACACCGAGATAGCCACCGGCACGCCAGACGGCGACGCGCGTGCGGATGTCGTTGATGAGTTTGTTTTCTTCGGTCTTGGTCTCGACGCCGAGGTCGAGCGCAAGCGTCTTGCCTTTGGTCTTCGGCTTGGGGATCGGGACGAAATAGACGCTCTTGCGGCGACCGGGGACGATGGTATTGGTGATGCCGTCGTCGTTGAAGTGGAAGTGCCGGGCTGGCTCCTCGAATGGCGAGTTGATGATCGGGTTTTCGATGGTGACGGTCATGATGCGTGTGTTGTGCCCGCCGCGTTATGTCATGCGTGGATCAACAGATCATCAAGGGCCTGTTGAATCTGGTCGTCGCTGAAATTGCATCCCGTGTCGCGGCGGATCACGCGCCGAATACGGGTGACGACGTCTTCTGTGAGAATTGCCCGGATCAGGCTCTCTCGCGTCAAGGCGTTGACTGAGTTCCAGTGCTTCTCCAGCAAGCCTTTACGGAACATTCCGTAGCGCGAGATCAGCATCAAGCGTTCGCAGTCCTCCTGACTGAGCGACGGCAGCAAGTCGACCGAGAAGACCAGTTTAGCCTCGACGACATCTTGAGCGCTGATGTGGTAGAGCTGCCAGGTCGAGAGGTTTGTCAACAATGCCCAGCGGATGCCGGAATAGGCACCATAGGAGGTGGCTTGAAAAATGTGCTTATCACGCAGCGGCAGCCCAGCGCGTTTGACTTCGCCGATGATGACGTTTTGATCGCCGAGCGCCAGGACGTAGTCGGCCTTGCGTCCTTGCACTTTTTGCTCAGCTTTCACTTCCTCCATCGAATAGCCGAAGACATCCAGCAACATCCGGTCGAGGATCATTCGGGTGTTGCTTTCGTTGCTCTGATTCACGACCGCCGCTTCGATCTGTGGCAAGAAGTTACATAGCGCACGATGGAAGGCGACCAAGCGATCTTCCCAGATCTCGCGAGAGGTCCGGCGGCGTTTGAGCGCAACGACAGGTTTATTCGCTGGCGTAGCTGATGAGATGGCGGTGGGATCGGCGGCGTAGTCATCGTCATCAGCGCTGCTGTCGTCTTGCTGGACGTCGACGCCCAACTCAGTCGCCAGCGCATCAAGGCCACCATTGTAGCCCTGACCGATCGCGCGAAACTTCCAGTTGCCCTGATAGCGGTAAAGTTCACCGAGCATCAATGCGCGTTCGCGGCCAATGTCCGACGGATCAAAGCGCAGCAACTCATCATCACCTTCCTTGTCGTCGCCTTTCCCATCGCCTGTCGTCGCAACACGGATATAGATGCCGCCCAACATGCCGCAGTGCGGACAACCGTTGGCGTCGACGTCAGACCCGATCGTGATGATGAAGATGATCTTCGCGACGTCCTCTGGGACATTCTCCAGCATCGCTTGGAAGTGACGTTGATCCGTGGGCGGGTTACTGTCGAGTTGTAGGCTACCGCACGGCGTTTTGGTCTGGTTGTAGAAGATGAAGTCGTGATCGCCCCGTACCCTGCCGTTGGCACCGACGAGAAAGGCGCTGGCGTCGATCTCCCAAGCGTCGGAAGCCTCCCAGCCAATGCCGATCAGTACCGCAAGCCTGGCGATTGGCGCATTGGCACCTTTGGAGAGTACGAGCGACATGGATTCCTCCTGAAATGGGTCTCCCTTGCGCAGCCAGAATGTTCAATTCTGACCGCGGTGGTGGATTGCCCAGGTGCTACGGCCAATCTGAATGACGCTGCCCTCGCGAACGCTGCTGACACCAATCCCGAATCATCACCTCCAACATATTGGCAAGGCTACGATGTTCCCGCTCGGCCTGTTCGCGCAGGGCGGCCTTAATCTCGGGCAGGATGCGGAAGGTGACGCTCTCCGTTTTGACGCCAGTCATGGGTGTCAGTCTCCCTGTTGGCAATACGGCATCTATGGTGCGACTATAACGCACACATAAGGCAGATGCGAGCACAGCGCAGCGCAGCACCGCAACCCTTCAGCACGCATCGGCCCACCGACCGAGATGACGCATGAGGAACCAAGTGGACACCATCGCCGTCATCGACTTCGAGACGACCGGCCTCTCGCCCAATCGCGGGGATCGCGCCACCGAGATTGCCGCCGTCCTGGTGCGCGACGGACAGATCATTGACCGCTACCAGAGCCTGATGAACGCCGGGGTGCGCGTGCCCGCCTTCATCACCCAACTGACCGGCATCAGCACTGCCATGGTGCGCCAGGCGCCCCCGGCCCAGCAGGTCATGGCCGAGGTAGCGGACTTTGTCGGCACGGTGCCTCTGGTCGCTCACAATGCGGCTTTTGACAGCAAGTTCTGGGATGCGGAACTGGCGAGAATTGGACGCACGCGCGCTCAGGCATTCGTCTGTTCGATGCTGGTCGCCCGGCGGGTCTTGCCACAGGCGCCGAGCTACAAGCTGGGAAGCTTGGTCGCCATGGCTGGATTGCCCAACGCGGCGCGTGCTCACCGCGCGCTGGCCGATGCCGAGATGGCCACGCATCTGACGCTCTATCTGGAGCGCGAGTTGATGCGTCGCTTTGCGCTGAAGTCGGTGACGCATGCGTTGCTGGGGCGGGTCCAGAAAGCGTCCAAGGGCGCACTGCAAAGCTGTGTGGCACGGTTTGCGGTGCCCGACGGCAGCCTGGAGAGGACGGATCGCCCGCCGCTTGCCGAACCCCCAGACACCACGAGACACGACAGGAGAAACCGATGAAGATATTCGCCTGGATCTTCGGCGTTGCCATGATCGCCCTGCTTGGCTACGTGGCGGCAGGCCCGTATCTCGCGATTGCCGAGATCAAGACCGGCATTGTCGAGAAGGACGCGGACCGGCTTTCGGCCAAGGTCGATTTTCCGACCTTGCGGCAGAATCTGAAGGCTCAGCTCAACGCGCGCCTGCTGAACAACACGGCCGGAGAACTGAAGGACAATCCCCTGGGCGCACTGGCGGCGGGTTTGGCGACCACGATGGTCGATGGCATCGTCGATGCCTTCGTGACCCCGGCGGGATTGGCGCACGTCATGGAAGGCGATCGACCGTCCGAATCTATCGTCAAGCAAACCGTGACAGCGGACACCGGGCCACCGCCCAAGGAGGAGGATTTATTGCAGAACGCGCGCTATTCCTATGACTCGCTCAGTCAGTTCTCCGTCTGGGTGCCCGACGACGAAGGCCAGGAAACGCGGTTCGTGTTACAGCGTGACGGGTTGTCATGGCGGCTTGTGAATCTCGTGCTGCCCATTGACGATCCCGCCTGACGTCTCGCAGAAAGCCATTAGACCATGACCGAATTGAACCCAGACCCGCCTGCGCTCGATCTGCCCGCGCGCTACCCGGCCTGCTTCGACCGGGCGAAACCCGCCGCTTGAGCATCTCTGCACGACGGACGAGAATGAGGCCGACTGTCAACCGATGAGAGCCCTCCCATGCCCACGCTGCGCCTGCTGACCAACGTCGAGATCGACCCGGCGTCTCGCCCCGCCCTGATGGCCCGCGCCTCGCGCACGGTCGCCGAATTGCTCGGCAAGCCCGAGTCCTATGTGATGGTGATCCTGGAGAGCGGGCGCGACCTGCTGTTCGGCGGCACCGCCGATCCGGCCGCCTATCTGGAACTCAAGAGCCTGAATCTACCCGAAGCGCGCACGCCTGAGTTCTCGCGCGCCCTCTGTACCCTGCTCGCCGACTCGCTCGCCATCCCGCCGGAGCGGGTCTACATCGAATTCGCCGCCCCGCCCCGGCATCTGTTCGGCTGGAACAACGCGACCTTCTGATCAGGGCCGAAACCGGCGCTGTTCGTCATTGACCGTCGCGATCTGCGCGTTGAGCGTCCAGTAGTCGTAAAGATAGCCGATCAGGAACAGCCCCCCGGTCAGCAGCCAGATCAGGCCGGTGATCCATTTGCTCAGATAGAAGCGGTGGACGCCGAACAGCCCGAGAAAGGTCAGCAGAATCCAGGTCAGGTCATAGTCCTTGACGCCTGGGGTAAAGCGTCGCTCCGCCCGCCGGTGCATCCCCGGAATCAAGAACAGGTCGATCAGCCAGCCGATGCCGAGCAGACCGAGCGTCAGAAACCAGAGCGTGCCGGAAAGGGGCTTGCCGTAGTAGAAGCGATGCGCGCCCATGAACCCGAAAATCCACAGCAGATAACCGATCAGGAGCGAGTGGGTCGAGGTTTCCGACTCGCGCATCCGTTAGCCCCGCATCGCTTTGAGCGGCGCCACCTTTTCGGGCAGGCTCTCGGGCGCCGGTTCCGGTTCCGACTCCGGTTCTGCGCCCGGCGCGCGCTCCACCGGTTTCCCCTTCAACATCTGCTCGACCTCGCGGGCGTTGCGGGCCAGATAGATGGTCAGGTTCTCCAGATCCGGTTCAGGCAGGTTGGGCAGCACCTGATCGGCACGGAGCCACTGTGCCAAACGCTCGGCGTTCTCCAGAAGGCGGTCATAGGCATCGGCGGCCTTCTTGTCGGCAGTGCGCAAACGCTCAACTCCTCGGTGGTCTTTCACGATGTATTCGATCTCGATCATGGTGCTGGGCTCCTGTGCCCGTTGGGTCTTATGCGACGAGCACCCTCGGGCGCCGTGGCTCGATGGCCGTCAGTCATGGCCTGGTGCCCAGTCGTTCGGCGCGGCTGCCGACCAGGGTTCGATCAGCCCGGCGTCATCCTGGGCCGGCAGATTCACCCGTCGCGCCACCGGATAGGCCATCATCGGCGCGGGATCGCAGGGCGTGAGCAGCGCTTGCAACGGCGCGGGGCGGGTCAGCCCCGGATCCAGCCAAAGCCGATAATCCGAAGGCGACAGAATCACCGGCATCCGGTCATGGATGGGGCTCACCACGGCGTTGGCGTCAGTCACGATGATCGTGGTGCTGTCGATGCGCTCGCCGTTCGCGAGATCGGTCCACGTCTCCCACAACCCGGCGAACGCGAAAGGCTGGCGATCCCGCCTGGCGATGAAATACGGTTGCTTGCCGGAACCGGTCGCCTGCCATTCGTAGAAGCCATCGGAGGGGATCAGGCAACGGCGTTGCCGGAAGGCCGCGCGAAAGGAGGGCTTCTCGGCCACCGTCTCGGCGCGGGCATTGATCGTGCGGTAGCCGATCTTGCGATCCTTCGCCCAAGGCGGGATCAGTCCCCAATGGAGCGTCGTGAAGGTTCGCGGACCGGCGGAGTCCGCGCGCACGGCCAGAAGCTGGCTCCCAGGGGCGATGTTGTACCGCGGCGGCAGCCACACCCCGTCGAAGGAGGCGCCAAACTGGGCTTCCAAGTCCTCACCGCTGCGGTATTGGGCAAAGCGACCGCACATGCTGTCTCCACACACCTCGCTGAACGGGATGGACGATTCAGGTCAGACCCGCGCAATTTAGCACGCCTGCACCCTCGGCAACGCCCCCCAGCGCGTCGTCGAGATCGGCGAGACGCGCCCCGCGCGCCGGTGCCAGCCGGTACCGATCAGTTCGCCCCCATAGCGCAGCGTCTCGCGCCCGAAATGGCGGTTGATGGCGTCCAGGGCCGCCATCCGGCGCGTCGCGCGTGCCTCCGTGTCCGGAGCCGCGAACAGATCCGCCGGCGCCCGCCCGACCGGAACCAGATCCGGCAACAGCACCCCCGCCCGCCGGTAGGCGTCCCCGCGCCGGCACAGCCGCGCGGCGCCCGCGAGCGCCTGCGCGATCAGCGCGGCGCTGTCCTGGGTCGGGGCGACGAAGGGGAGGGTGAGGGCATTGGTATAGAAGGGCCGCGCGGTGTCGAAGGGATCGGTCTGAATGAAGACCGTCAGCGCCGGGGCGGCCAGGCCCTGGGCGCGCAGCTTCTCGCCCGCGCGGCTGGCGAAGCGGGTCAACGCCGCGCGCAGTTCGGGCCAGGCGGTCACCGCTGCGCCGAAGGTGCGCGAGACCCGGAGCTGTTGGCGCGGCGGCGCGATCACCTCCAGCGGCAGACAGGACCGCCCGCGCAATTCCCAGCCGAGGCGCTCCAGCACCACGCCACCCTGCTGACGCAGCCAACGCGGGTCGGCCTCGCGCACGGCCAGGGCATCGGCGAGGCCGAGCGCGCGCAGCCGTTGTCCCCAGCGGTCGGCGATCCCCCACACGTCCTCGACCGGAATCCCGGCCAGCGTCGCCGCCGGATCGGGTAGGCGCGCCCAGTCGAGCACCGGACCATCGGGGCTTTGGCCTTGCTTTGCCAACCGATTGGCGAGCTTGGCCAGCGTCTTGGTCAGGGCGATCCCGACCGAGACCGGGATGCCGGTCCACTGGCGCACGGTGCGGGCCATCGCCTGCCCCAAGGCGACCGGCTCCGCGACGCCGGACAGGTCGAGAAAGCATTCGTCGATCGAATAGACCTCGATGCGCGGCGCGAAACCGGCCAACACCTGCATCACGCGGCGCGAGAGATCGCCATAGAGGGCGTCGTTCGAGGAGAACACCACCAGTTGGCGGCGCAACGGTGGCGCCAACTGGAAGAAGGGCGCCCCCATCGCCACCCTTAGCGCCTTGGCCTCATGGCTGCGCGCGACCACGCAGCCGTCGTTGTTCGAGAGCACAATGATGGGCCGCCCCGCTAGGTCGGGGCGGAACAGCCGTTCACAGGAGGCATAGAAATTCTTGGTGGACCCATCAGACTGTCTCATCAGGTGAATCGCAGTAGATCCGTGAACGGAGACCTGGACGCCCTGCGAGTTAGGAGTGATAGCAAGAGCGTCTCAATTGTCTTGAACCTCTCTGGCCACGCACCTACTCATGTAGATATCTTGCTTGGCGCCTGTCGGCCTCCGGGAGGCAACGGGACATGGGAGAGCGATCATGCACCTGTTTCGTACCGACCTGTCGAAGCTGAGGACCCCGATCGTGATCGGCGAAGAGCCCCTCCTGGTGGACAAGGAGTTATATCGGCTGCCGGACGGGATCCTGGAGGAGGTCGAAAAGGTGGTTGGTCTGTTCGATGGCCTCCCTTTCTTCCTGGACGAGACGGGCAACTACGACAGGGACGTCAGCGGATTCTTCCTCTTCGCCGCTGCGGATGGCGCCCGCAGCACCGGAACGCTCCAGGTCTACGCCGAGCAGATCAACCTCTGGTTCCGGTATCTGGCCGCCCAGGGTAAGGACTGGCGCCGAGCCAGTCGGGATGACGTGCGAGCCTACTACCGTGTGCGGCGCCTGAACGGTGGCGTGTCCGCCAGCACCTGGAACCTCGGAATAACGGCCATCGCGAGGTTCTACGAGTGGGCCGCATGGGAGAAGCTCATTCCCGAGACCCCCGTCCCGTACAAGTGGAAGCAGATCCTCTCCGGTGGCGAGGTGCGGGTCGCCAGGCAAGCCGTCGCCATGCTCGACCGGAATGTCGAGAAGCGCGTGCGCTTCGTCACCACAGAGCAGTTCCGCGTCCTCGTGGAGGGTCTCCGCAATCTGGGAGGACGACGCTCTCGTACGTCGTCGCGGAACATCGTTTTGACGAAGCTCCTGGTGCAGACGGGCATGCGCATCTCGGAGGCGCTACAGATGCGCTGCGGAGAGCTTCCCGATCCGGACCACACGCAATTCGCCGGGTTGAAGTCGGTTTCCCTTCGACTCCGTCGGGAGACGACCAAGGGGAATAAAAGCCGGGCGATCCGCGTGCCCAAGCAGATCCTCCGCGAGGTCCACAGATACTGCGAGGATGAGCGGTCGATCGACGTCGAGCGTCGCGGGGACCGCGACCCGTCCTACGTGGAGCCCGAGGAGATCTGGCTAAACGAGGAAGGAGACCCGCTCTCGCGCAACGCTGTGGAAAAGCTCTTTGCCCGCGCCTCAGCCTTGACGGGCGTGGACTGCACGCCGCACTTCCTGCGGCATACGTTCGCCATCTACACGCTGTCCCGTCTGATCCAGCTGATGTTCAACAAGGTGCCGCAGGAAAAAGACAACCTCGACAAGCAGACGTACCTGCGGATCTGCGAGGATCCAGCGCGGAAGGTTCAGCAACTCCTCGGGCACGCGCAGTTGTCCACGACCTACAAGTACCTCGACTACATCAACCTCCATGACAGGTTGACCGACTTAGCCGTCGGCGAGTGGTCCGAGGACTTGGGGGCCACCGAGGAACTGCTCGACCAAGGAGAGCCGACATGAACGCTCCCCCCAACGGACTCTCATCCCTGCGGCACAACCGGATCACCTTCACCGAGGCGCCTCCCGAAGATCGCGTGCCCACGCAGGGTATCGGCGCACTGCGGATTGAACGCACCTTCCCCGATCGCGGCACCGGGTGGATCGATCTATCGGTGCTGGGCGACCGCCCCAGCCTTGCCCGGACGCTTGCGGTCGGCGTCCAGCAGGTTGTCGACTCGTGTGGGTCTCCTGACAGCCTGCGGACCTACCGGAGCTCCTTGGCTGCGCTCGCCAAGGTTCTGAACGAGCGCGAGGCGGCGGGAGGAGCACCCATCAGAAGGCTCGCGGACATCACCGTCCCGGTGCTCGTCGAACTCTCCGACGCGCTCCTCGCCAAGGGGTCGAACACGGGCTACGCGCATCTGTCTCACATCAAACGGTTCTTCCGTGAGATCGAGAACGTCAACCCAGGCGCGTATCCGCAAGACGTCCTCCAGCACCTCAGCTTCGTGGCGATGGGAAGCACGCCCAAGGTCGAGCACAAGCCGCCGTACTCCGACCGAGAAGCGCACCTCATCGAAAGGGCATGTCGGGAAGACATCCGGAGAACGATTGCCAGGCTGACGACCGAACTGGACAGTCTCCGGAAGAACGGGAAGGATCCACGCCGCATCGGCTGGACGGGACTGGCCAGCGCGGTCTGGTGCTTCGAGAACATGCTTGAGGGGAAGTACATCTCGGCCAGCCATATGAAGCGCCTCAGCAGCGGTCGCTGGTGCACGACAGCCGACGTCTTTCGGGCGGTCTACCCGACCGTGGAGGACGCGGTCCCGTTCTACCTACTGCTGTGCCTGAAGACAGGGCTGAACGCCGAGAGCGCCATGCGCCTCAAGAGGGACGGCCTTGAGCCGGAGACCACGAAGCCAAACGAGACGCTGCTCCGCTACGTCAAGGGTCGCTCCGCAGGCCCCATGACCATGCCGGTCCGCACCAACGGCACCTTCAGCCCCGGCGGACTCATCCGGATGTACCTCCATTTGACGCGCGGATGCGCCGAACTCACGGGCGACAACTCGCTCTGGCTCGTGGCGAAGACGGCGCAAGCGAGCGTCGACGACTTCATCGCGGCACCATCGCCCGCGACCTTCACCAGGGCGGTCCGCGCCTTCGCCGAGCGTCATGGTCTAACCGCCGACAACGGGGAGCCGCTCGAACTTCGCGCAGACCGACTGCGGACCACTCGAAAGACGCTCGACTACCGGCGCGCCAACGGCGACCTGATCTTCGCCGGACATGATCACCGCCGCGACAACACGACGGTTGACTACATCAACAACCGCGTGACGGAGGAGATCCACAATCAGGCGATCGTGGCGGGACAGCAGCAGTTCCACGCCTACTTCTCGGGAGCCGTCGTCCCCGATGGGGCGACCACCGAGGACGCCGCGAAGACGATCGGCTGCGACGCCTCCGCGGCTGAAGCAATCCTGAATGGTCAACAGGAGATGCTCATCGCCAACTGCAAGAACATGTTCGACGCGCCGGGCGGAATGCCAGGTCAACTATGCGGCAAGGTGTGGGCGTGCTTCGGCTGCCCCAATTCCGTCTGGACGAGCCGTGTGCTGCCAAAGGTTCTGTGGTACTTGGACTTCTTCCTCGAACAACGGCGAGTGATCCCAGAGTCCGAATGGGAGAAGAAGTTCGGCTACCCATACGCCCTCATCACCTCGCACATTCTGCCCGCCTTCTCGCAAGGCGCCGTCGCACAAGCGAAGCTCGAAGCCGCGTCGCTCCGCATGTACGTCCCGCCCGAGATGAGGACCGCCTGACATGACCGCCACGACGGACTTCGTCCTTCCTAAGGGCCACGCCTTCTCCCAGCACGTCCGAGACGACGCCCAAGTCTCGGCGGCCTCGACGTTCATCGACGACGTGTGGGACTTCGGTCAGGAGGTCCATGCACCCAACGCCAAGGCGAAGATCAACTGGAAGTCGATTGCCTCGGCGGAAAGAGAGCAACCTTCCACTTCAACCAACACCGGGATCCGCCTTGCGCTGAAGGAGTACGCTTACGCGCGCATCTTTAAGCACAAGCTCATCGCCGGACTTCGGGCCGCAAAGGTCCAGTCGGTTGCAGATGACATCCGGTGCCTCGGGACGTTCGTCCAGTGGCTGTCGCGTGAAGGGAAGTTCGGCTTCGACCAGGCGACCCAGTGCGATCTCGACCGCTACGTCGAATGGCTCCGAAGGTCAGAGAAGCGCCGTGGCGGTGGAACCAGATCGGAAGCGTACGTCGTTCGCGCGCTCCTTCCGCTCCCGCTGCTGTGGACCTGTCGTGATTTCGTGGACCAAGGACTGACCTTCAGTCCGTGGAATGGCCGCACGGTGACGCGCGTCCTGGACTACCAGAACACCGGCGAGAACCGGACCGAGATCATCCCCGACGAGGTCATGCGGCCGCTCTACCAGTTCGCCGTTCAACTGACCCAGCCGGACGTGGTCGATCCGCTCGTCAAAGTGCTGTGCCGGGCGCCCCGGGCCTTGCACAGGAAAAACGCCACCAGTAGAGAGCGGCAGCATCGTCGCAAGGCATTTTCGGCGCTCAGGGCGGAAGTCGAGCGCCATCGCCTGTTCCGCGGCGGCGGGGATGGCGAGGCGCCGGCGCATTACGAGCACTGGCAGGATCTCGAAGGGGACGTTGTGCTCCTCTACACGGCGATCTTCGTCATCATCGCCGGGCTGTCGGGCATGAGGGACAGTGAGGTGCGGTCGCTGCGACTGAACGCGCTGACGGTCGAACGAGATGCTGCCGGGCAACCGAAGACCTACAAGCTGATCGGCCGAACTTTCAAGAGCGCCGAAGGCGACGTCGACGATGAGGTCGGCGGCCAAGAGCGGACGTGGGTTGTCATCAAGGAGGTTCACGACGCCGTGGAGGTGCTGATGAAGTTGGCGTATGCCGACCCCGCGTTCGACCAGGTGCGGCTGTTCGCCCGCTTCGGCGCCAACAACACCGTGACGAACAACCTGCGGCGTCTCCTTGCCCGCGTCCGCAACGACGATGGGGCGCCCGTCCTCGGCCCCGACGGTCGCCCATGGGAACTCACCTCGTCGCAGTTCCGCCGCTCCTTGGCGCGTTGGATCGTCTGGCAGCCGTTCGGCATCGTCGCGGGGAAGAACCTCTTCGGGCACGCGCGGATTGCCACGACCCAGGGCTACGCCGCAAGCGAGCCGAGCTGGAACAAGCTGGTCGCCAAGGAAGAGGCGGCGCTGATCGACGAGGTCATGACCGATCTGGCGCATGACGTGGCCGATGGAGCGGTTGCCGGGATGCGGGCGAAGGAGCTTCTCGAATTGCTCGGCACAGCGGGCGACAGGCGCCCGGACGACGTCCTGTTCTACCTGCGCCATCACAAGAAAGAGCTTCACATCGGGCCGTACAGCGACTGCTTCTTCGACCCGAGTCGAGCGGCCTGCAAGCGGTTCGCTCTGCCGGAGAAGCAAAACAAGCCGCTCACGAGCTTCTGCAGCCCGGACCGGTGTGCCAATGCCTGCATCGCCCGTCGACACCTCCCTGCGTGGCAGGCGCAGGCGGACGACCTGCGGGCGATGCTCCGCACGAAAGGGCTGAACGACGCCCAGAAGTTGGCCCTCGAACGTGAACGGACTCGCATCGAGGCAATCATCGCGCCGCTGGCTAAAGGGGCTGGAGAGGCTATCCAGGGCGATTCTCGGGGGGGGCATGCGGATGAGCAGGACGGACAAGACGAAGCAGAAGCTGATCGACGCCCTCGACCGGATCGTGCGGGGGCGCCCCGCACGGACCGACGGGAAGCTCACGCCGAGCAATGTCGCGAGGGAGGCTGCCGTTGGCCGAGCGACGTTGTACCGGTTCCCGGATGTTCTGGCCGAGATTGAGCGCGTCCAGAACAGGACCGCTGAGACGGCTCCGACGAATCTCATGGAGAAGGTGCGGCACCTCGAGAAGGAAGTCGAAGCGCTCAGCCGCGAGGGGAACGCCAAGGCGAGGCAATACAAGGAGGTGGCCGAGCGATGCGCGCAGCACATCCAGGTGCTGACCCTCGCCCTTCGGAACCGGGACGTGGCGCTGGCCGAACGGGACCAGGTCATCGCCGAGTTGAGGGCGAAGATCGAAGCGGGCGAGAACGTCATTCCGATCGGGTTTCGGCGGCGCCCCGGAGGCAGGGCGCCTCTGCCCCGCTGAACCCACTACCGCCTGCCCCGAGTGGCGACAGTCTCGACGTCGGACATTGAAGTCACGAGATTGATCGAGCGACGGCTGTGAAGTGGAAAACACCGACCATGATCTTGGACACCCAGGCGTGATGTAGATCGGTCAAGGAATCTCGGCAATCTGGGTTCAGTCAGGAACTGAGCGGCGGATTCCTGGGATTGATCACCGCCCTCGCGAGATTGGACCGCGTCGTCATGAAGCCGGGTGGCATCGCCGTGAAACCGATCAGTTTCGTCCCGAGATCGCGCAACAGGCAACGAAGGCACTGGATCCAGGCGTTGATCGGTCGGCTGGCGTGGCTTTGCGACGCTTGGAGTGGGTCACTCAAGACTGGCTCACCGCGCTCGAACTGACTCAAGTCGGCCAGTTCCGGTCACTGGCTTGTCCGACCTAAGCGTCCGATGCAATGCGCTGAGCGGTCGGTCGCGGCTAACTGGCCAGCGCCTGCCCTCGCCCATTGGAACAGGTCATTGGCGACGCCAGTGCTCCCGATGGATGAGGAAACCCGTATGGAACTACTCGGCGCGCACCCTGTAGCAGGCGGCTCGCTGTCCATCCACGTTACGGTAGAGCAGCTCGAATAGCCGAGACTCATGCAGCACCTGTCGCCAGCTGGCGCATCCGTACTTGGTGGGCATCTGTTCCGGACTCCGTTCCGTGATCCATCTCCCAGCCGCTGCAACGGGCGTCCAACCGTCCACGGCAAGCACATTTGCCGCCTCGCGCAAGACGCGGACGATGCCTGCGGCTGGCCAGTTCACGGTGCCGTCCGGGAAGATGCCATTGACCATGAAGTCGTAGAACGCATCGGACTGTGCGAACTCCGCTGCCTGGCGCCTGACCTCATCCATGTGTTCGGCCCAGCCCCGAAGCTGTTCATAGCTCTTGTCGATGCGCTCGTAAGCGGCAACGAGGGCATCACGTGCGGTCAGGCATCCGTCTGTCGACCAGAGATCGTGCTGGTCGATGAAGTGGTGAACCAGGTTATTTCGCAACTGCACCAGTTCCTTCAGGTCGCTTTGTGTCCGGACGTAGTCCTCGGGAAACAGGCTCAACTGCATCCGCATTGCGATATGCGGAACGTCCTCGGGCTCGTTCGCCGTGGCATCGGCGGCGGTGTTGGCCCCCTCGGCCACGATGCACGATCCGAACAACCGCCCCACCAGGGTGCCGAGCGTCTTCGTGAAAGCCTCATCGACGCGCGCCGCGCGGATTTCCTCCAGCGCATGCGCTGGCCCCGAAAGGTCGCTGTGCGCGACGATCGCCTTCATCAGTCGCTCGTACTGCTGTAGGCGCAGCAGGCACCGGCCCAGTAAACGTTGGACCTCGCGCTGTTGTGTCTGCACGTCCCCGTCGTTCATCGTGGGCTGGAAACCGGCAACCCGAGGGAGATCATCGCGCCCAACTGGACAGGTCGCGGGGGAGTCGCCCGTCGGGGTCGTTGACGGTGACCGAGTTGCCATCCTTGAGCCGCTCTGAGTAAACGACCACGTTCGTTCCGCCCTCATGCGCCTGGCTCGGAAAGAGGATGCCGGTGTATCCGTGCGCCAGCACCAGATCGGCGAGAACCCAGGTTGGGGGCTCGATGTGCCGCTCGAACTTCAGGTAACGCCAGTCCTCGCGCCAGTCGTGCCAGAGGTCGTCCCAGGGCGCGCCGTCGTGGAGCTGGCGCAGGTCGACTAGATCGTACAGGGTCACGGTGTACGAGCACATCGTGCAGGGTGGTAGGAAGGGTGAGGTCTGCTGGTACTCGCGCAAGGCGGTCATCTCATCCAGCGACAGGTACAGCGCCTCCACGCCCTCCCGGTTGAATCGTCCCCCTCGGGTTGCGGCCCCGGCGCCGCTGGTGGGTCGGCTGGCCCACCGCGGGGTATGCGCCCGGAACAACGTGGTGCCAGGGGGCAGGTCGAACAGGATCATCCGACGAACCCGGCACTGATCGACTCCAGGTAGCCGATCGCGTCCTCGGTTCGCCCTTCCTGGATCAGTTGCAACAGGGTCTTGTGGCGAAACGCGGGAATGGGCTCGTTCTTAACCAGGAAGATGGCGCGTTGCGGGTCCGGCTGTACCGCCGTGGCGGCCGACAACACGCGCATCAGGTCACGCAGTACGGATTGCAGTCTTGGCGATTCCGGATGGGTACGCAGGGTGTTGCGATGGACCCCCGCCAGTTCGGCCAGATCCTGTTGTTGCAGGCCGAGGATGTCGGCAACGCCCGATGCTGAAAACCGCGACGTACCCGGCTCCCGGGTCGATTCGAGTACGTCTGCGAAGATGGCGACCATGACGTTTCTCCTGAGGTGGCTCTTCAGAAATGCACATTCTACGCACAGTAGAGGCATCGCTCCAGTCGCCGCCCGTCCCCGCAGCTGTTCCGACACGCCCTGGCGGCCCCTTCGAGTGTCAGCTGTATGCCCGACTGCGGTCCCGTATCCTTATCCCGCTGACTGAACGCTCTGGGTCGTTTCCGTCCGCTGCTGCTCAGCGCTGCAAGTGAAAACTCCCCGTGTGCAGACGTCGCAACCAGCGCTAGACCTTTGCCGCGCGCCGTGCCGTCATCGTTCATGCGCGCGAGTCGGTGCCGAGCGACCCCGCCGATGTCTAGCGCCTCACACCCTAAGTTGTCCGAACGTTCTTTAGCGCGTGATGGCCAATCGGCTGCCTGGGAGTGTCCAGTTTCTTGCCTGTCGCCAGCCAGCGAGACAGCCTGCGTCTGTTTCGCTGCGCAAGCCTTCGATTTTCAGGACCTTTCCAAACTGAGACAACTAGAAGTCCATATAAGAAATTATTGCAATCGACCAGCGCGAACATGGCGCTCAGAACGAGCGCACGGCATGAGCCACCACGCCCCAGAGGTGCAGCGCCTGACCGTCGCGCAGTTCCAGCGGCGGAAAGGCTGGGTTCTCGGCCATCAGCCACACCCGCGCGCCTGCGACCTTGAGGCGCTTCACCGTCAGTTCGCCATCGACCACCGCCACCACGATCGAGCCCGACTTGGCCTCCAGGGCACGATCCACCACCAGCAGATCCCCGTGGTGAATCCCGGCGCCGATCATCGAATCGCCCTGGACCCGCACGAAGAAAGTCGCGGCGGGATGCTGGACCAGATGCTCGTTGAGATCGAGGGTGCCCTCCAGGTCATCGTCGGCGGGCGAGGGAAAGCCGGCGGAGATCCGCGAGCCGTACAGCGGCAGAGCGAGCGCCGCAGGGCACGGGGAGACGGTCAGCGCGTCCTCCGGGAGCGGGAGACGCGCCGCGAGCCAGGCGCGGACTGCGGGGATGGCGCTGACCGGCAGGCGGATCGGCTGGGTCGGCTCGCCATGCGGGCCGCTGCCCGGTTTGCGGCCGGCGCCGGGGCGGGCGCCGCCGCGTGACTGAGGGATGGGAGTGGACATGGCGCGGTTCGGAGAGCAATTGAAAGCCGCACAGTAATCAAAAACGTCACGTCAGGCAACGTGCAAGGCTCGCTGCCTGGCATCCCGCGCGACCGAACGGAGCGGGGCCGCGCGGGACACCGGCAACGGTCAGCGGGGCGACTGCTCCACGCCAAGGTCGGCCCGCGCGCGAAACCGGGCGACAGTCAACCCGCCGACTCGTCCGAATAGCCCGACCAGACCCGCCACCAGGCAGCCTTACTCGACCGCCACCCCCGAAGACCAACCCCGGCCAAGGGGCGGCCAAAGACCAGGGGGCTCATATCGGCGTACACCACCAGGCGACCTCATGATTCCAGCGCCGCAGGACGGTTCGAGATATCCAAGAGCCAGGCGGTTTGCGGATCGGCTGTCAGGTCGTTGCGTCGCGCGGTCAGATCCTGCAGAGCCGATGACCTTCGTTGAAAAAGGCATCAGCGCAAGGATGACAGAGACGATTCTCGTGACAATGGCTGTCGGCGGGGATAAACGGCCCCATCTCTTTCGCTCCAGGGCGATCCAGGTGGATCGCCCAGCGTCTGCCCGCGCGCGGGTCGCGCTTCAACCGCATTCCAAATGGAGGTGATTCATGTCGACACTGTCAGGATGACCTGTCCCCGCCGCCCTGGTCGCGCTGCTCCTGACCCTACCCGGAGGCGAGACGATGGCGAGCGAGGAACCGGCCTATGAGACGATCCGTCAGGGACCGGTCGTTGAACTGCGACGGTATCGGCCCACCCTGCTGGCCGAGACCCAGGTCAGCGGCGACTTCGACGCCGTCGGCGGCACGGCCTTCCGGATTCTGGCCGATTATATCTTCGGCAACAACCAGACCCGCGAATCCATCGCCATGACCGCGCCGGTCAGTCAGCGCCCGGCCGACAGCACGGAACCCGGCTCCGGCACCCGCATCGAGATGACCGCTCCCGTGACCCAGCGACTCACGGATCCGACGCGCAACGCCTATGTGATCAGCTTCCTGATGCCCGCGCGCTTCACCCTGACGACACTCCCCCGCCCGAATGACTCGCGGGTGATGCTCCGCGAGGAGCCGGCCCGTCTCATGGCGGTGCTGCGCTACTCGGGGAGCTGGGCCGAGTCCCGCTATCGCGAGCATGAGGAACGGCTACTCGCCGCCGTCCGGGCCGCGGGACTGACGCCGCTCGGCGACCCGATCTATGCCCGCTACAATTCGCCCTTCTCGCTCCCCTTCCTGCGCCGCAACGAGGTGATGGTGGAGGTCGCGGAGCCGGGTTTGCCATGAGTCCACGTCCCCGGCGCCCGACGCGCATCCCAGGGTCGCCATGGAGCCTGCTCCTGGTCTTGCTGACGGTGGCCGCGAATGCCGTTGCCGCCGACTGGCAGCTCGTAAGAGAAGCGGAGCGGTCCGCGATCGGCCCGGCGCTGCTGTATGCCAAGCGTGTGGCGGTGCGACCCGCCGACGGCCAGGAGGTCACCGCGCACCTCGCCTTTTTCACCTCGCGGGCGTACCGCCTGACGGTGATCGATCTCGGGGCCGGGACCAACGCCGCGACCCCGACACTGGCGGAAGCGTTCCGGTCCGCGGCCTGCCTGGCCGGCGTCAACGGCGGTTACTTCCACGCGAACGGGCAGCCGTTAGGGCTGGTCATCGCCCAGGGACGACGGATCAACCGGTTCGAGACCGCGAAACTCCTCAGCGGGGTGATCTACAGCGATGACCGGGGTCTTCATCTCGTCCGGCGGTCACGCTTCCAGGACCATCCGGGCATCACCGCCCTGTTACAGACCGGACCCTACCTGGTCGAGGACGGCCGCACGGTGCGAGGTCTGTCCACGTCCGCCGCCGACCGCCGCACCTTCATCGCCACCGATTGGCGCGGGCACTGGGTGCTGGGCGCGACCCTGAACCGGGTGACCCTCGCCGATCTGGCGGAGTCTCTCGCGTCGCCGGACACGCTGACGCCCTGGCGGGTCGATCGCGCCATCAACCTCGACGGGGGATCGTCGAGCGGTTTCTTCTTTGAGCGGGGAGCGGACCAAGCGCCCGTGACGCTGACGCCCTGGAAACGGGTCCGTCACCTGTTGGGAATCGTCTCGCGTTGATACAGAGCTACCGCTTGACGCGGATTCCTGTCAGTCGAGCCACCTTGCCCAGTGACGGATCTGCGCCCCAAAGCGGTCACTGGATCCAGGAGGTCTAGCCCGACTTCGACTATTCGACCTCGCTTAGGCCGATTTTCGGCGTATTTTGGCGCCCGATGGCGCTCAAGCTATTGATGCACCAGACCCGCGAACCCGAAGCCCCTCTGTAGTGCCGACCTAGGTCGT
>NZ_NHSQ01000030.1 GCF_016653465.1 Thiocystis minor | reverse complement strand
GGTCCGCGGCGACGGCATAAAAATCTCTCGTGAAAGCATGGATATTCCTGTGTGCAGAGAAAGACGTTCGACCTCGGCGAGGCCGGGATGGACAAGCGTACTGACGGTCCGCGTCACGGATTCGCCGACATGCTTGGGAAAACCTGGGTGAAGGCGGTCGGCATCGGCCCCCCCTGGAAAGGTGAGGTGCGCGCGCGGGGATTTAGGTGCCGTGGCGCTGGCGCACGATCGCGGTCGCGCGGGCCTGAATGCCGAGCAGAAACGCGGCACTGGGGGCCAACGTGCGCGGGTGGACCGGCAGTTCGTCGTTATGGCGGAAGGTGCGCGTCGGGATCGACGCCTGCGCGGCGCAGGCATGGCACTGCGTTTCCGGGCGCGCGCGCCGCGCCTTGAGCTGCGAGGACGACAGCGTGGCGAGCTTGTCGCAGCAGCGATAGCGGACGCGATAGCCGTGGGGCAGTCGGGCCAGAATCGTGACGCCGCCCACGACGGCGCCGGGCTGAAACACCGCGGACCGCGGTCGCGTCGCGTGCGGGCTGGGTGCGGCGGTCGGGGTGTCGGCAATGTTCGCCACCTGGCCCGAGCCGGGCGACAGGGCGACGGTCTCGTGTTGCGCGGTCATCGGGGTCTCTCCATCTCGACGAAAATCCTCGGCCAGTGGGCCGGTCCGGATCGGATCGGATCGACCGTGGGCGATCCGCGATTGCGTGGCGTGTCTTAAATTACGTGATAAAAAGTCGATCATCAACGGTTTTTTTGGCCGAAGAAAAGATTAAACAGTTGTAGTAAACTGGAAGTGTGAACCGTTTTTAAACGTGAACGGTGTTTTTGCTCACCACAGGAGTTTCCATGTCGACTTTCGGCGAACGCATGAAACACGAGCGCAGAACGCTCAATATCACCCAGGCCGCGCTGGCCAAGACGGTCGGGGCGGCGCAGCAGACCATTCATCAGATCGAGAATGACGTGGGGCGCGATACGCGCTTTGCGATCCAGATCGCCCAGGCGCTCGGCGTCAATGCGGAGTGGCTGAAAACCGGCGTGGGGCCGAAAACGCAGGCGGATTGGCGGTGGTATCTCGACACCCACGGACTGTCCGAGGACACCCGCGAGGCGCTCCGGGAGATGATTGCCGCCGTGCTGGCGGGACGGTTTTCCGAACGGCGTCTCCTGGTCTTGATGCGGACCTTTCTGGACGACTGAGGGTTGGTTTTAAGACTGTATGATCAGTGACAAACTTTTTTATCGATTGACCGTTTAACTGTCAGAAAGGTACTCTGGTTGCTCGTTGTCCTTCCGCCTGCGAGTCCGTCCATGTCGGCTGCCGTTTCCCCGCGCGACCCCGCCCCCCTCCATGAGCGAGGGGTCGCGGACACCGACATCAGCGCCATCGAAGGCGCACTCCAGATCCGCCAAGCGATGCGCGACCCTGCCCGGTGCGAGGATTTGCGCGATCCGTTGCGTCAGTCCGTCGCGTCGCTCGATGCGATGCACGCGGCGTTCTTAGACGTGTTGACACCGGCGCAGGTCTCGGCATGACAAACGACCGGGCGGCGTTGCGCGAGCGCGTCCTCGCGCCGTGAGCCCGTCATCGACGGACGCGCGAGGACTGGCGTGGCTTCGCGCGGGCAGCGGATGGCGACGCTTGGTGGCACGACCGTGCGACCCGGATGGCGGTCGCGACAGACCTGGCACAGATCGATGCCGACACCTGGCGGACCGACATGGCCCGCCTCCAGCTTCACATCCAAGGCGCGCCGCTCTCGGCCTGAGCGCCAGCCGTGCGTCCACCCCGAATCCTGCTCGACAAGGAGGCTTATGTACCCGCTGATCCCCGTGCTCTTTCGTCATTCCGTGCTGTTTTTGGTGCCTGTCGAGGGGCAGCCGTTCGTGCTGATGAAGCCCTTGGTGCTGGCGATGGGGCTGGTGTGGTCGGTGCAGCAGGAAAAACTCCTCAAGGATGCCCGCTGGCACGCCCAGACGCTTCCGCTCGCCGATGCCGACGGGGCGTCGGCGGCGGTGTGTCTGCCCCTGCGCAAGCTGTTCGGCTGGCTGACCAGTCTGCGGCCTTACCAGGCGAAAGCCGCGACGGACAACCGCGACAATTTTCTCACCTTTCAAAAAAACTGCGACGAGATCCTCTGGAACGCTTGGCGCAAGTGCGAATTCGCCCGGCTGACCGCACGGCCCGTGGCGCGGATTCCCGACCTCGGACCGGAATCGACACCCGCCGTCGCAGCGGCGGGCGCAAATCAGGCGATCGCGCCGGCGGGCGTGACGGATCGCGAGGGCGCGGACGACGCCCCGCTGGTCGCGGTGTTTCCGGGGGAGATCGGCGGGGTCGCTGGACAGGTCTGCCATGCGACCGATTTACATGCCTTCTTGGACGTCGGTCGCGACGTTTCGACCTGGCTCAACGAGCGCATCGTGAAATATGGATTCGTTGAAAATCAAGACTTTGCATTGGTTCCCCGAAACGGGGGCATCAAAAAAGGCCGAGGTGGAGACCGCCGCAGCAAGGATTACCTCATCACCCTCGACATGGCCAAAGAACTGAGCATGGTCGAGAACAACGCCAAAGGCCGCGAAGCCCGGCGCTATTTCATCGCCATGGAGCGCCAGGCGCTGGCTGCCGCCGGGCCGTCGGTACCGATCCGTCCGCCCGCGTCTGCACCCGCCCCCGCGTGGACCGACAGCCCGCGTCCGTTTCCCGCGCTGGATCTGACGCTCCAGGTGGCGGAAGTCGCCATGCGGAATCTGCGCCTGTCCGAGACCTCGAAAATTCGTCTGTTGGCCGACATCTGCCGGACCAAGGGCGTGTCGAGTTCGTTTTTGCCGGAGTTCGTCGACGAATCGCTGGTGCGCGCGCTCACGGATTTGTTGAAGGAACACGGGAGCGCGCACTCGACGATCGTCGCGAATCAAGCCTTGCTGGACCTGGGTCTGCTGGAAATTCTTACGCGCAAAAGCGCCAAGGGCACCGTGCGGGCGTTCAAGAGCCTCACCCTGGACGGTCTGGCCTATGGTCGCAACGAGACCAGTCCGCAAGCGCCCCGCGAAACCGCGCCGCTGTATTTCGCCGAGTCGTTTCCGACATTGCTGGCGCGCATCGAGGCGCACCTCGCGACGGCGGCAAGCGACCGGCCGCGTGCGCGGCGTCTGGGATCGTCGGTGCATTGAAGGAGATCAACGATGCCAATCGACAACGAACCGATGTCGCGCGTCCCCTCCGCCGAGAAGATGGACGAAATCCGGCTCGCCATGACGGCGGCAATGTCGCGTTCCGAACGCTTTTTAACCCATCGCGAATTTTTACGGCGTGTCTTGGCGCGCTTGGGGACACCAAGCGATGCGGATCGCCTGCTTAGAGCGTGGGGGTATCGACCGGATGCCTTGATGCGCACACGCGGCGCCTTGCTCGGGACGCGCACGGTGCAAGCGCTGCTGGACACCGTTATCGCCACGCGAGCGCAACGCTTGATCCCGACGCGCACGGGCAGGTTGCGTCTGGAGGACGCCGAATGACCGTAACGCTGCTTTTAACGCTTGAAGGGGCCGCCAAAACGCTGGCGATCAGCGCGCGCAGCGTGCGCCGCCTGATCGACGCGGGCGAACTCGCGCCGGTGCGCATCGGGCGATCCGTGCGCCTTAGTGCCGCCGATATCACAGCCTATGTCGACCGCCAAGTGTCCGGGAGTACTATTGCTCTTGGGGTGGTGGTGCCTGGAGACAGCACATGCCACGACGTAAGACCAAGACCAGACCGAAAGAAGGGATCTACGAACGGCCACGCTCGCCGTATTGGTGGGCCGTCTACCCCAGCGGGGTCGGGGGTTCGACTCGCCGCAGTACTGGGATTCCCGTCGCCGACGATCCCGAAGGTCTGAAAGCCGCCGCGATCCGTGCCGGTTGGATGGCCGAGAAGCAGATCGAACGCACGGGCGAGGGCAGCACGTTCGACGATCTGCTGTTGCTCTACCTCGACCAAGTGACTCCAGCCAAGCGTGCGCCGGAACGTGACCAGTGGAGCGCGAAAGCCTTGTTTCCGATTTTCACGGGGCGACGCTTGTCCGAGATCGGTGCGGTCGATGTCCGCGCCTATATTGCCCGCCGTCGAACGGCGGGGATTGCGCCAGGGACAATCAACAAAGAACTGGGATTGATGAGCGCCGCCAGTAATTGGGCGAAGCGTGAACTGGAGTGGGACATCTCGAACCCCTGGGGAACCCGCCGACAGAAGGAGCCAGCCGGGCGTAACCGCTGGCTCACGCGCGAGGAAGCCGTGCGACTCCTGAAGGCCGCCGCCCAGCCAACACGACTGATGCGCTCGCCGTGGCTGCTCGACTTCATTCGACTCGGGTTGTACTCAGGGATGCGACCGGGGGAAATGCTAGGGTTAGCGTGGCGGCGGGTCGATCTCAAAGGTGGCTCAATCACCTTTGAGACCGGAGACCAGAAAAATGGGAAGCTAGGACACGTCCCGCTAAACCGGGAGGCTCGGAAAGCGATCCTGGCACGCGCGCGATTCATAGCGGAATATTGTCCGGCGTCGCCGTGGGTGTTTTGTGATCGTCAGGGTGAACGGATCGCGAGCGTCAAAAAGGGATTTACCGCTTGCGTTAGGGATGCCGATCTAGTGGATGTGCATCCGCACGACCTGCGTCGGACGTGTGGAAGTTGGCTCGTTCAAGCGGGTGTTGGGATCGAGCGGGTGTCGGAGTTACTTCGACATAGCGATGTTGCGATCACGGCTCGCGTCTACGCCCATTTGCGACCGAGTGATTTGGCGGATGCGATCGCCATTCTCGACCGATAGGAGCAAAACGGCTCGGGAACGCATTTGCACACTGATTTGCACACAGGCCCGAGATCGCTTGAGGCAGGCAAGAAAAAGCCGCTGTTAAGCGGCTGATTCAAATCGAGAATATTGGTGGGCGCACGTGGGATCGAACCACGGACCCCTGCCGTGTGAAGGCAGTGCTCTCCCGCTGAGCTATGCGCCCTTTAAGACGTGCGATCATACGGGGAGAGCACTGAGAGGTCAAGATGCGCAGACCATCGATGATCTCCCGTCAGTCGCAGATTTTACCCGCATCAAGACCTAACTCCAGGATCTCCATACGATAGTTTCCACAGGGGTTCTCGGCTGTCGGTCCCTGGGTCAGCAGAACCAGGCCGCTGTCGATGCCGCGCTCGCCAAGCCAGTGGCGGGCGAACCGGGACCAGTCCGGGCGGTCCGCCTCCACTTGAATCGCATGGATGCCATAGGAAAATTGTAGCGATTGGCAGGTGGCTGGATTCGGGCTGAAGGCGAGAATCCAGACCGGCGGACGGAACCGCGCGACGTTGCGCGGGGTGCTGCCAGATTGGGTGGGGACGATCACGGCGCGGGGTGCGCTGTTGTTGATGGTGTGATAGACGCTGGCGGCAACCAGGTCGACCGCGCGCATGCGTTCGCCGCCATTGAAGCCGTCCATGGCACGTACGAAGGGCTGTTTGCTGCGCTCGGGTTCGACCTGAGTGGCAATGCCGGCGAGCATGGCGACGGCGTCCACCGGGTAGCGGCCCATCGCCGATTCGGCGGAGAGCATGACGCAGTCGGTGCCGCCGAGGATGGCGTTGGCGACGTCGGTGGCCTCGGCGCGGGTCGGGCGCCGGTAAATGACCATGGATTCCAGCATCTGGGTGGCGGTGATCACGGGTTTGCCGAAATGATTGGCCAGTTCGGTGATCTGCTTCTGGACCACGGCGATCCGCTCGATCGGGATCTCGACGCCCAAATCGCCGCGCGCGACCATGATGCCGTCGGCGGCGGTCAGGATGGCCTTCAGGTTGTCCAGCGCGTCGGCGCGTTCGATCTTGGCGATGATGAAGGGCGCATAGTTCATGGCCTCGGCGGCCCGACGCACGGCCAGGATGTCGTCGGCGGTGGCGACAAAGGACTGACTGACCGCGTCCAACCGGTGCTCGGCGGCAAAGCGCAGCCAGTCGTGATCGTTCTCGGTGAAGGCGGTGATGCCAAGATTGATGCCGGGCAGGTTCAGCCCCTTGCGGGAGCGGAGTTCGCCGCCGACGCGGACGTTGCAATGGATGTCCGTCCCCTTGACCTCCACGACCTTGAGCAGGATGAAGCCGTCGTTGAGATAGAGCCGGTCGCCCGGTTGCACGGCGTCGAGCAGGTCCGGAAAGCTGATGCCGATGCGGTGTTTGTCCCCAAGGATCTCGTCGGTGGTCAGGATGAGGGGATCGTCGCGTTGCAGTTCGATCGGTTCCTCGGCCAGATCGCCGATGCGCATCTTGGGGCCTGGGAGGTCGCCCATGATGGCGACGCGGCGGTTCGCGACCTTGGCGGCCTCGCGAATCCGGGCGATCACCGCGCCATGATAGGCTGGGTCGCCATGCGAAAAGTTCAATCGGGCCACATTCATTCCAGCCTCGATCAATTGCGTCAGTACCTCTAGGGTGTCCGACGCGGGACCGATGGTCGCGACGATTTTTGTTTTGTGGTCAGGCAGTTGCATGATTCATTCTCGGAAGGTAAAGGGAAGGGGAAAGTCGGCCGTGTCGTCCGCCAGGGTTGAGCGCGCCCTGGCGGGCGACGGATGGTTCAAAAGGATCAAAGACGTTGGTGTGAGCGCCGCCAGGCAAGGATGGCGGCGTGATCGATCGCCTGATCCTGGATATAGAGCCGGTCGAGCGCGGCTTTGCGCTCGGGGGGCGCGTCGCGCAGCAGGGTTGCGACGGTCAGGACGGGAGCCTGCTGCAAGAGTGCGCCACCCGTGATCCCAGCCAGATAGATGCTGCGGTCGCCGCTGCCCATCTGCTGTTCGACCCGACAATCCAGCCAGGACAGGGCGCCCGGATAGAGCGGATTGCCGCCGGGCGTGTCAGGCAGCACCAGATCCGCGAATTTGTCGACTCGGTGACCGCTGGCGAGTCCGAAGCGCCAGACCGTGTCCAGATCATCGTGGCGGAGCAGATGGAGCGCGAAGCGTCCGGTCGTCTCGATCCGACTCCAGGTGTCATGCTGTTTGGCGATGGCGATCAGCATCCGCGGCCACTCGGCGACGATGGAGGCGCGGGTGGCGGAGGTGGCGATCATGCCGCTCCGACGGTGGCCATCACCAGCCGTCACCAGCCACAAGGGTGGGTCGTAGAGATGGAAAATCCGGGAAACGGCGTCGCGGGTCTCGGGCGGTAGGTCGAACTCGTCCTGCATGGGGAAGCGCTCGCGGTCAGTTTATCACGATGGATGGCCTCGATTGGGTCAGCATGCCATGAAAAAGTGACGAAACGATTTTCAGGTCGGCGAATCGGGCAAAGGCTCGGGATCGATATCCTGGTAGGCATGGGGCGTAAAACGCGGCGTGCAGATCGCGAGAAAGATCAGGTCGGTGTCGCCGCGGTTGCCGATCCGCTGTCCCAGCCCGGCGGGGATGTGGACCAGGTCGCCCGCGCGCACCCGCCTGGATGCCATGCCTTCGACCTCGACCAGACCCTCTCCGCTCAGGATCAGATAACGCTCGACGATGCCCGCGAGCCGATGGAGCCGGGTCGTGACCTGGGGCGCGACCCGGGCACGGGCGATGGAGACCGCGGGATCGTCCTCCCGGTTCCAGGATTCCAGGATAAAACAGCCTTCGGCGGTGAGGAATTCATCCGCCTCGCGGGGCGTATAGACCTCGCCTCGCGTCATGTTCATTCGCGTCCGACTCATTCCATTCCGGCATGACGCCGATACGCGGCGGAGCGGCGGTCGCCGCCGCGCGGTCGCGGTAGGGCGCGACGATTCAGCAGGCTCTCGATGGCCTGGCAAAAGTCGGGATTGCCCAGGAGCCATGCCTTGTTGGTCGCGTCGCGAATCTCTTTCAACAGGTTGTCGTCGAGCGGGGATGCGGCCGTCTGGGCATAGCTGGCCTGGCGCGCCTTGGCGCTTCGCCCTAGACGCTCGTACTCCGGATGAGGCGTGATCAGGGGATCCTCGTTCCCCGCCGCATTGGCCCCATAGCTCGACCACGCATAGTCGGAGGTCTGCTCGACCAAACCCGCGCGCACCGGATTGGCTTCCACATAGTGACAAACCGGGAGCAGATAGGTCTTGGGATCCAGCAGGGTGGCGCGATAACGCCCCTCCCAGAGCGTGCCGGTGCGTTCGTAACGGTCGTTGAAATACTGCACATAATAGCGGCCGACATACTGCATCAGCTTGCCGATCCCGTTTTCCAGACGGGGCGTGAGCAACAGATGGAAGTGGTTCGGCATCAGGACATAGGCATGGATGTCGCACTGAAATTTTTCCGCGGCGATCCCGATTTTCTCCCAGAGAAACCAATAGTCTTCCTCCTCGAATAGGATTTGCTGTCGGTTGTTGCCGCGTTGAATGACATGCTGTGGATAGCCGGGCAGAACGAAGCGAGGTAGACGTGCCATGAGTAGGGTCGGATCCGGTTGATTGACCTGGGATCTAGTATAGACTGAGCCCACCGGATTTATACGCGATTGGAGAGGAACCAGCTCATGTCGCCGACAGCGCCCGCGGTTCGCGATCGAACGCTCCCCATCGAATCCGCGATGGACGAACTGCGTGCCGCGCTACGCCAGGGGCACGCGCTTCTTCAGGCGCCCACCGGATCCGGCAAGTCCACTTGGGTTCCGCTGGCCCTGCTCGACGCGGACTGGCTGAACGGCCAACGCATCCTCATGCTCGAACCGCGCCGTCCCGCCGCGCGCATGACCGCGGCGCACATGGCCGCGCTGCTCGGCGAGAGCCTGGGCGAACGGGTTGGCTATCAGGTTCGCTTCGAGCGTCGGATCGGCCAACACACCCGCATCGAGGTGATCACGGAAGGGATTCTGACCCGACGCCTCCAGTCCGACCCCGAACTCGATGGGGTCGGATTGATCGTTTTCGACGAATTCCATGAGCGCAACCTGCAATCCGACCTCGGGTTGGCGCTCGCGCTGGATGTCGTCGCGAATCTGCGCCCGGAACTGCGTCTGCTCGTGATGTCCGCGACCCTGGACGCCGAGCCGGTCGCCAGACTGCTCGGCGGCGCGCCGATCGTGCGCGGCGCGGGTCGGAGTTTTCCGGTCGCGGTCCAGTACGCCGAACGGACGCCGGACTCCGATCCGGTCCAGACGACAGTCGCCGGAATCCGCGCGGCGCTCGCCGAACACGACGGCGATATCCTGGCCTTTCTGCCCGGCGCCGGCGAGATCGATCGCTGCGTGGAGCAACTCGCCCGAGGCGCGGATAACGGCGTCATCGTCCTGCCGCTCCACGGCAGTCTGCCGACGGCCGCGCAGGATCGGGCGCTGCTGCCGGGCAAACCCGGCCAGCGGCGTGTGATCGTCGCGACCGACCTCGCGGAGACCAGCGTCACCATCCAGGGCGTGCGGGCGGTCGTCGACAGCGGTCTGACCCGCAAGCCGCGCTTCGATCCGGGTGCTGGACTCAGCCGCTTGGTCCTGGAGAGCATCCCGCGCGCCTCGGCCGAGCAGCGCGCCGGGCGCGCGGGACGCGTGGGACCGGGCGTCTGTTATCGCCTCTGGACGCGCGCCCAGGAGCATGGCCGCCCGGAGCATCGCACGCCCGAGATCCTCCAGTCCGATCTGGCCCCTCTGGTGCTGGAACTCGCGCTCTGGGGCGTCAAGGATCCCGCGCGACTGCGCTGGCTGGATCCGCCGCCCGCCCCGGCCTGGGAGCAGGCGGTGGAGCTTTTGCGCGCGCTGGACGCGCTGGATGCCGGGCACGCGCTCACCCGCTTGGGCCGCGCGATGGCGGAGCTGCCCATCCATCCGCGGCTCGCCGTGATGCTGCTGGGGACCGCGCCCGCGGCCCGCCAAACCGCCGCCGATCTCTGCGCGCTGATCTCCGAGCGCGACCCCATGCTCTCCGCCCCCGGCCTTGCCCGGTCGGCCGATCTGGGGCCGCGACTTCAGGCGCTCCAGGCCCTGCGCGATAAGCGCAGTCCGTTCGGCATGGACCGGCAGCGTCTCGCGGCCATCGAGCGCGTCTCGCGGCAATTGCGACGGCTGGCCGGCGAATCTCCGGCGGATGGCGTCACCGCTCCCAGTGCGCTTCTCGCCCTGGCCTATCCGGAGCGCATCGCCCAGCGGCGTGGCGGCGCGGACGATCGCTACCTGCTCGCCTCCGGGGCCGGTGCGCTGCTACCGCGCGACGATGCGCTCGCCGTCCATCCCTATCTGGTGGTCGCGGCGCTAGATGCGCGTGGGCGAGATGGACGTATTCAGTTGGCGCTGCCGCTCGCCGAAGCGGACTTGCGCGCGCAGTTCGCCGACCGGATCGAGACCGGCCGGCAGGTCGCCTGGGATCCGGAACGCGAGTGTGTCGCCGCGCGCGAACTCGTCCGGTATGGCGCCATCGTCCTCGACTCCCGCCCGCTTGCGCTGGGGGAACACGCGGAGGTGACCGGGCTGCTGCTCGACCGCATTCGCGATCAGTTCGAGCGGGCACTGAACTGGACCGACGCGGCGCACCAGTTGCAGGCGCGCGTCGGACTGTTGCGCCGAACCGATCCCGCCGGCGAGTGGCCGGATCTCTCGCCGGACGCGCTGCGCGACAGTCTGACCGACTGGCTCGCCCCTTGGCTCGCGGGCAAGTCGCGGCTAACCGAGGTCCAGCGGCTCGACCTGACGGCCATCCTGACGGCCCGCCTTTCCTGGGAACAACAACAGCGTCTGGAACGGGAGGCGCCCAAGGCGTTCGTGACGCCGGCAGGGAACAGCCGCCCGCTCGATTATGTCAGCGCCGAACAGCCCATCCTCGCGGTGCCGCTCCAGGAACTCTTTGGGCTGACCGAAACTCCGCGTCTGTGCGGCGGACGGGTTCCGGTCCTACTCCATCTGCTTTCCCCGGCCCGGCGTCCGCTTCAAGTGACGCAGGATTTGGCCGGATTCTGGGCGCGCGGTTACGCGGAAGTGCGCCGGGAGCTGCGAGGGCGTTATCCCAAACACCATTGGCCCGAGGATCCCACCCAAGCCAAGGCGGTCGTCGGCGGGATTCAACGGCGCTCGCATCGGATGTCGCCGACGGCAGGCGTCTGAATTCCGCGTTACGACGACCCGCCATCGATTCCGCGTCGCCGCGTCAGTCGGCGCACATCCAGCAGCAGGACCGCTAGCAAAAAGACCGCCAGACAGAGCGTCCCCGCCACCAGCGCATTCCAGCCGAGTCCCGAGACCAGCCCACGGCTCGCCAGATAGAGCGCGACCCCGAAGACCACATAGCCCAGCACGCGCCCGACCTCGTAGGGCACCGGGTAATAGCGACGTCCGAGCCAATAGGACATCGCCACCATCGAGCCGTAGCAGACCAGATGCGCCCAGGCCGCGCCCTCGTAGCCGTAAATGGGCACCCACCAGAGCAGCAGGACGATGGTGATCCCCGCGCCAATCAGCGAGACGCCAGCACCCATCAGGGTACGGTCGGTCAGTTTGTACCAGATGGACAGATTCACATAGATGCCGAGAAAGAGGCTCGCGAGCAGCAGCACCGGCACCACGCTCAGTCCCTCCCGGTAAGCGCTGCCGACGAAATACTGAAAGACATCCAGATAGAGCGTGACCAGCAGAAACAGAAAGACGCAGCAGATGACGAACCAGTTGAGCACCAGCGCATAGGTCTGTCGCGCGTCGCTCTGTTTGGCGTAACTGAAGAAAAACGGCTCGCCGGCATACCGGAACGCCTGGATGAAGAGCGCCATGAGGATCGACAGCTTGTAGCAGGCGCTGTAGATGCCGAGTTGCGCCATGTTGGTTTCGTCATCGAAGGGCAGCAGGTATTTGAGCGCGGCGCGATCCAGCATCTCGTTGATGATCCCCGCGAAGCCGATGATGACCATGGGGAGCGAATAGCGCAGAAGACGCCCGAAGAGCGCTGCCTGGAAGGTGCCGAATCCGTCCCGAAACTGCGGGGCCAGCAACATCAGCTTGAACCCGCTCGCCGCCAGGTTGGCGATGAAGACATAGCCCACGCCGATGCTCGGGTTCCAGAGCGATCCGAGCAGCGAGTGCGGATCGGACTCGAAGGCGCGCCGGCAGACGTAGATGAAGAAGATGGTCAGACCGACGTTGGCGCCGATCTCAATCAGCTTGAGCGTCGCGAAACGCTTCGCCCGATCCTCCGCCCGCAGGCGCGCGAAGGCGACCGAACCCACCGAATCCAGGGCCAGGATCGCGGCGCTCCACCAGACATATTCGGGATGACTAGAATGGCGCAGCAATTCGGCGATCGGCTCGCGCTGGACATAGATCAGCAGGAAAAAAGCGATATTCGTCAGCACCAGAAAGCGCAGCACCGTCCCATAGACGACCTCGGGCGGCCACTCGCCCCCGGCGCGAAAACGGAAATAGCCGGTCTCCAGCCCGAACATGAGCACCACCGCCAGAAACCCCATGTAGGCGTAGAACTCGGCAATCACGCCATACTCCGCCGGGGCGAAGGTATAGGTTAGAAAGGGGACCAGCAGATAATTGAGAAAGCGCCCCAGGACGCTGCTGACGCCATAGATGGCGGTTTGGGAAGCGAGTCGCTTGAGTGGGTTCAAGGTAGGGGTCCGGATGTGGCCTGACGGCGGATGCGGAGCGCATTCTAACGCAATCGAAGATCATCTCCTGGCCATGTCTGGTGGTGTTCTGCGGTCCGGCTGCCGACGTCGACGTCCAGTAGGGCGATGCTGATCGTCGATCTGGCCGGCACACGTTCGATCCGCCACCGCGCAATGGCCTGCGACCAGAAGCGCTGGATCAGGCCGCCATGGATCGATCGCTCCAAGGGCAACGCTTCCTGACCCAACAGATCCCAGGCTCGTTTCAGGGCCGGGAGCGGATCGTCCGGATCGACCGGCGCGGCGGCGAGCGATTTGCTGAGTTTGCGACCCCCGTCATCCACCGCCAGCGGTACATGGGCATAGCCTGGCTGGCTCAGGCCCAAGGACTGCTGGAGCAGGATCTGACGTGGCGTGGAGAGCAGCAGGTCGGCACCGCGCACCACATGCGTGATTCCCTGCCAGGCATCGTCGACGACGACCGCGAGCTGATACGCATGGATGCCATCGGCGCGTCGGAGCACGAAATCGCCGATCGTGGCCTCGATCGACTGCTCCCATGCGCCCTGGATACGGTCAACGAACGTGATCGGTTGTGCAGGCGCGCGCAGGCGCACGGTGCGCGGCAAACGTCCCGGCGGCAGGCCCGCGCGACAGGTTCCGGGATAGATGGGGCCTTCGAGACCTGGCAGGTCCAGCCGGGCGATCTCGGTGCGGCTGCAACCGCAGGGATAGGTCAGGCCGCGCGCGGCGAGTCGGTCCAGCGCGGACTGGTAGGCGTCGGAGCGGTCGCGCTGAAAAAGGACGGGGTCGTCCCACACGAAGCCGAATGCCTGGAGGGTGCGCAGAATGTCGGCGGCGGCGCCGGGAACCTCGCGCGGGCGGTCCAGGTCTTCCATACGCACCAGCCAGGCGCCGGCCTGCGCGCGAGCGTCGACGTAGCTCGCCACGGCCGCGAGCAGGGAGCCGAAATGCAGCGGTCCGGTCGGGGAGGGGGCGAAACGCCCCCTGTAGCCCGCCCGGGCGGCGAAGGTTTGCCCGGACATCGGCTCAGGGATCGGTTGAGTGCGTGCCGACGGTCAGCCGCGTTGTTTTTCGCGAATCTCGTCGAGCGTCTTGCAGTCGATGCAAAGCGTGGCGGTCGGACGTGCCTCCAACCGGCGGATGCCGATCTCCACGCCGCACGCCTCGCAGTAGCCGTAGTCGTGCTCGTCGAGACGATCGATCGCCTCGTCGATCTTTTTGATCAGCTTGCGCTCCCGGTCGCGGGTGCGCAGTTCCAGGCTGAACTCGGATTCCTGGGTGGCGCGATCATTGGGATCCGGAAAATTGGTCGCGTCGTCCTGCATATGGTGAACGGTACGATCCACCTCTTCCATCAGGGACTGTTTCCAGGCCAGCAGGATGCTACGGAAGTGCTCCTCCTGCTGGGGGTTCATATATTCTTCGTCGGCACCCGCGTTATAGGGTGCGAATCCGAACGCCGTGGTTTCTTGTGCTTTTGCTTCGGCCATCGATATCTCCCGAAGGCTCTGGTCGTGGGGATGCCCACGGCTCGGATTCCGCGCTCTGTTTCGGGAATCCGCACCGCGAAAAGCGCTCTTAAGTACCAGATCTGAGTCAAAGGGGCAACTGAATACAACTTGCAGGTGCGTAATCGATGCGTCGGAATCCCCGGTCAGGTACTCTTCGTGGCTTGCGGATCCCGCGCGGATCAAACGTTTCAGCTTTATGGAGTCCTTGCATGTATGGTTTCAAGGCCATTCTTTTCGATGTCGATGGCACGCTCGCCGATACCGAGCGCGATGGACATCGGCCCGCCTTCAATGCCGCCTTCGCGGAGGCCGGTCTGGATTGGGTCTGGGATGTCGAGCGCTATGGCGAACTGCTGACGGTGACCGGCGGCAAGGAGCGGATTCGCTATTTTATGGAATCCGACGGGATCCGGCTGGATCCCGCACTGGATTCGGACGCCTTTGTCGGCGGCCTGCATCGCGCGAAGACCCGGCATTATGTGTCCATGCTGCAAACCGGTGCGATTCCGCTGCGTCCCGGCGTACTGCGTCTGCTGCGCGAGGCGCGCGCGGCTGGGATCCGGCTCGCGATCGCGACCACGACCACGCCGGAGAATGTGACCGAATTGCTCGACCATTGCGGTGAGCCCGGTCTGCGGGACTGGTTCGCGGTGATCGCGGCTGGGGATGTGGTTCCGGCCAAGAAGCCGGCGCCGGATATCTTTCGGCTGGCGCTCTCCGAACTGGGACTCGACGCGCGTGAGTGCGTGGCGGTCGAGGATTCCGACAATGGCGCTCGCGCGGCGTTGGCGGCCGGGCTGAAGGCGTTGCTGGTGACGGTGAACGACTACACCGCCGCGCAGGATTTCGCGGCCGCGCCGCTGGTGGTGGACCGGCTCGGCGATCCCGGTCAGCCCGTCCGAGTGCTGTCCGGCGCGCTGGGCGGGAGCCCCTTCGTCGATCTGGCTGCGCTGGATCGGATGCACCGTCTGGCCCATCCGGCCGCTTGACGCCGTCCATGACGAACGTCAGCGACAGCCATCTCGCGGCTCGCGCCCAGGCGGTGGAGCCCTTTCATGTGATGCGCCTGCTGGCGCGGGCACGCGAACTGGAGGCGCTCGGGCGCTCCATCGTGCATCTGGAGATCGGCGAGCCGGATTTCCCGACCCCCGCGCCCATCGTGGCGGCGGGACAGGCGGCGCTTGCCGAAGGTCGGACGCTCTATACCCCGGCGGCGGGTCTGCCGGCCTTGCGGCAGGCCATCGCGGAGGAGTATGGGCGTCGCGACGGCGTGGACGTCGAATCCGCGCGCGTGCTGATCGCGCCGGGCGCCTCCGGTGCCTTGCAACTGGCCTTTTCCGCGCTTCTGGAACCAGGCGACCGCGTACTGATCGGCGATCCCTCCTATCCCTGCTATCGTCAGGTGCTGCGGCTGATGGGGGTCGAACCGGTGGCGGTGCCGCTGGGACCGGAGAACGACTATCGGTTGACCGCCGGGCAGGCGGAATCGGCCTGGGGGGCGGAGATCCGCGCGGTGATCGTCGCCTCGCCCGCCAATCCGACCGGCTCGGTGCTGGATCCCGCCACGCTCGCCGAGCTTTACGCGCTCTGCCGTGCGCGCGGGGCGGCACTGATCGTCGACGAGATCTATCGGGGGCTCACCTATGAGACGCCCGCCCGCACCGCCTTGTCGGTCGGGTCGACGGATCTCTATGTCATCAACAGTTTTTCCAAATATTTCGGCATGACCGGCTGGCGTATCGGTTGGGCGATCGCGCCACGGGAGGCGGCCGGGGTGCTGGAGCGTCTGGCGCAGAATCTCTATATCGCCGCCAACACGCTGGCCCAGCACGCGGCGCTGGCGGCCTTTGACGCGACGACGCGGGCGATCGTCGAGGAACGGCGCGGGATCTTCCAGCAACGTCGCGACCGACTGCTGAGCGCGCTGCGCGGGCTCGGTTTCGCGATTCCGCACACGCCCGCCGGTGCCTTCTATCTCTACGCGGGTCTACCCGAGCGAGTCGCGGAGGACGCGATGATCTTCGCGTCCCGGCTGCTGGAGGAGGCTGGCGTCGCGGTGACGCCCGGTCAGGACTTCGGCGAACATGAGGCGGGGCACCATGTACGCTTCGCCTACACCCGTGATCTTCGCGAACTGGACGAGGGCGTGCGACGGATCGGCGAGTTTCTGTCTGGCGGCGGAGGTGAATGCCGGACATGACTTGACCAAGCGTCAAACCCCGTCGGAGCCCGCAAGCGGGCGACGGCTGGGCGCATGGAAGGCATCCTGGCTGGTCACGTCGCCCGCAAGCGGGCTCCGACGGGTAGGATCTTTTCCAAAAAACGCCTGATCCTCCGCGCATCGGTACCTCACCCAGGCTCTTCGGCGGTCCGAACCTGTACCGAGGCTGGCTCGAAACCGGGCGCGGCTCGGTGGCCGATCCGATCCGGCGCGATGAAAAAGAACCCGCAGGTTTGCGGGGTCAGGTTCTCGGCCGCGACGCGCGGATATTTGCGACAACTGGGCGGGCGGAAAAGGTAGACCGAGCAACTGCTCAGTCCCGCGTCATCGAAGCGCAGAAAAGGGCAGGGGTAGGGGAGCTTGCAACAACTGCCGCAGCGGTTGCACTCGCCGCGACGATTCGGATCGATGGGCAACAGGGAGGTCAGAAAACGTCTGGTTTTATTGAGCATGGTTTGGTATCTCGGTTGGACGGGAATATCCTGATCGTGTCAGGCGTCGCAAAATCGTCATGAGATGCTAATGAAAAGCCCTGCCGCTGTCACTTAAACCCATCAGCGAGAACGCTTGCCTGGTCGCTGGACGCTCTTTTTCGGTTCCGGACATGTCTCAAGCCAACCCCTCGAATTCCTTTCATCCCTGTGACAGCGCTCAACGCGAAGCGAGCGAACTGCTTCTCGCCCTGCGCCAGGCGTTGCTCCGCAAGCCGCCCCGTCAACCCCGGCGCGGTGTCTGGGGACTGCTCCGGGAGCGTTGGTCCGGGCCGGCGCTCCCGGTGCGCGGTCTGTATCTGTGGGGCGGCGTCGGGCGCGGCAAGACCTATCTCATGGATTGGTTCGTGGGCGAGCTGGAGGTGCCCGATAAACGCCGGGTACACTTCCATCACCTCATGCGGGAGATTCACGCCTTGATGGCGCGTCTTCCCAAGCAGCCCGATCCGCTGGAGGTCGTCGCCGATCGTTTGCGCGAGGAAGCGCGCGTGCTCTGTCTGGACGAGTTCATCGTCACCGACATCGCCGATGCCATGCTCCTGCACGGTCTGCTGAAGGCGCTCTTCGCGCGCGGTGTGACGCTGGTCACGACCGCCAACGCCCAGCCCGACGATCTGTATCGCAATGGCCTGCAACGGCAGTTGTTTCTACCCGCCATCGAACTGCTCAAACGGCACACCCAGGTCTTCGAACTGGACGGTGGGGTTGATTATCGGTTGCGCACGTTGACCCAGGCGGGAGTCTTTTATCTGGAAAACGACGCTGGCGAGCGACGGCTGGCCGAGGATTTCGCGCGGCTGACCGGGGGGCACGAGGCGTCGTCCGGCGCATTCTCGGTCAATGGCCGTGCGTTTCCGGCACGGCGGGTCGGGATGGATGTCGTCTGGTTCGATTTCGCGGCGCTCTGCGCCACGGCGCGCTCCGCCGCGGACTATATCGAAATCGCCCGCGAGTTCCACACCGTCCTGCTGTCGGGCGTGCCGCGACTCGGTCCGAACCAGGAGGCCGCGGCCCGTCGTTTCCTGCATCTGGTCGACGAGTTCTATGATCAGCGCGTCAAACTCGTGCTGTCAGCCGCCGCGCCGATCGAGAACCTCTACCTTGGTGGCTTGACCGACTTTGCCCATGAGCGACTGCTCAGCCGCTTGATCGAGATGCAGTCGCGCGACTATCTGGCGGCGGCGCTGACGTCTTGATCTGTAGCGATCCTGCCCAGCAGGGTCTGCGTCATGGTATGCATGAGTTGTGGCAGCGTCCGCGCTCATCGGCCTCGCGACTGCCGCGGTTGCGGAATGCTAGACCCGAAGTCCCTGTAAACTCGATCGGTGGCGGGTCGAGCGACGGGTCGCTGCTGTCGAGCGGGTTGCAAAACTCCGTACTCAACACGATTTCAAGCGCATTCGCTCGTTCGCACCGGAGAATCCCATGAGTGCCGCGCAGTTGACCGCGTCGAGTATCGATCCGGATGAAGTCGCCTATTTTGAGCGTCTTGCTCATCGTTGGTGGGATACGGAGGGGCCATTCTGGCCGCTGCATCGTCTGAACGCCTTTCGGGTGGACTATATTCGCACGCGACTTGCCGCGGCATTCGGGCGCGATGCCGCCCTGGAGCGCCCTTTCGAGGGCTTGAATGTGCTCGATATCGGTTGCGGCGGCGGTATTCTGAGCGAGTCCCTGGCGCGCCTCGGCGCGCAGGTCACCGGCATCGAGATCACCGAAAAAAATGTTCGGGTGGCCGATCTGCATGCCCAGTGGAGCGGGCTCGAGATCGTATATCGGCTGGCGACGGTGGATCAACTGGTGCGCGAAGGCGCGCACTTCGACGCGGTGCTCAACATGGAGGTGATCGAGCATGTGGAGCAACTGCCGGCGTTTCTCGACGATTGCGCGCAACTGGTACGGCCGGGCGGGGTCATGTTCGTCGCCAGTATCAACCGTACCTTGGCGGCGCTGATGATGGCCATTCTCGGCGCCGAATACCTGTTGCGCTGGCTGCCTCGCGGTACCCACCATTTCCGCAAGCTCGTGCGTCCGCGCCAGGTGCTTGACCGGTTGGGCGAGCGGTTCGATTTGCTCCACAAGACCGGGGTGCGGGTCAATCCTTTCACGCGGGTCTTCGGCTTCAGCCGCTGGATGGGGGTGAACTATATGCTGCTGCTGCAAAGGCGTACGGTATAAGGATTTTTTAGTCAACATCGGTTGAATGAATGAGTTTCCACGCCTATTTTGCAGAAATCGCCTTAATCCAAGCGTGTCGGCGCATCGAACGGTGACGCCGGGAGAACGAGTAGTGGAGGATCGGCTGTCGTCGAAGTGAGGACTGAAGTGATGGAGACAAAACAACAAGAGTTTGAACGCTGGGTCGCGTTCATGGTTCGCGGCGATCTGGGGTATACCTATTTGCGACTCTATGCAGATGCCCCGCCCTGGGTGCGGGATATGGCCGTGAATCGTTTCGGCAAGGGAACCGTGTTCCTGCCGTCCCAGCAGTCCAGGCCGCAAGCGGCCTAAACTGCCCCGTCGGATCAGGTGTCCGTGTGTTCGAGCTTGATCCGCGCCTTCTCAATGCCCTGGTCGCGCAACAAGACAGCCGCGCGCTGGACAAGCTCCGCTGGACCGGCGAGGTAATACCGCCGTCCGCCGGGATCCGAATGATCGGCGCGCACCACGGCGATGACATCCTCGGGCTGGCCGCTCATGAGCGGGGTGAAGCTGAAGTTGTCCAGTGCGTCCTTGAGCGCCCGGCCCCAGTGAGCCTGATGATGGCCATCGGGATAGGTGGTGTCCCAATAGAGATGAAAGGATTCGATGAGATCGATGGAGACGGCGTGCTCGATCAGGCTCTTGATGGGCGCGATGCCGTCGCCGAAGGCGATCAGGATAGCCGGTTCCGGCGCGTCCTCGATGAGCACAAAATCGCCCTGGGGACCGGTGACGGTGACCAGATGGCCGGGGTGCAGGCTGTTGAAGACGTGCTCGGAGAAGGCGTCGTCCTGGCGTCTGACATAAAACCAGAGATTACGCCCATTGCAGGGACAGCTTGCGATGGACAATTCGCGCGTGGCGCCGTCTTCCAGCGTCAGATGCGCCCGCTGACCGGCCATGAAGCGCAGCGTGTGGGTGCGCGGTGTCTGGATGTTCAGGGCGATCAGGTCGGGCGAGAGTCGTTCGAGCTTGCGCAGGCTGGCCCGGATCTCCTGTTGCGGCAGGTCGTCGACCGACAGGGCTTCGGCGGCCTCGATGACCAGATCGGTGACGGCCGTTTGCGAGCAGGAGAGGAGGTAGCCCATCGACTTCTCGCGTTCGCTGATGACATAGTCGTGATCGCGGATCTTGCGGGTTTCGCCGCTGATCAGGCGAACCTTGCAGTCACCGCAATTGCCGCTGGAACAGCCATAACTCAGTTTGAGCCCGGCGCGCACCGACGCCTCCAGGATCGACTCGTTGCCCTCGACGAAAAAGTCGTGGCCGCTTGGGATCAGCTTGACGTTGGCTGCCATGATGCGCAGAAAGGTATCCTTGGCGAGAAGTTGGGCGTGCCCGTCGGGCGCGGGTTGGAGTGCGAGCTGGCGACGGGCGTCGTCGAACCAGTCATGGATCTCCCGTAGCCCCGCTGAAAGCTGCTCCGGGGGCTGCGTGGCGAGTCCCGCGAGCCGTGCGCCAACCTGATCCAGCAAGGCATCGGCGAGTTCGTTGGCCGCGATGCGTTCCGCCAGGGTTTCGCTTAGGCCGCGCAGACGCGACAGGAAGACCTCCGGGCTCGGCAGGACGGTTTCGCCCGCGTTGAGCTTGGGCAGAGCCTCGCGCTTGATGCGTTCGACCCGTTCCAGGGCATCGTCATTGGTCAGGCTCACCGCCGGATAGGCCCGCAGCAGATCCTCCACCGCCACCGCCCCCTCGAAGGTTGCGATCTCGCCGCGACGGATGCGGCGTTGCAGTTCGGCGCGGGTGACGCCGGCGAGACGGGCGGCGCGGGAGAGGCTCAGATAGGTCATGGATCAGAGATCTCCGCTGGCGCCCGCGGCCATGATCTCGTTCATGGTGTCGCGGACCTTGGTGGCGAGTTCCAGGAGCGTCGGCGGCAGATCGGCCATTTGAATCACCTTGTTCAGGTCCAGCGTCACCAGCCAGGGCTTGCCCGCCTGGTCCTCGATCAGGGTGATACGGCAGGGCAGATAGGCCGAAAAGTCCAGGTTCTCCGCGATCATTTGGGCGGCGATCCGGGCATCGCAGAACTGGAAGATCTCGATTCGCCCGGTGGGGACGCCCATGGCGTCCAGTTCCTGGGAGAGCGGCAGACGGGCGACCAGCTTGAAGTTCAGCGCATTGGCGCGCAGCAGCATGGAATCCACGGCGTCATCCGTGGACACGCCTTCCTCCAGCGGGAGTTTGTAGACGGTGTCGGCGATGGTCATGCCTTCCGCGTGGCTGGCGGAGACGGGCAGGAGCATCGGCAAGCAGGCGAGCAGAACCAGCCAAGGCGCGCGAATTCGGATGATTTTCCGCATGTCTTTTATCCTTCCTTATCGATGGTGTGGGGTTTTTATTGCGTTTCGTCGAAGCGGTAGTGTTTTTCCACCGGCTCCAGGATCTCCCAGACGCAGGAGAGACCGGCCGGAAAGCTGATTAGGTCGCCCCGGCCAAAGGTGAGCGGCTCGCCGCCGTCCGGCGTGACGACGAAGCGCCCGCGCTGTACGTAGCAGGTCTCGGTTTTTTCATAATGCCAGGGGAACGTGGACGGCTCTTTTTTCCAGAGCGGCCAGCCGTCGATCCCGAGTACCTCCAGTTTAGCGGGGGATGGCTTGTGCTCGCAGCGGATATTCAGGTCATTCATCGGTCGAAATCTCTCCAAAGCGTGAGGTCGGACGGTGGCGGTCGCGGTCTTGATAGTGCGGCTGTTCGGTGAGGTTTTCCAGACGACGAGTCGTCTGTGCAAGGGATTGTCTGCGTCACTGACTTCGGCGACACTCACGCCATGATCGATCGAATCGAAGACGAATCGCTTGAATCCATTGCCGCGCGTTTAGGCGAGCGGATGCTTCAACTCGGTCTCCGGCTGACGACCGCCGAATCCTGTACAGGCGGTTGGGTTGCAAAGACGGTCACCGACATCGCGGGCAGTAGCGCCTGGTTCGACCGTGGGTTTGTGACCTATAGCAATGCGGCAAAGCAGGAGATGCTCGGTGTCGCGTCGGAAACCCTGGACGCGCATGGTGCTGTCAGTGAGCCCGTGGCGAAAGAGATGGTTGCTGGCGCGCTGGCGCGGAGTCAGGCGGATACCGCCGTTGCGATCACTGGCATCGCCGGACCTGGCGGGGGTAGCGTCGATAAGCCGGTCGGCACCGTCTGGTTCGCTTGGGGGATGCCCGGTCAGCAGGTACTGACCGGGTGTGATCGATTCGATGGCGATCGTGACAGGGTGCGCCAGCAAGCGGTTCGGGTGGCGCTCGAAGGCTTGCTGGAACATCTGCGAGCGCGTGTCTGAACGCTGTTTTTACGCGCTTGCCAGGTAAGGACGATGATGTTGCCGTGACGGCACATCCTGCGGGCTTGCGCGCTTTACTGGGTCAGTGGCTGGCGTGTCTTCGGCGAGTCGATTGGGACGATATTCAAGGCATTCGTCATGACAAGCGTTAGGCGGCGCTGCAGTTCCGGTTGATCGCTCAGGGTGACCACCGTTGCGCCGATTCGCCGGAGACGCTCGTTCAGCATCCACAGCAGTGCGAGCCCGGAGTCGAAGACTCGATCGAGACGCGTCAGATCCATGATGCAGGTTCGCAGGCCGGCCGGGATGTCGGCGAAGACCCGGCAGGCGTCTTCCGAGATCGTCAGGTCGAGGTCGCCATGGAATAACAGATCAAGTCTGTCCTCGCTTGGAATGAATGACGTCATCATCGGCATGAAATCCCTCCTCGTGTGGAACGCGGCAATCCTGGGTGCATTGGCGTGGCCTTGCCGAACCGGCAAGCTTTGGCGCGAACGCGGTATCAATCCTTATAATGCTTTCATTTTTATTTTTATGAAATCGATCATGCCCCGCCGATCATCCTGGATGGCCGCTGGGTTAGGGCTGCTCGCAACAGTGCAAGTCCCACAGGACGTGGCCTAGCCGCCAAGTATTGTCTGTCATTGCTCGTTTGCCTAGTCCGTGCAGCTACTCTATCGCTCGTCGATTCGGAACAGGCGGATGCGCGGCGATGCACTCGCCACGCCTGCCAGGCCGGGCGCGGCTTCGGTTAGCCTGGGTACTGCAGCACCTTGACCGGATCGACGCGCCACTGCGCCGGCGACTCGGCGCTCTCGATCCGCTCCTCGGATCCCTTGCTCAAACGTGAGAGGTCCACGTCCCGCACGGTCAGATAGGTGCGTCGTCTGGCGTCCATGAAGACCCGCACGACCGGGTGGAACAGCCCTTTCCGGCCGGTTTCCACCACGACACCGAGCAGTCCGCTGCGCAGTCGTACCAGGGTTCCGACCGGATAGATGCCGACGCAGCGGATGAATTGCTGCACCAGATGCGCGTCGAAATGATGATGGCTCCATTCCAGCAGTTTGCGTAGCGCCTGATGAGGTTCCAGTGCCTTGTGATAGACGCGCTCGGTGGTGATGGCGTCATAGACATCGGCGATCGCGGCCATCTGCCCGTAAAGGGAGATGTCGGCGCCGGACTTGCGATTCGGATAACCGCTGCCGTCGATGCGTTCATGATGCTCGGCGGCCACCGCCAGGGCGATCGGCGGGATGCCCGGAACCTTAGTCAGGATGTCGCGGGTGTGGACCACATGGCCGCGCATGACGGTAAATTCCGCGTCGGTCAGTTGTCCCGGTTTGTTGAGGATCGCGGGGGGGATCAGAATCTTGCCGATGTCATGCAGGAGTGCGCCCAGTCCGATGTCATGGATCAACGCGCGCTCGATCTCCAGGGTGCGGGCAAAGGAGACCATGAGCACGGCGACATTGACCGAGTGCTCGAAGGTATACCGGCCCACGCGGCGGATGCGGGTGAGCGCCAGCAGGGCGTCCTGATTGCGAAAGATCGAGCCAACCATTTCGGTGACCAGCGGATTGACCTGCTCCAGATCGATCTGTTGGCCCAGGCGCGCATCCTCCATCAGACTGCTGACAATCCCGATCGCTTCGCTGTGAATCCGTTTTGCCTGATTGCGCTCCTCGGCCAGCGGGACCGCATGCTCCTCGCCCCCGCCGGTCCCGGCCACCTGGACCAGATCCTGTTCCAGCGCCTCCTCGACCTCGCTGGCGGTCGGGGCGAGCGAGACATCGAGTCCCTTGTCCGTATCGATGTAAATCTCGCGAATGCCCAACTGGCGAATCCGCTCCAGGCTTTTGTCCGCCTTGAGCAGAAAGCGATTCCGCATGAATCCATGATCCATCCAGTCGCAATTGAGATCTTGGATATACATGCCGAGTTGGAGTTGTTCGACCCCGATCTTCTTGATCATTCCATTCGCTCCTGACAGCGGAAAATGGCCGTGGATAAACGTCGCCGAGATCGGATCAGCGTCCCCAATTCAGCATCTCGCTGGCATGGTCGCGGGTGCGCGCGGTGATCTCGGTTCCGCCCAGCATGCGGGCGATCTCCTCGACGCGGTCCGTTGCGTCCAGGGGCTCGATGCGGGTATGCGTCTGACCGTCGAGGGTCTCCTTGCGGACCCGGAGCTGCGCGTGCGCCTGGGCGGCGACCTGGGGCAGGTGGGTAACGCAGAGAACCTGACGGGAGTCGCCGAGCTGATGGAGCAGTCGGCCGACGATCTCCGCCACGCCGCCGCCGATGCCGACATCGACCTCGTCGAACACCAGAGTGGGCACGCTGCCGCATTCGGCGGTCGCGACCTGAATGCCAAGACTGATCCGCGAGAGTTCGCCACCCGAGGCGACCTTCGCCAGAGGCTGCAGCGGTTGCCCCGGATTGGCGCTGACGAGAAAGTCGATGCGCTCCAGACCGCCGCTGCCGGCCCGCTCGCGCGGGAGCGGGTCGATCTGGACCGCGAAGCGTCCGCCAGCCATGCCAAGCTGCTGCATGGACGCGCTGACGGTCTCGGCGAGGCGGTCCGCGGTCGTGGTGCGGGCTTGGCTCAGGCGCTGGGCCAGGGTCAGGAAATCCTGCCAGGCGGTCTCATGCGATTCGCGCAGACCGGCCAGCGTGACATCGGCTTGTTCCAGATCGTTCAATTCAGCGCGCCGCTCGATCAACGTCTCCGGTAACCGCGAGGGAAAGACCCGATACTTGCGCGCCAGATCGTGAACCTGGGCGAGACGGGTTTCGACGGTCTCCAGCGCGGCCGGATCCAGATCCAGTCCGTCGAGATAATGGCGCAGACTGGCGGCGGCCTCGCCGGCATGAATGGCCGCCGTTTCCAGCAGTTCCCGGCTGTCGGCAAGCCCCGGATCGATGACCGCGAGTTCCGCGAGCTCGGCGGTCGCGGCACGTAGATGATCCTCGATCGAGGGTTCGGACTCCGCCAGGGTCTGCAGGACACGCGCGGCGGTCTCCTGCAGTCGGCCAAGATGGCTCAGACGCCGTTGTTCCTGGTCCAGCGACTCGATGTCGGCGGCGGTCATTCCGAGCGACTCCAGATCCTGGACCTGGAAACGCAGCAGATCGAGCCGCGCGGAACGTTCCTGAAAGGCCGTTTCCAGCGCGGCGAGTTTCTGATCGAGCGCGCGGAACTCCCGAAAGGTTTTCGCCACCGCATCCGCCAGAGGCCGATGGCCGCCATAGGCATCGAGCAGGTCGCGCTGGGCGTTGGCGCGCAGCAGGGACTGATGGGCGTGCTGACCGTGGATGTCCACCAGCAGATTGCCGAGATCGCGCAACTGCGCGCCGCTGGCCGGGCGACCGTTGATATAGGCGCGCGAACGCCCCTCGCGCACGATCAGCCGGCGCAGGATGCAGCCGCCCTCGTCGTCCAGTTCCTGTACGGCGAGCCAGTCGCGGGCGCCGGGGCAGGCGGCAAGGTCGAACTCGGCAAGAATCTCGGCACGCTCGCGGCCGGCGCGGATCATACCGACCTCGGCCTTGTCGCCCAGGGCCAGACTGAGCGCGTCGATCAGGATCGACTTGCCGGCGCCGGTCTCGCCGGTGAGCGCTGTCATGCCGCGCGGGCAGTCGAGTTCGAGTTGGCTGACGATGGCCAGATCCCGGACCTGGAGATGGGTCAGCATGGTTGTGCCCGCGTGGCGTGATGGCCGCCCCAGTGGAGCTTGGCGCGCATGATCTGGTAGTGATCGTGCCCCTTGGGATGGATCAGCCGGACCCGGTCCGGGTGACCGCTAATCCGCACCCAGGCGTCGGTCGGGAGTGGGAGCGCGGTCTGTCCGTCGCAGGTGACCTGGACGTGTCCCTGATCGTGCCCGCGCACCCGCACCTCGATGCGGCGGTCGCCGGGCACCACCAGCGGTCGGTTGCTCAGGTCGTGCGGACAGATGGGTACCAGCAGGATGGCGTCGAGCGCCGGATCGACCAGCGGACCGCCGCCGGACAGGGCATAGGCGGTGGAGCCAGTCGGGGTGGAGACGATCAGGCCGTCCGAGCGCTGGGCGTTGACGAAGACGCCATCGATATAGGTCTCGAATTCGATCATGCGCGCCGTGTTCCATTTATGGATCGCGACATCGTTGAGCGCCGTGTAAACCGGCCCTGCGGTTTGCTCGGTGACCACCGACGCCTGCAGCATGGAGCGGTGATCCGCTTCGTATTCGCCGGCCAGGATCCGGTCGAGGACCGCATCGATATCGCAGGGCGAGACATCGACCAGAAATCCCAGTCGGCCCAGATTGATGCCCATCAAGGGCACGCCACGCGCCGCAGTCGCGCGCGCGGTATGCAACAGGGTGCCATCGCCGCCCACCACCACGATCAGATCGCAGCGAGCGGCGAGTTCGGCGAGGGGGAGGGCGGTGCCGATGGGCGCGTCGAGCAGGTAGGAGCTCTCGGCATCGAGTAAACACGCCACCTCGCGCGAACGCAGATGATCGCTCAGACGCGCGAGGGTGCCACGCACCCGCTCGGGGTCGCCTTGCTTGGCAACGATGCCGACGGTCGTAAAATGCGGCATGGGATCTGAGTGGCATGGTGGCCGGCGGTGAAGACCGCGCAACGTTAGCATGGGGCGGCAATCGCGCCAAGACTGAATCGGCGAACGTGTGTGCGCAAGTGCGGGAGTCTTGACAGGCCCGGTCTCGATCCCTAAATTCAGGTGTTAGCACTCTCCGGTGGTGAGTGCTAAAATAGCGGCTCAGAAAGCTCATCTCCGGTTGACGATTCAAACCATTGTGATCGCTGGAAAATCGACATTGACATCCGAAACACGACCGACCGACAGCCCGGTCAGCGAGCGAGCGCTTCATTTTCTGAAAGCGCTGGTCGAGCGGTATATTCGAGAAGGTCAGCCGGTCGGCTCCCGTACCCTCGCGAAAGACACCGGGCTGGATCTGAGCCCGGCGACCGTCCGCAATGTCATGTCGGACCTGGAGGATCTGGGTCTGGTGGTGTCGCCCCATACCTCCGCGGGCCGGGTGCCGACCGTGGCCGGGTATCGGCTGTTCGTGAATTCGCTCCTGACCTGGCGCGCGCCCTCGGAGGACGATATCGCCTCGCTGCGCACGCGCTTCGATGTCCGCACGGATGCCAAATCGTTGATCGAGACGGCCTCGACGCTGCTGTCTGGCATCACGCATCTGGCTGGCGTGGTGATGCTGCCGCGCCATGAGCGCAATGTCTTTCGTCAAATCGAACTCCTGCCCCTCTCCGAAAAGCGGGTGCTGGCCATTTTGGTCACCAGCGAAGGGGAGGTGCACAACCGGATCATGGGTACGGAACGGTCTTTCACGCCGTCCCAGTTGGAACAGGCGTCGAATTATCTCAATCAGATGTTCACCGGCCAGGACATCGGCGAGGTTCGCAAGCGCCTGCTGGACGAGTTGAAGCACGCGCATGCCAGCATGGACCAGCAGATGATCCGCGCGGCGGCGCTGGCGCAGGAAGTCGTGGAGGCCGCCGAAAGCCGGGACGACTGCTTTATCGCCGGACAGACGAATCTGATGGAGTTTGGCGAGCTGGCGAGCATGGACCGGATCCGGCAGTTGTTCGATATCTTCAATCAGAAACGCGAAATTCTGCACATCCTCGACCGCTGTATCGCCGCGGAGGGTGTGCAGATTTTTATCGGCGAGGAGTCCGGGTACGCGCTCCTGGACGATTGCAGTCTCGTGACGACGAGCTATCGGGTCGATGATCGGGTGGTCGGCGTGCTCGGCGTCATCGGTCCGACCCGGATGGATTATCAGCGCGTGGTGCCGATCGTCGATGTCACCGCGCGGTTGCTGGCGGCGGCACTGCGCCAGTGAGGCGCCCGGCGCTGGCGCCGGGGCGTGCAAACAATCGAAATCATGCGAGCAGGCGACCCGGCGTCGAGAGCGACCGGGAGCATGCTCGTCCGCAGCCTTTGGAGGTCAACATGAACACGGATCCACATCGTATCGACCCAGAGCCGCCGGAATCGGCGGCCTCGGCGTCAGCGCTCCCCACTGGAGAGGAGTCGGCCAAGCGGGCGGCCGTCGATGCGTACATCAAGGCGTCGTCGGCGGATGTCTCGGAAACCCCCGAGGGTGGCGCGCCGGAGAGCGCCCCGCCCGCCGAGCCGTCGCTGCCATCGCTGGAGGAATTGGCCGCCGCGCTGAACGAGGTGCGCGCGGTGGCGGACGAAAATCGCGATCAGCTTCTGCGCGCGCGCGCCGAACTGGAAAACATCCGGCGCCGTCACTCCAACGAGCTTGAAAAGGCCCATAAATATGCCCTGGACAGCTTCGTGCGCGAACTGCTCCAGGTACGCGACAGCCTGGAATTGGGACATAGCGCGGCGCTGGAAGAGACGGTCAACATCGAAAAACTCCGCGAAGGCACCGAATTGACGCTGAAGCTGCTCGGCGACGTGATGGACAAGTTCGGGGTCGCGCCGGTCGAACCGCTGGAGCAGCCCTTCGATCCGGAATTCCATCAGGCCATTTCCACGCAGCCGCGCGCAGACCTGCCGCCGAATACCGTGGTGGCCGTCATTCAGAAGGGCTATACCCTGAATGGCCGGCTGGTGCGCCCGGCGCTGGTTCTGGTGTCTCAACAAGTCGCGTGATCGCCGGCTTGAATGGCGCGGGGTTTTCCCCAACTCACTGAACAATCTGGCGCCATCGCGCCACCAAAGACATTATCGGAGAATAGACTCATGGGAAAAATCATCGGTATCGATCTCGGCACGACCAACTCCTGCGTCGCCGTGATGGAAGGCGACAATGTGAAGGTCATCGAGAACGTCGAGGGCGATCGCACCACGCCCTCGATCATCGCCTACACCGGCGATGGCGAGGTGCTGGTCGGGCAGTCCGCCAAGCGGCAGTCGGTGACCAACCCCGCCAACACGCTCTTTGCGATCAAGCGCCTGATCGGGCGTCGCTATGAGGATCAGGTGGTCGCCAAGGACAAGGACATGGTCCCCTACAAGATCGTCAAGGCCGACAATGGCGACGCCTGGGTCGAGGTGAACGGGCGCAAGATGGCACCGCCCGAGATTTCGGCCAAGGTGTTGCAGAAGATGAAGAAGACCGCCGAGGACTATCTCGGAACCACGGTCACCGAGGCGGTCATCACCGTCCCGGCCTACTTCAACGACTCGCAGCGTCAGGCCACCAAGGACGCCGGGCGCATCGCCGGGCTGGAGGTCAAGCGCATCATCAACGAGCCGACCGCCGCCGCGCTCGCCTATGGCATGGACAAAAAACGCGGCGACCAGAAGATCGCCGTCTATGACCTGGGTGGCGGAACCTTCGACGTGTCCATCATCGAGATCGCCGAGATCGAAGGCGAGCATCAGTTCGAGGTGCTCTCCACCAACGGCGACACCTTCCTCGGCGGCGAGGACTTCGACATGCGGATCATCGACTTCCTGGTCGAGGATTTCAAAAAGTCGCAGGGCTTCGATCTGCGTAACGATCCGCTGGCCCTGCAACGGCTCAAGGAATCCGCCGAGAAGGCCAAGATCGAGCTATCGACGAGCCAGCAGACCGACATCAATCTGCCTTACATCACCGCCGATCAGACCGGTCCCAAGCATCTCAACGTCAAGCTGACGCGGGCCAAGCTGGAGTCGCTGGTCGATGAACTGGTCGACCGCACCATCGAGCCCTGCCGCATCGCGCTCAAGGATGCCGGACTCACCGCCGGGCAGATCGACGAGGTGATCCTGGTCGGCGGTCAGACCCGCATGCCCAAGGTTCAGGCCAAGGTCGAGGGCTTTTTTGGCAAGACTCCGCGCAAGGACGTCAACCCGGACGAAGCGGTTGCCATCGGCGCAGCCATCCAGGGCGGCGTGCTCGGCGGCGAGGTCAAAGACGTGTTGCTGCTCGACGTCACCCCGTTGTCGCTCGGCATCGAGACCCTCGGCGGCGTCATGACCAAGCTGATCGAGAAAAACACCACCATCCCGACCTCCGCCGGTCAGACCTTCTCGACCGCCGACGACAATCAGACCGCCGTCACCGTGCATGTCCTCCAGGGCGAGCGCGAGCGCGCCGTCGGCAACAAGTCGCTGGGGCGTTTCGATCTCAGCGACATCCCGCCCGCCCCGCGCGGCGTGCCGCAGGTCGAGGTCAAGTTCGACATCGACGCCAATGGTATTCTGAACGTCTCGGCCAAGGACAAGGCGACCGGCAAGGAACAATCCATCATCATCAAGGCATCCTCGGGTCTGTCCGAGGCCGAGATCGCCAAGATGGTCAAGGATGCCGAGGCCCATGCCGAGGAAGACCGTCAGTTCCATGAATTGGTCGCCGTGCGCAATCAGGCCGATTCCATGATTCATGCCACCCGCAAGTCGATGGATCAACTCGGGGACAAGATCGAGAGCGGCGAGAAGTCGTCCATCGAGTCGGCCATCAAGGAGCTGGAAGAGGCCATGAAGGGCGAGAACAAGGAGCGCATCGAGTCATTGACCAAGAGTCTGGGCGAGGTCTCCGGTAAGATGGCGGAACGGCTCTACGCGCAAGGCGGCGAGACCGCCGGTGCTGGCGCCGAGGAGAGCCAGACGCGGCAGGGCGGCTCCCAGGACGACGTGGTCGACGCGGAGTTCGAAGAGGTCAAAGACGACAAAAAATGAGCTTGATGGCTGGCCGACGGCCGCCAGTCACGAGGATGAAAGCGTACTGGCGCGCGGGTCGCCCGTGCGCTTTCTGTTTTGAAGGGGCTGGAGATTGGCCAGCCACTGGCGGTTGGACGTAAAGACATGGCAAAGCGCGACTATTACGAAGTTTTGGGGGTTCCACGCAACGCGAGCGAGGCCGACCTCAAGAAGGCGTTTCGACGGCTGGCGATGAAATATCATCCCGACCGCAACACCGGCGACGTGGATGCCGAGGCGAAGTTCAAGGAGGCCAAGCTGGCCCACGATGTCCTGAGCGACCCGAAAAAACGCTCGGCCTATGACCAGTTCGGTCATGCCGGCGTCGAGGCGGGCGCGGGCGGCTTTGGCGGCCCTGGCGATTTCGCCGGATCCGGCTCCTTCTCGGATATCTTCGGCGACGTTTTTGGCGATATTTTCGGCGGGCGCGCGGGCGGCGGACGCCGGACCCAGCGAGGCGTCGATCTGCGCTACGACCTGTCGCTCCCGCTCGAAGACGCGGTGAACGGTAAGGAAGTCAAGATTCGTCTCCCGACGCTGGTGGACTGCCAGTTCTGCGGCGGCAGCGGGGCCAAGCCGGGCACTCAGCCCAAGACCTGCACGACCTGCGGCGGGGTTGGCCAGGTGCGGATGCAGCAGGGATTTTTCTCGATTCAGCAGACCTGTCCCGAGTGCCGCGGCGCGGGTACCGTCATCGCTGAGCCGTGCAGTCACTGTCGGGGCCGTGGCCGGTTGCAGGAAGAAAAGACCCTGTCGGTCAAGGTGCCCGCAGGTGTCGATAACGGCGATCGCATCCGTCTCGCCGGCGAGGGCGAGCGCGGCGAGCAGGGCGGTCCGCCCGGCGATCTCTATGTGCAGATCCAGGTGTTGGATCACCCCATCTTTACCCGCGAGGAAAGCAATCTCTATTGTCAGGTGCCGATCGGCTTCGTCACCGCCGCCCTGGGCGGCGAGCTTGAGGTGCCGACCCTTGACGGCAAGGTCATGCTGAAGATTCCGGGCGGCACCCAGACCGGCAAGATGTTTCGGGTCCGCAACAAAGGCGTGAAACCGGTGCGCGGCGGACCGGTCGGGGATCTCATCTGTCGGGTCACGGTCGAGACCCCGGTCAACCTGACCGAGCGTCAGAAAGAACTGCTTCAGGAATTCGAGATCAGCGTGAAGGAGGGGGGATCGCACCACAATCCGCAGTCGCATTCCTGGCTGGATGGGGTCAAAAATTTCTTCGAGAAGATGGGGTTATAAGGAAGTTGTCAGTTGTCAGTTGTCAGTTGTCAGGTGACGCTTGCGGATGTTTTTCAGTACTGACGATGGGAAACCGCTTGAATGCGAGAAATGAACGGTATGAATGAAATCAGAATTGCCATCGCCGGCGCCGGCGGGCGCATGGGGCGTACTCTGGTGCAGGCCGTCACCGAGACCGAGGGGCTCGTCCTTGGCGCGGCGACCGAGCGCGCCGGCAGCTCGCTGCTCGGCGCGGATGCCGGGGAACTCGCGGGTGTCGGGCCTCTGGGCGTGGCAGTGGCGGCGGAACTGTCGGAGGTTCTCGATGATTTCGACGTACTGATCGATTTCACCGCGCCAGCGGTGACCATCGCTCATCTCGAACTCTGCCGCGCGGCGGGCCGGTGCATGGTCATCGGTACCACCGGACTCGATGAGACGCAGCGCGCGGCCATTGCCGCTGCTGGCGAGACGATCGGCATCGTCTTCGCCCCGAACATGAGCGTCGGCGTCAACCTCTGCTTCAAGCTGCTGGACATCGCCGCGCGGGTGCTCGGCGACGAGGTCGATATCGAGATCATCGAGGCGCACCATCGGCACAAGGTCGATGCGCCATCCGGCACCGCGCTGCGCATGGGCGAGGTGATCGCCGAGGCGCTCGGACGCGATCTCAAGGAGGTCGGGGTGTATGGCCGGGAAGGACACACCGGACCGCGCGAACGCCGAACGATCGGCTTCGAGACCATCCGCGCCGGGGATATCGTCGGCGAGCACAGCGTCTGGTTCGTCGCCGATGGCGAGCGGATCGAGATCGCGCACAAGGCGTCGAGCCGCATGAACTTCGCCCGTGGGGCCATGCGCGCCGCTAGCTGGATCGCCGGACGCGAGCGCGGTCTGTTCGATATGCAGGATGTGCTGGGGTTGCGGGCGTACTGATGATGCGGTCGGTCGCGGCTTGATATTAAGGCGATTTCTGGAAAAGACTTCACCGATTTCCCGTTCGTCCCGCCTGAAGCCGTTCGTGGTGAGGCCCTCGAACCACGAACGGCTTCAGGCGGGACGCCAGCTCTGTGCCACCTTTCCGGAAATCGCCGAATGTCTCGCATCGCGGTCAATCCTGGCAGGAATAGCCATGGGCGATCAGACCTTCCTCAAGATCGTCCGGGGCCGTCGGATGTCCGATCAGGTACGCCGCCGCGCTCAACGAGTATTCGCCGATCGCGTCGTCCACTGCGGCTTCCCATTCCTCCAGGCTATAATCGCCGCGCCCGAGCCACAGGAGCGCGACCAGTTCGGCACGCTGGCGCTGGCTCATCTCGCCGATGGCGCTGATCGTTTCGCGCAGGCTATAGTCCTCGCTGTGATCGGCGAGTACCTGGAGCGCCCAATCCTCGGAAGGACTGGCCGGCGTATCCGGTAGCACGACCTCCTCTTTGGCTTGAAATTCGCGGATTTTTGCGATGATGTAGCAGATGGATTCGAGTTTGATATGGAGCATCGCTCTGGGGCTCTTCGACAGTTGCAGGCATCCCAGGTGCATGACAGGAATACCTGATTTCTTGCGGTGTGAGTTTACTACGATTGACGTCGTCTCCAGGACCGCTTGCGTCAAGGATCTGATCTTCGGATCGTTGGCCAAGCGATGGCGATGAGTCGGTCCGCCGTTGGATTCAGGCCGGTCGCCGCTCCGACAGGCGAGGGGAAGAATCCGATCATGGGGCTGCGCCAAAGGATCCGCCGATCCTTGGCATGGTTTGGCGTGCTCGGCACGCTTGCGTTGCCAACGATCATGACCGGCTGCGACCGCGGCCCTCGCGAGCATGATGGGATCTTCAAGGCCGAGGTCGGTCGCGTTCCCGCGTCGCCCCAGCGGCCGGGCGATCCTGACAAGGGCTACGAGGCTTTGATTAACCGCTCGGTCGTTACCTGCGGATTGCCCTATCGGGTCTATCGGAAACACGCTGGCACCCGCCCGCCGGTCCCCGGTCAGCAGTTTCCGGGCCGCACCGGCCGGAATGCGGAACTGCCGTACATGCTGACGGCCCATGTCGCCCAATCCGGTGTCGAGCTGGTCACGTCCAATTGTCTGGGCTGTCATGCCGCGACCTTCAATGGTGAACTCGTCATGGGACTCGGCAACGAGTTTCTCGATATGACGGTCGATCCACTGCGCGTAGTCGAAGAACTTGGCGGCCTCATGGCTGATGGCGTGGAGGCCGCCGAATGGCGTCGCTGGGCGGCGCGCGTCACGGTCATTGCCGACGACATGATGACCGAGACAGTCGGCGTGAACGCCGCGCGGAATCCTACCCTGGCCCTCATGGCTCACCGCGATCCCAGGACACTTGCCTGGTCCGACGAACCCCTGATCGAACCGCCCCCCGAGAGACCGCTGCCGGTCAGCGTTCCGCCCTGGTGGAACCTCGGCAAGAAGCACGCGCTTTTCTACAACGCCGAAGGGCGGGGCGACCATGCGCGCCAGATGATGCTGGCCGCGATCCTCTGTACCGATTCGGTGGAGGAGGCCGCGGACATCGATGTCTGGTTCGTCGATGTCCGCGCCTATCTGGCGACTCTGAAGCCACCCGAGTATCCGTTTCCCATCGATCAGGGGCTCGCGGAGCAGGGCAGGGGGATCTTTCAGGGCAAGTGCAAGGCATGCCACGGTCTTCACGGAGAGGATGGGCGCTATCCCAATCGCGTCATCGCACTCGGCAAGATCAAGACGGATCCAGCGTTAGCGCGCCAGGGATTCGGCGAGTCGGATCGGTTCCTAAAATGGTTTCAGAACTCCTTTTACGGCCAAGGATCCCAGGCCGCACCAGCCCTCGGCTATATCGCCCCGCCGCTCGACGGCGTCTGGGCCACCGCGCCCTATCTGCACAATGGCTCTGTCCCCACCCTCGCGGCCCTGCTCGACAGCCGATCGCGACCAACCTATTGGGCGTTCGACCGCGAAGGCGACGCCAGACCCGTCTACGATCAGGGTCAACTCGGCTGGGCCTATCGGACCCTGAAGCAGGGCAAGGCCGGCGCCATGAGTTGGGACGAGCGCAACCGAATCTACGACACCCGCCTGGCAGGGTATGGCAACCAAGGGCACGCCTTTGCCGACGGGCTCTCTGTCGCGGCACGAGCGGCGTTACTCGAATATCTAAAAACGTTTTAAAATCAATTATTAAATCTGAATAAGCAGGCGTCTTCCAGTGAAATGCCAAATTAAGGCTTGCAAGAGTTCGGATGCATATATATTATTAGCAGCTCAGTTGCGGGGTGGAGCAGTCAGGCAGCTCGTCGGGCTCATAACCCGAAGGTCGTAGGTTCAAATCCTGCCCCCGCTACCATATAAAACAAAGGCTTAGAGGTTACCCCTCTAAGCCTTTTTTCGTTGCGTGACTGAAATGTCAGCGATATGTCAGCGCTGGGAATCAATGCGGGCGGTCGCTCGGATAAGTGAGGATTTCTCACATTTGGCCGGATCCTCCCAGCGCAGGCGAGGGGGATCGCGCTTGATTCGTGTAGGTGTCGCGATCTTTCCAGATCGATGGGATAAACTTCGTTTCAGCCATTGCCGAACCTCTGCATCAGATCGGTGAAGGTCAGGGCCTCGAAACGGGTGGTGCCGTCTCGGGGCCTGTTGTTGTCCGGGGGTCAGAGCAGCTTGACGAGGGCGGCGATCAGGGCGGCCTGGGCAAGCAACAAGCCGGCGAGCCACTTGATGATGTCGGCCTTGGCCGCTTCGATTTTGGTTTCCACATCCGCGACGCGCAGATTCAGATAATCGCGCGTCACCAGTTCCTCGCTGGTCGCGTCGCGAAAGGCGACCGCGAAGGCTTCAGCTTGGCTGTCGGGGATGCCCGCGTCTTTGAGGGTGCGGGCGAATTTCAGGGTGTCGAAAGTGATGGTGGTCATGGTCTGTGCCTCGGTGGTGTCTAGATCAGCTTGGCGACCTTCATCAAGACGCCGATGACGACGGTGGCTTGCAGGATTCCCACGCCGATGACCCAGCGGGTCAGGTCGGCTTTCGTTTCCGACAGCCGCGCTTCGAGCTTCAATTCCGATTCGCGGATGTCGCGCTTCAATTCAACGCGCAAGGCTTCAATGTCCCGCGTGAGATCCGCGCGAACGCCCGCGATGTCGCGCCGCAGATTGTTTTCATGCTCGACCGCTTCAGCCTTGGTCACGATTTGGCGCTCCAGAACCTCGGCCAAGGCGCGGGCCTGAGCCTCGGCTTGTTGCTCGCTGAAGCCGCCAGCTTTGAGCTTGGTGGCATAGTCCAGGGTATCGAGAATCAATGTGGTCATGATGTGGCGCTCATGTCATGTCAAGTCACGTCAGTCTATCCCGTTCTACTTCACGCGACGCAGCGGTGCCTCGGTCCGGTCCGCTGTCGGTTGGGGGATCCCTGCCTGCTCCAGAATCCAGCCTTCCAGATTGGTATGCCATTGGCGCAGCAGGTCCAGCGGGCGGCGGCGGTAGTGCTTTTCGGCGGTGGCGCTGGGCTTGTGCCCCTGGATCTGCGCGACGATCCCCACGGGCATCTCGACCCACTCAGACAGCGTACCGAACGAACGACGCAGACCGTGAAGGCTGAGTGCGGGGAGGCCGGCGGTCGTGAGCGCGCGGTTATGCGGGATGCGTGGCTCTTGGAGATATCCGGCGGCGGCGGCCGGGCTACTGAAAACCCATTCGTTGCGCCGGGGCAGGGCAGACAGCAGGGACGCGACATAGGGCGTCAAAGGAATGATGCGCTCGCCCTCCACCTTGTCGCGGATCGTGAGGCTGTTCCATTGGAAGTCGACGTTCGCCCACGTCAGGGTCGCAATCTCGTTGCGGCGGGCGCCAGTCAGCAAGAGCGTTTGCAGGTAGGCGGCGATCACAGGGTTGTCGAGTCGACGCACGGCGGCGAACCATGAAGGCAACTGCTCGCGCTGGAGCACGTCGTCCTTGGCACGTTTGGCGGGCAGCAGCTCCTTGACCGCGCGATGCTCGCAGGCGGCCGGCTCGGCGATGCCTTGGAGCGACGGCTGTTCTTCGCACCAGCCAAGAAAGGTCTTGAAGGCGCCGAACGCATGGCGGGCCTGGGTCGGTCGGACGGCGGTCTCGGATTTCAGCCAGGTGCGCAAGGTCGCGGCGGTGATCTCGATCAGGCGCATTGTCATCAGCGGCGCCAGCGGGCCGGCATTGGTCAGGGTCTTGCCTCGCTTCTTCGCCTCCCCGCCTTCGCGCGCCAAGTTGGTGTGATCGAAGCGATAGCGATCACACCACGCGTGGGAGCGGTCGACGAGATAGGCTTGCCAGGCGTCCCGGACCGTGACGGCCTGTCGTTGGGCCTCCAGATCCGCTGCATCGGCCTGTCGCTTGGCATCGATCTTTCTGGCCGTGACCCGTGCCAGTTGTTCGGCTTTGTGGTCGCGTGGGTCGGTACCCTGATCGATCAACATTTGCAGGCGCCGGGCCTCTGCTCTGGCCTTGTCGATATCCAGCGTCCGCACATCGCCGATAGCGACCCTTACCTGTTTGTCGTTGACGCGCGAATTGAAGATGAACGCCTTGGATCGGGAGGTGGTTCTGACGCCAAGTCCTGGTGCGTCGGAATCCCACAGATAGATCTGTTTGCCGGGCGGCGGGTGTGAAATATCGCGGATTCTGCCGGCGGTCAGTTTGATTGACGCCATAACCCGAAGGTCCCGTGTCAGCAATGTGTCAGCAGATTATGAAGCGCGAACTAACGCCGATAAACCCCCACTTTTTAAATCTCATAACCCGAAGGTCGTAGGTTCAAATCCTGCCCCCGCTACCATAAAAAAACAAAGGCTTAGAGGTTGTCACTCTAAGCCTTTTTTCGTTGCATGGCTGAAATGTCAGCTCCAGGAATCAATGCGGGCGATGGGTTAAAAAGCTGGCTCCACTGGCGGATCGATCAACAAACGAAGCGCCTTCACTGCAAGGTTGTGTCTGAGCGGACCACTAATTTCGGCGTTACTGGTCGTTAAATCTTGCCTAGGCTGGGATGCGTAATTTTTCCTATTCTGGATCGAGCGTCGTTTTCGTCCAGAGGCGGTCGGCAACCGTCGACGGATCGGCGTTGATCCTGTGCGCAAAGTCGCACACCCGGGCAATCGACTCCGCCGCGGCGGCATGGCAATGGATCATCCCACAGCACAGTGACGGGGCCGTGAACCCGGTCAACCGAAGCCGATCTCCGGGACGCGATCCGGCGTTTCGAGGAACGCGAGAGCGGCTGTCCGGTCAAGGTTTCCGGTGACCGAGCCTGGCAAGTCAAACAGGAGGTCGCGATGGCATGCGGCTTAAAGCTGATCGTTTAGGGTGACCCCGATACCGATCGCGTTCTGCTTCCAGTTGTAATCGATCAGGCTGTCTCCGTAACCGGTGAATGCCTGGACATACCCGCGCAATGGACCGAGCAGCGGGGGCGTGGTCCAGGAAAACTGGGCGGCGCCCTTGTCGGTTTCAAGGTTGCCGCGACCCATGAGCGAGAAGCTGTGTCCACGCCACTGATAGATGGCGGTGATATCGCCATGGCCGTAGTAGTCGAGGATGTCCGGATTGTCGTCATCCCCCTCGTCTTCCGCCAAGCGATACCAGGGCCGGATCAGCAACGCGAAATTGCCGCGCTCGATCCCGAATTCCGCGATGAGCCGATCCCAACTTCGCGAGATCGGGTCGGCGCGTCCGTTGGACTGGTGGGTGTAGCCGAAGTTGAACAACCGCCAATGGAAGCCGCCGAATTCGACATCGGGCCGGAAACTCGCCATCAACTCAGGCATGTAATTGTTTTCGCGGAAAGGGCGCGAGACCTCGTCGTTGTAGACCTGCCACTGACTTTGCTGGGTGTAAGCCGCCCAGATCCCGAAGCGCCGATTGTCGGTCGCCCACAGGCGCGCCTTGAAGCTGATCTGAAATCGCGCCTCTGCCGAGTCCAGTTCCACGTCCGGATCCTGGGTCGTCGCGAACAGGGTCTGGAATGGCGCATTGTTCGGACGGCTGGAATAGCGCGCGAATTGCAAATAATTGGGCCGATGGAAGGCGATGGTGTAGCGCTCGGAGTCGGGGGCGAAGCCCCAGGCGGCATCGATCGGCGATGACGGGGCGGATGCGTCCGTGTCGAACGAGTCGGAGGCGGACGCAGGAGCCGCCAGGGCCGTCATCGCGGCGCGTTCCGATTCCGGGTCTGGCGCAGGGACTGAGACGCTCGCGCTGATGCGGTCATAGCAGGCAAGCCGCTCCCGGTTGGACGTGATGGCCGCGCAGTCGCCGATGCCCGGCGGTGGAGTCCGCGCGAAGGCGGGCGCACCGAGCGCCGGGACGATCCCAAGCATGGCCACCAGTAAGGTCGCCGAACGGTGTCGAGATAAAGGTTTGATCATGCGCAAATTGTCTCAGTGAACTAAAAAGACCCAAAGAGGGTACCCAGCACGATGACCGCCGCCAGGGCGACCGTCGCGATATCGAAAGAGCTTTTCTTGCGAGCGGAACCGCAGACCGCGAGCAGGGTGACCACGGCGCCATTGTGCGGGAGGCTTTCTGTCCTCGGTCACGGGAAAGGCGCGGGTCGGTTGACGGATGCGATAGACATCGAACGTGATAACCGGGCGTGGGGGCGGGTCAGGCCAGCAGTCGACTCAAATGAGCCATCTCGACGCGGAAATTCTCGTGCGCCAGGCGAGCAGGAATTATCCTGTCGAGCCCGCTTCTTTTTTCGTCTCCATGCCATTTTATGAACGCTGCACAAATTCACAACTTTTTCCGCAATGACCGCTTTGCCGCGCATGTCGGGATCGAATTGCTGGAGGTCGCGCCCGGTCGCGCGCGCGCCCGGCTGGAGATCGACGACCGGCACCTGAACGCCGTGGGGGTGGCCCATGGCGCGGCCATCTTCAGCCTGGCGGACCTGGTCTTTGCCGTCGCGTCCAACTCGCATGGCACGGTGGCGCTGGGGGTGAATGTCTCGGTTTCCTTTATGAAGGCGGCACGGCGCGGCATGCTGACCGCCGAAGCGGAGGAGGTGTCCATCAACCCGAAACTCGCGACCTATCTCATCCGCGTCCTCGATGAGGAAGAGAGCCTGATCGCGCTCTTTCAGGGGACGGTCTACCGCAAGCGCGACACGCTCGACGCGTCTCTCCCGTCCGCGTAACGGCGCAAGCCGCCACTGCACAGGTGCAACATGAGCGACGAACTTGACATCGATCCCGTCCGTTTCGGTCTGATCGTCATCGCCGACGAGGTGCTCAAGGGCGAGCGGATCGACCGCCATCTGACCGCCTTCAAGTCGCTGCTCGGCGGGCGCGGACATGAACTGGCCTGGCACTGGCTGCTGCCGGACGAGCCGGATGCGCTCACGGCGCATCTGCGCTTTTCGATGGGGCGGCCGGATCCGGTCTTTGTCTGCGGCGGCATCGGCGCGACGCCGGACGATCACACCCGCGCCTGTGCCGCGGCGGCGGCGCATGTCGCGCTGGTGCGTCATCCGGAAGCGGCGACGCTGATTGAAGACAGGTTCGGCGCCGAAACCTATCCCCACCGCATCCTGATGGCGGATCTGCCGGACGGCGCCGAGTTGATCCCGAATCCGGTCAACCGGATCCCCGGTTTCTCGCTCTGCCGGCACTGGTTCCTCCCCGGCTTTCCGAAAATGGCCTGGCCGATGGCCGAATGGGTGCTGGAGCGGCGGTTCGGCCGCGCCGCCGTGCTGCGGGAAATGGCCGTGGAAGTGCGCGGCATCCCCGAGAGCGGTCTGATTCCGTTGATGCGGCATCTGGAGCAGGAGTTTCCGGAACTCAAGCTGTTTAGCCTGCCGCACCTGGGCGAGGATCCGCAGATCCTGCTTGGGTTCCGGGGCCGCGCCGGGCTGGAGGAGGGGATGGCCGCGCTGCGTCGGGAACTCGACCGCGCGTCGCTCGCGTATTCCGAGCCGTCCTGATGTCCGGGTTTGCGCTTCACCCCCGTCTTGCCGCCGATACCCATCGGCTGGCCGAGTCTCCCGACAGCCTTCTGTTGCTGATGAACCATGCGCTGGTGCCCTGGTTCATTCTGGTGCCCAAGACCCAGGAGCTTGAACTGCATCGGCTGGAGTTTGGGATGCGCCAGCGGGTGCGCGACGAAATGGATGCGGTCGCGGGCTTGCTGGAAGCGGAATTTCGACCCGATAAACTCAACATCGCCACGATCGGCAACCTCGTGCCTCAGTTACACATCCATTTGATCGGGCGCTTCCGACACGATTTCTGCTGGCCCAACCCGGTCTGGGGCCGGCCGGAACGACAGATCTATGAGGCATCGGAGGTCGCGCGGATGCGCGAACGGGTGTGCGCCCTGTCGAGTCATGGATTCCTGATCTGATGGATTAAGGCTGCCGCGGGCACCGGCAGCGGATTTCTGAACCCGCGCCGCAACGCTCCAGGCTCACAGCAACTCCAGGATCCCCTGAAGGGGAATCGCCGCCCACTCGGGTCGGTTATGCAACTCGTACCGGATCTCATAGAGCGCCTTGCGCAGCAGGAAATGTCTGATCAGGGCCGCCGTCGGCTCGGCTTCGGGCGGATAGAGCCGCTTGCCAGTCGCGGTCTCGCGGTAGGCGCTCAGGAAGCGTTCGCTCATGGCACGGCTCCAGTGCGCGAGCGGATCGGCCATGCGTTCGCGCTCCGCGGGATGACTCTGCGATCTCAGGATGCGCGCGCGCGACCGCATATCGAAAAGAGCGGAGCATTCCGGCGACATCGATCAATGGACATTCCTTGACGTGCCCGGCCTTCGGGCGACTGGCCGGCTCGCCCTCGAAGTCGATGATGACGACGTCGTTGCCGACAACCAGCACCTGACCAAGATGCAGATGCCATGACAGCGGATCTTGAGCAGGTCAAGCCCCGGCGGAAGCGGATCCATGATTTGCGCCAGCAGCGGTTCGCGTCGGGCCAGCAGTTCCTCGCCCAGTCCAGGCGCCGGCTCGGCAAGGTTCTTCAGTTGCGCTTCCAGCCGCGCCAGGGTCTCCAGCGCATCCGCGCGCAACCGCGCGCGCCAGGCATCCAGATCGGCGGCCGTGACCGGCTCCGGCTCGAAGGCCGGATCGACGCCGGGCCGGGCGAGCGCCTGATGCAACTCAGCGAGACGCCGGCCCAGGGTGTCGACCAGGGTCGCATAGCTGATCTGCGCCAGATCGGCGTCCCTGTCCTCGATACGATCACCGTAGGCATCGCTAAGCCGTCCCAGCAGATCGAGCGTGAAGCCCCACAACTCGCCTTGATTCGGGACATACTTCTGGAGCACGGCGAGGGTGGTCGTGATGCCATCCTCGCCGCGAACATCCAGCGTCCCGGCCAGTGGCACGATGCCTGGAAAGGGCGAAACATCGGTCAGAAAGCGCCCCACCTCGATCTCGGAACTGAGCCCCGGCCGCAGCCGTCGATAGATTTTCAAAAAGAGTCGGCTATCGAGAATTGCCGCGCTATAAGAGCGATCGAGCGGTTGCCGGATCTCTTGCGTCGCCGCGATGTCCGCGGCGAGCCGCGCCATGGCGGTGGTCGGCTGAAACACCAGGGTTCCGACATCCAGCGGGAGTTCGCCGCCGTCCCGAATCGCGGCCATCATCTCCCAGGCGAAACGCGCGTCCGCCAGGGCGTCGCACAGGATTTGTGATTGAGATCGGGCTGATGCGAGAAAAAACGGTGCCAGTAATATTGCTGAGCCAGGGGATCCCAGGCCCAGTTCGAGGTTTCGGTATCCGTGAAGATGATGCGCGTTTGCGCAAAGCGCCGATCGTCATCGCTCCAGACATAAAAGTCGCGCTTCCGCGATCCTTTTGGCGCCCGGCGCGCGGCCTGAAACCAGGGATGCTGGTCGGAGGTATGGTTGATGATCAGTTCGGTGATAACGCGCAAACCATACCGATGGGCGGCGCTGACGAAATGGCGGAAATCGCGGCGGCTGCCGTAGCGTGGATTGACGTTGCGATAATCGGCGATGTCGTAACCGTCATCGCGCATGGGCGAAGGATAGAACGGCAGTAACCAGATGGTGTTGACGCCCAGATCGCGGACATAATCGAGCTTCTGCGTCAGCCCGCGAAAATCGCCGGTGCCGTCCCCATCGGTATCGAAGAACGCCTTCACATGGGTTTGATAGATGATGGCATCCTTGTACCAAAGCAGGGGCGTTGGTGCATAAAGAACCAGAAGGGCAGAATTCCCCTTTCCCCATTTTCTCAGGACGCAGTGACCCCAACTCGCACCGAAACTGGCATTCCCAGGTAGGTCATCCTGTTCATGGCCGCGATCCGCGCATGAACCTCGTTCACCTGGGCGTCGAAAAGGCGTGAGGCCACTCCCACCCCGAAGAGTTGCTTGAGGCGGTACATGGCGTTTTCGGCGATGCTGCGATGGTGGTAGCCCGTGTCTTTTTTCCACTGCGCCAGTCCCTTCTCCTGGATCTCGTCGAGTGCCTGCGTGCGTGGATGATCGGCGTCCCAGGCCACCGCGTTTTCCCGAGGCGGGACGACCAACGTGGCTTGGTGTTCCGCCGCCACCGCAGACGCCTCGCGGGTATCGTCGGCCCCATCGGCATCGATCTGTTCAATGACCCCGTCGACCTGATCGATGAGTTCCCGAAAGACTTCGCCATCCGTCCAAGCGGGCGTCGTGACCGCCACGCCAAGGACGTCCTTGGCGTGGGTGTCGACCGCCAAATGGACCTTGATCCAGGTGCGCCGCTTCCCGGCGCCGTGTTGGCGCACCTTCCATTCCCCCTCGCCAAACACCTTCAACCCGGTGGAATCCACCACCATATGGATTGGCCCTGTGCGCTTCTGACGGGGGATCTGGACCGTCAAGCCTCTGGCACGACGCGACAGGTGCGTGTGATCCGGGATCGACAGGTCCAACCCCATTAGGCGCATCAGGGAACGGCCAAACCCTTCCAGCGAGCGAGACGGCAAGTGGAACACTTGCGTCAACACCAACAACGTCTGAATGGACCAGTCCGAGTCGCGCCAGGGCGCACCCCGCTTGCCCGTTGGCTCAGGCGTCC
>NZ_NHSQ01000029.1 GCF_016653465.1 Thiocystis minor | reverse complement strand
GGTGATGCGTTCCTCCAGCCGCGTGAAGCTCCCGGCAGTCGTTCGCAGTGCCTGATCCAACCCACAAGACAGCATCACCACTTGCAGCAATTGCGCCGGCGTCTTGAGCTTGCGCGGGCGGGCGAATGCCTTGAACTCACGCGCCATCGTCGCGTACTCGGGTGGCAATTCCTTCAGAAACGCTTCAAACGCGAGATCGACGGGCTGGGGGGCGCGGAGCATGGCGGCAAAATGCCCAACAGATCGCGCCTCTCCACTGATTTTCAAGGGCTTGCCGGCTATGTTGGCGCGTATGGGTGTTGCCCCCCCCCAGCAGGCGCCGATGGGGCAAAGCCGCCCGTCACCATTCGAGCCAGGTCCGTCTCAAACCCCGAATCGACGCGCCTCGGGGCAGGACGAACTGGCGGATTTCGTCTCGGTGATTCTCGCCGATACCGAGGATACCTGGAGCGCGATCTTCCGGGAGCGAGGCGAACGCTACAGCGACCCCAAGCTGGTGATGTACACGGGTATGACCCGCTCCGCCTGCGGACTCGGCAAGGCCGCCATGGGGCCCTTCTACTGCCCCGCCGATCGCAAGGTCTATATCGATCTGGACTTTTATCGCGAGCTGCGCGACGGCCTGGGCGCCCCTGGCGACTTCGCGCAGGCCTACGTCATCGCGCACGAGATCGGCCATCACGTCCAGAATCTCCTCGGCATCTCCGATCAGGTCGACACGCTGCGCCAGCGGGCAAGTCAGACCGAGGCCAATGCGCTTTCGGTGCGACTGGAACTCCAGGCCGACTGTTTCGCCGGGCTCTGGGCGAAACGCGCCCATCAGGCCCGCAATATCCTGGAACAGGGCGACATCGAGGAGGGCCTGAACGCCGCCTCGGCCATCGGCGACGACCACCTTCAGCGCCAGAGCCGCGGCTATGTCCGCCCGGACAGCTTCACGCACGGCAGCTCCGCGCAGCGGGTGCGTTGGTTCAAGCGCGGTCTTCAGGAGGGCACGCTCGCCGCCTGCGATACCTTTGCAGACGAGCGGCAATAAGATCACGGCATCTGGGGACGCCGACTTGTCGTCGGCGATTCACACCCAAACGCCCGACGGAAGACGGCCCGCCCCACACCGGCAACCCCGATCAATCCGGATATTCACCCGCCCGCCGCGCATCCCCGCGCACTTTTTCCGCCGGATACCGTTGTTCGTTGATCGCGATCTTCTCCTCGGCCGCGGCGATCAGATCCACCCCCAGCCGTTCGGACAGACGGATCAGATACAGCAGAATATCCGCCAGTTCATGGGCAACCTGCCGCTTTTTCCCGTCCTCCAGCGCGGCACTCTGCGCCTCCGTGAGCCACTGAAAATGCTCCAGCAACTCACCGGCCTCGCCGGCGAGTGCCATGGCGAGATTCTTGGGCGAATGAAACTGCTCCCAATCGCGCTCGCGGGCGAACTGGAGCAGACGGGCGTTGAGCTGGTCGAGACTGGTTGGATGCGGGTTGGAATTCTCCGCAAGGTTCTGACCCGCGGCGTTCAGCCGCCCCCGCCCGCGCGCGATCGCGGCACGCACCTGCGCTGGGGCCGTCCCCCCGAGGTGATCGCGGGCCGCGACCGAGCCTTCCAGCGTCAGCACGGCAAAGACCTCCTCGCCGATGGCCGCCGAGAACTGGCGCAGTTCGGCCAGCGTCAGGTCGGCCAGATCGCGCCCCTCGTGCACCCCGAGCGCGACCGCCTTGCCGACGATTTCATGGGCGTCGCGAAAGGGAATGCCCCGGCGCACGAGATAATCGGCCAGATCGGTGGCGGTACTGAACCCCTGCTTGGCGGCGGCGCGCATGCGCTCGCGGTTGCAAGTCAGGTTGCCCATCATGTCCGCATAGACCTTGAGCGAGCCCTTGAGGTTGTCGACGGTGTCGAACAGCGGTTCCTTGTCCTCCTGATTGTCTTTGTTGTAGGCCAGCGGCTGACCTTTCATCAGGGTCAGCAGACCCATCAGATGACCGAAGACACGCCCGCTCTTGCCGCGGACTAGTTCGGGCACGTCGGGGTTTTTCTTCTGCGGCATGATCGAGGAGCCGGTGCAGAAACTGTCCGACAGATCGACGAAGCCGAACTGGGCCGAGGACCAGAGGATGAGTTCTTCTGAGAAGCGCGACAGATGCATCATGAGGATGGCGGCGTCGGCGGTGAATTCGATGGCGAAGTCGCGATCCGAGACGGCATCCAGCGAGTTTTCGGCCGGGCGGTCGAAGCCGAGCAGTTCGGCGGTGTAGTGGCGATCGATGGGGTACGTGGTGCCGGCCAAGGCGGCGGCACCGAGCGGCATCACGTTCATCCGTCGACGACAGTCGGCGAGACGCTCGCGGTCGCGCTCCAGCATCTCGAACCAGGCCAGCATGTGATGACCGAAGGTGATGGGCTGGGCGACCTGAAGATGCGTGAAGCCGGGCAGGATGGTGTCGGCCTCGCGCTCGGCCAGATCGAGCAGCGCTTGCTGGAGTCGCACAATCGCGGCGCGGATGGCGTCGATCTCGTCGCGCAGCCAGAGCCGCACGTCGGTGGCGACTTGATCGTTGCGCGAGCGTCCGGTGTGTAGCTTCTTGCCGGCCTCGCCGATGTCGGCGGTGAGCGCGGACTCCACGTTCATGTGGACATCCTCCAGCGGGATCGACCAGGCGAATTCGCCGGCATCGATGCGCGCGCGCACCGCTTCCAGACCCGCGACGATGGCGTCGCGCTCGGCCGCGGTCAGAATACCCTGACGGGCGAGCATGGTGGCGTGGGCGATCGAACCCTGAATGTCGTAGCGGTAGAGGCGCCGATCGAAGTCGACGGAGGCGGTAAATGCCTCGACGAAGGCGTCGGTCGGCGCGTTGAAGCGCCCGGCCCAGGGTTTGGCGGATTGGGTTGGCTCATTCATGCGGGGGTCCAACGGGTGGCAAAGACGCGATTCTACACGCTCATGACGAATCGCTGACCGCCGGCAAGCGCTGACGATCCATCAGTTATAATGAGTCATTTCGCGCGCGCGACCACGAGCCTGAGCACCATGCTGGATAAAAACTACGATCCTCAAACCCTGGAAAAAAACTGGTATCGGTCTTGGGAGGAGCAAGGCTACTTCGTTCCGGCCGCGACCGCGCGCAACGAAGAGGATAGCGCTTATTGCATCATGATCCCGCCGCCCAACGTGACCGGCAGTCTGCACATGGGGCACGCCTTCCAGGACACCATCATGGATGCCCTGATCCGCTATCGTCGGATGAAGGGCGACCGCACGCTCTGGCAGGCGGGTACGGATCACGCCGGCATCGCGACCCAGATGGTCGTGGAACGGCTGATCAATGCCGAGGGCCAGACCCGCCATGACTATGGCCGCGAGCGTTTCACCGAGCGGGTTTGGGAGTGGAAGGCCGAGTCCGGCGGCACCATCACCCGCCAATTGCGCCGCATGGGTTCGTCGCTGGACTGGGCGCATGAGCGTTTCACCATGGACGAAGGCTTGTCCGAGGCGGTGCGCGAGGTCTTCGTGCGACTGTTCGAGGAGGGGCTGATCTATCGCGGCAAGCGGCTGGTGAACTGGGATCCGGTGCTGCACACGGCGGTGTCGGACCTAGAGGTCATCTCCGAGGAAGAAAGCGGCCACATGTGGGATATGCGCTATCCCTTGATCCAGCCGCTCGGCGCGCCGGAACCGCTGTATCTGGTGGTCTCCACCACCCGCCCAGAGACCCTGCTCGGCGACTGCGCGGTGGCCGTCAACCCGGAGGACGAGCGCTACAGACACCTGATCGGCGAGTTCGTCGAGCTGCCGCTGACCGGTCGGCGCATCCCCATCCTCGCCGACGAGCACGCCGACCCCGCGTTCGGCACCGGCTGCGTCAAGATCACCCCGGCGCACGATTTCAACGACCATCAGGTCTGGCTGCGCCATCGCGACGAGACGAGCATCGCCAATCAGCCGCATGGCGGGCTCGTCAACATCTTCACGCCCGATGCGGCAGTCCGTGACAACGAACCCGAAGAAGGTCAGTTGCTGCCCGCTGCCTATATCGGGCTCGACCGTTACGAGGCGCGCAAGCGGATCGTCGCCGACCTGGAATCGCTCGGCCTGCTGGCGGCGGTCAAGGATCACCGGTTGCAACAGCCACGCGGCGACCGTTCCGGCGCGGTCATCGAGCCTTATCTGACCGATCAATGGTACGTGCGCGTGCAGCCGCTGGCCGATCCGGCGATCAAGGCGGTCGAAAACGGCGATATCCGTTTCGTCCCGGACAACTGGAAGAACACCTATTTCGAGTGGATGCGCAACATCCAGGACTGGTGCATCAGCCGTCAGATCTGGTGGGGGCACCGCATCCCGGCCTGGTACGACTGCGAGGGCAATGTCTATGTCGGGCGCACCGAGCAGGAGATCCGCGACAAGCATCGGTTCGGCCCCGAGGTGGTGCTGGTCCAGGATCCCGACGTGCTCGACACCTGGTTCAGCTCCGCGCTCTGGCCCTTCAGTACGCTCGGCTGGCCGGAGCAGACCGACCGGCTCCAGACCTTTTACCCGACCTCGGTGCTGGTCACCGGCTTCGACATCATCTTTTTCTGGGTCGCCCGGATGATCATGATGGGGCTCAAGTTCATGGGGGACGTGCCCTTTCGGGAGGTCTACATCCATGGACTGGTGCGCGACGCCCACGGCGACAAGATGTCCAAGTCCAAAGGCAACGTGCTTGACCCCATCGATCTGATCGACGGCATCGAGCTGGAGGCGCTGGTCGAGAAGCGCACCAAGGGCATGATGCAGCCGCATCTCGCCGACAAGATCGCCAAGGACACGCGCAAGGATTTCCCCGACGGCATCCCCGCCTTCGGCACCGACGCCCTGCGCTTCACCTTCGCCGCGCTCGCCACCACCGGACGCGACATCAAGTTCGACCTGAGCCGCACCGAAGGCTACCGTAATTTCTGCAACAAGCTCTGGAACGCCTCGCGCTATGTGCTGATGAACACCGAGGAGCAGGATTGCGGTCTGGGATCCGACCCGATTGAACTGAGCGCCGCCGACCGCTGGATCCGCGCCCGACTCAACGCCACCATCGCCACCGTCACCGCCGCCATCGAGGGCTACCGCTTCGACCTCGCCGCCCAGGCGCTCTATGAATTCACTTGGAACGACTTCTGCGACTGGTATCTGGAACTGTCCAAGCCGGTGCTCACGGGCGAGACTGCCTCGGATGCCGCCAAACGCGGCACCCGCCGGACTCTGGTCGCCACGCTGGAGACCCTGCTGCGCCTCGCTCATCCGATCATGCCGTTTATCACCGAGGAGATTTGGCAGAAGGTTAAGCCACTGGCGGGTGTCGATGGGGACACCATCATGCTCGCCCCCTTCCCGATCGCCGATACGACCGCCGAGGATCAGCAGGCGGTCGGCGAGATCGACTGGGTCAAGCAGTGCATCCTTGGGGTCCGCCGCATCAAGGGCGAGATGAACATCGCGCCCGGCAAACCGCTTCCGGTGCTGGTGGCCAACGCCTCCGAACAGGATCGGCGCTGGCTCGACAGCGCCCGGCCCTATTTGGATTTTCTCGCCCGCACCGAGTCCATCACCCTTCTCGATGACGAGCACGCCGCGCCCGAATCGGCCATCGCGCTGGTCGGCGCCATGAAGCTCCTGATCCCGATGGCTGGGCTGATCGACAAGGACGCCGAACTCAAGCGGCTGGACAAGGAAATCGCGCGCCTGACCGACGACAGCGCCCGCACCGAGCAAAAGCTCGCCAACCCGAGTTTCGTCGACAAGGCGCCCGAGGCGGTGGTCGGGAAAGAGCGCGCCAAGCTGGCCGAGCACGCGGCGGCGATTAGCAACCTGCAATCCCAACGAGCAAAAATCGCTGCGCTGTAATTCTAAATCATCAACAACTTAAACCGTGTCAGCGATAACGCTTGCTGGCTCGGACGAGGCCGATTCGATGCACACACAACACCTGTCGCGCCGGACGCGGTTTAAGCTCCACTGGCAAATCCTGATCGCCCTGGTTCTCGCCGTCACCGTGGGACTTCTGGTCGGCCGCGAGGCTGGATTCTTCGGCGCCAGTCTCTATTCCTCGCTCGATTTTCTCGGGCAATTGTTTCTCAACGCACTCAAAATGCTGATCGTGCCGCTGATCCTGTCGTCGATGATCGTCGGGATTTCCGGGATCGGCGGGGCGAGCGATCTCAAGCGACTGGGCGCGAAGACGATCGGCTATTACGCCACCACCACGCTGCTGGCCGTGCTGGTCGGGCTGTTTCTCGTGAACCTGATCCAGCCGGGTGTGGTGGACGGCGATCCGAAGGCGGTCTTCGGCTTCAGCGCGGACGCCACGGCACTCCAGGAACAACTGAGCGGTCGGGACGGCAGCGACGTGGTCGACGTCTTCCTGCGCATGATCCCCGCGAACGTGGTGTCCGCCGCGGCGAATGGCGAGATGCTCGGCCTGATCTTCTTCGGTCTGCTCTACGGGTTCTTTCTCACTCGCGTCGCGCCGGTCTACGCGGAGGCTCAGTACAATTTCTGGCAGGGCATGTTCGAGATCATGATGAAGATCACCGATCTCGTCATGCGCTTCGCTCCCATCGGGGTTTTCGCGCTGGTGGCCCGCACCGTGGCCGACACGGGTCTGGCGGCGCTCGGTCCGCTGGCGCTCTTCTTCCTGACCGTCGCGATGGGGCTCGCCATCCATACGTTTCTAGTGCTGCCGCTGCTGTTGCGCTTCATCGGCGGGGTCAGTCCTATTCGCCACTTCCAGGCCATGAGCGCGGCGCTGCTGACCGCCTTCTCGACCGCGTCCTCGTCCGCCACCGTGCCGGTTACCATGGAGTGCCTGGAAAAGAACGCCGGGGTCTCGAACAAGGTCACCAGCTTCGTGATTCCGCTGGGCGCGACCATCAACATGGACGGAACCGCGCTTTACGAGTGCGTGGTGGTCATGTTCATCGCGCAGGCGTATGGGATCGAGCTGTCGTTTGCCTCGCAATTCGTCATCGTGATCCTGGCGCTCATGACCTCGATCGGGGTGGCCGGCATCCCGGCCGCGAGTCTGGTCGCCATCACCGTCATCCTGGCTGCGGTCGGGTTGCCGCTAGAGGGCATCGGGCTGATTCTGGCGGTCGACCGCATCCTCGACATGATGCGAACCGCGGTCAATGTCTTCAGCGATAGCTGCGGGGCGGTGATCATCGCCCGTCGCGAGGGCGAGACCGGCGTGCTGCAGGGCGAGACGTTCAAACCGAAATCCGGCGGGTGAAACCGCAAAGGACTCAAAGAAAAACGATTCAGACCCTGTCGAGCAGTTTGATGAAATTGCGCTTCGGCTTGTACTGGACCCGCAGTTCGGCCAAGTAATCCGCGAATTGCCGCGTCCGATCCAGCGTCTTCATCAAGCCGCCGATCTTGCGGATTAGCTTGATCGCCTCGTCGTAGGCCGTGTTATTGGTCTGCTGGACGATGGGCGGCACCACGCGCCGATAGAGCGCGATGGCGTCCTCGGGTCGCGAGGCTTCGAGCTGGCCGGCGAGTGCGATCAGCAAACGACGGTCGCAGGTGCCCGCGCTGAGCGACGCCGAAGCGCCTTGCTGGGCGGTCGCCCAGGCGGCGTCCAGATCCTTCTCCCACAAGGCGATTTCAAGCCGCCGCGAATAATCGGGAACCGATGGCGTCGTCTTCCAGCGGTTGGTCGTGGCGGCCTCGCGGACGATGGTCTCGTCCAGCCAAGCGAGCGCCCGTTCGCGTTGTTCAGGCCAGCGACCGAGCTTGTTGGCAACCGCATGGAGCTTCTGATAATGCGCGAGTTCCGGCTGTTCCTCGAACTGAATCCAGGTCAGTTGCAGCGCCTCGTCATGGCGTCCGCGGTCGAGATAGGCCGCGACCAGATAATCGCGCAGACGGTTGTCCGGTCGCTCGGGGAATGCCTTGAGTCCGCGTTCCGCCCAGTCCAGCGCCTTCTCGGGCTCTCCGGCCTTGGCCCAAAGCTGGGCGATGTCGAGATAACGATAGGCGGAGGTGAGGTCTTGCGAGCGGATCGACACCAGTTCCTCGATATCGCCGCTGGCCTCGGCCAGTCGCTCCATGAGGCGGGTGATCTGTGATCGATGGGTGTCGTAAGCGCTCTTGCTGCTGCGGGGACCGAGTTCGCGCCACTCGGTTTCGACCAGTTCCCGATAGTGCCGCAGACCTGCCTCGCCAAGAACCTCGCGATAGGTGACGGCGTCGAAGCTGCACAGACCTTGCGGCAAGGTGGTTTCGAGCCGGAACAAACGGGTGGCCAGTTCAATCGGATCCGGTCGCGCCATGACGCAGGCATCCAGATGCAATTGACCCAGACGCTCGCCGACGCTCCCGACCTCGCCGTCCGAGTCATCGACATGCTCCATGGCGTTTTCGACACGTTCGATGGCGTATTCGGCCAGTTCGACCAGCACGGCGGCGGTCTCGGGTGTCAGCAACTCCTCCAGCGAATCCACGATCTGCTCGATATCGCCGGCGAAGCCCCCAGCCTCCTCATAATCGACGAAACCATGGGTACAGATCGCGTTGTCGATCGCGCGGCGGAACACCTTGACCACATTGCCGCCAGCGCCACGACGCTCCGCCTTGAGCCGAAGCGACTGGTAGAGCCGATCGTCGCGCCGGGCGGTTTCAAGCAGGAGACCGGCCAGAATTTCAGGCGGCTGAACGCTCAAATAATCCCGGATGTCCTGCCAGGGATCGCGCGGCGGCGTCTCGTCGGCATCCTCGGAGTCGGGTAAATCGACCGCTCCGGCCAGCCAGGCAAGACCAACCGCGACGCAATGCTTGCAGAAGTTGCCCTCGGCGGCGTGCGGACAGGTGCAGTCGTAGGCAAGCTCGCCATCCTGATCCCACAGCTCGACCTGATAGGTTTCGGTGCCTTCGACCCTGGCCGTGAGTTTGTCACCGATCATCCGCACGCGCCGGACGGCGGCGTTGGAGTAATAGGCTTCACCTCGCCAGAAAACCTTTTTCCCGGCCAGATCTTCAAGTAGGTCGATGGCGATCAGATCGGCGAGCATCGGATTTACCCCTTCGCTCGGTCAGACGCGCTTCAACCCGCAGCCATAGCGATCGATCCCGACCTCGGCGGCGGTGACGGCGCGGAAGATGGCGCGGCCTTTGTTCATGGTCTCCTGCCATTCCAGCTCCGGCACCGAGTCGGCGACGATCCCGGCGCCGGCCTGGATGTGCAGCATGCCGTCCTGGATGACGGCGGTGCGAATCGCGATGGCGGTGTCCATGTTGCCGTTCCAGGAGAGATAGCCGACCGCGCCGGAGTAGATGCCGCGCTTGACCGGCTCCAACTCATCGATGATCTCCATGGCGCGGATCTTGGGCGCGCCCGAGACGGTCCCGGCCGGGAAGGTGGCACGCAGCACGTCGAGCGCGCTCATGCCCTCCCGGAGCGTGCCGACCACGTTGGAGACGATGTGCATGACGTGCGAATAGCGCTCGACGATCATCTTGTCGGTCAGGCGCACGCTGCCGATCTCGGCGACCCGTCCGGCGTCGTTGCGGCCCAGGTCGATCAGCATCAGATGCTCGGCCAGTTCCTTGGGGTCGGCCAGCAGCTCGGCCTCCAGCGCCTGATCCTCGGCCTCGGTGTGGCCGCGGCGACGGGTGCCGGCGATGGGGCGCACCGTGACCACGCCATCCTCCAGCCGGGTCAGGATCTCGGGCGAGGAGCCGACGATGTGGAAATCGCCGAGATCCAGAAAGTACATATAGGGCGAGGGATTGAGCCCGCGCAGCGCGCGGTACAGATCGAGCGGCGGCGCCTGGAAGGGGATCGAGAGTCGCTGCGACAGCACCACCTGCATGCAGTCGCCTTCGAGGATGTAGTCCTTGATGCGCGCGACCGCCTGCTTGAAACCCTCTTCGGTGAAGCCGGAGACGAAATCGGCTTCGCTAACCTCGCGTGCTGTCCCGCCGTTGCCGCGCGGCGCGCCATGACGCATACGCTCGGTGAGTTCGGTGATGCGCGCCTCGCCCGCTTCCAGCGTGTCGCCGGCGGTTGGATCCAGATGCAGGATGATGAAGAGACGCCCGCTGAGATTGTCGAACACGACCACCTCGTCCGAGACCATCAGCAGGATATCCGGCGTGCCCAACTGGTCCGGATTCGGACACCGGGCCAGACGCGGTTCGATATAGCGGATGGTGTCATAGCCGAAATAACCGACGAGCCCCCCCACGAAACGCGGCAGACCCTCGACCTCGGCGACCTGAAAACGCTGCTGGAAGGCTTCGAGCCAACCGAGCGGGTCAGACGTCTCGACCTCCTCGATCACCATGCCGTCGCGCTCGACGCGAATCCGCTGTCCGTCGATTCGGATCAGGGTCCGGCAGGGCAGCCCGATGATCGAATAACGGCCCCATTTCTCGCCGCCCTGCACCGACTCGAACAGATAGGAATAGGGGCCGCCGGCGAGTTTGAGATAGACGCTCAACGGGGTATCGAGGTCGGCCAGCACCTCGCAGGCGACGGGAATGCGGTTGTAGCCCTGATCGGCGAGGGCGCGAAAGGTTTTGGGGGTCATCGGAATCTCCAGGCAAGCGTCAGCGTTTAAGGTGAGCGAAGGCGTCTCGGCGTCGCCATCGTCGCCCGGTCATTGCTGGTCTTGCCTGGATTTGCATACGCGCAGTACTCGCTTCCCGACTTAAGCCACGGGAGCCAACAATCCCCTGAGTTCGACCATCGAGTCGATCACCGCGTCCGGGTTGGAGTCGCGGATATCCTCGCCGTGGTTATAGCCATAGCTCATGCAGATAATCCCGAAACCGGCGGCTCGCGCCGCCTTCACGTCGCTAACCGAGTCACCGATCATCAGTGCCTCGGCGGGCACCACGCCGAAATGATCGGCGGCATGCAACAGGGGCATCGGGTCGGGTTTCTTGCGCGGCAGGCTGTCGCCGCTGACGACCAGCGTGAAGCGCTCGCGAATCCCGAGATGGGTCAGCAGCGGTTCGGTGAACTGCGCGGCCTTGTTGGTCACGCAGCCGAGCGGATAACCGGCCGACGCCAGAAAGTCGAGACCCTCGCGCACTCCCGGGTAGAGGATCGAGCGGTTGTAGGTATTCTCGGCATAGAGTTCGAGAAAGATCGGATAGGCCAACGCATAGTCGGCGGCGTCCGGCTCGCCCTCCAGTTGTCCGGTCAAGGCCCGGCACACCAGTTTTTCGACCCCGTTGCCCACCCAGGTGCGCACCGCCGCCTCGCCACGCGGCGCGCGTCCGAGCCGATCCATCATGGCGTCCACGCAAAAGGCCAGATCCGGAACGCTATCGACCAGCGTCCCGTCCAAATCACAGAGAATCATCTTCGGTTGCAGCATGCGTGGACTCGTTCCAGGTAAAAAATTAAACGGCGTCTCGCGGAGTATGCACTGATGGTGCATTGGCCTGATCTCGCATGAACCGGAAAACGCCGGCGCTGACGCCGTTTAAGCGTTTCATCTTTAATCACTTAAACCGCGTCGACTCCGACGCGGATCGATTCATGCCAACCTGGCTGAGCGCCCGAAACGACGCATGGTGCGCCGGACGCGGTTTAACTGGCCATCGCCGCGCGCATTTCGCGGATGATGCTGTCGTAACGGTGCGGATCGCTCTCCTTGGCCTTGCTGAAGATCCCAGAACCGGACACGAAGGTATCGGCGCCGGCGGCCTTGACCTCGGCGATGTTGTCCGCCTTCACCCCGCCGTCGATCTCCAGCCGGATGTCGAACCCGGAGGCGTCGATCAGCCGGCGCGCCTGACGCAGCTTCTCGAAGGTCGCAGGGATGAAGCTCTGGCCGCCGAAACCGGGGTTGACCGACATCAGCAGGATCATGTCCACCTTATCCATCACATAATCCAGATAGCTCAGGGGCGTCGCCGGATTGAACACCAGACCGGACTTGCAGCCCTCGCCGCGGATCAGTTGCAGCGTGCGGTCGATGTGCTCGCTCGCCTCCGGATGGAAGGTGATATAGGTCGCCCCGGCGGCGGCGAAGTCGGGAATGATGCGATCCACCGGCTTGACCATCAGATGCACGTCGATGGGCGCCGTGACCCCGTGCTTGCGCAGCGCCTCGCAGACCAGCGGGCCGATGGTCAGGTTCGGCACATAATGATTGTCCATCACGTCGAAATGGACGATGTCGGCGCCGGCGGCCAACACATTGTCGACTTCCTCGCCGAGCTTGGCGAAGTCCGCCGACAGAATGGACGGTGCGATCAGATCAGAAGCCATCTTCGTGTCCCCCAGGATCGTCATGGCACGGCGCGGATGGCACGGCCAGAATCAGGTTGTAAGTGTGGTTTTTTTAAAGCACCGAACTCTAACCCAAGCGAGCGAGATTTTCACTCGACCTCCACGCGGGCTTTTGTCTGGGATCAGTCATTCTCAGTCAGTGGCACGCCCTGAGTATCGCGCGGGTCAGATCCTCGCGACCGATCCGGTGATCGTGTTCGATGACTATCATTCGGTCAAGCGTTTAGGGCATCGATCAAGGCGGCATTTTCCTTGGGCAGTCCCACCGTGATTCGCAGGCAGTCTTGCAACAATGGATGCGCGCCATGCAGATTTTTGATCAGGATCCCGCGTGCCTTGAGATGCGCGAAAAGGTTGTTAGCCTGGCCATCTGGCACTCGAACGAGAATGAAATTGGCCTCGCTTGGATAGGGGTGAAGTGTCTCGATGCGCGTCAGTGACTCGAACAGGTGCGCACGCTCGACCCGGATGGCATGGGTCTGTTCATCCAGCACCGCTTTGTGTTTCAGCGCGAAGGTTGCGGAGGCTTGAGTCAGAACATTGATGTTGTAGGGCAATCGAACCTTATCGATTTCATTCAGCCACGCGGGTGGACCGACCAGATAACCGAGCCGCAGCCCGGCCAGTCCCATTTTGGAGACCGTGCGCATGACCAGCAGATTGGGCCAGTCGCCCAGCAGACCCATGAAGCTGGAGTCAGTGAAGGGCGAGTAAGCCTCGTCGACGATCACTAAGCCAGGAGCCGCCTCGATAATCCGCACCATGTCGTCGGCGTCGAAACGGTTGCCGGTCGGGTTGTTGGGATAGGCAAGATAGATTAGGGCGGGTTGCGTACGCGCGATGGCGTCGAGCGTGGCGGGGAGGTCGATCGAGAAATCGTCCGCCTGGAGAGGGACACTCACATAGTCCATGCCGGCGAAGAGTCCGATCATCCGATACATGACGAAACCGGGATCGAGCGACAGGATACGTGCCCCAAGCGGAGCCGCAGGACTTACTCCAGGGCCTGCCCTGAGCGAAGTCGAAGTGCTGTGGCCCGGTTGGGCGACGGTCAGCGCCAGCATCTGAATCAGTTCGTCGGAGCCGTTGCCGAGCAGCAGGCCCATGTCGGACGGAATATCCATCGCCTCGCGCAAGGTTTCCTGGAGCGCGCGCCCGGTGGGATCGGGATAGCGATTCAGCGCCACGTCGCGCAGTGTGTCGAGCCATTCGGTCTTGAGCGACTCCGGCCAGACGTAGGGATTCTCCATGGCGTCCAGCTTGATGAGTCCCGCCGCCTCGGGCACATGGTAGGCATTCAGCGCGCGGATCTCGGGGCGAACCAGCCGGTCGATCAACTCCTTCACGACGCATCTCCGCGATAGTCGGCTGAACGCGCATGGGCCGTGAGTCCCTCGCCCCGCGCCAGGACGGAGGCGGTGCGGGACAACTCGGCGGCACCGGCGCGGGAGGCCATGATCAGGCTGGAGCGCTTCTGAAAGTCGTAGACGCCCAGCGGCGAGGAGAAGCGCGCGGTGCGCGAGGTGGGCAGGACATGGTTCGGGCCGGCGCAGTAGTCACCCAGCGCCTCGGCGGTGTAACGGCCCATGAAGATGGCGCCAGCGTGACGGATGCGCCCGACGATGGCCTCGGGATCGGCGACCGAGAGTTCGAGATGCTCCGGAGCGATCATATTGGCGACGGCGATGGCGTCGTCGAGATCGCGGACCTGGATCAGCGCGCCACGCGCGCCAAGGGCGGCGGCGATGATGGTCCGACGCTCCATCGTCGGCAGCAGACGCTCGATGCTGGCGGCGACCCGCTCCAGGAAATCAGCATCCCAGCTCAGCAGGATGGATTGGGCGTCCTCGTCGTGCTCGGCCTGGGAGAAGAGATCCATGGCGATCCAGTCGGGATCGGTCGCGCCATCGCAGACCACCAGGATCTCGGAGGGGCCGGCGATCATGTCGATGCCGACCTGACCGTAGACGGCGCGCTTGGCGGTGGCGACATAGATGTTGCCGGGGCCGACGATCTTGTCCACGCCGGGGATCGTCTCGGTGCCGTAGGCGAGCGCGGCGACCGCCTGCGCGCCGCCGATGGCGAAGGCGCGATCGACGCCAGCGATGTGGGCGGCGGCTAGCACCAGTTCGTTGAGTTCGCCGTCGGGGGTCGGCACCACCATGATGAGTTCGCCCACGCCCGCGACCTTGGCCGGGATGGCGTTCATCAGCACCGACGAAGGATAGGCCGCCTTGCCGCCAGGGACATAGAGTCCGGCGCGATCGAGCGGCGTGACCTGCTGACCGAGCAGGGTGCCGTCCGGTTCGCGATAGCTCCAGCTTTCCAGCCTTTGATGCTCGGCATAGGCGCGGATGCGGGCGACGGCCAACTCCAGCGCCGCGCGCTGGTCGGTCGGGATGGTCTGCCACGCCTGCGCCAGGCGGGCGCGGGGGAGTTCCAGCTCGGCGGCCGTGGCGGGCGTCCAGCGGTCGAAGCGGGCGGTATAGTCCAGTAGCGCTGCGTCGCCGCGCGCGCGGATCGCGCGGATGATCTCGGCGACGGTCCCTTGAACCCGGTCGTCGGAAACGGAATCCCAGGCCAGGAGCGCGGCGAGCCGAGGTTGAAAATCGGCGTCCAAGGTGGAGAGACGTTGAATATCGGTCACGGGGATGTCACTCGCTGTCAGGTCAGGCGTCGCGATGTCGGTCGACGCGATTGAATTACCATTCCTTCGGCGTGAACCGATCGTCATTGCGGATGAGGATCGCGTCCCCGCTTTGCGCGAGCACGAACAAACCCTGGCGATAGGCAAAGCGGGCCACTTCGTCGGGCAGCACCATCGCCGCCACCGCGCCCATCAGCCGATAGCCCGCGTACTGCGGAAAGAGTCGCTTGAATTTTTCCAGCCGCGCCAGATGCTCCTGCACGTCTTCCAGGGTCAGGCGGCTCTTGCACTCCACGCCGATCGCGGTCTCCGCGTTGGTGATCAGCAGATCGACCTCGATGCCTTCCTCGCCGTTGTCGTCGATCGCCGTTACGTCGCGCATCACCTGATGCACCTCCAGCCCGCGACTGCGAAACAATCGCACGACCGCCGGCCGCACCATTTCCTCGACGAATTCGCCCAGCCGGTTGCTCCAGCCGCCGAAGGTCCGGCTGAGTTCCCTGATCAACCGATCGGTTTCCTGGAACTTCAGATCGGTTTTCTGAGACTGTTCGTTGATGATTCGGCGGGTTTCCTGAAACTTCAGATCGGTTTTCTGGGACTGTTCGTTGATGATCCGGCGGGTCTCCTGAAACTTCAGATCGGTCTCTTTCTGAGCTTCCGCGACTTCGCGGAACAGCGTCAGGATGTCTTCATAGGTGGGTGCCATGGTGTGACTCACTTGCCAACGGCCTCGCGTAACGATTCCAAAAGAGCGCTCACGGACTCGTGTTTCATCTTCCAGGACGCCTTGTTGACCACCAAACGTGAGCTGATATCGGCGATGTGTTCCAGCGCGACCAGTCCGTTCGCCTTGAGCGTGTTGCCGCTCTCGACCAGATCGACGATCAGGTCGGCCAAACCGACCAACGGGGCGAGTTCCATCGAACCGTAGAGCTTGATGATTTCCACCTGTTGACCCTTGGCGGCGAAATAGCGTTCCGCGCTGTGGACATATTTGGTGGCGATCCGCAGCCGTCGAGAGGTCGGCACCGGGGTATCCGGAAGCCCGGCGACCATCAATCGACAACGGGCGATCCCCAGATCTAGGGGTTCGTAAAGCCCTTCGCCGCCGTGCTCCAGCAGCACGTCCTTGCCCGAGACGCCGAGATCCGCCGCGCCATATTGGACGTAGGTCGGCACGTCGCTGGCACGGATGATGACGAATTTGACCCGTGGATTGCTGGTCTCCAGGATCAGCTTGCGGCTGGTTTCCAGATCCTCAAGCGGCGCGATGCCGGCATGCGCGAGCAGCGGCAGGGTCTGTTCGAGGATGCGGCCCTTGGAGAGCGCGATGGTCAGGGGGGCGTTCAGATTCATGGCGTCGCCATCCGGCTTTCCCCGGCGACGCGCTGGATGCGCGCGCCCAGGGCGAGAAGTTTGGATTCGATGTTGTCATAGCCGCGATCCAGATGATAGATGCGGTCGATCAGGGTCTCGCCGGAGGCGACCAGACCCGCCAGCACCAGGCCGGCGGAGGCGCGCAGATCGGTGGCCATCACGGGCGCGGCGGTCAGCCCTTCGACGCCGCGACAGATGGCGACATTGCCCTCGACCCGGATATCGGCGCCCATGCGCTGCAACTCCGGGACATGCATGAAACGGTTCTCGAAAATTGCCTCGGTGACCGTTCCGACGCCCTCGGCAATGCTGTTGAGCGCGCAGAACTGGGCCTGCATGTCGGTCGGAAAGGCCGGATGCGGCGCGGTATGGATGTCCACGGCGCGCGGACGCCGTCCCTGCATGTCGAGTTCGATCCAGTCCGGCCCGATCGCGATCGCGGCGCCGGCCTCGCGCAGTTTCTGCAGGACTGCGTCCAGACACTCCGGTCGCGTCTCCAGCACCCGGATCCGTCCGCCGGTCATGGCCGCCCCGACCAGGAAGGTGCCGGTTTCGATGCGATCCGGCATCACCCGGTAGTCCGCGCCGCCAAGCCGCTCGACGCCCTGGATACGAATCCGGTCCGTGCCGGCGCCCTCGATGCGCGCGCCTAGCGCGATCAGAAAGTCCGCGAGATCGACTACCTCGGGTTCGCGCGCGGCATTTTCGATCAGCGTCTCGCCCTGCGCCAGGGTCGCCGCCATCATCAGATTCTCGGTGCCGGTGACGGACACCATGTCCATCACCAGCCGAGCGCCTTGCAACCGCGAGGCGCGCGCTCGGATATAGCCGCTTTCAACGGCGATGTCGGCGCCCATGGCGCGCAGTCCGTCGAGATGGAGGTTGACCGGACGCGCGCCGATGGCGCAGCCGCCAGGCAGCGACACGTCCGCGCGACCGTAGCGGGCGACCAGCGGACCCAGCACCAGGATCGAGGCGCGCATGGTTTTCACTAGCTCATAGGGTGCGACACAACTGGTGAGCGTGGACGGTTCCGCCCGCACCGCGTCGCCTTCGCGCGTCAAATGGGCGCCCATCCGACCCAGCAGCGCCAGGGTCGTAGCAATATCGCGCAGGCGCGGAATATTCGTGAGCGTCACCGGTGCCTCGGCCAGCAGGGTGGCGGCCAGGATCGGAAGGGCGGCGTTCTTGGCGCCCGAGGCGCGCACGTCGCCCTGCAAGGCGGGGCCGCCGCTGATCAGAAGTTTATCCATGAATGATTTGGTGAAACCGGAATAATGGCAGTGAATTGGAGAAGGGAAACACAGCGTCAATCCGCGTCGAGCATGCTCGGCATCGTTGACGCCACGGTCGGAACCGGCGTCACAAGTCGTTGCTGACGTGGTTTATCTCTTCAAGCGGCAGAATGCTCTGGAGGTTCGAGAAGGTCGCGATCCGGTTCAGCGAGTCCGGAAGCTGGCGATAGGTCAGACGAATGCCGTGCTCGCGGGCCATCTCCGCCCATTCGAGCAGCAACGCCAGACCCGCGCTGTTGGCGGCCTCCAGGTCGGACAGGTCGATCTCCAGGTGCGCCAGCCCCCGCGCGGCCTGATCCCGGAACAAGGCGCCCCCCTCGCTGGCCAGCTCGGTGACGGTCGTGAAGTCCAGTGTCCCGGACAGACACCAGCGGCCGGGGCCACAGGGCGCGAGACGAGACTGGCTCAATCCCGCCCCTGCGTATTCATGTCGCCCAACTTCGCGACCAGTCCGTCGATCCCGACCTGACGGATCTCGTTGGCGAAATTGCTGCGGTAGTTGCCCACCAGACTGGCATTGTTGATCACGACATCGTAAACCTTCCAACCGCCGCCGCTGTTGTGCATCCGGTAATCGACCGGAATCGGGGCCGCGCCCGGTTCGCGCACCTCGGTCGAGACGGTGACGGTGGATGGCCGGCTGCCGGGCTTGACCGGCAGGTAGCGAATCTCCTCGCCGGAATAGCTCAGGAGCGAGCGCGCATAGGTGCGAATCAGCACCTGCTTGAAACCGTTGACCAGTTGGCGCTGCTGCGCGGGCGTGGCCTGGCGCCAGGATTGGCCCAGCGCGCCCTGGGTGATCCGCTCAAAATCGAAATGCGGGGCCACGGTGCTCTCGACCATGCCATAGATCAGGGACGGATTGCGCTCCACCTCGCCGCGGCGAGCCTCCAGCGTTTTGAGCATCCGCTCCGCCGTGCGCTTGACCAGATCGGTCGCTTCGTCCTGCGCGGCCAGGAGGTTTCCGCTCCAGGCCAGAGGCAGGAGGCAGAGTGCGAAGATCAGAAAATGACGTCGCTTCATCATCAGCCACTTTCTCCGGCTTTTTTGAAAAGAAATTGCCCGATCATCTGTTCGAGCACCAGTGCCGACTGCGTATTGGCGATTTCGTCGCCATCGCGCAGATACTCCTGACTGCCGCCTGGCTCCAGCCCGAGATATTGCTCGCCGAGCAGGCCGGAGGTGAAGACGTTCGCGAAAGTATCCTCCGGGATGGTATCGATCCCGGCATCGATGCGGACGATGACGACCGCCTCATAGGTCGTCTTGTCGAAGCGCACCTCTTCGATCCGTCCAATCCGCACCCCGGCCATGGTCACCGGCGAGCGGACCTTGAGGCTGCCCACGTTCGCGAAACGGGCGCTCAGGCGGTAGCCCTCGGCGTTGGTATCCAGGCTCAGATTGCTGACCCGCATCGCCAGAAAAAACAGCGCGAGAAAGCCGAGCACCATAAAGGCGCCGACCATGACCTCGATCCGGTGTTGCTTGCCCATGCGCTCAGTCTCCGAACATCAATGCCGTCAACACGAAATCGACTCCCAGTACCACCAGTGCCGCATGCACCACCGAACGTGTCGTCGAGCGACTCACACCCTCGGCGGTCGGCGCGCTATCGTACCCCTGGAACAAGGCGATCCAGGTGACGACGACACCGAACACTAAGCTCTTGACAACGCCGTTGATCAAATCTTCCTCGAAATCGACCTTGGACTGCATCTGGCTCCAGAACGCGCCATCGTCGACCCCCAGCAAACCGACCCCCACGAAATAACCGCCCATCACGCCGACCGCGCTGAAGATCGCCGCCAGCAGGGGCATGGCCAGCACGCCGCCGAAAAAGCGCGGGGTCAGGATGCGCCGAATGGGGTCCACCGCCATCATTTCCAGGCCGGATAACTGCTCGGTCGCCTTCATGAGACCGATCTCGGCGGTCAGCGCCGAGCCCGCGCGTCCGGCGACCAGCAGCGCGGTGACCACCGGCCCCAGTTCGCGGACCAGCGAGGTCGCGACCATCACCCCCAGACTCTGTTCCGCGCCGAACTGGGCCAGCACATAATAGCCCTGCAATCCCAGCACCATGCCCACGAACAGACCCGAGACGCCGACGATCAGCAGCGAGAGCACGCCGATATTGAAGATCTGCGCCCACAGCAGACCGGGGCGGCGCAGAATCTCACCGACGCCCAGGACGATACTCACAAGCAGCAGATGCGCCCGTCCCAGCCGCTCCAGCGCGCCCAATCCAACGCGTCCGAGACGCGCCAGGCTATCGAATCGCATCAGCGCGCCCCTCGGGTGCGAAAATCCGCTTCCAGCGGGGGCGCCGGGTAGTGAAAATGCATCGGTCCATCCGGCAAGCCGTCCATGAACTGGCGGACCCAGGCCGAACGATCCGCGGCGAGTTCCGCCGGCGTCCCGTGCGCAATGATGCGGCCCTCGGCGATGACATACAGATCATCGGCGATACTCGCGGTCTCGCGCACGTCGTGGGAGACCAGAATGCTGGTCAGGCCGGCGGCGTCGTTCAGTTGACGAATCAGGGCGACCAGCATCCCCATGGAAATCGGATCCTGACCCGTGAAGGGTTCGTCGTAAAGAATCATCAGCGGATCCAGCGCGATCGCCCGGGCGAGCGCCACCCGCCGCGCCATGCCGCCGGACAATTCGTTCGGCAGCAGATCCCGCGCGCCGCGCAGACCCACGGCCTCCAGCTTGAGCAGCACCAGTTTGCGCAGCAGCGAAGGCGGCAGGTCGGTATGCTCGCGTAGCGGATAGGCGACGTTCTCGAACACCGTCAGGTCGGTCAGCAGCGCCCCGCTCTGAAACAACATGCCCATGCGCCGGCGCAGCCGGTACAGTCCGGCTTTGTCGAGCCGATGGACATCCTCGCCGTCCACTTCGATGTGTCCAGCATCCGGATGGATCTGGCCGGTGATCAGCTTGAGCAGGGTGGTCTTGCCGCTTCCGCTCGGCCCCATAACGGCGGTGACCGAACCCCGGCGGATATCGAGATTCAGGTCGTCGAAAATCAGCCTGTCGCCACGCCGAAAACTTAGGCCGCGGATGCTAACGAGAACATCGGAAGCGGTTGCGATAGATTGCTCCTGCATGCCGGGCCGGTCGGCCGACCGCGAATCGACGACAAGCGGTTGCCGAGACAGTGGATCAGTGTTGCCGTAATCCATGTGTTCGGTTCCTGATTCTCGACCTGTCTAAACGATCATCCACCGTGGCTCATCGCGTCATTGGCCAAAGGGCGCCATTTTGGCGAGCGGACAGGGAAGCGTCAAGTGAAGCCGAAAGCCCGTAGCAATTCTCATTTTGGCGTCATCCGCCATCGATAGGGGTAGGGAAGGCTCTCGCCTCCCCTCCCTCCGGTAGGGTCGGGAATTGGCGCGCCGACGGTAGGGGCCAGTGGTGCTTCCAGCCCTTTCGTGCTGGCCCTCAATCCGGCTCCAATGATCACGTTTCCAGCTCCCGCCATGTCAAACCCGGCGTGCCGTTTTCCGGCACCGGGCTTTCCTGTTGCCTTCACACCAAGGGTGATGAGACCGATTGCACTGGGAGTGCTTTCGGTTTCCGTGGTGCCACCCGATACCCGTTTGCGCTGTGCGGTTCGCACAGTTCGCGCAACTGGCGCAGACCATCAAGACCCTGTTTCCTCTGGCTTCGTCGAGCAAGCACATGAGCGGGCGTGAGCTGGGGCGCCAACAACCGACACCCGAGTTGCGATACCGCGCAGCAGAGGTCTGTGCCTGCGCTTAGCGTATCGCCATGGCTAAAGTCAAACCTTAAAAACTCGAAGATCGAGTGACAGGCAATCACGTTAAGCCAGCGACCGAATCGACCGCCCTGCCATGCACCTTCTCGCGCAACCGCTGAAACACCACATAGAGCATCGGAATCAGGAAAATCCCGATCAGCGAGGCGGCGAGCATGCCGCCAAAGACGGCGGTGCCGACGCCGCGCTGGCTGGCCTCTCCGGCCCCGCTCGCGATGATGAGCGGCACTAATCCAAGGATGAAGGCGAAGCTGGTCATGAGCACGGCGCGAATCCGCATCCGTGCGGCATGGGTAGCGGCTTCCAACAAGGGTTTGCCGCCCGCCCGTTCCTCCATCGCGAACTCGACGATCAAAATGGCGTTCTTGCTCGCCAGTCCGATCAGCACCACGATGCCGACCTGGGCGTAGAGGTCGTTGGGCAGTCCGGCGATCCAGAGCGCGGACATCGCCCCCAGTACGCCGACGGTGACCGAGAGCAGCACCGCCGCCGGCATGGACCAGCTTTCATAGAGTCCGACCAGGAACAGGTAGGCGAAGAGCACCGCCAGTCCGAGCACGATGGGCGTCTTGCCGCCGGCCTCTTTTTCCTGGAAAGCGGTGCCGGTCCACTCGAACCCATAGCCGCTCGGCAGGGTCGTGGCGGAGAGTCGTTCCATGGCGGCCAGCGCGTCGCCGGAGCTGCGCCCCGGCGCCGGTCCGCCCTGGATGGTGACGCTGCGGTAGTTGTTGTAACGCTGCAGGAGTTGCGGACCCAGGATGAGTTCCGGGGTCATCACCGCTCGGATGGGCACCATTTCGCCCTGGCTGTTACGGACATGGATGCGATAGACATCGTCGAACTGCTGCCGATCGCTCTCCTCGCCCTGGATCTGGACCTGCCAAACCCGTCCGAATTTATTGAAATCGTTGACATAATAGCCGCCCAGCGTGGCCTGGAGCGCGGTGAAGATGTCGCTGACCTGAACCCCCAGCGTCTGTGTCTTCTCGCGGTCGATGTCGAGAAAGATCTGCGGGTTATCGGTCGCCCAGGTGGAGAAGACCCGCGCGAGCGCCGGATCCTGATTGGCGGCCAGCACCAGACCGCGCATGGCGGCGGCCAGTTCGGCCGGCGTGCGGCCCTGGAGATCCTGGAGCTGGTACTCGAATCCGCCCCCGGTGCCGAGTCCGATGATCGGCGGCAGATTGAAGGGCATGACACGGGCGCTCGGGATACCGGCGGCCTGGACGGCGACCCGGTCGATCACGGCGGTTGCCTTGAGATCGGGCGTGGTCCGCTCCTCGAAGGGCTTGAGCCGAATCACCGCCAGTGCGCTGTTGGACTGCACCACGCCGTCGAGGATGCTGAAACCCGGCACCGTCAGCACATGGGCGACCGCCGGATCCTGGCCGATCAGCGCTTCGACCTGTTTGACAACCTCCAGGGTACGGTTGACCGAAGCACCCTCGGGCAACTGGATCTGCGCCATGAAGGCGCCCTGGTCTTCCTCGGGCAGAAAGCCGGTCGGGGTGATCTTAAACAGCCAGCCGGTGGCCAGTCCGACGCCCGCCACCAGCACCAACACGAGCAGCGAGAAGCGCACCAGACGCGCAACGATCCCGGCATAACCATCGCGAACCTGGTCGATCCCGCGCATGAGGTAACGCATGGGTCCGCGTTTGTGATGGGTCGGCTTGAGCAGGATGGCGCACAGCGCCGGCGACAGGGTGAGCGCGTTGATCGCCGAGATCAGCATCGAGAAGGCGACCACGGCGGCGAACTGCTGGAACAACTGCCCGGTGATGCCGGGAATGAAGGCAACCGGCAGGAAGACCGACAGCAGCACCAAGGTGATGGCGATGATGGGACCGGTGATCTGGCCCATCGCCTTCTTGGCCGCCTCGCGCGGCGCTAGGCCGTCCTCCTCCATGATGCGTTCGACGTTCTCGACCACCACGATGGCGTCGTCGACCACGATCCCGATGGCGAGCACCACGGCAAGCAACGAGATGGTATTGGCCGAAAAACCGATCATCAGCAGAAACGCGAAGGTGCCGATCAGGGCGACCGGCACGGCGATCAGCGGGATCAGGGTCGCGCGCCAACTGCCGAGAAAAACGAACACGACCAGGATCACCAGCGCGAACGCCTCGAACAGGGTGTGGATCACCTTTTCCAGACTCGCCTTGACGAAATCCGTGGTGTCGTAGACGACCGCGTAGTCCAGATCGTCGGGGAAGCGTTCGGCGAGTTTATCCATCGCCGCCTGGATGCCATCCGCTACCGCCACCGCATTGGCGCCGGGGGCCAGATAGATCGCCATCGCGGCCGTGTCGCTGCCGTCCAGCCGGCTCATCCGGTCGGACTGCTTGGCGCCCAGTTCCACCCGCCCGAGATCCTTGACCAGGACGTTGGAACCGTCCGGATTGGCGCGCACCACGATGTTCTCGAATTCAGCCGCGTCGCTCAGCCGGCCCTGGGTCTGGAGCGTAATCTGGAACTGCTGGTCCGGCGTCATGGGCTGCGCGCCGATGCGACCCACCGCCGCCTGGACGTTCTGACTCTGGATCGCCGAGATCACGTCGGACGGCGTGAGACTGAGCGCGGTCAGACGGTCCGAGTCCAGCCAGATGCGCATGCTGTAGTCGAGCGGCCCGAACTGCGAAACCTCGCCCACGCCCGGCACCCGCGCCAGGGTGTCGATGACGTTGATCGTCGCGTAGTTGCTCAGGAACAGCGAGTCATAGGCGTGTTTGGGCGAGTAGATCGCCACCACCTGAAGCATGGCGGTGGATTTTTTCTTGACCGTCAGCCCCTGACGCTTGACCTCTTCCGGAAGCTGGGCGGTGGCGAGATTCGCCCGATTCTGCACATTGACCGTATTGATATCCGGGTCGGTGCCGAGCGCGAAGGTCACGTTCAGCGAATAGCTGCCGTCGTTGCCGCTGGTCGACTTCATGTAGAGCATGTTGTCGACGCCGTTGACCTGGGACTCGATCGGCTGAGCGATGGTGGACTCCACCACCGACGCGCTGGCGCCCGGATAGGACGCGGTGACCGAAACCTGCGGCGGGACGATGTCCGGGAACTGCGCCATCGGAATCTGCGTGATCGCGATCAGCCCGGCGAGCGTGATCACGACCGAGATGACGATCGACAGTCGCGGTCGGTCGATGAAGGTGTCGGAGATCATGGCGCCGCGCCCCCATCGAGCGCCGGCGCGGTCTTGACCGCCTGGCCGGGGCGCACCTTCTGAATGCCCTCGGCGATGACCAGCTCGCCCTCCTGAAGCCCCTTCGTCACCGCGATGTTCGCCCCCTTGATCGGACCGGTCTCCACACGGCGCACCTGCGCCTTGCTCTCGCCATCGACGATCAGGACATAAACGCCTTGCTGGTCGATCTGCATCGCCGATTGGGGGATCAGGATCGCCGACTTAGGCTCGCCGCTTTCGAGCACCAGACCGACGTACTGACCGTCCACCAGCAGACCGTCGGGATTGGGCAACGCGGCGCGCAGGGTCACCGAGTCGGTCCCCGCGTCGGTCGTGACATCGACGAAGTCGAGGCGCCCCGAATGCTCGTACAGCGTTTGATCGGGCAGGCGGACCCTCACCACGACGTTCTTGCCGTCCATGCCCCGGTCCTTAACGTCACGCCGGGCCTGGAGCAGTTCGCGTTGCGTCAGGGGAAACTGAACATAGATGGGATCGCGGCTGACGATGGTCGCCAGCACCCCGGAGGAGGGAGTCACGAGATTGCCGATCGTGTATTGCGCCAGACCGATCCGCCCGGCAACCGGGGCCGTGATCCGGGTATAGCTCAGATCCAGTTGGGCCGCCGTGAGCGCGGCCTTGGCCTGGGCGATGCTCGCCTTGGCGACGGATGCCGCCGCCTGTAACTCGTCGACCTTGGCCTGGGCGATATTCTTCTGCGTCAGCAGCTCCAGACCGCGCTTGAGCTGGGCCCCGGCGTTCTGCGCATCGGCCTCGGCCTTCGTGACATCCGCCTGACGCTGCTCCACGATGGCCTCATATTGTTCCGGCTCGATCAGGAAGAGGACATCGCCCGCCGCCACCGGATCGCCCTCGGTGAAGCGGCGCTCTTTCAGAAAGCCCTCCACCCGCGCGCGCAGCTCGACCCGGTTCACCGCCACCACCCGGCCGACGAAGCGCGCCTCGTCCTCGATGGCTTGCGACTTGGCCGCGACCGCGACCACCGCCGGGGGCGGCATCGCCGCAACAGCGACCGGCTCGGGTTTGCCGCAGCCGATGAGTGCAAGCGCGATCCCGGCCACCAGGACGCGCGTGGACCAGCCACCGCGGGAACCCGCGTCCAGGACGGACTGCCGCGCCTGGCAAGCCGAGTCGGGGGAATGAATTGGCATCGTTACACCGCTCCAGGATGAGAGAAACCCATGCACGCCAGGTTGGCGCGGGAAAGACGTGCGAAGCTAACGCGAGACCCTGACGAACGCAAGGGCGACGCCATGACCGAGGCCAGTCTAAAAACGCGTCTGTCGGCGCGAATCCGCAATCTGTCCGACAACCCGTCGAGGTTCGCGAATCCATCCCGACAGCAACCGTACCCCGGTTGCGCGGGGGCGGTTTGGTCAGACGCTGGCGCGCGATGCGCCTCCGACAAGCCGCATGCCATTCATGACCTGCTCAAGACCCGCCAACCGTTCGACGGGCAACGCTTCGAGGTCTGCACGAAGGCGGCTTGAGCAATCCATTCAGTCGATGGATCGGACGCAAAAAGCACTGGCATCGGCACGGAGTATCCACGGGTTGCCCAATCGCAAAGGCGAGACCCAGTCAGTCTTCTACTCCGTCAAGCGCAGAGAGCGACTCAACGCCAGGACATAGACTGCCCCAATGCTCAACTGGACGATCATGATGGGCACGCCATAGCGGGCGAAGCGCATGAAGCTCACCCGCTCGCCCTGGGTGGCGCAGATGCCGACGCTCACGATGTTGGCGGAGGCGCCGACCAGCGTCGCATTACCGCCGAGCGTGGCGCCGAACATCATGGCGATGAACACCGGCAGGGTCGCCGCCGGCCAATCGGTGAATCCGGCGGCGAGCGCAACCTCGGGCACGGCCTCGGCCGCCACCAGATAGCCCTTGGTCATGACCAACGCGGCGGCAACCACCGGGATGTTAGCAAGCAGGCTCGACAACAGCCCGATGCCGGCGAGCAGCAGCAGGGCGACCAGCGTCAGCTCAGCCCCGAACCAGTCATAGAGTTGCAGCGAGAGCCCCTGCAACAGACCCGTTTTGGCGAACGCCTGGACCAGGACAAAGATGGCGCCGAGAAACACCAGGGTCTTCCAGTCGATGTCGCGCAGCACGGCGTCCACCGGCTCGACGCGCGCGCCATGGATGACGAGCAGCGCCAAGGTGGCGCCAATGATGGCCACCGCCGGCGGCACGATATGGGTCGGCAGGGATTCGCCGATCAGGAAGAGCGCGACCATGACGACGAGCACCAGGAGGGCGAAGGTCACGAAGCCCTTGCGTTCGATGCGCGGCAAGGGGGTTTTGGCCGGCAGCGGGACGCGCAGACGCCAGATGTCCGGCATCAGAAGCGGCAGGAGCGGCAGAATCGCCAGCACCGCCAGCAGACCGCCCAGACTCACCTGCTGGAGATACTGGATGAAGGACAGACCGATGGCGCTGCCGACCAGAAAGGTCGCCGGGTCGCCGACCAAGGTCAGCATCCCGGCCGAGTTGCTGACCAGGGCGGCGAGGATCATGGGGCCGACAAAGTCCGCCCGGAGCGACCTGGCCACGCCGATGATGACCGGGGCGAGCAGGATCACGGCGGTGGCGTTCGGCAGCAGGGCGCAGACCGGTGCCACCAGGGCGACCAGGAGCAACAGATAGCGTTTTCCGCTCCCGCCGGTGGCCCGCAGAAAGACCTCGCCGAGGCGCTCGAAGATGCCCGTCCTGGCGAGCACGCGCGCGACCACCATGCCCCCGAACAGCAAGGCGAGCGGACCGCCGGCGACCTTGGACGCCTCCTGCAGGTCGCTGCGTTCCAGCAGGCCGAGGACGATCAGGACGCAGACCCCGAGCAGGGCCGCCACCATCATGTCGATCGCGTCAAACGCGATCAGCAGGATCACGCCGGCGAAGACCCCCACGATCAGCCAGATGTCGAGTGCGCTCATCGCTCGGTTCTCCCGCGGTCAGTCGATGGACGGGGCATACAGAAGTCCGCCCTGATTCCAGAGCCGGTTGAGGCCGCGTTCGATGCCGAGCGGACTGCCCGCGCCGAGATTGCGCTCGAACATCTCCCCATAGTTGCCGACGGCCTTGACCGCGCGCGCCGCCCAGCCCGCCGACAGACCCAGACTATCCGCGAGCAGGGCGCGTTCGTCATGCGACAGGCGGGACAGGGGGGTGAGATCCGTGGCAAGCACCTGATCCAGATTGGCCTGGGTGACGCCCGACTCCTCCGCCAGAATCAGCGCGAACAGCACCCAGCGCACCAGGGTCGTCCATTCCGGATCGCCGCCCCAGAGCACGGGCGCCAGCGGCTCCTTGGAGATCCGTTCCTCCAGGATGCGCCAGCCATCGCGACCGGCGGGAAGACGCGAGCGCACGGCGGCGAGTTGGGAGGCATCCGAGCTGTAGGCGAGGCAGCGGCCGGCTGCGAAGGCGTCCGCCACCCCAGTCGCGGAATCGAACACCAAGGGAGTGACCGCGAGGTCGCGAGCGGCGAAATAGTCCCGCAGATTGCGCTCATGAGTGGTCCCCTTCTCGATACAGACGGTCGCCCCGGCGAGGTCGGAGGGTGCATGCACCGGCGATCCGGCCGGCACCAGAAAACCCTGGCCGTCGTAGAAGAGGATCGCCGGAAACTGAAGCTTAAGGATCGCCTCGCGGGTCAAGGTCCAGGAGGTATTGCGCACCAGCAGATCGATCTTGTGCGCCTGCAGGGCGGGAAAGCGGGTCGAGGCGCGGAGCGGCACAAACTGAACCTTCTCGCCATCGCCCAGCGCGGCGGCGGCCACGGCGCGGCAGAAATCGACATCGAATCCCTGCCAGCGTCCTGCCGCATCGCGTTCGGAAAACCCTGGGATGCCCTCGCTGACCCCGCAGTGCAGCATCCCGCGCGACTTGAGCGTGTCCAGCACATCACCCGCGCTCGCGAGCGGGCCGAGGAGCGCCAGGACGCAAGCGAAAAGGAGAAGGAACAAAAGCGTCGACCAACGAGAGGATCCGGATCTCATCTGACTGAACCCCGCCGAATGCATGTTTGTTTGAACTCACGATAACCGAATCCGACAAGGAATGACACGCGACCGCTCGCTCGCCCAGCAATTCTCGGTAGGGTTTGATGGAGCGAAAAACCCAGACGAATCATCGCGGCCGTGAAGGATTATTCGTCTCTCGGCTGCCACGCGTCAGCGTCGCGTCCGTGATCCGCGCCGCTGCTGGGTGCGCTCTCTCTCACCCCGCTGGATCGGGCGATGGAGGCGTTGGCACGACCGCGCGGGATTTGCTCTCGGCGCTTCATGGATGACTTCGTCATCTTTGCACCGACGCGACAGGCGCTCCGAGTCGCCATCCGGCGGATGTATCGAGTGCTTGAAGCCTTGAAGGTCAGGGTTCATCCTGACAAACGTTTCATCGGCCGCACGGCCAGGGGGTTCGACTTTCTGGGGTATCGCTTCCAAGCCTCCCGCAAGCGGCGGCCGACCAGGCCATCCATCAACCGATTGATCGACCGTGCGCGCCGGCTTCATGCGCGCGGAGCTGACGAGAACCAGCTCCGGCAGTACGTTTGGCGTTGGTATCGATGGCGACTGGGCGGGCTGCGCTAATCCCATGGGATCCGGTCGTGTCCGACGATGGGCCGAAAAGCGGACAGATTGAGGTATGCGATCCAGTCCTCAGATGCACGGTTTTCTCGCGACGTGCGTTTTGCCAGATGATGTCGGCGACTCGCTTCCGCCGTCCAATTCCGATTGAACCTGTCTGAGCCATTCATTGCAGAGCTTGCGAAAGGAGCGGCTGAGCTCGAATGCCTGCTGCAAATCCATGCGTGCCGAAAAAGCTGGCTGATCCGTCGTCTCGCCATAGCTTCCGGTCGCCATGTGCTCGCTTATCCATCCCTTGGCATCGCGTGGCGTTTCCGCCTCAACGCCGTTGCCTGGGTCGCAAGCGAAACCCCGATGACCGTCAAGAGACTTGGCGGCGGCAATAAACCAAGCTTCATACTCGCGGTTCGCCAGCACCACCGAGATGCGGCGATGGGGGACACAGACCCGCGCCCGTTGCAGAATCAGCGCCCCCAACTCCGCCGGGCAATCGTCGTCCGCGTCCAGCAGAATCAGTATCCATCCGGTATCGCCGCATTTTGCCGCAGCCAGCAACAGATGCCGTCGGAACTCGTCCTCGCGGTTGAGAAATCGGTCACGATGCACTCGGATCGGCGGCAGTGTCCGCACGAACGTTCCGGGTGTTTGTGTTTGCCACTCGCCAAGCCGGCGCAGCAGGATGGGCAAGGCGGCGACTTCGCCATGCCCCTCGACGATCGCGGCGACGGCGCTCATCGCTTGCCCTCACCCTCGCCGAACAAATCAGACTGCTGTTGCGCTTGGGCGGCAAGCTCCGCTGGATCGGGCGCCAATTGATTCAACCGCAGCAACTCACCCGCCGAAAAGAGATGATCACGCATGGCCGCGCGCGATGCCTCGTCGATTGACGCGATACGCGTCTCGCCCGCCTCCGACACCACGGCCAAGAGTGACTCCGCACTCAGGGAGCGATCATCCAGAAGGTCTGGGCTGTGGCTGGTGACAATGATCTGCGTGTGCTCGGTGGCCCTCGTCAATGCCTCTCGCAAGGCCGCACTCGCGGCGGGATGGAGCGCCGTTTCGGGCTCCTCGATGCCCACCAATGTCGGGGCATCATCGCGGTTGCCTTGAAACAGCGCCGTGAGCACACCCAAGGCTCGCAAGGTGCCATCGGACATGCTCTGCGCCAGAAAGCGCCAGGGATGATTCGCGCCAGCCATCTCCTGACGAAACTCCAGGGTCTCCGTCGGACCGAACGGTTTTCGCTCGACGCCATGCACCATGGGGACGACGGTCTGCAGATACTCCTGAATGATCGCCATCTGCGCCGGGGCGGTCCGCTCCAAATGACCGATGACGCTAGCGATATTCTCGCCGACCGGCTTGAGCAGGCGGCCGTCCTGCGGTTTCTGCGGCTCGCGCATCAGCTTCGGATTGAGGTTGTAGAAACCCATGGATGTCAGCGCATCGAACAGGGGGCGAAACGCGGTCAGACCCGAGACGGAAACCAGTGCCAAGCGGTCGGCCGTGACCGCCGGGAAGGTTGTTTCGCTCGTCGCCGTCGCCTTGCCCCGCTCGACCTTGTAGAAAGGGCCTTTGCCAAGGCCACCGATGGCGCACTCTTCAGTCTGGACCTCATAACCACCGCCCTTCAGCGCGCCGATATTGAAGGCATAGTGCCCCGGCGTCCCATCGGGTAACGCAAACTCCAGCCGAATGCCGAAATGCGTTGGATGACCGCTTGATCGACGACGCACCTCGGCAAGACCGCCGCGCTCGTTCAGCGCATTGTCCAACGAGCCGCTCAGCGCATCGCGCACCAGGTGAAGGGCATCGAGGAAATTGCTCTTGCCCGATCCATTCGCCCCGACCAGATAAGTCAGCGGCTGCAAACGGACATCGCAGTGGCCGATGCTTTTGTAATTGCGCAGCACTACGCGGGTGAGAAACGCCGAATGCGTCATGCCAAATCTCCTTGTTGTTCCGCGTTCCCTTCGCGGCTGTTCAGGCAATCCCAGGCCGCGAGCACCAGGCGCTGGGGTTGTCAGGATTCTTGTACGCCTTATCTTGTCTCTCAGAGCAAGGCAGTGGATTTGGCAACCACGAATGGACATGATCCGGCATGACCACCCAGGCAAGCGATGTCAAGGCGCCACGGTCGTTCAGCGTGCGCATCTCCGTCACCGCCAATCGCCCGCAGGCAAGATCACGGAACAGCGGCAATCGTGCCTCCGTGCTGGCGGTGACATGATAGGCATGGCCAGGCAAGGAGACACGTCCTTTCAGTCAATCGTCACGGGACATAAGATCGTGTCGGAGATTTGCTTGATCGTGGCGAATGAATTCGCCCCTTGTATATTTTGTTCCCATTGTCAAAAGCATCCACCTCAACACGACTCGGCATGACCTGCCCCCGGCATCCGCACCATCGGTGCACTGTCGAGCAGCTTGCGCGCTACCTCGACGATCGGCTCCAGACTGATGCGGCTGGTGAACACCGTGAAGGTGAGCATGGCGAGCAGATGGCGCGGGTCGCTGATCCAGGGCGGGAGAAAGCGCGGCGGTCGGCACAGACCCAGCGCGTAGAGTTCGCACAGGGCCGGAATGTCGAAGAGATCGAGCTTGCCGCAGAACAGCAGACTGAGACAGTCGGCCCGCCCGGCGGCGAAGCCCGCGCGGATGAAGTTGTCCACCTGGAGCAGTCCCAGCAGATAGACCAGATCCTTGGTGAAGGGCGCGCCACCGGTGATGACCCCGCCGCGAAACACCCGCCGGGCATTCTCGAACGCCTGGTCCGGGTCGCTGGTGCGCTCCAGATAATAGCGATAGACCTCCAGGAAGTCCGCGCCATCGATGGCCATCTGAATCGCCAGCACCCGATCCGCCAGGCGGCTCAGGCGGTCGAGTTCGATGGAACCGCTGATCACCTCCGCGAAAACGGCCAGCCCCTCCTGGGTGCGCGTCGTGCCCGGATGCCCGGCCGCCAGCAGCGGCAACTCGGTCTGGGCCTTGCCGTTCAGCGAGGTGGCGACATGGATATAGGCTTCATGGTGGAGCAGTTGGACGAAATCGCGATCGGTAAAGCGCGCGCCCCGGCGGATCCGGATCGCCCGCGAGGTGGCGAGGGCATTGGCGGACAGCCGGTCGACCAGCTCGATGGCGGGCGCCTGATCGCCGAAATGGGCGCGCACCGCAACGTCGAGATCCGCCGCGACCGAGTCCGCCGTGTGGTAGCTGGGCGGGGCGGTATGGATTTCGATATGGGCGAGATTCGTGATGGTGTCGAGGACGCTTTGCGCCAGGTCGAGCGGCGTGATCGGCACATAGCGCAGGGGCGCGGTCGGTTCGCCGTAAAGCTGGCGGCCGTACTCGAAGAACCCCGTGGTCCCCACCGCCGCCAGCATCCGCGCGCTAAGTTCGATGGCATTGGCCTGACGGTCGAGCCAGAGGTCGATGGTGGTCACCGGCACGATCTGGCGACGCGCCTCGCGCACCGCCTCGATGCTGGGCGTGGGGTCGAAGGCGGGATAGCTCACCTGCGGCAGCTCGCGGCCGCCCTGTTCCAGGAAGGTTTCCTTCACCTCCGGCTCCCAGGCGAGGGTCCGCAGGATGCGCAAGGGTTTGCAGGCGGTGTGCAGCAGGCCGGCGACGGCGCGGATGCGCTCTTTCTCCCGTTCAGTGGCATCGGTCATGCGGAAAGGCTCCAAAACTGTCGGATTCAGGATCATGGCTTCGCGTCCAGCGCATCGGGATTTCCCGTTTCCCCTCGAAAGTCAAAGCGGGTTTGACATCCGCCGTTCGTGTTTGAGCAAGAAAATCGGAACCGTCGATGTCTTCGATGAAGAGCCGAGTCACAGAGTACGCCAGACGATCCGCTCCACCCCCAGCGCCACCACCGCGAAGGCGTGTAGATCGGAGACGCCATAGCTCGCGCGCAGGGTCGCGCCATAGCGGCGCGCCTGCGCCTCGGCCTCATCGAGCTTCGCGGCCACGGCGGGCAGGACGCTCAAGTCGGCGCGGGAACGCGCGCGCACCTGCTCGCCGCTCAGCCCCAGTTCCTTCAGCCCTAGATACTTGAACTCCAGCAGCAGATCCAGCGCCTGGAAGCGGCGCATGTCCGGGCGCAGGATCAGCGCGAGATCCACATAACCACGGGCGCTCTCCAACTCCGAGACGGTCATATAGAGCCGGTCGTTGAACAACAGGGTCAGAAAAGCGAACTTGATCAGCAGTTCGTTGGTCCAGCGATAGTCGCGGTTGGAGATCACGCTGAAATAGCGCTGCTCGATGAAGTCGCACAAGGGGGCCAGGTCGCCGGTCTGACAGACCACCCGGCCGATGTGCTGGACGCTGGTCTGATCCGCCGGATCCGGCAGCCAGCGTTCCCGCAGACGTTCCACATAGAGCGCGCGGGCGACCAGATTGGGGATCTTAAAGACCTCCTCGTTGAATCCGGTCCGACCGGCCCAGGTCAGGATGCCGAAGTAATAGAGCAACGACACCATGAACCGCTCGTCCTTGGCAGCCGCGAGCACGTCGGCCACGCCGAAGCGTTGCGCCAGTTGCGCAATCACCAGCGCCTCGTCGCCGCTGAGCGCCTGGATCAACACCGCCTCGCCGTGCGGAAGCTGAGCGATATAGACCAGTTTGTTGCGATCCATCGCCAGGTTTTCGTCGAGCATCTGGTGCGGATAACGGCCCCGCCGACGCAAGTAATCGAGGAAATAGAGACTCAGCGTGGGGTTGTAGACGCTGGTTTCGGCCAGATCGCTGAATCGGTAACCGTTATAAAAGGTACGCATGGTGTCCAGGGCCTCTCTGGCCGACCAGGCGGCGCCCTCCCCGCTCAAACGCGTCAGCACGGCGCTGACCTCGGTCTCGGAAAAGCCGCAGAGATCGTTGAATTCAGGCTCCCGATCAATGCTCTTGCCGACGTTGTACCCGCTCGTCATATCGCTCAACACCACCGGCGAGACGCCGGTGATAAAGACCCGATCCAGCCCCATGCCGCCCGCCGCCGCCTTCACCGCCTTGAACACCGTTTTCAGCAAGCCCTCGCCGTACAGCAGCGCGTCGTAACGCTCCGGCGACTGACCGCCCATCAGCACCTCGTTGGCAAAGTTGTCGTATTCGTCGATCAGCAGATAGAGCCGGTGCGGGGTCTGCGAAACCGCCATCAGGGCGGAGCGCCAGGACGACAGCGCATTGTCGTCGCGAATCTCGATCGGGTGCGTCAGACGCGCGGCATAGCGCAGCGCGAATTCCTCGATGCAGTCGTTGAGATGGCGATGCAGCGCGGATTCGATCTCGCGCAGCGTCCCCTGCGACTGGATCAGCGAAAAGTCCCACTTCATCACGAAATACTGGTTGCGCAGCGCGGTCGGCTGGCGACCGATGGACAACCCGCCGAACAGCGCTTCAAAGTCGTCAGCGCGGTTCAGGTCGTAATAGTGCTCCAGCATCGAAAGCAGCAGACTTTTGCCGAAGCGGCGCGGGCGGATGAAGATCAGTTGCCGACCGGCCTCCTCCAACTGTGGAATGCGGTCGGTGCGATCCTGATAAAAATAGCCGTCCGCGATCAGCGTGGCGAAATTGCTCAGGCCATAGGGTAATTTCATGCGAGGGCTCCCACTTCAGTGTGCTCGGCGGCTTGTCAATCGCGCACGCATGGGCAATGGGGTTCGCACAGCGGCGCCGAAGTTTCGGCAACCATCTGCTGCGCCAGGGCTTCCAACCCTGACGGGACAGATCAGGATGGTCTGTCTACGCAAAGAGCGCGCTTCGTTCGCAGGGTTGAGCGCAACGGCCCTGGAGTTTTCCTGACAGCCACTTCCTTGACTTCCAAGGCACGTCTAACGCCCCGCATACAACCGATTGATCAGATTGACCAGAGTGTAATACCCGGCCTGATTGACGGCCAGTTCTTCGCGTGCCTGCACCAGATGGAGCAGCAGCTCCAGCAGCGCGCTTTCGGCCAGCGCAACCAGCGTGGTGTTGAGTTTTTGACCGCCAGTTGACTCGCCGCGCGTCCCTCGCGCAGACCGCCCATGCCGTCGGCCAGAACCACCAGCACCCCGCCCGGCGGATTGGCGCCCTGGGCCGAACAGCCGGCGAAGCCAAAGGCGTCCTGTTGCTCCGGGCGCGTGCCGATCCATTGGGCATTGCCCGGCTGCAAGGTTAGCCTACTCAACGCCCGCTCCCGCCGAGACGTAACTCGGTCTGACCGACGCGCAGGACATCGCCGTCGCGCACCGGATGCGGCGCGGACAGCGGCACGCCGTTGAGCCAGGTCCGATTGGTGGAACCGAGATCCTCCAGGATCGTCTGCCGGCCCTGAAGGCTCAAACGCGCATGCTGCGTCGAAACCTCATCGTCCTCGGCCAGTGCCTGTGAAATGGCGATCTCCGCTGGCTGGCCGGCGTGGACGACCACCGTGGCGCCCAGAACGGCAGACAGGGCGAATAACCGCCAGGGTAACAAAGACATCACATCGCGCTCCTGCCGGTGTGTTTGATCAGGCTGGCTCCGGGTTTCAAAGATTTGATTACGTTAGAAACTTTCCCGGCTATCGCCTTCAGCGCGAGTCGTCGACGGCCGCGCGTTCCCGCGTCTGCCCGACCGCCTTGAGTTCCGCTCGCAGTTCCTTTTCACGTTGCTCCAGTTGGCTGATCGCCTCCTCCATGGAGCCGATTTGATCGTCTCCCTGCCGCATCGCCAGGGCGGCGGCTTCCGGGTCTCGCGCGCGTTGCTGTCGGCTCAAACGGAGCGCCGTTCGTGCGTCATCCTGATCCCGCGCGTTTTGCCTGAGCCGCGCGCGGAGTTCTTCTTGACGCCGATTCCGTTGGCTTGCCGCCTCGTCCGGGGCGGTCGCGCGTTCCTCCTTTCGCACGGTCGGCACCGCCAGCGCGCGCGACTCGACCGCGCGTTGCAGCGGGCTCCAGGGAAACGCCGCCCCTGGATCCTGCTTGCGCTTGATCCGCTGGCCCTCACAAGTCAGAGACGAATCATCCAGTTCCGCGTGCGATTTGACGCTGGAAAACCGCAATCCATGCCGGTCCAGGATCCCCCGCAAGACGCTGGCAAGCGCCGCGATCTGCGCGTCCGGAAACGGATCCCGACCGTCCCCATCGTTGACGAGTTCGATGCCGATCGAATCCGCATTCCGGCCGCGCACATGATGCGCCACCCGCGACTCCGGCACCATGCTCACCACGCTGCCGTCCCGGCCGATCACGTAATGGATACTGATCGTGCCCTGATGGCGCAGAAAGTGCGCCACGATGCCGTCCAGGGTACCGCCGCGAAAACGGCGGGCCGGATCGCAATCCGGCCCGCCCGTCGCGTGAATCACCACCTGCCGGACCGGTTCCGCCCGCGGCGGTCCCGAAACCGGCACCTCGCGCAGCGCCGCCTCGGCCTGGATGGCGGCGGTCATGAGCAGCAAGAGTGCGTAAGGAGGAATCCGCATGTCAGTTTTCGTCGGCGCGACTGGCGTCTATTGAGTCAATCCCGATCCGAGCATCGACAACGGAATTGCCTGCTCCCGCCAACCAGCACATGCTGAGACTGCCAACGCGCTTAATCCGCCACCTCGACGCGGTTGCGTCCGCCGTCCTTGGCGGCATAGAGGGCGCGGTCGACGCGCGCGAACAAGGTCTGGAGGCTCTCGCCGGGCCGGGCGAGGGTGGCGCCGAGGCTCACGGTCTTGGTGCCGACGACCTCGAAACGATGGGCGGCGATGTGCTGGCGCAGGGTATCGGCCAGGGTGGCCAGGCCGGCGCGGCTGGCGTTGGGGCAGAGGATGATGAACTCTTCGCCGCCCCAGCGGCCGAGCCAGTCGCTCTCGCGCAGCAAACTGGCGAGCAGGCGCGCCATCTCGGTGAGCACCTGATCGCCCACCAGATGGCCGTGCTGGTCGTTGACCTGCTTGAAATGATCGATGTCGCAGAGAATGACGCCGAAGGGCGGCCCGCCACGCTCAAAGCGGGCGTGTTCGGCGCCCAGCAGATCATCGATCTTGCGCCGATTGTGGACCTGGGTCAGGGTGTCGGTGCTTGCCAGACGTTCCAGCGTCCGCGTCTCCTCCTGGCGCAGGCGCTCGCGGACCATGTTGGCGGCCAGTTGGCTGGTGCGCTCGTCGAGTTCCTCGATCATGGCGTTGAAGTGCTGGTTCAGCGCGTCGATCTCCTGGATGCCGACTGCCCGCAGAGGATGGTTGCGCAGCCCCTGGCCCAGATGGCCGGTGGCCTCCGAGAGCGCGTGGATGGGTTTGGCGATCCGGGTGCCCAGACGGCGCGCCCTGGCGTTCAGCACCAGAAAGAACAGCAGATAAAAGACCAGCATACCGCTAATGGCCAGATAACCGATGCGGGTGCTGAGCGCGCGCAGATCCTCGATGGGGGCGAAGATCTTCACCTTGTCCACCAGTACCATGAGGCGCCAGCCGTTCTGCGCGACGATGCGCTGAATGAGCAGATAATCGACGCCATCCACATGGATGTCGGTGCTGCTGTCGCGCGAATCGAAAAAGCGGCTCAGGCGGTCGCGAAAGACCGGATGCCGGCCGGTCAGCAGATTGTATTCATCGGGCTTTTCATGGGTCTCGACCATGGGGCCGAGATAGTCGTGCTGGTGCAGCTCCTTCAGCCCCATGAGCCGCTCGACGCGCGGCGGCATGGCCAGGATGGTTCCCCGGTCATCGACCAGGAAGGCCATGGCCTCCCAGGCGAGGCGCAGATCCAGCACATGGTTCACCACGCGATCAAGGGTGATGTCGATGCCGCTGACCGCCACCAGGCGATCGTCCCGGTAGATGGGCACCAGACTCGACATCACCCAGCCTTGCCCCGCCGGGTCGAGGTAGGCGCTCGTCCACACCGGCCCGCGCCCGGGGTTGTGCGCCGCGTCGGCCTCGACGTAGAAGGCGAGATCCTCGACGTTCCAGGATGGTCCGAAGCGCTCGGCGGCATCGTGCATGAAGGGATGGAGCCGGTTCATGCCATCGGCGGTGTTGATGTAAGCCTGGGCCACCAGCGGATGGGTCTCGACGATGGCGCGCAGCAGCGGGTCGATGGCCTCGCTACAGCGCGCCTGGCGCCGCTCGACCGCGCCGATGACGGTACTGGCCGAGTAGTAGAGGCTCGCCCCGCCATTATCCGCGGTCTTGTAAAAGGCGCCATTGGGATGCGGCTCAAGGCGCGGCTCGCCATGGGGCAGCACACAGGTCTCGGGGTTGGCGAAAAACCGCTGATGATCGGCCTGCAGGAGACGGCTCAGGCGGGCGATCTCGGCAAGCCGCATATCGATGCCCGCGGTCTCGGTGGCGGTGACTTCCAGCAGGTTGCGCCGCACCTCATCGAGCAACAGCGCCTGATTCTTGTCGGAGATGTGGAGCGTGATGCCGAAATAGAGCGCCAGCAGCAGACACTCGACCAACAGCATCGGCACCAGCGCGCTGCGCAGATAGTGGCGGTAGATGATGCGGTGCAGGTGCGGGCTGTTCGACATCGATGTCGGTGGTTGCGAGCGTCATTGGGCAGGCGATCAGAGTAACCCCAAACAGGATGGGGCGCCACGTTGCCACGTCGGATGCAGCAATTCTCAGTATGGCCTGATGAAGCGAAAAACCCAGACGAATCATACGAACAGTGAAGGGTTTCCCGTTCGTCCTAAGTCCTGAGCTTGTCGAAGGGTCGAAGATGAACGGGAAACCCTAAGCCTCTGAGCGTGAAGCCGTTCATGGTTCGACAAGGCTCTCCTGAGCGAAGCCGAAGGGCTCACCACGAACGGCTTAACTTACTGGCAGTTACACTGGAGCGCGGGAGCCAGAGAGCCAAACACAAATGGTTCAAAATCACTGTCCGCCGCACACCAATCGGACGTGGCTGCTGTAGCTCCGATCATAGTAGTGGGCGTACCCATAGCCAAAGTACACGTACCACGCGTGGCTCGAATAGCCGGCGTAGGGAGAACCCGACCAGACATACGAACTTGGCGGATTGGGAAAAGCCGTTTGATCGATGGTCGGTCTCGCATACTCACCATCACACGAGTCGCCAGTCATGTTCCAGGTCTGGGGCCGGCCACTGGAGCAATACACCAGGGTCAGCAACTCATCCTTCGTCGGCATCCGCCAATCCCTGTGGCCTGCGTAGGAAAAGTCTTGTGGCTGCCGCATCGCTTCATCCCAGATCAATATCTTTGCTTCCCCGAGGCAGGTGCGGCCGTTCCAGTTCTGGCCCAGGCTGCAACGCATCCATTGCAGGCCAGTCGTGGTATCGGTGACGGTGCCATCGCCGTTATCGATGTAACGATCATTGATCAATTGAGTGTGGGGGACTTCCGCGACATTCTCACTTGTCGATACTGGCTGCGTTGGCAAAGATGACGATTGCATCGGCGAATCGAGTAATACAAACAGAACGAACGACAGCACCAGCGCAATCACCACCACCACGAGCAATCCACCCCCCGAACGAGCGTGAGGCTTGATAGGCGCGGGCCGTTGATGACGATGGTCTTGCTCCTTGATGGCGGATTGCGATTCCCGCAGTTCCTCCGATGAGGCGCGTTGTGGCTCTGGCTTCGGCGTCTCGTGCGGAGCTTCCGGCTGCGCTACTGAGGCAATCGCGTTCTTCCACGCCTCCTGCAACGTCGCCACGCTCGGATAGCGATCCCCCGCCCGCACCGCCAGCGCCTTGAGCAACGCCGCCTCCTGCGCCGGAGCGATCGCAATTCCCAACCGCGACGGCGGAATCAACTCATCCAGTTCCACCCGATCCAGCGCCTCGGGCGGCAGCACGCCGGTGATGGCGCGATAGAGCGTCGCGGCGAGGCTGTAGACATCGGTCCAGGGGCCTTGCTTGCCTTTGGTCCGATATTGCTCTTCCGGGGCATAGCCGGGTTTGAGGATGACCGACAGGCTTTTGCTGTGTTCGCCGGCGGCGAAGCGCGCGGCGCCGAAGTCGAGCAGCTTGATCCGCCCGCTGCGGCTGACATAGATGTTGTCGGGGGCGATGTCGCGATGCAGCAAGCCCTCCCGGTGCATGGCACGCAGGGCGTCCATCACCGGTAGCAGCAGGCGCAGGGCTTGGTCGAACGGCAGCCGTCCGCCCGGTTGCTGTTCCAGATACTGCTTGAGCGTCAGCCCTTCGACGTAATCCATCACGCTGTAGCCGGTGCCGTGGGCGCGAAAGAAGCTCTTGACGGTGACGATGCCGGGATGCTGATCGAAGCGCGCCAGCGCGCGGGCCTCTTCCAGAAAGCGCTCCAGTCCGTAGGCGAACTGCTCGGCGGCCGGGCCGGAATAGACGGCGAGACTCACCCCATCGGGCGCGCGGCTGGCGCTGTCGCGCGGCAGATATTCCTTGATCGCCAAGCGCAGTTGCAGATTCTCGTCCCAGGCCAGATAGGTGATGCCGAAACCGCCGTGGCCGAGTACCCGCCCGAGGCGGTAGCGTCCGTCGAGCACGATGCCGAGCGCAAGCGCCGGGGGCGGGTTGTCGAGCCCAGGATGCCAGCCACAGGTCGGGCAGGGTGTGGCGCTCGTCTGGCTGAAGCAGTGGGGACAGTGGGGCTCGGCGTGGGCGTCCATGAAGCGTACTCCGCGAAGACTCGAATCGGTCGGCGACGAGACTGTAGCACACAGGATGATTGGAGGGGTTCCGGCGCGAAGCCGCGTCGGTGGCATCAGGCCACCATCGGGATCGGCGCTTGATGGTCGAAGGGCGTGCGGACGCGATGCTGGAACGCCGCGATCTTCGCCAGCAGGGCATCGATCAAGGTCAGACCCGCTGGCTTTTCGATCAGGTCGAGGTCGTCCGCAACCGGGTCAGATTCGCTTGCCACTGTCCCAATACTCAAAAGATCGAACGGAAACTCAGCGGGGCACCCTATGGCGATCACTACCTCAGCCGCTGGGAGGGCGGTGGCGAGGCGCGCGATGAGATCATCCCCGAGCAGGCACAGGTGGTGCAACAGATCTTTACTTCAGGGCGAGCGCGCTTAAATCCTCAGCCGAACACCACCTTGGCGCGATAGTCATCGTTCCACGCGGCCTTGCGGCGCTTCTTGGCCAAGCTGATCGCCGACCCCTCCTGTTCGAACAGGTTCATGCT
>NZ_NHSQ01000028.1 GCF_016653465.1 Thiocystis minor | reverse complement strand
TGGTCTCGAACAAGGTTCCGGCTTGCTCCAGGATCTCCTTCTTCCATTGCCCGACTTGGACCGGATGCACACCGTGCTCTTGGCCAATCTCGTTGACGGTTTTCACCCCACGAATGGCTTCCAACCCCACCTTGGCTTTGAACGCCGCCGCGTAAGTCTTACGCTTTGCTTCACCCATTTTAATCAACCCTTTCGTGCCGGCTTGACAGCTTAAATGACTGTCCGGTTTTCGGGGTCCACTTTAGTCGCCCTTGCGGATCGCTTCGAGACGCTCCGTTCGGAGGCGCTATCACACACGATCAGGCGATTTTCTCACCAACAAGCTTAGATCAAGGGTCAGGGGGACTCGAATCCGTGCGAATACCCAGATTGAGGCAGTACTGGGTACGATGCGGTTTGAGGTCGCCCTGATGTTAAAAAACGGCCAATGGTGCTGGCCGACATCGTGGGGGCAATGCGGCGCGCGATCGTCTCGCGCACCAAGTCCTGGCGCGCCCAATGCGTCAAGGGTCCGGCGGGGTTTCGCAGGCCAGCGCGATGATCTGGCAGATCTGCTCGGCGCTGAAATCGCCGGGGTTCCCCGAGCGCGGCCGGTCGGACAGGATCTCCTCGATCACGGCGCACAGGCGTTTGGGATGGCCCGCCAGGGCGGCGAACTGGTCCTGGGCGTTCACCCACCGCCGGCGCCACTGCCCGACACCGTCTTCATCAAGGTCCAGGGCGTGCGCCATCGCCTTATTGGGCTCGCCGTCGGCGGCGCCGCCGCACCAGGCTGTGGGCGGTTTCGCGGCTTCGGGAGAACGCTTCGAGCAGGGTGCGTTGCTCGTCGGTTAGATCAATCGAAGGGGCTGGATGGGCCATGGGCTGTGACGCATCTCAAGCGGTGGAAGTCGGGTGGCTATTCTCCTAAAAATTATCAACGCGTGGTACTAGGAGCCCGCTTGCGGGCGACATGACCTGCCAGCAACCTTTGGGTCTGCCAACCCCCGTCGCCCGCAAGCAACCCCCCAGCCCGCAGGCCCGCAAGTCGCCCGCAAGCGGGCTCCTACGTCAAAATGAGCATTGCCGGAAAGCCCGAGATCGCTTTACTAAGGTTAGGCGATTGTCGCTGGAGTCGTGCGCGGCAGTCAAAGTTGCGTCAGGATCGCGGCGGAGACCGTCGTCGTTGGACGGGACAGCGAGGCATGCATTAGTGTATTTTTGTCTCGCCTCTCAACCGCATCCTCCACGCCAGCGGTCGGCTCCCGCGCGACCGGCTCCACTTGAACGCCTCGCGGTTTCATGCGGGACGCGGTTTCGACACAACGTTCAAGCCATCGCACCGGCTGGGGTTTCGGTCACGCATGACAGACAGACGACAATTAGGCGCGCGACAGGCCAGCCTCGCCCCTGGCGAGGCGGAGAAGATCAAATCGCTCGGGCGCGCGGTGATCGAAACCGAGGCCGCCGCGGTCGCCGCGCTGGCACAGCGGGTTGACGATGCCTTTATCCTGGCCTGCCGCTACATGCTCGCCTGCGAGGGCCGCATCGTGGTGCTCGGCATGGGCAAATCGGGACACATCGGGGGCAAGATCGCCGCGACGCTGGCGAGTACCGGGAGCCCGGCCTTTTTCGTCCATCCCGGCGAGGCAAGCCACGGCGATCTGGGGATGATCACCCCGCGCGATGTGGTACTCGCCATTTCCAACTCCGGCGAGACCGAGGAATTCCTGACCATCCTGCCGATTCTCAAGCGGCTGGGGGTGCCGATGATCACCATGACCGGCCGCCGCGACTCCACCCTCGCCCGCGAGGCCGACGCGAGCCTGGATATCAGCGTGGCGAGCGAGGCCTGCCCGCTGGGGCTCGCGCCCACGTCGAGCACGACCGCCGCGCTGGCGATGGGCGACGCGCTGGCGATCGCGCTGCTCGAAAGTCGCGGGTTCACGGCCGAGGACTTCGCCCGCTCGCACCCGGCCGGCAGTCTCGGACGCCGACTGTTGCTGCATGTCGGCGATATCATGCACCGGGGCGAACGGCTGCCGAGCGTGACGCTGGGTGCTTCGCTGCTGTCCACCCTGGACGAAATGTCTCACAAGGGATTGGGCATGAGCGCCGTGGTGGATGCCGATGGCGTGCTCGCGGGCATTTTCACCGATGGCGATCTCAGGCGCGCGCTCGATCAAGGCGTGTCGGTCCACCAGACGACGATCGATGAGGTGATGACGCGCCAGTGCACCACTGTCGCCGCCGACGCGCTTGCGGCCGAGGCGCTTCAACTGATGGAGTCTCGGTCGATCAACGGGCTGCTGGTGCTCGACCGGGATCAACGCCTGATCGGGGCATTAAACATGCATGACCTGCTCCGGGCGGGCGTGGTTTAATCTCGTCGCTTTTCGTCAGATCGCAAGGGGTGATCAGTGTATGCAGGACATTCAGGAACGTGCCGCGCGAATCCGTCTGGTGATCTTCGATGTCGACGGCGTGCTGACCGACGGCAGTCTCTACCTGGGCGATGACGGCCAGGAATACAAGGCGTTTCACTCGCGCGACGGTCTCGGCATGACCTTGCTTCAGGAAACCGGTGTCCGCCTGGCGGTGATTACCGGACGCACCTCGAAGGTCGTGCAGTTGCGCATGGAAAACCTCGGTATCTCGGAAATTTACCAGGGCTATCGGGATAAACTGCCCGCCTATGAGGAACTCAAGCGACGCCTGTCACTCACGGACGATGTCATCGCCTATGTTGGCGACGATGTGGTCGATCTGCCGATTATGCGCCAGGTCGGTCTGGCGATCGCCGTCGGCGACGCCCACCCGCGGGTCCAGCAGCATGCCCATTGGCACACCCGCGCCGGCGGCGGACAGGGGGCCGCGCGCGAGGTCTGCGAGTTGATCCTGGATGCCCAGGGTACCCTGGAGCGCGCAATGAGCCGCTTTTGATGAGCGCACACGCATCGCTGTTTGGCCGACCGCTCTGGTCGCGCCAGCAATGGCTGCTGGCGGCCTGCTTCACCGTCTCCGGCCTGGTTGCCTGGTGGCAGCTCCAGTCGCGTCCCGACGAAGCGCCTGCGTCGAACCCCCGCCCGCGCCTGCCGGATTATGTCGTCCTGAACTTCTCCGCCGTGGAAACCGACGAGGCCGGTCAGCCAAGCCGGCGCCTGCTAGCCGACGAGCTGCGTCATTTTCTCGACGAAGATCGGTCCGAACTCGAACGTCCGCGCATGAATCTGTTCCAACCCGATGGCCCGCCCTGGAAGGTGCGTGCCCAGGAGGGACTCGTGCTCGCCGGCGGCGATCAGGTGCGACTCGTCGGGGATGTCCGGCTGGACCGGGAGGGCGACGGGCAAACCCGTCCGGCACAGCTTGAAACCGAACAAATCGATATCTGGCGCAAGCGGTCGCTCGCCGAAACCGATCGTCCGATCCGCATCCGCAGCGACGGCGATCTGCTGACCGCCAACGGCATGCGGCTCTGGTATACCGACCCGACGCGGACCACGTTTCATGGTCGAGCCCGCATCCGGCTCGCGCCAGAGACCGCGCCCGCACGGGAGGCGCCGCCATGAGCCTCCTTCAGTCGCGCTGGCGCCGGTCCTTCTCCTCGACTCCGCCGTGGGGCGACGCGCGCAAGACCTGGTGGCACTTCCCGCTCCTGGCCGGGTGCCTTTTGAACCTTGCCTGGATGCCAGCCGAAGCTCTCCAGGGCGATGCCCGGCAGCCAGTTTTCATCGAGGCCGATGATGTCGAGGTACGCGAGACTGACAGCACCAGCATCTATGTCGGCAATGTTCAGGTGGATCAGGGCAGCATGCGACTGCTCGCCGACCATGTGACGGTTTATCATCGCGAAGATCGTCAGCCCCGACTGATCATCGCGTTGGGAGCACCCGCTCACTACCGGCAACAACTCGACAACGATCGGGGCGAGGTCCAGGCATCCGCCCAACGCATGGAATACGACGCCGACAAAGACGAGTTGATCCTGATCGGCGACGCCTTGCTCATCCAGGGCGCGGATCGACTCGCCAGCGAACGGATCATTTACGATCGCGCGCGGGCACAGTTTCGCGCTGGCGGCGCGGGACGGGTCAAGATCACCATTACCCCGGCATCACAGTGAGCTGAGTCCGCGTCAACGGCGGCGTTGACGCGGACGAAGCCTGTTCTCGCTCAAACCGAAGTTCATCCTTGCACGAGGAACGCGAATTGTCCGCCTTGCACGCCGAACATCTGAAAAAAAGCTACCGTGGCCGCCAGGTGTTGCAGGGTGTCAATGTCAAGGTGAATCCGGGCGAGGTCGTGGGTCTGCTCGGACCCAATGGGGCCGGAAAGACCACATGCTTCTACCTGATCGTCGGCTTGATCGCCGCCGATCAGGGTCGGATTCTGCTCGACGGCCGCGATATTACCCGCTTGCCCATGCATGCGCGGGCGCGCGCCGGGCTCAGCTATCTGGCCCAGGAACCCTCGGTCTTTCGCAAACTCACCGCGCGCGAGAACATCCTGGCGATCCTGGAGACGCGCCGGGATCTCAAGCGTCCCGCGCGGGAACAGCGCTGCGCGCGCTTGCTGGAAGAACTCGGGATCGCGCATGTGAGCGATTCGCTCGCGCTCAGTCTCTCGGGAGGCGAGCGCCGACGCCTGGAGATTGCCCGCGCATTGGCCGTGGATCCGACCGTCATGCTGCTTGACGAACCCTTTGCTGGCGTCGATCCCATCGCCGTTGGCGAGATCAAGGCCATCGTCTCGCATCTGCGTGACCGCCGGATCGGCGTACTCATCACCGACCACAATGTCCGTGAGACACTCGACATCTGCGACCGCGGTTACATTATCAGCGCCGGGACCGTGATCGCCGCCGGCGTGCCGGCCGATCTGCTCGCCGACCAACAGGTTCGGGACGTCTATCTGGGCGCGGATTTTTCCATGTAGCCTTTAAACTTCGATTTAACGTCCACGTCACAATATGTAAGGGTGTAAGATGAAATCGTCATCTTCCCTCGCCACTGAGACACAAGGAACGCGCGGGGGGATTGAAATGGGCTAGAATCGCCAAAAACGCGCTTCATCGCTTTCGCACTCGAACGGGATCATCTCAAGACGCACTCGCGCTCCATGAAGCAATCCATCCAGCTTCGCCTTGGCCAACACCTCACCATGACGCCTCAGTTGCAGCAGGCGATCAAGCTTCTGCAATTATCCACGCTCGAACTCCAAAAAGAGATTCAGGAAGCGCTCGACACCAATCTCATGCTGGAAGAAGGCGACGAGGCCGAGCGATTTAGCGCCAGCGAGGTGAGCGACAGCCGGCTCCTGCCGATCGAGGAGACCACGCGCACGCGCGACGAGGAGGATCTGCGGATCGATCGAGAGGTTCCGGCCGAGTCCAACGAGATGCCCGACGAGCTCCCGGTCGATACCCAATGGGAGGATGTCTACGACAGCTATCTTCCCACCAGCATCCATGGCGGCGATGACAGCGCGGACTACGATCCTCTTGCCCAGCAGAGCCGCCCGCAAACGCTGCACGACCATCTGGCTTGGCAGTTGAACCTCAGCCGTCTCAACGAACGCGACTTCATGATCGCCCAGGCGATCATCGACGCCATCGACGCGGACGGTTATCTGCGCACCGACATCGACGATCTGCTGACGACGATCGACCACCCGGAGATCGGCGCCGATGAGGTGCAAACCCTGCTCCATCGCGTTCAGTCGCTCGACCCGCCCGGCGTGGGCGCGCGGGATCCGCGGGAATGTCTACTGATTCAATTGCGGCAGATGCCCTCGGAAACCCCTTTTCGCGACCTGGCCATTGCCGTCTGCCGCGATGGATTCGAACATCTGCCGAGAAAAGACATCACCGCGCTGGCGCGTCTGCTCAATGAACCGGAGCCGGAGCTGGTCCGCGCCATCGAACTCATTCGCCGTCTCAATCCGCGACCTGGATCCTTGATCGAGGAGGCCCCTTCGGAGTACGTTGTCCCCGATATTTTCGTGCGCAAGCTGGAAAGTCGCTGGCTCGTCGAGCTGAATCCCGAAGCAATGCCTAAACTCAGAGTGAACGCGGACTACGCACGACTGATCCGCCGCTCCGATCAAAGCGCCGACGGCACAACCTTGAAAAGCCATCTTCAGGAAGCGCGCTGGTTCATCAAGAGTCTGGCGAGCCGCAACGATACCGTCCTGCGCGTCGGTTCCAAGATTGTGGAAATGCAGCAGGATTTTTTCGAACAGGGTGACGAGGGGATGCGGCCGATGATTCTGCGCGACATTGCCGAGGCGCTCGAATTGCACGAATCCACCGTCTCCAGGGTCACCACGCAGAAATACATGCATACGCCGCGAGGCACCTTCGAGTTCAAATATTTTTTTTCCTCTCACGTTAATACCGCTTCTGGCGGCGAGTGTTCGTCCACGGCCATCCGCGCCCTGATTCGCAAACTGATCGCGGCGGAATCCACCAGGAAGCCTTTAAGCGACGATAAAATTGCCAGGGAGCTGGCGGATCAGGGAATCAAGGTCGCGCGCCGAACAGTCGCCAAATACCGCGAGGCAATGGGTCTCCCACCCTCGAACGAGCGCAAACGCCTGGATTGACAGGTCGTTTGAACCTTTAGGAGTCACAAGATGCAGATCAGCCTGACGGGTCACCACATCGACATTACCGATGCACTCAGAAGCTATGTCGAGAACAAATTCGAGCGCATGGCGCGACATTTCGACCACGTCATCAACGCCCATGTCGTGCTCAGCGTTGAGAAGCTCGCCCAAAAGGCGGAGGCGACACTCATCATTGATGGGAACAAGGTTTTTGCCGACTCCACCCACGAAGACATGTACGCGGCCATTGATGCCCTGATCGACAAGCTTGATCGTCAGGTGCTGCGTTACAAGGAAAAAAAGAGCAATCACCGCGGCAATTCCGTGGCGAAAATCGCCGAGGCGGAAGAATAGCCGCGGCCGAGCGGTTACACTGAATGCGTCGCTTTCTTCAGCACGCACCCGACACCTCGGGCGGCTAATCAACTGACCGTTCGGGGTGTTTTTTATTGAGACGACGAGAGACGATCACCACCATAGGCTCATGTTCAGCCGACAGGTCGATCGCAGGAGACCCGCAACCATGACCCCAGACAACTGTCACGCGACCATCCCGCCGCGCGCGCGAGACGCTAGGCCGACGTCGCGCGTGGACTCCGCGGCAATCCTGCGCGCCGACGCATACTAGGATCTGGATCCATGTTGAGCCCAGAGCTGATCAGCGAAGCCCGCATCGGATGCGCTCTTGAGATCGCGAGCAAGAAACGCCTGCTCGAAACGCTTGCCGAACTGCTGGCAAGCGGTCATCCGCGCCTGCAAACCGAGACCGTCTTCGAGCGACTGCTGGAGCGCGAGCGTCTCGGCAGCACCGGCCTTGGCCATGGCATCGCCTTGCCGCATGCCCGAATCAAGGAAGTCACGGAGGTCTTGGGAGCCTTCGTGAGGACCGTCCACGGCGTGGACTATGACGCCACCGACGGCGAGCCGGTGGATCTCGCCTTTGCGCTACTGGTTCCGGAGGCCGCAAACGATGAACATCTGCGTCTGCTGGCACATCTGGCCAGCCTCTTCAGCGATCCTGCAATCCGGGAGCAGCTCCGCGCGGCGGATTCTCCGGCCCGGCTGCTGCAAGTTTTGAATACTCGATAAGCCGTGCCACCACGGCCGCCCGCGATGATCGACAGCCTCCAGTCCCTGATTGCGCAGACCGGATCCCAGCTCAAACTGCGCTGGGTGACGACCGAGCCGCGAGAACCGCGCGCCCTGCATGGCAATGATCCCGAGCATTCACGGCAATCGCTCATCGGTTCGCTGAACTGTATCCACCCCAACCGACTGCAGATTGTCGGTCAGCAGGAACAGGCTTATCTGAATGCCCTGGGCGCAACCGCGTTCGCCGAAACCATCGAGAAACTCTTCGCGGACCATCCCGCGGCCGTGATCTTTTCCGATGGCATCGAGCCGGACGCGGCATTCCTCGAGTATGCCGCGAGCACGCAGACGCCATTGCTGGCTTCCATGCTCGGGGATCAGGAACTGATCAACCACCTACGCTATTTTCTGACCCACGCATTGGCCGAACGCAAGACGGTACATGGTGTCTTTATTGAGGTGTTGGGCATGGGCGTGCTGCTGGTGGGCAGCCCGGCGGTCGGTAAGAGCGAACTGGCACTGGAGTTGATCACCCGCGGTCATCGCATCGTCGCCGACGACGCGCCCCGCTTCGCGCGAATCGCCCCCGAGGTGCTCGAAGGCACCTGCCCGGAAACCCTGCGGGACTTTCTCGAAGTCCGCGGTCTGGGTATCCTCAACATCCGCGCCATGTTCGGCGAGGGCGCCGTCCTGCGCAACAAGACGCTGAATCTGGTCATCGACCTGCAACCACTGAACCAACAACAGCTCGAATGCATCGATCGACTCACCGGCAGCCTGACGGCGGCCACCATCCTGGGCGTCGCGATCCCGAAGATCGTGATGCCAGTCGCGCCGGGCCGCAACCTGGCGATCCTCGTCGAAGCGGCGGTGCGCCATCAGATTCTGCGCATCCGCGGCTACGACGCGGGCGTGGACTTCATCGATCGACAGGCGCGCGCCATCAGTATCGACCGCCCAGACCCGCCCGTCGCCCGACGTTAATGCCGCAGAGGCTCATGCGTCGTTCTCCGTCCGCCCGACTGGAAGCGAACTCGCCATGAAACTGGTTATTCTCAGCGGTCTGTCCGGCTCCGGCAAAAGCGTCGCACTTCACACGCTGGAAGATCTGGGCTATTACTGTATCGACAACCTGCCGCTCTTTCTGCTGAAGGATCTCGTGCTGGGGCTGCGCAAGGCGGCGCTTGACGAGGCGTTCAAGAACACGGCGGTCGGTGTCGACGCCCGGACCAACCCGGATGAGCTACGCCAGCTTCCGGAACTCGTCCGGACCGCTCAGGAAAGAGGCATCGACTGTCGCGTCATCTTTCTGGAAACGAACACCGACACCTTGATCAAACGTTTCAGCGAGACCCGCCGCAAGCATCCGCTCACCCGGGGCGACCGTTCGCTCGGCGAGGCGATCCAGCTCGAACGCGAACTGCTGGAGCCGATCCGAAACTGCGCCGGGATCCTCATCGACACCACCCAGACCAATGTCCACGAGTTGCGCGACCGGGTGCGCGGCTGGCTGGTCGGCAGCGCCTCGCCTAAGGCGTCGATCCTGCTCCAGTCGTTCGGGTTCAAGCATGGCGTGCCGCAGGACGTGGATTTCGTGTTCGACGTGCGTTGCCTCCCCAATCCGCACTGGCAGCCCGAACTCAAACCGCTGACCGGACGCGATCCGCCGGTCGTGGCGTTTCTGGAGTCAAGTCCCGAGGTCCAGCGGATGCGCGATGACATTCAATCCTTTCTCGCGCACTGGATTCCGTCCTTCGAGACCGACGGGCGGAGTTATCTGACGATCGCCATCGGCTGCACCGGCGGTCAACATCGCTCGGTCTACATGACCGAGGCACTGCGTCGCTTCTTCGAGGGCGACGGTCACAAGGTCATCGTGAGACATCGGGAATTGCCATGAGCGTCGGACTTCTTTTGATTACGCATCGTCCGCTCGCGGGGGATCTGCTGGCGGTCGCCACCGAGATTCTGGGTGGCCGCCCAACCGGCATCGAGGCGCTGGAAGTGATCAACGATACCCCGTGCGAAGATCTCGTCGCGGCGGGTCTGCGGTGCGCCGCGCGACTCGACCAGGGCGATGGCGTGCTGATCCTGACCGACCTGTTCGGCGCCACGCCAGCCAATGTCGCGCTGGTTCTGCTGGAGCGTCTGGAGCGTGCGCGGGTGCTGGCGGGCGTGAACCTGCCGATGCTGTTGCGGGCGTTGAACTACGCCGCGCTGGATCTGGAGACGGTGGCCGAGAAGGCCGCGCAGGGCGCGCGCGATGGTATCCGCCTGTGCGTCGCCGCGGGCGAGCAACGCACGACGCCGGCACGCAGGATCCAGGTCGCATGATTCGCCGGGAATTCGAGATCTGCAACAAGCTGGGGCTGCACGCGCGCGCGGCGGCCAAGCTGGTGCAATGCGCCACGCGCTACCGCAGCCATATCGAGATCGAACGCCGCGACCAGCGCGTCAACTGCAAAAGCATCATGGGGGTGATGATGCTGGCCGCCAGCCAGGGTACCCGAGTCACGGTCGAGGCCGTCGGCGACGACGAGGAGGACGCGATGGTATCGATCGAGACCTTGATTCGCGAGCGCTTTGGGGAAGCCGAATGACCACCGCTTTTCAGGGCATCGGGATCGCCTCGTCCTGCCCGATTGCCCTGGGGCCGGCGTTCATCGATGCCCGCGGCCGTGGCGGCGCCTTCCTCGCCCCCATCGCCAGCGATCAGATCGGCGCCGAGATCGCCCGCCTGGATCTGGCCGTGTCCGCCGCGCGCGAGGCCTTGCAGGCGATACGCGCACAGATCCCGCGTCACACCCCCATCAAGATCGCCGAGTTCATCGACGCCCACCTGCTGATGCTCGAGGACGCCGCCCTCATCGGCGAGGTCCGGCGTATCGTGAGCGATCAATTGTGCAATGCCGAGTGGGCGCTCCAGTTACAGCGCGATACCCTGATCCGGGTCTTCGACGAGATGGACGACCCCTATCTGCGCACCCGGCGCGACGATATCGAGCATGTGGTCCGTCAGATTCAGTCCTTCCTGCGCGGCGATGCACCCGCGCCCGATCCCGGGATCAAGGATCTCGACGGCTGCGTGGTGGTGGCGCACGATCTCATGCCCGCCGATGCCATCCAACTGCGTCATCGCGGCGCGGTGGCCTTCGTCACCGAATCCGGCGGCCCCATGTCGCATACCGCCGTCCTGGCGCGCAGCCTCGGTGTTCCCGCAGTCATGGGCATCCACGAGATCACCCGTTATCTGCGTCAGAATGAATTTCTGGTGGTCGACGGCGAGACCGGGACTGTGCTCACCAATGCCGACGAACGCACCCTGGAGTATTACCGCCAGCGTCTGCGCGTGATCGATGCGCGTCAGCATCAGTTGCGCGAGCTGGTCAGTCGGCCCACACTGACCCGTGATGGGGTTGCGATCGACCTACTGGCGAACCTGGAGCTTTCCGAGGACGTGCGCACGGCCAAGGCCAACGGCGCCGTCGGTGTCGGTCTGTACCGCACCGAATTTCTCTACATGAACCGCGACGATCTCCCGGAAGAGGAGGAGCATCTGGCAAACTACGCCGAGCTGATCGCGGGACTTGATGGCATCCCCATCACCATCCGCACCCTGGATCTCGGCGTCGAGAAAGGCTGCGAGGCATTCGCCAATTGCGGTTCCAGTTCCTGCAATCCAGCGCTCGGTCTGCGCGCGATCCGGCTCTGTCTCAAGGAACCGGAGCTGTTCCGACCGCAATTGCGCGCGATCCTGCGCGCCTCCGCGCTCGGCCCCGTCCGCCTGATGCTACCGCTCGTAACCAATGTGCATGAGCTGGACACGGTGTTGGCGCTCATCGTGCAACTCAAGCATCAGCTCGACCGCGAGGGACTGCGCTACGATCCCGCCCTGCCGGTCGGGGCCATGATCGAGGTGCCGGCAGCGGCGCTCGCGGCCCGCGCCATCGCCCGCCGAATGGACTTTCTCTCCATCGGCACCAATGACCTGATTCAGTACACGCTCGCCATCGACCGCCTGGACGATGCGGTCAACTATCTGTTCGATCCCACCCATCCCGCCATCCTGCGGCTGATCCGCATGACCATCGAGGCCGGGCACGCGCTGAACATTCCGGTCAGCATGTGCGGCGAGATGGCCGGCGACACACGCTTCACGCGCCTGCTGCTGGGGCTTGGGCTGCGGGAGTTCAGCATGCAGCCGGGCGCGCTGCTCGACATCAAGGAAATCGTGCTCGACGCCGATTCGCGCGAACTTCAGCGGCGTACCGACCAACTGTTCGATCTGCTCGACGAGACGGATCCCAGCCACCTGTTGGAAGCCTTGAATCAGGCTTGAGTCAGGACCGACAAGCCCCCCCAATGAGCGTCTCCGTCCCCAGTCATCCCGACCGCCCGCGTCTCGACGCCCTGCGCCAAGTGCTTGAGCAGGGCGCCATGCGTCAGGCCGCGCGCATGCTCAATGCCCTGCAACCCGCCGAAATCGCGTATCTGCTCGAATCCCTACCGCCTCAGGAACGCGAACTGGTCTGGAATCTGGTGGAGGCCGAATCCGATGGCGAGGTGCTGGCCTATCTGCACGACGATGTCCGCGAACACCTGATCCGACTGATGGACACCGGCGAACTGATCGCCGCGATGGGGAATCTGGACACCGACGATCTGGCCGACCTGATCCGGGATCTGCCTGTGGCCATCACGCGCGAGGTCGTCAAATCGCTCGATCAGCAGCGCCGCGAGCGACTTGAGCAGGCACTGTCATTTCCGGAAGACAGCGCCGGCGGCCTGATGAACACCGACACCGTGACGGTACGCCCCGAGATGACCCTGGAAGTCGTGATGCGCTATCTGCGCCGGCTCAAGGGCGGACTGCCGGACATCACGGACAACCTGATCGTGGTCAATCGCCGGGGATTCTACCTGGGCGTGCTCTCTCTGACCGATCTGCTGACCCACGACCCGGACGACTCGGTCGCCGAGGCCATGCGGCTGGACGTGCAGGCCATTCCGGCGACCTGGAGCGCCCACGAGGTCGCGACCCGGTTCGAGCAGCACGATCTGGTCACCGCGCCGGTGGTGGACGACGCGGGCCACTTGCTCGGACGTATCACGGTCGACGATGTGATGGACGTGATCCGCGAGGAGGCCGAACATCAGTTTCTCGGTCAGGCCGGCCTTTCGGAGACCGAGGACATGTTCGCCCCGGTCCTGCTCAGCGCGCGTCGGCGCGCGCTCTGGCTCGGCGTCAACCTGCTGACCGCCTTTCTCGCCGCCTGGGTCATCGGCCGCTTCGAGGCCACGATTCAGCAGGTCGTGGCGCTGGCCGTCCTCATGCCCGTGGTCGCCAGCATGGGCGGGATCGCCGGCACCCAAACGCTCACGCTTGCCATCCGCGGCCTGGCCGTGGGCCATCTCACGTCCAGGAACGCCCGCTGGCTGTTCCGCAAGGAGATGGCGGTCGCGGCGCTCAACAGCATCGTCTGGGCCCTGGTGGTGGCGCTGATCGCCTGGCTCTGGTTCCACGACACCCGGATCGCGCTGGTCATCGGCGTGGCCATCAGCATCAACCTGCTCGCCGCCGCCTTCGCGGGCGCGCTGCTGCCGCTCCTGCTGGAGCGCCTCGGCATCGATCCCGCCCTGGCCGGCGGGGTGATCCTCACCACCGTGACGGATGTGGTGGGTTTTCTGGCGTTTCTGGGATTGGCGACGCTCTTTCTGCTTTAAAGCAATCGCGCCAGATAGCGGGCGACCGATTCCTCCGCATTCGATCCGATCACCTCCAGATCGGGCAGCGCGTCTTTCAACTCCGGCGCGGCGTTGCCCATCAAGACCCCTTTACCCACGTCGCGCAGCATTTCCAGATCGTTGCGACCGTCGCCGAAGGCGATCACGTCCGCGGGTTGGATGCCACGCTGCTCCAGCGCGCGGGCGAGCGCCGCGCCCTTGGAAACCCCCTGGGCCATGACTTCCAGCACGTTCGGGAGCGAATAGGTGATGGTGAGCCGGTCGCCATGACCATCAAGGATCAGACGCTCCAGGCCGCGCAGATACGCAGCGTCGTCATGGAAATAGAAGACCTTCAGCACGGGCGCGTCGTCGAGCGCGGCGAAGTCGCTGACTCGATAGGCGAAACCTGATTCCCGGTGATACTGGAGCAGGCTCGGTTCAGGCGTCTCGACGACCCAGTCGTCGATCCGGTACACATTCGTCTGCGCCCGAGCGAAGGCTGGACCGGACAACAGAAAGGGGAGGCAATCGGGGTCGATCGCACGGCAATGCAGCAGCTGGTCCAGGCGGTCATGCACCGCCGCGCCATTGCTGGAAATCAGGCCGTCCGGACCACCCAGCCGCCCGGAAAGTCCGCGGATGTCTTGATAATGACGCCCGGAGGCGAGCATGATCTCGATCCCCTGCCGCCGCAGGGCGCTCAAGACCTCGCGGGTATAATCGCCCAGCCGATGCTCGGCATTGAGAAGGGTTCCGTCGAGATCGGAAACGATGAGTTGGTACATTTTAAAGCGCGTCCATCGTGGAAACCGGGTTGTCATCGGACGGCCGACACCTTAGCGCAACTCGGAGTCTCTTGCTGGACGCGCTTTAAAGTGGATGGACACTTTCTAACCCGAAGATTTCATAAATTCACCACAAAGGCACAAAGAACACAAAGGAAACAATGCCTTGAGGATATTCCTACGGCTTGCCTCCTGGACGGACCAGTCTCGACCAAACATTCGCCAAACATCCTTGATGAAATCCTTTGTGGTCTTCGTGTCTTCGTGGTGAAAAATCCGGGCTAAATACCGATGGCTGCCGGACTGTGCCGCTCGAGTCGGGAAACAGTTCTTCCAATAACGACCAGCGAGGGAGCGCGAATCAAACCAATGCACGGCGATTTGGAACGGGTTATCCGAGATGATCGTTGTCGTTGTCGTTGTCGTTATTCGATTCGACAACGACAATGGCAACGAAAGGTTGATACGTCTTTACAGGGCGAATGCCCCGTCCGGCCATGTTATTTTGCCGGAGTTTTCTAACCACTCACCCATCGACATGCGCTCAACCCTTCAGTTTTTCCTTTATCTCCTCGTCTGCCTGGTGCTGGCGGCGCTGCTCGCCCCCGCGCTGCTGGCAACCGGCTGGATCGACCTTGAGCCCCAGCGGGCGATGGGCCGTCTCGCCCAGATCTTCATGCTGCTCGGCATCTGGCCCTTGCTGCGGTGGCTGTCGCTCGCCGATCGCGGTTCGCTGGGCTATGCCGTGAGCGGCCGGGTTTGGCTCCGCTCGGTGGGCTTGGGCTGGTTGCAAGGCGTGGCAATTCTGCTCGCCCTGGTGCTGATTCTGTTCGCGCTGGACATCCGGATTCCGGACCCGAATCCCTGGCCCGGCATTGCCGGTAAAGCCGCGCAGGCGCTGATCGGCGGTTTGCTGATCGGGCTTCTGGAGGAAACTTTTTTTCGCGGCGCGCTCTATAGCGCGATCCGGCGGCGCGACGGCATGCGCTCTGCCATCGTCTGGTCATCGCTGCTCTATGCCCTGGTGCACTTCCTGAAACCGGGCGCGCTGCCCGCTGGCATGGCTTTCGACGGGTCAGGCGCGCTCTGGATGTTCGCCCATGTCTTCGGTGATGTTTTCCAATGGAACAACCTGGACTCCATGGCCGCACTTTTCTGCGTGGGCGTCTTCCTGGCGCTGGTCCGCGAGCGCACCGGACAGATCGGCTGGTGTATCGGGCTGCATGCCGGCTGGGTCTTCGTGATCCAGATGACACGCCGGGTCACGGACGGTAACGATGCGTCCAACTTCGCTTTTCTGGTGGGCGAGTACGACGGCACCATCGGCTGGCTGGCGGCGCTTTGGATCGGACTATTGGCCTTTGGCTATTGGGCGCTCGCCCGCCGGCCATCCTGATGGCTCAAAGGCCGCGCTCGCGCAGACAACGGCGGATGTCCGCCACATGCCGACGGCTCACGGACAGGCGTTCGTCGCAGTCGCTCAATCGTGCCTGAAAGCGACCCTGGCCGATTTCCTCCAGACCGGCCAGCCGCTCGCGCGCCACCAGCGCATTGCGATGAATACGCACAAAAAGATCCCCGAATTCCTGCTCGAAGGTTCGTAGCGATTCGTCGACCAGCAATTCGCCGCCGGGATAGCGGACCGTGACATATTTCTGATCCGCCCGCAGAAAGAGGATGTCGCGGACGGGAACCCTGCACACCTGGCCGCGACAGCAAGCGCTGATCTGGCGACGACGGCCCGGATAAGAGGCAACCGGGGTTTCGACTCCAACCACCGGGATGGCCGCCTGGATCAGGTGACGGCTGATCCGCGCCAGCTCCTCTTCCAGCCGTTCGCGCTGTACGGGTTTGGGTAGACAGCCCACCCCCGGATTGCCCGTGAGGTTTAAAGTTGAAGGTTCGTCGGCCGCCATCAGAATGATCGCCGGCGGCGCATCCAGTTGGGCCAGTCGCCGGGCGATCTCGGTCCCGCTCATGCCGGGCATCCGCGTATCCAGAAGGACGAGATCGATCGGCTGCGACCGGCAGCAGGAAATCGCCTCCCACCCGTCCGCGGCCTCTCCGGCCAGCGCATGATCGCCATCGAACTCGGCGAGCAGATGCCGGAGCCGGTCTCGGGCTGAAGAGTCATCGTCAACGACGAGAATCCGCATGGATTTTGCTCTTCCCACAAGGAACAGTCATCACGCGCCAGCGGCGTTTGCTCATGAAAAAGATAGTCCAAGAAACCAAAAGTTGTCGAATCCATGATCCCACAAGCGACCTTCATCGATATCGGCGAGCACACCAACGTCACCGGCTCCGCCCGCTTCAAGCGACTCATTCTCGATGGCGATTTCGACGCCGCGCTCGACGTGGCACGCCAACAGGTGGAGAACGGCGCCCAGGTCATCGACATCAATATAGCGGCTGAACGATCTGGCGCCAAAAGACAAGGGTGACGTTTGTAAATCGGCGAGCGTTAGAGCGCCCATGGGCGTTGTCCTCGGGATCATCGCCCACAACCACCCGCCAACCGTCGGTAAAGTTCCAGGTACTGGCTCAGGATGGCCGCGCGGCTGAACTCCCGTTCGGCCCGTTCGTGTCCGCGCTCGGCGATCTCGATCATCAGCGCCGGGTCAGCCAGTGTTTCCTGAATGCCGCTCGCCAGCGCGACGGCATCCTCGCAAGGGACGCACCAGGCATCCTCACCATGACGGGCGACCTCGCGCGCGCCGCGGAAATTTGTGGTGACCAATGGCTTCCCCCAGGCCCAGGCGTCCAGAATGACGTTGCCAAAGGGCTCGGCGTCCAGCGAGGGGAAGACCACCAGATCCGCCATCTGGAGATAGGGGGCCGGATCGGACTGCCAGCCGGCCCAGACGATGCGCGGATCTTGTCCGCTCTCGATCACCTGTTGGCGCAGTGGCGCGGCCAGGGGTCCGTCGCCGAGCATGATCAGTCGGAGGGAGCGACCGGCAATGGTTTGGGGCAGCCGGGCCATGGCCGAGATCAGATGGGTATGGCCCTTGAAGGGCACGAAACGACCCAGGGTCACCATCACCCAGGCGTCGTCGGGGATGGCGTGAAGCGCGCGCAGTTGAGCGACCCGCTCCGGCGCGACCGGCCGGGCTTGGTCGGCGAAGTTGTAGAGGTGATAGACCCGCTCGGCCGGCAGTCCCTGCTGGATCATCCAGTCGCAGAGTGCCTTGGTATTGCCGATCCAGCCGTGAGCGTGGCGATAGGGTCCGAGTTCGTAATAGCCGCCGAGCCGGGCCAGATGGATCGCCCTGCCGCGCCGGGACGGATGCGTCAACCGGGTGGCGCGGCCCATGTAGGTCTGGACGATATCCGGACGGAGGCGGGCGATGAGCTGGCTGACGGCATGCCGGGAGAGGGGATCCCAGGTGGTGCGAAACGGCAGACGATGGACCGGCAGCGACCCGAAATCGAGCCGGTCAGGTCCGCTCCCGCGCCGGATCGCGACCTCGGTGGGCGCACCTCGCTCGGCGAGCGCCAGGCTAAAACGGTGGAACCAGTACTCGGCGCCGCCAAGCGCCTTGCTGGCGACCATTTGCAGTGAAGTTGGATCGGACATAGGGGGGGTTGGTTTCCGGTCGTTCTGAAAAAAGCGTGCTCGTTGCCGGCATCTTGGGGCTCGTCTTGAAGGGGGGCGAGTCCTTTTCGGTGATCGATCCGGTTAATCCTGTCCATTCGCCACCTCTCAAAGGGTAAGACGTTTTTTGGAAATCACCTTGGACGACTCGGGGATCAGCTCCCGATACACCGCCAGGTTTCCCTCCACCATCGCATCGAGCGAGAACTCGCGCGCCATCAGCGACTGACCGCCGGCGCCCAGCGCGCGGCGGCGTTGCGGATCGGCCAGCAGCGCGCCGATGGCCGCGCGCAGGGCAGACACATCACCGGGCGGAACCAGCACGCCGTTCTCTCCCTCGCGCACAGCCTCCGGGATACCGCCGACGCGACTGGCGACAATGGGCACGCCGGCGCTGGCGGTCTGGAGCAGCGAGACGCCGAGTCCCTCCATCAGGACCGGATGCACGACCAGATCCAGGCCAGGCAGAATCTCGGCGAGATCGTCGCGGAAACCGGTCAATCGCACATGCCCGCTCAGTCCCCGCTCGGCGATCAGGCACCGAAGATCGGCGGCGAGCGGCCCCTGACCGAAGAAGCGGACCTGCAGGTTCGGATGCGCTTCGATCAACGGGGGCAACGCCTCGATGAGAAAGCGGTGCCCCTTGCGCGGGATCAACTGGGCGATGACGCCGATCAGCAGCGCCTCCGCCGGCACGCCCAGCCGCGCCCGGATCGTACCCCGATCGCAGGGCCGGGCGTAGCTCTCCCAGTCCACGGCGCTGCGCACGATCCGCAGTTTGGACGCGGGCAATCCCTCGCTGATCAACACCCGGCCAATGCCCTCCGAAATCGCGATCACCCGGTCATGGAGTCGGTATTTCAGCGCCACCAGCCAGCGTGGCTCGGGGTTATCCACCCGGCGGGTGTGGATCGCGGGCACGCCGGTCAGCCGGGCCGCCAGACCGCCCATGACATCGGCGCCGATGCGGCTGTGCAGATGGACCAGATCGGGGTTCGTGGCGCGGATCAGCCGGCGCAGACGCACCGCCATCAGCGGATCCGCGTCGCCGTGCATCGGCAGGCCGTACACTCGTGCAACCGGCTCGGCCGCCTGGGCCAGCGCGCAGCCCCGAGAACAGGCGAGCAGGTTGTCATGACCGCGCGCGGCCAGTCCGCGCAACAGATGCAGCACCTGAAAGGCTCCGCCATAGAGATGGCGACCGCCTTCGACATGCAGGATTCTCATGACCGGAGCACCTGGCGCGCGACCTCGATGACCTCGTCGACCTCGATCCGGCGCATGCAATCGAAGGTTCCCCCGCAGGTCGGACGGCGTTTGCAGGGCGAACAGGGCAGCGGGTGATAGAGCACGCGGGCATTGACGCGGGTCGTGTCGAGATAGGGACAGGTGGAGCCGAACAGCAGCAGACTCGGGGTCTTCAGCGCGATTCCCATGTGTCCCAGCCCGGTATCCACGGCGATCAGCAGGGCGGCCCGGTCGATCGTCGCCGCCGCCTCCAGCAGACTGGTCTGGCCGGCGAGATTGATCAGAAGTCCGTCGCTGGCGTCCTCGATCCGCGCGGCGGCCTCCCGGTCCGCCGGCCCCCCGAGCAGCACCGGCGTCAGCCCGAACTCGGACTTGACGCGGGCGGCGAGCCTGACCCAGCGCTCCTCGAACCAATGTTTCTGCGGACGGGTCGTGAAGGGGCAGAACACCGCATAGCCGCCGACGAGTCCTTTGCGGGCGACGATCTCGGCGACGAAGGCTGCTTCGGACTCGCCATAGTGGACCGCCATGGCAAAGTCGTCCGTGGGCAACCCCAGCGTTTCGGCCAGATAGAGATATTCCGACCCGATCCGCCGGGCGTCTCCGCCACGCGGCAGGGCGCGCGTCATCAACCATTGACTGCCCTCGCGCGAGCCAAGTCCGATGCGCTGGCGGGCGCCGGAGAGCCAGGTTAGCGCCCCGCTCTTGAGCAGCCCCTGAAGATCCAGCGCCAGATCGAAATCGTGCGCGCGCAGGGTCGCACGCAACGCCCGAATCCCCTTCAGCAACTCGCCGAAGCGACGCGCGTTCCACAACCGGCGCCAGTGTTGCAGCGGACAGACGATCACCTCGTCCAGATCCGGGTGATGGTCAAGCAGGACGCGACACTCCGACTGCACCAGCCAGACGATCCGGGCCTCCGGCCAGGCGCGACGCAGCGCGGCGATCAGGGGCGAGGCGAAAACGATATCGCCGATGGCGCTGAGACGGACCAGGAGGATGGTGTTCATGGAGCATGGCGCCTGGTGGCGCGTGATTTGAGGCCGAACATGGAGTATGCCCGCGGCGCGTGACGAGTCGGCATGGTAGCATTTAGCAGGCAAAACCAAGTCATAGGGTAACCCGGTGGTCGTGCTCTCGAAGATCGTGACGCGGATCGATGGCGCGCGGCTCCTGTCCTGGCTGGCGCATGTCCTGCTCGCGGTCAGCGCGGCGACGGTCACGGTCGCCTATTACCGGATCCATGGTCCGACACTGCATGCGCTGCTGCTCCTCGGTCTCGTCTGGTTCCTGCTGTCATGGCGCGGGCGTGCGCGATCGCACCGGATCGACGCTGACGCGATGCCCGCGTCTCGATCCTTGCCGCCGCTCAAATCGACGACCTCGCTGCTGTCCGCCGTCTTCCTTCTCTACACGCTGATCGCCATTCTGTCGGCCGGTCGCGTCGGTTTCAATTCGGCGTCCCTGGACCGGCTCGAAAACTTCAGTTATTTCCTGGGCGGGGTCTTTCTGCTCCCCTTCCTGGTCGCCGTCCGGCCGCGTTCGGACTGGTTCTGGTTCGCCATCGCCGCGACCGCGCTGCTCTCGGGCCTCTTCGCCTTCTGGGAGATGCAAACGCTCGCGCGGGCCTACCAGCTCGCGACCGGTCTGGAGTATCGCGCGGGCGGGAGCAAGGGCAAAGCGATTCCCTTTGGCGACATCGCGACCCTGGCGGCGGTCTTGAGCGTGCTCGCCGCCTGCGTCTTTTTCCCGTCCCGGCGACGCCTGGCCTGGTTCTTCGGACTCGCCGCGCTCAGCGGAGTCTATGCCAGCCTGGTCTCCGGCACGCGGGGCGCCTGGATCTTCTTTCCGACCGCGCTGGTCGTCATCGGCCTCTATCTTCTCCAACAGTATCCGACCTATCGACGCAGAATCTTGCTTGGTATCCTGGGGTTAGCCCTTTCCGGAGGCATCGCGCTGATGCAGTCGGAGTCGATCCAGGAGCGCTTCGCCAGAGCGCTATCCGAGACGCGGGAGTATGTCCCCGGTGAAGAGGTTGGGATCGGGAATTCGCTGGGCGAGCGCTTCGAGATGTGGCGGGCGGCCTGGATGGCCTTTCGGGAGCATCCGGTTCTGGGCATTGGCGTCGGGCAACTGAACGGCTATTTTCAACGGATGGCCCACCAGGGATCGATTTCCAGCGCCATCGCCGAATTCGACCAGGGCGCCGGGCATACCCACGCGCACAACGATTATCTGCATGCGCTCGCCACCCGCGGACTGTTGGGGCTGGCCTCGCTCCTGCTGCTGTATCTGGTGCCGCTGACCGTATTCGTCCGCGCGGCGTTCCGCGCCCAGGAACATACGACACGCGGACAGGGCTATGCGGGCATCCTCGTGATTCTGGGGTATCTCCAGTTTTCGCTGACCGACTCCATTCTGTTGATGCGCATCACCGCCGGGTTTTTCGTCCTGCTCTGCGCCTGGCTGCTGGCGTTGAACCTGGCCCCGCCGGAGCGGCAGACCGGAAGCGAGCACCCCTCGCGCTCGGGGAACCCGACCGCGAGGAGATCCTGATTGCCCAGGTCTACTGGGGCTGGGGTGCGTTCCTCATGATCCCAGCCGGGTAGCGTACCTTACACATCTCAAACGGCACAGATGCCGATTGGACAAACGGATTGACCGATTGCCGTGTTCTATCTGCGTCCCCCGATGTCGCGGGGGCGTTTCGAATATGCGGTGGAGCGGCGGTCGGCGCGTGGGTTCGATGGGTTTCGCTTCGCTCTACTCATCTACATGGCGGTGAATCTTGAAAAATCCTGTGAATCCTGTCTATTTTCAGCGTTGATTTCGATAGAAATTTTCCCGGAAAAATCACCTTAGTCACGCCACGCGTCAACCATCCTTCAGCAGGTTCCTCAGATCGAGGATCGTGGCATTCACCCGTGAGATGTAAGAGGCGATCGTGAGCGAGTGGTTGGCGAGGATGCCGTAACCGTCGCCGCTCAGGATGATCGGGCTGGCCATCGGCCGGATGGCGCCGCGTAGATCGCGCGTCATGCGCTGCACGAGCGTCAGGGCACCCTTGGCCTCCAGAATCTCCCGGAAATCGACCTCGATCGCCTGCATGATATGCAGGAGCGCCCAGCTATAACCGCGCGAGCAATAAAAGACATCGTCGATCTCGTTCCAGGGCGTTCGGGTCGCGTCGAGCGACTCGGACGGCGTCCGTTCCGCGTCGCCGGGATGCGGTGCCAGCGCAAGCACCAGCGCGGGATCGGCGACGCTCGCCCGCAAGCGGCTCCCCTGATGTCCCAGACGCTTTTCGATGACGTTCAGATAACTCGCGAGATTATCCGCCCGCGCAAAGAAGTGCCCCGCTCCGCCCGACTGGCGGTTCAAGGTATCGAGATAGTTCTTCAGCGACGCGATCCCCTTGCGATATTCGACCTCGGCCGTTGGGAGCATCCAGGAGTTCGGATCGATCGCGAAATGCAGGTCGGCCTGTTTTAGATCCTCGTTTTCGTAGGATTGGCTCTGGGAGCGACTGAAATCGTTGCGCAAGGAGCGCACGAAGTCGCGCAGCGCCATCATGTTTCCGCACTCCCAACTCGGCATATTGTCGAGAAACACGCCGGGCGGGGTGATGTCGTTGTAGAGGAAACCGCCGGGTTTATCGAGCAGGGTCTCGCCAATTCCGATTGCGGTCGCGACCAGCGCGCTTCCAGGAACCCGAGCACCCGACTGGATGGCCGCTTCATCCGCCACCCCGGAGAGGTCGAGGGTCGCTGGCGGTCGGTTCCAATAGAAGGCCAACCCCAGAACCACGAGGACATAGAGCGCAATCACGGCGATCAAGACACGCAGGACGCGACCGAACCCTGACCGCGTCTCCCCGTGACTGAGTCGCGGATTGTCGGTCGATTCTGTGTTAACGGAATATTTGCTGTTCATCGGTTCATGACTCCTCATTCCAGACGTCGGGTCGGCGGGCGCGGCTGGGGCACGCGCCAGCTCGCCGCCGGGATCGATGCTGTCGTCGAATAATTCAATATGTTATTGATTTCTCATATTCGACGAACTGACAATTTGCAATTTCCCGATCAATCCCGTGTCTGGCCAATCGCGTCTGGCGACGGCCCCGCTCAGCTCCCGGCGATCCGATCGTAATACCGCGCCCGGTACAGCAGCCGCGGGATGGCGCCATCGGTGAAGCCGGTGCGGGTGTGCAGGACATTGTTGCTGATCAGCCCCCAACCCGCTTCGAGCCGACCGAGGAAATGCCAGGGCGAGTCGGTGTGCAGAACCTCCTTGAGACAGGCGACGGCCTCGGTGGTCAATGGATCGTCGCGCCAGGCGATGTTGCGCGCGCGGTTGGTATAGCGCATGTGCAATCGGCCATCGGGGCGGATCGAGAACACGGGACCGGGTTGCTCGGGGCGCAATTCCTCGCCGTCGACACGATTGGCGGGGATGGTCATGCAGTGCGGGTGCGTCAGAGCGCGGATAAACTCCGGGTTACGGTCGCGCACCAGAATGTAGACGATCTCATGATCGAGTAGTGCGTTCTCGCCGCCCTGTTCGGCGGGGTGGACGCAGTGCAGCAGGAGTCCGTGGATCTGGCGCTCGGGGCGGTTGTAGTAGCCGTCCGTGTGCCAGGCGATCGGGCGGTCGGAATAGGGAATGTAGTCCCGGTGTTGCACGTCGGTCTGAATCGTGAGCGAGGTGATGGCATCCTCGTCGGCGCCGCGGTTATGATCGAGCCGATGCAGGCCGAAGCTGGCGCCTAGTTCAGCGGGGATGGACTTATCCGGATCGTCGCCGGTGTTGCCGACATAGATCGCCATGTTGGCCAGCCGGCAGCGCTCCAGGATGGCAGCGTGCTCAACGGGGGTGAGTCGGCGCGGATCGCCGATCTCGACGATCAACGCGCCCAGGTCGGTCGGCGCGGTGGCGAGTTTATGCTCGCGCCACTGCAGATACGCGGTATCGTCGTCGAGATCAAAGGGGGAATTCGACATGGATCGACTGTCCTCTTGACGGTTCAGAATTTCAGGATGGCATGCGCCGGATGGCGCGGCGACGAAACCGGAGGCGCTTGCTCGCCGTCGCCGTCCTTGCGGCCCAGTCGCAGCATTCCAATGAGCAGCCCGGCGACGATCATCGCCAAGGCTAATCCAATCGCCAGCCAGTTACGAACGATGGCGTACGGCGTCAAGCCCTGGAGAGGCCACACCTCAGCGGCGACTCCCGCGCGCACAAATGAGGGCACCGTGGCGATGAGCCGACCGCGGTCGTCGATGATGGCCGAGATTCCAGTATTGGTGGCGCGCACCATGAAGCGTCCATTCTCCAGTGCCCGCATGCGGGCAATCTCCAAATGTTGATGCGGCGCGAGCGAGTCGCCAAACCAAGCGTCATTGCTGACATTGATCAGAAATTGCGCCTCCGGAAGCGCCTGAACCACTTCGTTCGGGAAGGCGTCTTCGTAGCAAATGGAGACACCGGCCAGACGCGGACCAACCTGGAGTAGCGGACGCAGGTTCGCGCCGCGACTGAAATCGGACATGGGAACCTCGAACATCTCGACGAGCGGTCCCAACCATTGTCTGAATGGCATGAATTCGCCGAAGGGGACAAGATGACGCTTGGCGTAAAGATCCTCGCGGCCGCCGATGCTTAACAGGCCGTTGTAGTAGCGTCCCGTCGCCCTGTCCATGACCGGAATGCCGAGCACGATCTCGACACCTTCCTCATGTGCCCTTTCCGCTAGAGGCGTAATCAGTGGGTCTCGAACCTGGTCCAGAAAATCGGGCAGGGCCGTCTCCGGCCAGACGATCAAATCGGACGCAAGATGATCCTTAGTCAGTTCCAGATAAGCCTGTGCGATCGTCACCCCGGCATCCGGCGCCCACTTGACGGACTGAGGGATATTTGCCTGTAACACGCTCGCCCGAAAGGAGGCACCCGCGGGCTGAGTCCAGTTCACCTGTTGAAGGCCGACTCCCGCCAGCCAGATCGCGCCAAATCCGATACCGGCAGCCATCCTGGGACGGGGCGGCCATTGGACCAGCCCCCAAAGCAGCCCTCCGGACAACGCCACCAGCAGGCTGACACCATAGACCCCAGCGATCGGCGCATAGCCCGCCAATGGCCCATCGATTTGCGTGTAGCCGAGATTCAGCCAGGGAAAGCCGGTGAACAACCAGCCACGCAGCCACTCGAAGCAGACATAGATGCCGGGGAATAACAGGAGCGGCCCGACCCAGTAAGGCCCTTTATTCAGCTTGCAGACCAGCCAACCCGTGAAACCGTAATACAGTGCCATGGCGGCAATGAAGAGCGCCATCAGGAGATGAGCCACCCAGGCGTCCATGTTGCCGAACTCATTCAGGCTGATACGGATCCAGAAGACCCCGAAGCCCAACAATCCAACGCCGAACCACCAGCCTCGCCAGAAGCCGGCGCGCGGCGAAGCATCCGTCAGACTCTGATAGAAAACCGCGAGCGCCATCGCGGCGATAGGAAACCAGGAGAACGGCGCGAAACCCAATACGGTTAGCGACCCACTCGACAGAGCGAGCAGCGTCGGCAGGATTGACACGCTGCGCGAGGAGAGTAAGGACATCAGGGGCACCGCCCGGAAGCTACAAGAAAAACAGCGTAACGAAAGCCGTGGATCTCGCGACCCAAGATTGCAAATGAAGTCTTGTCCGACGGTCAATGCGACAGGCTGTTCAGGGGGTTGACAAACAGGTTTGTAAATAAGAAACTGATGATGTACTGAATCTTAGCGATTCAGTGCATTCCTCCATCCTCCTTTGGTGGTAATTTTTAAGCGCGACGCTTGTCGCGCTTTTTTTATGCAGGGACATTTGCATCAAGCAAATTGGAGCGCGTTGCGAATGCTGGCGCTTCTGGCGTCCGTCCCGGTAGAGCGGCTGATCCGACGCTCGGCGATCATCGTATCGATGACCTGCTCGGCACGTAACCAATCCGCGTCCGCTCCGCCGGGAGCGAAACCCCGCCGCTCCGCCAGATAATAGGCGGCGATGGCAATCATCTCCTGGCGTTGCTGGACGCTCGGTATCCTGTCGGTTTCAGTCTTCATGGTCAGTAGAATCTCTGTCGGTCATGTCGTCAATAGGGTCGCGCCCATGGAGCGGCACGGATTCCCATTCGGGCGCGGTCAGATTATGCCATGATCCTGTCCATGCCCCTGGGTTCGGAACATCCGTATAATCATGCCTTCAGCGCTGGCGCCTAAGCATGCACATTTGTCAGTCTCGGCTTTCGCGTCCTGCCATCTCGGCCTACACAGACCTTCACAGCGAAGAGGAACCTTTCATGGCATCATCGGCGCCGTCCTTTTTCCGGAGGGCATTCATCGCGTTCAGCAGTTTTCGACGCACACTGAAAGACCCTGATTTTGCGCACGCCGTCGCGACGCTAGCAGCCGGCGAATCCGAGCATCCGGCGGCGCGGCAAGCACGTCCCGCCGCGGCGCCACCGACGGCGGCCGCGCCGGATTCCGCCCTGCTGCTGCTCGGTCTCCTGCAGAAGGAGGGGCGACTGGTGGACTTTCTCCACGAGGATATCCAGAGTTACTCCGATCAGGAGGTCGGTTCCGCCGCGCGGATCGTCCATCAGGGTTGTCAGCGGATCCTGCAACAGCATCTGACGATCGTCCCGGTGCGCAACGAGCCTGAAGGCAGTCGGATCACCCTGGAGCCTGGATTCGACGCTTCGGCCCTGCGGCCCACGGGCCAGGTGGTCGGCGATCCTCCCTTTACCGGTTCGCTGGCGCATCGTGGCTGGCGCGTGGTGGAAACCCGTCTTCCGGCGGTCACCAGCGGGCATAACCTGAAGATCCTCGCGGCGGCGGAGGTGGAGCTGTGAGCGTGGGACGTTATGCCGTCGGCATCGATCTCGGGACGACCCATTGCGCGCTGTCCTACGTGGATTCGGAAAAGAGCGAGGGGGAGAACATCGTTCAGGCGCTGCTGCCAATTCCTCAACTCGTCTCGCCGGGCGCGGTGGAAGCGCGGCCGCTGCTGCCCTCGTTCCTCTATCTGCCGCACCAGGACGAGTTCAGGACCGGCGACCTGGGGCTGCCCTGGCAGAGCGACGCGACCCGCATCGGCGGTGAGCTGGCGCGCAACCAGGGCGCCATGACGCCGATTCGTCTGGTGTCCAGCGCCAAGAGCTGGCTCTGTCACCCGGATATCGATCGCAAGTCGCCCATCCTGCCGGCTGGCGCGCCGGACGAAATTCCCCGGGTCTCGCCCTTCGAGGCGAGCATCCATTTCCTCGCGCATCTGCGCAATGCCTGGAACGGACTGCACCCCTACGAGCCGCTGGACCGTCAGGAGGTCACGGTCACGGTGCCCGCTTCCTTCGATCCGGCGGCGCGCGAGCTGACCGCCGAGGCCGCGAAGGCGATCGGCATCGAGCATCTGGTGCTCCTGGAGGAGCCTCAGGCGGCGCTCTATAGCTGGGTCAGCGACAGCCAGGGCGATTGGCGCAATCAGGTGCGGGTGGGCGATGTCATCCTGGTGGTCGATGTCGGCGGCGGCACCACCGACCTGTCGCTGATCGCGGTGACCGAGAACGCGGGCGCGCTGGAGCTGACCCGAGTGGCGGTGGGCGAGCACATCCTGCTCGGCGGCGACAACATGGATCTGGCGCTGGCCTATCTGCTCAAGAACAAGCTAAACCAATCCGGCGTCGAGCTGGATCGCTGGCAGTTGCAGGCGCTCACTCACGGCTGCCGGCAGGCCAAGGAATCGCTCCTCGCCAATCCCGAGCTTGAGCGCCTGCCGGTGGTGGTGCCAAGTCGCGGCTCGCGGCTGATCGGCGGCAGTATCCGCACCGAACTCACGCGCGAGGAGGTCCGGACCAGCCTGATCGAGGGTTTTTTCCCGGCGGTCGAATCCAGCAGCCGACCAGCCAGCCGTGCGCGCGGCGCCCTGACCAAGGTCGGTCTGCCCTATGCGCAGGATCCGGCCGTGACCCGGCATCTCGCCGCCTTCCTGGGTCGGCAGAGCGGTGCGACCGAGGATCTGGCCGGCTTCGTCGCCCAGCACCCGGACGCGAGTTTTCTGCGCCCGACCGCCGTGCTTTTCAACGGGGGCGTGTTCAAGGCTACGCCGCTCCAAGCGCGCGTCCTGGAGGTGCTCAACCAGTGGCTGGCGGCCGAGGATGCCCCGCCGGCACGCCTGCTGGAGTCCCGCGATCTGGATCTGGCCGTGGCGCGCGGGGCCGCCTTCTATGCCCATGTGCGCCGCCACGGCGGGGTGCGGATTCGCGGCGGCACCTCGCATACCTACTATGTCGGCGTGGAGAGCGCGATGCCCGCCATCCCTGGCATGGAACCCGAGCTTCAGGCCCTCTGTCTGGTTCCCTTCGGTCTGGAGGAAGGTTCCGCGCCGGTCGCGCCGCCCCAGGAATTTGGCTTGGTGGTTGGCGAGCCGGTGCGCTTTCGCTTCTTTGGCTCCAGCGTGCGCCGCGAGGACCAGGTCGGCGAACTTCTGGATGAGTGGCGTGAGGACGAACTCGACGAACTGGATGAAATCCAGACCACGCTGCCGGCCGAACACAGGAAGAAAGGCGAAGTTGTGGCCGTGCGACTGCAGGCGGCGGTCACGGAGGTCGGCACCCTGGAACTCACGGCGATCCCGGTCGATGCGACGGAGGAACGCTGGAACGTCGCCTTCAATACCCGAGGCAATCACGGGGACTGAGTCAGACGAATCCCCGCGGCTGAGTATCGGCGTGGATTCGCCGCTTTTGACAAGCGCGACCTCGGTACACTAATAATAGAGTCGTTAAGCGTTCTCCCAGAGACGACACCGCTGTAGGAAACGAGTGCATGGCGAAAAAGCCGACTGGATCGAAACAGGGACCGACCGCGCGCCCGAGCGCGGCCGATAAGACTGCAACCGCCGCAAGCAAGATCGCGCCGAGCGAGGCCGCCCCTGAGGCGTCCGGTGACGCTTCGGCCAAGTCGCCCCAAGCGCCGGCTGACGCGACCGCTGGGGGCAAGCAAGCGCGCTCGGTGGACGCGCCCGTCAGCACCGAACCAAAGCCGGAGACGGTTTTGCAGACGCCCGCAGCGAAGGAGAAGCCTCGGCCCGCCGCGACGAAACCGGCATCGAAATCAGGATCTCGCGCCACGGCGAGCCCGGTCGAAAAGGCCGCGCCCCCCGCGAAGCCCGACTCGGGGTCCCCGACCGTCTCGGCAAGTGCGTCACCGAAGACGACCGACGCCGTGAACAGGGCTGTCCCGGCCATCGCCCCGACGCCCGACGCGAGCGCTCCGCTCGTCGCGGATGACCGTCGCCCAGCGACCAAGCCATCGCCGCCACCACGGCCATCCGCCGCATCCAAGCCCATTGAGCCAACCCAGGACAGCCTTGCGCAAGGGACAGTCGCGTCGCCGTTGGCGACCGCGACACCGGAGTCCCCCGAGGAGCCGCAACTCGCGCCAGTCGTCAGCCGTGAATCCGAGCCGGAGCCACAACCGGAACGCCCGCCGGAATCCGCGCAAGCAGACGAGCCGCCGCCCGAGGTCGTTCCGGAACCGCCACCCGCCCCGCCGCCGGCACC
>NZ_NHSQ01000027.1 GCF_016653465.1 Thiocystis minor | reverse complement strand
TCAGCGGACCCTTGGCCGACACCACGGCGAGCGCCTACGCGCGTGCCATCCGCGAACGTCTGCTGGCGCACGATGTCACCCTCGGTCCCCTCGAACCGCGCGGTCAAACGCTGTCCGTCGCCCTGAAAGGACCGATTCTCGACGGGGCCAAACGGGTCGGGATCACGGACACCGCCTTGAATCGCGCCTTGGCGAACCTGCCCGGTGCCCAAGTGATCGAGGGGGTGTTGACCCTTGGCCTATAACCCGCCCTGGCGTCCCAATTTCGAGATGGCTGCCCTGGTCGGTTGGCTGCTGCTTGGGTTGGTCGCTGCCGCACTGCATCGGTGGTGGCCGCTGCACCAGGCCCCCTTCCAAGTGCTGGCGGCGCTGTCGATCCCGCTCGGGCTGCGCTGGCTGGCGCCCGCGTTACGTCACGGGCATCGTCAGGCCAAACTCGCCGGCGCGGCCCTCAGTTTTCTGACGCTCACGCAGCTGCGCGACCAGTGTCGCCGCCATCGCGACGACCTTTGGTTCGGCTGGGGCTTCGACTGGAACAGCGAACATGCCCAACTGTCGCTGGATCTGATCCGCGCCGGACCGGAGCGGTTCGTGCCGGTGCAATCGCAGTTGGGCGCGCACTGGCTGCACGGACTGGCGGCGCGCGAAACCCCGGTCTGGCTGCCGGTCGAGCACAGCGCCGGGCACATCCTGATCGTCGGCACCACCGGCGCGGGCAAGACCCGCCTGCTCGATCTGCTGGTCACCCAGGCGGTGTTGCGCGGCGAGGCGGTGGTCATCATCGACCCCAAGGGCGATCAGGATCTCCAGGAATCGGCGCGGCGGGCGTGTGCGCAAAGCGGTCAGCCGGAGCGCTTCGTGAGCTTCCATCCGGCGTTCCCGGATCGCAGTCACCGCATCGATCCCCTCTACAGTTTCAACCGCGCGACCGAAATCGCCAGTCGCATCGCCGCCATCATGCCCAGCGTCAGCGGCAACGATCCGTTCAAGAGCTTCTCGCAGATGGCGCTCTCGCATGTCATCGGCGGGGTGCTGGCCGCCGGCGAACGCCCGAATCTGATGAACCTGCGCCGCTATCTGGAAGGCGGCGTCGATCCCCTGGTGGTGCGGGTCCTGACGCGCTATTTCGACGAGCACGCCCCCGGCTGGGAAGGCCAGGCCGCGCGCTTCCTCGGCAAGGCGCAGGACACCCCGGCGCGCGCCGCCGGTCTGGTCCGGCTGTATCGGGAAACCGTGCGCGGCGAACATCCCTCGACCGTCATCGACGGCCTGGTGTCGCTGTTCGCGCATGACAAGGTGCATTTCGCCAAGATGGTCGCGAGCCTGTTTCCGATTCTGAACATGCTCACCGCCGGCTCGCTCGGTCCGCTGCTCTCCCCCGACAGCGCCGATGCCCAGGATGCGCGCCCGATCACCGCCATGGCGAGCCTGGTGGAACGCGCCCAGGTCGCCTACATCGGCCTGGACTCGCTCTCCGACGGCCTGGTGGGTGCGGCGATCGGCTCGATCCTGATCGCCGATCTGGCCGCCGTCGCCGGGGATCGCTACAACTACGGGGTCAACCATCGTCCGGTCAACGTCTTCATCGACGAAGCCTCCGAAGTCGTCAATGACCCGATGATCCAGTTGCTCAACAAAGGGCGCGGGGCCGGGCTGCGCCTGACCATCGCGACCCAGACCTTCGCCGACTTTGCCGCGCGCACCGGCAGCGAGGCCAAGGCGCGTCAGGTGTTGAGCAACCTCAACACCCTGATCGCGCTGCGCGTGCTCGACGCCGAGACCCAGGAGTACGTCACCGCCAGTCTCCCCAAGGTCCGCCTCAAAACCATCACCCGCACCCAGGGCACCTCGACGCAACAGGATCTGCTGTCGCATTCGGCCAATGTCGGCGAGCAACTCAAGGAAGAAATCGGCGACCTGTTTCAGCCCGCCCTGCTCGGGATGTTACCCAATCTGCATTACATCGCCCGCCTCGCGGGCGGGCGCATCGTCAAGGGCCGCCTGCCGATTCTCGGGACGCCGAAGCCGACGTTGCCGCCATTGATCCCCATGGAGTTAAAACGATGACGCGACCGCAAACGACACGCGATCCGGGCGGTTCGCCCCCGACCCCTCGCCGCTGGATCGTCACGCCCCACGACGGCGCGGCCGAGGCGTTGAGCGTCAGTGGCTGTCCGCCTCGCACCGAGGCGCCGATGGCCATCGATGATCCGGAGCAGCGGCACGCGCACGCGCGCGCCCTGGGGATCGCTAGCGCCGAGGAACCCGCCCAATGACCGAGTCGCGTCCGTCCAGCGGTTCCAACGGCGGCGGTTCGCCAATGCTGATGATCGTCAGTCTCGCGCTGTTGCTCCTGATCGCCATGGCCGCGTTCCTCCCGTCCGCCTGGCTGCAACTGGTCCAGGGTCTCGAACGCCAGTGGTATCGCAACAGTCTCGGGGAGATCACGGCCACGGCGATTCTCGATCAGGCCGATCGCTGGTTTCGCGAAGAAGCGCAGGACAGCGGCGAGGTCGCGGCCAGTTACGTCGCCATCGGCCAGGCGGGGGAATCCTCCTTGTTCGAGGGCATCAGTCCGC
>NZ_NHSQ01000026.1 GCF_016653465.1 Thiocystis minor | reverse complement strand
TGGTCTCGAACAAGGTTCCGGCTTGCTCCAGGATCTCCTTCTTCCATTGCCCGACTTGGACCGGATGCACACCGTGCTCTTGGCCAATCTCGTTGACGGTTTTCACCCCACGAATGGCTTCCAACCCCATCTTGGCTTTGAACGCCGCCGCGTAAGTCTTACGCTTTGCTTCACCCATTTTAATCAACCCTTTCGTGCCGGCTTGACAGCTTAAATGACTGTCCGGTTTTCGGGGTCCACTTTAGTGGTCGCCTGCGAAAGTGCCAGCATCGAACCGCTGATCGCGATCAAACGCGAGGAACACCACCCCCATTGGTCGGAGCGCTTCGCGAATCCGCCGCCTCCCCCATCCGACGCGACCCCGGTCGAGCGGATGGTCCATCGCCTCAAGACCCCCAAGGGCCGGACGACCTACGCCCTGCGTAAACAGACCGTCGAGCCAGTCTTCGGCATCATCAAATCGGTGATGGGATTTCGTCAGTTTCTCACGCGCGGTCTGGACAACGTGCGCAACGAGTGGACCCTGGTTTGCCTGGCGTGGAACCTCAAACGCATGGCCGTCTTGCGCCCGCAGTAAGGGAAATTCGCAGGAAAAGTGCCTTTTTGGCCGAAAAAGGCTATTTTCGAGGAAAATAACCTCTTGATTGTCTTTTCCAGCCAATCTGAACGCCCAAGTCCGACAGGCTGCTAGCTCGCGCCATTGCGCTGGCGTGCGTCGCTTCTCGCCCATGTCTTGTCCTCTCGCTGCAGTGACAGGACGCTAGGGTGCAAACAACATCGCCGCTCGTATAGAAGGTAATTCGCCGGACGCTTACATAGTGTCTGACCGAAAACTCTGAATTTGACCCCAGTCGGGGGCAATTGATCGCACCCGGCGAGGCATTTTTCTTGAGTCAGTCCTGGTTGGAACGCCGCGCGCAGCGCCGGATGAGAAAAAGTCTCATCATGGCCCTCGCGCAGACACACGCCTCCCTGAGTACCAGCCGCGTCACGCCAACAAGGGGGTTAGGCGGCCCGCCGTTGCCGACGCCGTTCCTGCTCAGCCTCAGCGGCCAACAGGATGGCACCAAGGCGGTGAATATTACGCGCCGCCACCGCCATGGCCACATAGCGTTTAAAGCCGTCGAGGCCGTGGTCGGGGCAACGGTCGAGCCCATGCGCCTCCAAGGCGTTGATGGCCGACTCCACCGCGCTGTGGCGGTGGCGCAGGCGGATGAAGCGCGGGTCGTGCTCGCGCTCCCACTCGGCGCCCGAGCACTTGCCCTTTTTGGGCAGCACCGGCAATGCCACGATCTGGGTCAGTTGGCGTTGATTGGCCGGGCTGTGAAAGCCTTTGTCGAAGCTGACGCTGTGGGTCTCGGGGAAGCGGGCGCGGATCGCCATCACGAAGGGGACGGCGATCTGATCGTCAGTCGTCTGTTCCATCACCTGATGGTGCAGGATGAACCCCTGCTGATCTTCGCCAATCGCCACCCGCAGCCCCAGCTCGACCGCCACCCCGGCCTTGCCTTTGCTGATCCATTCGGTGTGCGGCTGGAAGATGGAGAAGACCTTCTCGCCATGCGGGATGCGCTCACCCTCCAGGAGACGACGGCGGATCTGAACGATCTGGCGCGCGCCGTGGACCAGATAGGCGTCCAACGGGGCCAGTTGAACCTCGGGCACATGGGCCTCGACCGCCAGCTTGAGGCGGGTCAGGCGCGCACGCTCCAGGAACGACTCGGCGAGCGCCAGATAGTCACTGCAGGCCTGCCGGATCTCGCCCTGACGGGCCTCACGCTTGGCCGCGTCCTGGGAGGTCGAGCGCTTGAGCTGCTGGACCCGCCGATACGCCTGGTTCAGGCCGCGCAGATTGTAAGCGCTCTGGCGCCAGTCGCTGAAGGAGGCCTGTTCGCACAGGTCAGCACTGGTCTCGATCGCCTTGCGCACGGCATCGGCCAGCAGGTTGAGGTCGGTGGGAAAGTGCACGTCGGTCTCGACCACGAAGGAGTCAACGCGCACCGCGAGGGCGTCGTCCGGACTTTTTTTTACCAAAACGTGACCGGCTCGGACGACCTCCTGGTTGATGCGATCCAACACCTCAGGGGTGAACAGGCGCAGGTTGTCCTTCAGCGTCTGCAACGCATAACGGGTGTCATCCGCCCAATCGCCATGGCCAAGCATCTGGCGGATGGTCGCATGCTGATTGGCCAGTTCCTGGATCCGATCGTCGTCGGCATTCAGCCCCAGGCGCAGGGTACCCAACACCAGGATGCGCCACTGGGGCATGCCCGGTCGGCCGGTGTCCGCGCTGACCGCGCTGACCGTACCGGTGTCATCGACCCGATCAGGCAGTACCTCCGCGAGGATGGCGAACACCCGCTCGCGCACCGCTGTCTCGTTATCAATGAACTGCAATCCGCGCAGGAGGCGCGGGATATCGTCACGCGATTGGCGGTCGAGTTCGATGGCCGCGATGTCCTGTTCGCCGAGTTGGAATTGGGGGTCGATAATCTGACGCATAGAGAGAAACGGAGCACGAAGTTTTTTGCAATTCAGCCCGTCGCACGATAGCCATGGACCGGAATTTCAGCGGTCGAAACAAATCATCAATGGGTTACAGTCTATTTCTGGCCCCATTGTATGGTGAGTTTACGCAATCTTCGACCAAGGGGCTTGATTGTAACCTATTGTTCAATAAGTTAAACAGGGTTGTCGGTCAGGCACTACATAGCAGCCAAACCGGTTGAGGTGATGAGTTCGATAGGGATTGAAACAACCGAGCAGTTTTGGCGTCCGCGGCTGTCCTTCGGCTTCCAGTTCCTTCGGTGCCTGAGTCATTGTGTGGCAGTTGTGGAAAATCACTCGGTTGGCGATCAGGTGGTTGTATTTGATGGTCTTCAACTGGTTCTCCCGGACATTCTCCTCGCTCGCCTCGGCGCCGAAGTAAACCCACTGGGCGAATTGGTTGAAACCTTCGCATTTGTTCTGGGCGGCCTAAATCAGGCGCCGGAGTTCGGGATTGCTGATGTCGTCGAGCAGGAAGACCGTGCGAACCACGCGGCCGAATTCTCGAAAGGCATAGTCGAGTTTGTTCTTGCGGCTCGCGGTGCATGGTGCTGCGCGAGCACTTCGCGTGCGCACCAGCCCCAGCGACCCACACTCAGCTTGAGCTGTTCGACTTCGACGACTTACTTCCATTTTGCCCCCCACATGCCGCGACTACCAATGCAGTCATCACCTATGTCCGTGCTGTTCCGCCTGCCAACGCTGATCCACCGGTGCGATCAGTGTGGGAAAGTGGACGGCACCCGCCGGGAAATAATTTGAGAAACGGCCGGTTGAATAAAGTGAGAGCCAACACAGCGCCTCAGCGGCGAGACAGAAGCATCGGCAGCCCGTAGCGGGGACGCAAGGTCAGGCGCCCTAGGGGCTCCACCACCGCGCCGGGTCGCAGGTCCAGGCGAAAACGCTGAGCGCTCATCGCCACGGCGCAGACCAGCTCTTGCATGGCGAAACCGGCGCCAGGACAGACCCGCGGTCCCGCACCAAAGGGAATGTAGCACTGGTTGCGGCGCCGTCCGCCGGCATCAAGGAAGCGTTCCGGCTGGAAAGCATGGGGCTGCTTCCAGAACCGGTGATGCCGGTGCAGCAGCCAGGGAGAGATCACCAACAGCGAGCCGGTGGCCAGGGTGCGTTGACCGAGCCGGCTCTCGCCACGCGCTTGGCGCGTGAACTGGTAGATGGGCGGGTAGAGGCGCAAAACCTCGCTGACCACAGCGCTGACGTAGGGCAGCCGCGCCAGGTCACCCGGCGTTGGGGTTGCGCCGGCGAGCTCACGGTCGACCTCGGTCTCCAGGGCGCTGCGAACCCTCTCGTCCTGGCTTAGCAGGTAGTAGGCCCAACACAGGGCATTCGCGGTGGTCTCGTGCCCCGCGAGCAGGGCGAGCATGAATTCGTCGCGCACCTGGGTGGAGTTGAGGGTCTCATGCCCCTTTGTATCGGCTCTCATGAGCAGGCCAGGCAGGTCCCGGTGATCGCCGCCTCCGCGGCGGCGGACCGCTTCCAGGATCGTCTCGACCACCCCTTCCAGCCGAACGACCGCACGCCGGGCTTCGCGCTCGCCCGGACGGGGCAGCCAGCTCGGCAGTCCCAGCAGGCTCATGAGGTCCAGCCGGCCGAGGGTGTCCTGGTAGCGATTGAGCGCCTCGTAGACGGTGCGAGCGTGCCCCTCCAACCGGAAGCTGAACAGGGCGCGGCTGACCACTTCTGCCGCCAGACGGGTGCACTCCCAGGACATCTCCAGCTCGGCACCCTGTTCCAGCATCTCCCAGCGGGAGAGCATCTCGTCCACCGCCTCGATCATCAACCCCTCATAGGCATGCAGCCGTTCGTGGCCGGTCAACAGCGGGGCGATGGCCCGGCGACGCAGTCGCCAGTCTTCATCCTCGCTGATGAAAAGCGATCTGCCCAGCAACGGTCGGAGCGGACGCCAAGTCTCGGCACTCTTGATATAGTACTCTGCCTCGCGTACCAGCACCTGACGGACGTCGCCTGGGTTATTCAGCACCCAAAGGTCGCGGCCGGGCAGTCGCCGGTGCATGAGCAATTCAGTGAAGGCCCCCTGGTGCCAGATTGAAAGACTGTTGTCGCGCGCGGCGGTCAGCCATTGCCAGGGAGCGAGTGGACGAGCGGGCATAGCAGGACAGGGGTGAGACATGGTCGAAGGCTCTTCCAAGCGGGTTGAATCGGATCGGATCGGCGGTTTGCGCCGGGGTGACCAGGCTATTATCGCCCTGTTGGCCCCGCTTGGTCGCTCTCTGATCAGCAGTCTGCGGGTCAGACTGCACGACCGACACCACTTCATCCGCCTGGCCGACGCCGGCCAGCCTTTCATCTTCGTCATCTGGCATTCCCAATTACTGCTGGCGGTGCAGACCGCCGCCGAGCAGGGCATCGTCACCCTGGCCAGCCCGACGCGGGATGGGCAGATCGGCGCCGCGGTCGCGCGCCACTTGGGCGTCGAATCGATCACCGGCGACAGCCGCTACCAGTCCCTCGCCGCTCTGCGGCAGCTTGCCGGGCACTTACGGCAAGGCCGCTCGCTCGGGCTCTTTCCCGATGGTCCGAGCGGCCCGGCGCGGCGTATGAAACAAGGCCCGCTGGCGCTGGCACGGCTGACGGGTTGCCCCCTGGTTCCGGCGGCAAGCATCGCTCACTGGGGGCTAGGACTGCGCAGCCACTGGGATCGGTTCGTGCTTCCGCTGCCGTTCTCGCGGGTGGATGGGGTGGTCGGAGCGCCGCTGTGGATACCGCGCGAGGCCGGGCCGGCCGATCTGGAACAGCTCGCGCGCGAGCTGGAGCAGCGGATGAACGCACTTGAGGAGCGGCTGCGGGGGCTTGTCTCAGGGCGTCCCGGAGCGTCGCTGTCCGGCTGAGCGCCGGACTGAATCGACGGGAATGGACTAGTCCAGGGCGTTGCCGCGCGACCCATGATCGGGACCGAGGCTCATTCCTGCCGAACTATTGCACCTGGGGCTTGTGGCGCCTGGGGTAGGTGAGAAGCTGAAAAGCGACCGTCTGCACGAGCGGAAGGTAGATGAGGCGGGCGATGGCGTCCTGGCGCAGGTCGATCCACCCATAGAAGGTCAAGTCGAATGCCAGCACGCCCATGAGGTAGGTGAGCAGCAACAGCAACCATAGCTTCAGGAAGACGACGGATTCTTTCCAGAAGATGCTCAAAGGGGTATTCCTCGGTGATGGGCAACCGCTCCGATCGACAGCGCGGAACTGCCGCGCCAGATCGGAGAGAGAATCGCGGACGCCTGGGAAGTCAAGCGCGCAGATGGAGATCGTCGCCGAAGCCGCGATTGCGCAGCACGCCGATGCCAGCGAACGCCAGGAGCAGGATCATGACGGCGTATCCCCAGAAGGACAGTGTGGGGATGCCGCTGGGACTGATGGCTGCGGCCAGCCCCGTCGAGACGGTCGGGCCGCCGGGGCACTCAATATCGATTCTCTGATTTTGGGCGTCGACCGGCGTGTAATAGTTGAAGCCGATGTTGAAGGTCCGTCCGCCGCCATAGGGGAGCTGGAGCGGCAACAGCCAGTGGGTGGGGGTACGTGCGTCCGGATAGTATTTCAGGGGGATATCCATACGCAAATCCGGTGCGCCCGGGTAGGCCAGCCGCAGCGCCAGAGTGTCCGCCAGCCCGTCTCCGTTCGTGTCCACCAGATAGCCCGATCCGGTCCCATGCCCGTTGGTGAAACTGCCGGAATGGAACAGATCGCTGCCGCTCCTCCTCGAAAAACTCAGGCCACAATCAGGCAGCTCCAGACTGGTGTCGGTCAAGGTAACCGAACTCTGGCAGACGAACCCGTCTGTCCCAGTCAGGATCTGCGCAAATCCTCCTCCTTGACTGGGACTATAGCGAAGTTTCCAGGTAACACCGGTGTCAGGACCCCTAGCGGATTGGGTCACCCCATCCCCACCCGAGACGGTGCAGTCGACTTGAGCCAATCCAGAGCCAGAACCGGCCGAGAGGGTGGCAATGGCGAGGAATCTGATCACAGCAGATGAATTTGACTTCACTTTAACCTTCCTCTGAAGAGTTATACCGTAGAGGGTAACCGCATGGGCGTTTAATCTAGCATCTTTGGCTAGCCATTATCACCTGGATCGGACGAAAAAATACTCAAGCTTTTCATCGTCCGTCATATTGGCACCTTTTCCCTATGTCCGCTCTCGCCCACTTTCAATCTTCGGTCTCCATCCCCTCCGGCGAGACTCCCGACCGCCAAGGGGTGAGACTATCGCTTGTGCTGATCACCCTCAACGCGGCGTCCAGCCTGTCGCGCTGTCTGGAATCGGTTGAAGGTCTCGCGGACGAGATCCTGCTGGTGGATTCGGGCAGCACCGATGGGACTCTGGAGATCGCCCGGGTAGCTGGCGCCAGGACACTGCACCGCGATTTTGACGGCTACGGCTCGCAGAAGCAGTTCGCACTTGAGCAGGCGCGGGGCGAGTGGCTGCTCTGTCTTGATGCGGACGAATGGCTGGATCCGATTGCGTGGGACGGCATTCGGCATCTGCTGGCTCACGGCGACGATCCGTCCCCCGATGGTTTCTGGTTGCGCCGCGTCACACTCTATCTGGGGCGTTGGGTGAACTATGGTCCCTGGCTGGGTGAGCGCAAGCTGCGCCTGGTGCGCCGTAATCGGGCCCGCTGGGACGCGGACTGCATACATGAATCCCTGCGCCTGATCCGGGGCCGAGCGGGTCACTTGGACGGTTGCATCCTGCACCGCCCCTACGACAGCCTGAGTCATCAACTGGCCAAGCTGGACCGCTATACGGACCTCATTGCCGCCAGGGACGCCGACACGCCCCTGTTGCGAGTCCTGTTTGGCGTGAGCCTGGAGCCCTGGCTGGTGTTTCTGCACCGCTATCTGGTGCAACTGGGGTTTCTGGATGGCTCGAAGGGTCTGATCGGCTGCGGCATGTCGGGCTTCTACTTCTTTCTGCGCTACGCCAAGATCCTTTTACGCCGGCAAGTGCCGGCTGATTCGCCATAGCGGCCTTGATCCCTCAAGGCGACATGACGGCCGGCAGCCGGCGCGCCACAAGGAGCAGGCGGGATTCGCGGGCGTGATCGTTGAAATTGACCGTCGTCACCGAGCCGAGCCGCGCGAGATCGAGGGGACCCGTTTGGGCCTCGATGGTGGCCAGTTCCTGCTCTGGAACGATGAGCATCGCCGGCGTGGACTCCTTAGACCAAGCGGCGATAGCCTGGGCCGATTCGGGCAGCTCGCGGATTGGGTTTTCCACGGGGCGACGCAGGTAGAAAACCAGGCCTGGCTCACGGTAGCCGTGCGCATACACCAGCGTGCCGGGATCGATTCGCGGCGTCAGCAGGCTAGCGATGGCGGGGCCGGGCTTGATCCGCGACTCCAATGGCAGGACCACCAGATAGACCGACGCGAACAGGATGAGTGGCGTCGCGATCATGAGCATGAGGTTGACGGGCTGGAGCTGTTCGCGAAGCTGCCAGCGGATGACTGCGGCGGCGCTCAGTGCCAGGGCGATTGCCGGCACCAAGGCTTGAGCCAAGGTCTGGGCTCCGCCGCTGACCCAGCCAATGACAGGCAGGGCCGCCATGGAGATTGCCGCCATGACGCCGAACAGATAGGCCCCACCCCGCAGCCAGGCACGGCTTCCGTCCGATAGCTGTCCGTGCCTGTGGGCGGTCAGCGTCGCGGCAACCAAAATTGCCACCGCCGGAAACAGGGGAAGGATGTAGTGAGGCAACTTCGTTGCAGCCAGGCTGAACATCACGAAGGTCGGAGCAATCCATCCCCAGAGGATAGCCCTTGCTCGGACTCCACCGATGTCCCTGTATAGCAGCGCCGCTAGACTCGCCGGAAGATGGATTGCCCAGGGGAAGAAACCGATGACCAGCACCGGGGCATAGACCGGCAGCAAGGCAAGGTAACCGCCCAGGCTGCTCGCACCATGGCCTTCCATGGGATGCACCACCTTTGACAATACTTGCTGTACCAGTCCCACCTCGAGCATCTTCCCTCCCGAGGCCAAGTCCGCGGGAATCGCCCAAGCGAGGAAGATCGCTAGCCCAAGGATCATGGCCGCCGCTGTCGCCAAGAGTGGCAGCGGCCCTGCCCAGACAGACCGGCGCCCGATCGCCAACGAGGTCAGAACCATTGACATGAGCACGACTGGTCCGATCGGAAACTTGGTCAGCATCGACCCGCCCATGGCCACTGTCATCCAGAGTCCAGACCGCCACCAAGGTTTTGGCTGATGGATTTGCTCCACGAAGGCCCAAATGCCCAGCGTGATGAACATCAGCAGGACCATGTCAAGCATGGCCAGCGATCCAAGGATCAGCGGCAAGATAGCGGTCATCAGGATGACGGCGGACCACCGCCCCGTTTCCGCGTCGAAGAGTCTGGCCGCAATTCGTCGGGTGAGAAGCGCGGTGGCCAGTAGCGCTAAGGCCGAGCAAAGCCTCGCGGCAAGCTCGCTCTCGCCGAGCGCGACCATGGAGAGTGATATCAGCCAATACCCCAGTGGGGGCTTGTGGGCAAAGGTTTCACTGTTGAAGTGGGGAATGAGCCAATCGCCTCCATGCAGCATCTCCACAGCGGTGCGGGCGTAGTAGGCTTCGTCACGGTCCCACAACTGCGTAGAATCAGCAAGCGCTAAGGCGACGAGAAGCAGCGCCCAGGGGGCGAAATAAACAATGGGGTCTGCACCTGTGATACGTGTCATGTCTTTGTCGCGACGCTCAGTACAGTACAAAACCAATCACCTTCCGGCCGGAGCGCTTCCTTGATGCCGGCGAACCGCACAGCAACCACAGCAACCAGTGTTTACATCCCCTTTGGCGCGGGACTGCGGGTCTGTCCCTGCGCCGGTTTCGCCACGCAAGAGCTGGTCCGCGCCCTGGCGATGAGCGCCCAGCGTTTTCGCCTGGACCTGCGACCCGGCGCGGTGGTAGAGCCCTTGAAGCGCCTGACTCTGCGTCCCCGCTACGGGCTGCCGATGCTTCTGTCACGCTGCTGAGGCACTGCCCTGAGCCATCTCCAGGATGATGCGGGCGCTGCGTGCGGCGGCACCCGCGCCACCCAAGGCCGTCCGCAGTTCGTCGAAGCCACTGAGCTGGGCCGCCCGGGCCGAGCTTGCCGGATCGAGCAGCGCGAGACCCGTAGCGGCCATCCGCACTGGATCGATCGCGTGCAGCTTGAACTCGGGCACCAGCTCGCGGCCGAGGATGAGGTTGGGCAGCGCCACATGGGGGAAATCCTGCTCCGAGAGCTTCAGAAAGTGCCGCCCTACCCATTCGGTCATTCGATCAATCCGCAAAGCCACCAGATGCGGTACGCCGGCCAGGGCTAGCTCCAGGCTGACACTGCCGGATTTGCTCAGCGCCGCTCCGGCACGCCAAGCGACGGCGAGGGTGGGATAGGGGATTTCGGGCGTAGGCTCGACGAGGCACAAGCGGCCTGCCAGCTCGGGATGTCGGCGCTGCGCGGACGCGCATGCCCACACAAGTTCCGGTCGCAGGTGGGCTGCGGCCAACGGCACCAGAAACTTCAGCTCCGGGCGTGCGCGCGCCATCAAGGCCGCAGCCCGCGCCAATGCCGGCCAGAGCAGCCCCAGCTCTTGGCGTCTGGATGCCGGTAGCAGGGCAACGCAATTGGCTTTGTCCGACGCCATGTCACGCTGTCGCAGCCCCTCCTCGTCGACTAGCTCCAGCAGTGGATGACCGACGCGGCGCACCTTAGCGCCGGCGGCTGTGTAGAAGGCGGTATCGATCCCGTGCGTGGTTAGCAGGCAGTCGCAGTTAGCGACCACCCGCGCGGTCCTGTTCAATCGCCGATTGCCCTGGGCCGCCCAGATCCACTCCTCCGGGGGCAGGTAATAGAGGATCGGCGCGGCACTGACTCGCCGGATGATGCCGGACAGAGGGATGTTGAAGCCGGGGTAGTCCAGCAGTACGCATACCTGGGGGCGCCAGCGCGTGAGCTCATGCCGGATTCGCAGCGCCGTGGTTAGCGCCGGACCGAGATGCCGCAGCGGCGCGACGAAGCCAAGTGCGGCGCGGCTGGATGAGATCGCTAGCAATGCGGCCCCCGCCTGGCGGGTCCGCTCGCCGGCTACCGCCTTGATCTCCAGCGAATCCGGCGGGCCAGCGGCTGCCATTAAGGCCCGGACCAGCTGGGCTGCGTAGAGGTCTCCGGACACCTCGCCGGCGCTGATTAGAATCCGCAGGGGGCTGCTCACGGGTAGCGGCGGAAGGCCACCACGGCATTGAGGCCACCGAAGGCGAATGAGTTGGACAGGGCGACCTCGATTGGCATGGGACGGGCCTGGTTGGCCACATAGTCTAGATCGCAGTCCGGATCGGGCTCCAGATAGTTGATGGTCGGCGGCGCTATCTGGGTTTTCAGGGCCTGGATGGTCGCGACTGCCTCCAAGGCGCCAGCCGCGCCCAAGGCATGCCCGTGCATGGACTTAGTGGAGGAGACCGCAAGTCGTCCGGCATGGGCACCGAATACCGCACGGATGGCACGGGTTTCGCTCGCGTCGTTCGCCGGGGTTCCAGTGCCGTGCGCGTTGATGTAGTTGACCTGCTCAGGCGCGAGACCCGCATCCAAGAGGGCCGCCTGCATGGCACGAGCGGCACCGTCGGGATCCGGCAGGGTAAGGTCGCTTGCGTCCGAGGACAGGCCGCATCCCACCAGCTCCGCATGGATGGTGGCGCCGCGCGCCAGTGCCAGATCCAGGGGCTCCAGGATTAGGGCGCCAGCGCCCTCTCCAAGCACGATACCTTGGCGGCCCTTGCTGAAGGGGCGGCAGGTATCGGGCGCCAACACCCGCAGAGCCTCCCACGCCTTGACCATGCCGAAAGTCAAACATGCCTCGCTGCCACCGGTGAGCGCCAGGTCCGCCTGGCCGCTGCGGACCATGGCGAAGGCCAGGGAAATGGCGTGATTGGCGGATGAGCAGGCGCTCGAAACAGCGTAACAGGGCCCAAGGATGCCAAACTGCATCGACAGGGCACTGACTCCGGCGTTCAGCATCACCTTGGGGACGCTCAGCGGGTAGACCTTGTTGTGTCCCTCGACGTAGAGACGCTGGAAGCCGATGTCCAAGGTGCTCAGCCCGCCGATGCCGCTGCCCATGACGACCGCGCTGCGCAGGCCTTGCTCGCGGCTGGGAACGAAGCCGGCGGCCCGCATTGCCTCACGACCGGCAATGACCGCGAACTGAGCGAATCGATCCAGGCGCTGTGACTCTTGGGGCATAAGCCAATCGTCCGGATCATATCCGTGCACCTCGGCCGCCACTTTGCAGACCGTCCGCTCGGTGGGGACGATCGTCAGTGCGCCGATCCCGCTGGTGCCAGAGCTGAGGGCCTGGGAGAATTCATCCACATCGCGACCCTGGGAGCAGATGCAGCCCAAGCCGGTCACGGCGACCCGTCGCATCAGGCGTCCTTCCCCGGCTCGACCATCGACGCCACCTGCCGAACTAGGCCGGCGAGGGTCAGATCGACGGGCTTGTCGGGTAATTCGATACCGAAGGACTCCTCGATGGCGAAGAGCACCTCAAGCTGCGTGATCGAAGGCACGCCGAAATCGTCCATGGTGGATTCGGGCTTCAGCCAGTCCCGCTCGATCTGGGCTTCCTTGGCGATGATGTCGATGAGTCTACTTTCAATGTTTTGGGTCATGATGTTGGAATACCAAAGAACTTGGATGCACGGCTTTTGAGTCGCCCCATTCTTCAAGCACTGAGCGCCTGAAAATGCCGGGGCATCTCTGTCCCGCATGGCAACACGCTGAGCCCGGTTTCCCAGCCCCATCCTTGGCTGTCGCCAAGGAGAGATGATTCGCTCCATCCCTGGGGCGATTGACTTGGCGCAGGTCACGCTGGATACGTCAGCCCTTCCCCAGGCTGCGCTCGACCTGTACGAGCCGCTGTTTCAGCCGCTCGAGTTCGCCGAACATGCGCTTGAGGCGTGCGACGCTGCGCCAACGCTCCTGCCAGCGCGCATAGGGAACCGCTGGATTATCGATGAAGACCGCGTGCGCAGGCACATGCTGCGAGACGCCGGCACTGGCCGCAATGACTGCATGCGAGCCGATGTGCAGATGGTCGGCGATACCGGATTGTCCGCCCATCACGACCCGATCTTCCAGCTCGCAACTGCCGGCGATGCCGCTCTGGCCCGCCAGCAGGCAGCACTCGCCGATGCGGCTGTTGTGTCCCACCATCACCAGATTGTCGATCTTGGTACCTCGCCGAATAAGAGTATCTCCCAGGGTACCACGATCGATGGTGGCACAAGCGCCGATCTCCACGTCATCCTCAATCATAACCGACCCGAGGGACGGAATCCTGGCGGGCTCCCATGCCTCGCTGCCCATGGAATTGCCGCCGTCCGCACCGCCGATCGGCGCAAAGCTGAAGCCGTCCGCCCCGATGCAGGCATTGCCGTGGATGATGGCACGGCGGCCGACGGTGACACGCTCGCCGATCCGCACCCCAGGGTACAGAAGGCTGCCGTCGCCAATCCTGCAATTGGCGCCCAGGGTGCAGTTGGAGAGCACGCACACACCTGCGCCGATCTCGACATTCTCGCCCACATAGCTCAGGGGGCCCACGAAGGCATCCGCTGCGATTCGGGCCGAGGGCTCCACCACGGCGTTTGGATGAACTCCCGCGGCCTGACGGGGTTTGGCCGCGAACAGCGGGAGCAATCGTGCCAAGGCCAAACGGGGTTGCTCTACGCTGATCCAGCCACGCCAAGGAATCCCGGACGGCAGCTCCAGGTCGGCCGCGATCAATGCGCAGCAGGCATCGGAGGGCCGCAGGCTTCGCAGCCCCTGCGCATCGAGTAGCAGCACCAGATCGGCCTCCGCAGCCACCTGGTCCGGCCGCACGACCCTCCACACCGCAAGAGCACCGTCACCCTTGAGACTGCCATCGACTGCTCGGGCTATCGCGGCAAGCGTCAGGACAGGCGGCTGCGGCGAGGAATAGGATTCGTGCATGGATAGCCTATTTACTGTGTTTGGTGGAGATGGATGGCGAGGACGATCATGTTCACCTGCTGGTCGAGTACCCGCCCAAGGTGGCGGTCTTGGCTCTGGTGAACAGCCTCAAGGGCGTTTCCAGCCGGTTTCTGCGCCAGGAGCGGACGGACATCCAGCAGCGCGACTGGAAGGGCGTGCTCTGATCGCCCTCCTAATTCGCCGCCTCCTGCGGGGGCGCGCCGACTGCTATCGTGTACCACTACATCAGACAGCAGCAAACACCACGCTAGGCGGAAGATCCGACGACGGCGGGCGCTCTCCATCCCGGCGGGGCTTTTCGCGCAAGATCTGGTATAAAACACTGGTAGCGCCCCATGCTACCTGCAATTCTCATTTTGACCTAAACGACAAAAGCTATGACTTTGCCTTCCGAACTTACATGAGATTTTGAGTGTTCCCTTTGGATACGACCCCATGATCTTAGCTGAGATCACGACAATTCGCCGCACGTTTCCAAACTCAACGATCCGTGCCGCGCCAAGAACGACCACTATAGCCTGTTCGACGTGGGGTTGTGGGCCGACTCGACGACTTTGCGCTCCAGTTCCGAAACCAGTCGACTGGCCGCGCCCGGTGGCCCCATGACGCCTGACAGCTCGCTGCTGATGCGCTTGCGGCGGTGAGCATCCAGCAGCAAGTTTGCTAGACAGTCGGTCACTCGCTCGATGTCCAGTGGCCCCTGAAGCTCAGGGACGATCTCGTGGCCCGCGCGCGCGTTGGCCTGTGCATAGTAGGCACCATCCCCGGTCAGATAGCGCAATGCCCAACGCTTGAGCGGCCTGCCCAGCCAGTGGCTGCGCTCGATCAACCCCAGCATCCCGGAGAACATCTTGAAGCTCGGATCGAACGGAGCGACCACCAGATGCGGGATACCCAAGGCGGCAGCCTCCCCGGTGTTGGTTCCTGGCGTACTGAGTAGGCAATGCGCCCTGCAAAGCACCTCCGCTGGATCGACCAAGGGGATTCTCAGGCCCTGGTCCGTGATGAGGGCCGTGACATCCTGTTCCTGCACCATTCGCGCGCCCGCACCCGTCCCAAGCGCGTCGCGCACCATGTCATCGTCGACTAGTGGAGAGCGAGCGATCAGAAATTGCAAAGCGTCCACCCGACGCGAAAGTGCGTCCGCCACAGGTCCGACGCGGGTCAGATAGTGTCGCAACTGGAAGGCCCTACTCCCCGGCAACAAGCCGAGGATCAGAGCAGGATCGCCCGCATCGAGGTCCAACCGTCGGTCTCGCAAGGCAAACACCGCGTCCACCAATAGGTTACCAATCGGAGTAACTCCGGCGGCCATCGACTTGCATGAGTCCGTGCAATAGATGGCGTTGAAGCCGGAGGGGAGCCTGTTCGGCTGTTCGCAATAGGCCAGCACCGGGGCGCCGAGTCGCCTGCCGAGCCGCAGGCTCAAGAATGGGGCCCCACCCATGTGCAGCAAGACACTCGACCGAGGGCCGGCATCAGACCAGGGCAATGGTGCGCCCGCCAGCAGAGCCAGCGAGCGGCCCGGACTCAGAATTTGGTCTACGCCCGGCAGTTGGCGAGCAGTCTCGGCCTCATGCCCGCTGAGAAAGAGGCGTGGCCACAAGACTAGCGTGGTCTGCCAGCGCCGCTCGGTCTGCGCCAGGGCAGCCAGCAATGGACGCACCCAGGCGACGAGTTCGCCGGGGCCGCAGCCACAAATGATCAGCCTAGAGGCCAAGTAATTATCCATAATAGCTCTTCCTGTCTTTCAGGCGGCTCTGGTCAGCAAGGCCGAGAGCATGGGCTGGAGCAGCCCCCGACCGCGCCTGCGGACGTTGTGAGTGAACTGAAAGAACCCCAGGTAGAGCGGCAATTTCTCCTGGGAGATCCCGCGAGGAGGACGCAGCCAGGAGCGCGACAGTGACCAGAAGCCCTCCATGGTGTTGACATGGACCTCGTGGAAGCCGTCGCCGTCCTCATCACGAGGCGTATTCGCCCAGGCTGTGACAGACCGTTTTATGACCATAACCCCACTCCGTCAGTCGGGCATAGATGTTGTACTCGTCGGTGTAGACCTGTGTGCCCGGGGCAATCACCGCCAACATCAACGGACGGATGGTCTGTTGCTGAACATTCTCCAGCATCCGAATCACCACCTGGCCACCACGTTGGATCATGCCAAAGATCGGTGGCTTCTCTTTTTCCAGCGTCCCGCGACCGGGCGCTCCCTTCAGCCGACGGCAGCGCCCCTGGCGCCCTTTTTTTTCACGGCCTCAGGATGGCCTTTGTGGCCGGCGACCACGTACACCTCGTCACACTCGACCTCGCCCGACAACATCGGCGTCGGCTGGCTGGCGACGATCCCCGCGCGCAGTTGCTCGGTCATCCGCTGCGTGTCATCCTCGTTCAGACCCAACTCGTGGGCAATCTGAAGGTTGGAGAGGTTCAAGCCCATCAGGTACAGACAGCCGATCCAAACCATCAACGACTGATGCCGACCGGCGAAGATCGTCCCCGTCACGTCGTCAAAGCGGCGCCCACAGCCCCCACAACGATACTTCTGGCGTGCTGGCTGGGTGGTGTCTCGTCCTTGTTTGCTCACTTGCGACGACTGGCAGTGTGGGCACCTCACGCCTTCGGGCCAGTGCAAACCACGCAGGACTTCGTAACACTTAACGTCGTCCAGCAGCGTTGTAAGGGGGATCATCAGCCTAACTCCGAGACCTGCAAGCCTACTTGGCGGTTCGTAACGATAAGCCTATTGTTAATACATTACAAAAAATTAGCAGCCGCCTGAAACGCAGAAAGAGCCTATACCTTAATCAAAACAAAACCTTAGTTTTGAATCAAGACCCAGCAACTTTCAAACCGTCCAAATAATCCGCCTACGTCTGCAACATGCTCCGACGCGCGTCCAGGTGGGCGGTGCGGTTGTAGGCGCGGCCGTTCGGGTCGCGGACCGCGTGCCCTAATTGGTGCTCGATGAAATCGGGCCGGAACCCCAACACCTCATCCAGGATGGTGCGCGCCATCGCCCGAAAGCCGTGCCCGCTCATGTCATCCTTCTCGATCCCCATCCGGCGCCGGGCAGCCAGGACGGCGTTTTCCGACATCGGCCGTTCGGCGGTGCGTGCCCCTGGAAAGACATAACGCTCGCGACCAGTCACGGGGGGGCAGGTCGCGCAGGATCGCGACGGCTTGGCGGGGCAGGGGCACGATATGCGCGGTGTCGGTCTTCGTGGAGCGATAGCGCCGCTCCGCGGAGTCAAGATCGAAGTCGGACCACTCGGCTTTGCGTAACTCGCCAGGGCGAACGAACACCAACGGCGCCAGCTTCAGGGCCGCGCAGACGGTCACGGTCCCACGATAGCCGTCGAGCATCCGTAGCAGGTCGCCGACACGGGCCGGGTCGGTCACGGCCGCGAAGTGCTTGCCCTTGGCTGGGGGCAACGCCCCGCGCAAGTCGCCGGACGGGTCGCGATAGGTGCGGCCGGTGGCGATGCCATAGCGGAAAATCTGCCCAGTGGTGCCGATGGTGCGGTGCGCGCTGTAGAGCGACCCGCGGGCCTCCACGCGGCGCGCGGTCGCCAGCAACTCGGGGGCGCCGATCTCGGCAATCGGACGACTCCCCAGCCAGGGGAACAGGTCATTGGCCAGGCTGTTGGTGATTTTGATCCGGTAGGACTCTGCCCAGCCGGGGGAGTGGCGGGCGAACCATTCGCGCGCGATCACCTCGAAGGTGTTTCCCGCGCGTTCGGCGCCGGCGGCTTTTTCCGCTTTGCGGCGCGCGGCCGGGTCGACGCCGGCGGCCAGGATCTTCCGGGCTTCGTCGCGGCGCTCGCGGGCCTGCTTCAGGCTCACATCGGGATAGACGCCAAGACTCAGGCGGTTCTCCTTGCCCGCGAACCGGAATTTAAAGCGCCACCACTTGCCGCCGCTGGGGGCAAGTTCCAGGTAAAGACCGCGCTCGTCATGGAGCTTCACGGTTTTTGCCCGGGGCTTGGCGGTGCGGACCTTGACATCCGTCAGGGGCATAAAGGGGCATCTCTTTTCTGTGTGCGGCTATTGCCCCGCAATCCTGCCCCGACTTGATACCGGATGTCAACGGGCTTTATCGAACGTCGTTGGACGAATAGACAAGAAAAAACCCGCACTTAGGCTGGTGTGTCGGGCTTCTTCGGACGGCCTGGGATGGGTTAATGGCGCCCTCGACAGGAATTGAACCTGTGACCTACCGCTTAGGAGGCGATCGCTCTATCCAACTGAGCTACGAGGGCGTTGTGACGAGATCTTGGGTCGCATCGAACCCTGGTGAGATTGACAGTTTATCGCAGGCGATCCCCAAGGGCTATGTCCCGAGCGGAATTGATGGTCGATAAAATTCGTCGCGAAGTGAACGATTTGGGCTGGGTTCGACTCCAAGCGGTCAGGGCATTGGTGCGCCGCACCATCCAATCCATTGACGCCGAATCTTGAAACGCCATGACGATCCAAAACCTTCCTCAACCAGATGTGACGCTATTTCTTGATCACGAGGGGGTGATTCGTCGCGCCGCGCTGTCGACGAGCCTCCCCGACGAGGGCTTGGATGCCTGGGTGGGGCGTCCCTGGTCCGAGACCGTCGAGCCGGGTGGCGGCGAGAGCCTGCGCCAATTGGTCGAGGATGCCGCGGTTAGCGGGGTGTCGGCCTTTCGACAGGTGACGCAGCGCTTTCCGAGCGGGCGCGCGTTGCCGATCGAATATACGGCGGTGCGTCTCGGCGGACAGGCCGGTCTGGTGGCGATCGGCCGCAGCCTTCAGGCCGTGACCGAGCTTCAGTCGCGACTCGTCGAGGCGCAACAGACGATGGAGCGCGATTACTGGAAGCTGCGCGAGGTCGAGACGCGCTATCGGTTGCTGTTTCGCTCCTCGACCGATGCCGTGTTGCTGCTGCGCGCCAGTACGCTCGGGATCGTCGAGGCGAATCCGGTCGCCGCCGCGGCCTTGGGCCTGACGCCGCCAGTGACCGCCGCCGGGCAGGAGTTTCTGGCGGCACTGCTGCCCGCCGAGCGGGATGCCTTGCAAGCGATGTTGAATCGGGTGGCGGAGCAGGGGCAGGCGCCAGGAATTTTGCTTCAGATCGGGACGCCGCGCGTGGCCTGGATGGTGCGCGCCTCGCTCCTGTCGTCGGAGTCCGGCGCCGTGTATCTCTTGCAGTTGTCTCCGACCGAGGCGGTCGCGGGCGTGGCGGAGGCGCACGCCAAACTGGCGCGAACGCCGCCGCTGGAGGAGTTGCTGGAGCGCCTGCCGGATGGCTTCGCGATCACCGATCGGTTGGGCTTGATCCAGCGCGCGAATCAAGGCTGTCTCGACCTGCTGCAGATGCCGACCGAGAGTTCGGTGATTCATGAGACACTCGGACGCTGGCTCGGCCATCCGGGCGCCGATCTGACGGTGCTGCTGGCGAATGTGCAGCGCTTGGGCGCGGTGCGGATGTTCGCGACCGTTCTGCATGGCGAACTGGGCACCGAGACGGATGTCGAGATTTCCGCGGCGGGGAATCGGGAGACCGATCCGGAGTTCGTCGTCGTCTTGATCCGCGCCGTGGGCCGCCGGCTGTCGCCGCCGCGCCACGCCGATCGCTTGAATGATCGCCTGGGCGCCTTGACCGGACAGATCGGCAAGCATTCGCTGCGCACGTTGGTGGAGGAGACCGTGGGCGTGGTGGAGCGTTATTATATCGAGGAGGCGCTGGAAGCGACCCGAGGCAACCGGACGGCCACCGCCGAACTGCTTGGATTGAGCCGCCAAAGCCTCTATGTCAAGCTGAATCGTTACGGGTTGGATACCGAGTCCGCGCGTGCCGCGCCTGGCAATACCGAATGATGGGAGCCCTGTTCACTTGATCCCTGTTGTAGCGTCTTCTCCCGCCTTCGGACAGGCCAGCCTGTCGAATTGCGAGCGCGAACAGATTCAGCATGCCGCCTCCATTCAGCCGCGCGGCGTGTTGCTGGTGGTGCGCGAGCCCAGGTTGGACATCGTGCAGACAAGCGCCAACGCGGGCGAGGTGTTCGGTTTCGCGGAGAGTCTGCTCGGCTGGTCACTCGACGATCTGGGCGGCGGTCTGGAGCAGCGTGTCCGGCCGCATCTCAAGCATCCGCTGAATGTCATTCCCTTGGTGTTGCGCGGTGCTGTTGGGCACGCGCGACAGACGTTCGACATCCTGCTGCATCGCCCTCCGGCCGGCGGACTGGTGATCGAGTTCGAGCCCGCCGGGCCGGCGGCGGCGTTGTTTGGACCGGTCCAGGGGGCGTTACAGGCCATCATGGATGCCCCTTCGCTCCCCGCGCTCTGCGACGAGACAGCGCGCATCTTCAAGGGACTCGCCGGTTATGATCGGGTCATGGTCTATCGGTTCGACGATGAAGGTCATGGCGAGGTCTTTGCCGAACGCTGCGAACCCGAGCAGGAGCCGTATCTCGGGAACCGCTATCCGGACTCGGATATTCCCCAGATCGCGCGCCGTCTCTATGAGCGCAATCGCATCCGTCTCCTGGTCGACGTGGACGATGCCCCGATTCCGCTTCTGCCGAGGCTCTCGCCCCTGACGGGCGAGGATCTGGATATGTCGCTGTGCGCGCTGCGCAGTCTGTCGCCGATCCATCTTCAGTACCTCCGCAACATGGGCGTGAAGGCAACCCTGGTGGCTTCGCTGCTGGTCGGGGGGCGGCTGTGGGGCATGGTGGCCTGCCATCATCGGACGTCCCGGCCCGTGCAATACGAGATCCGCGCCGCGTGCGAGTTGCTCTCGGAGGCGATTGCGACCCGGATCGCGGCCTTGGAGAGCTTTGTCCAGGCGCAGGCCGAACTCTCGGTGCGGCGACTGGAGCAGCGCATGATCGAGGGGATCGCGCGCGAGGGCGATTGGACCTCGGCCCTCTTCGATCATCCGCAGTCGCTGCTGCAACCGGTGGAGGCCGCCGGCGCCGCGCTCTTCTACGATGGCCGGGTACTCACCACCGGCGAGGTGCCGGGCACGCTGGAACTGCGCGAGATTGCCGCCTGGCTGGATGGACAGCCGAGCGCGCCGGTGATGGCGACGGCCGCGCTGGGGCGGGATGAACCGCGGCTGGCCGCCGTGAAGTCGGTCGCGAGCGGGGTGCTGGCCACCCCGATCTCCAAAGGCGCCGGCGAGTATCTGCTCTGGTTCCGTCCCGAGCGCGTCCGGACCGTAACCTGGGCGGGGAATCCATTTAAGCCGCTTGCGGCGGGGGACGATCCGGCTGAATTGTCCCCCCGGCGTTCCTTCAGCCAATGGCATCAGGTGGTCGAGGGAACCTCCAGCCCCTGGACCTCGGCCAATCGGACCACGGCGCGTCTGATCGGCGAGTCGGTCGCGGATGTCATCCAGCAGTTCCGGTCGGTGCGGGTGCTGATCGCCCAGGCGCAGCTTGCCCAGGTTCGTTCGCAGATCCAGGTGGCGGATCAACCGATTCTGATCGCCGCGCCCGATGGGGCGATTCTGCTGGCGACCGAGTCGCTGGAGCGGCTTCTGGGGTCGGAGCGCGCGCCGCCCGAGTGTCTCGACGATCTGTTAAAGCGCCTGACGGAGCCGCTCGATCGGGAGCAGCGGGTGAGGGATCTGATGCATCACCATCGTCCCTGGCGCGGCGAGGTCTGTCTGGCGACCCGCGATCAGGGCGAGCAACGGTTTTTGCTACGGGCCGATCCGGTGTTCTCCTCGCCCGGACGGGTGTTGGGATTCGTGTTTCTGCTCACCGATCTGACCGCCCGCAAGGCGGCGGAAGCGGCACGGCAGCGGTTTCAGGCGGGCATCCTGGAGCAGCAGAAGATCATGCGCACGCCCTTGAATTCGACCGCCGATCCCGTGTATCGAAACTTGCTCTCCATCCTCGTGAACAACGCCCAGCTTGCGGCGCTGGAAGTCACGGATGGCGTCGATCCGGACCGTGTTCCGGCAATGGTCGATGGGGTCCAGACCTCGGTCTCGCGGGCGACCGAGCTACTGGAACATCTCGTGTGGTATGCGGGGCAGATGAAAGAACGGTGATGTCCAGTGAAACGCGAGGTCGCCCAAGACACGTCAATGGGATAACGTTTCTTGGAAATCGCCTAATTTGGTCGCTTCCAGCGATGTCGAAGATCGGCCAGATGGGTTAGGAGCGCGGCGGTGAGACAGAGGCTGACCCAGCCCCACCAGGCGCCGACCAGCGCGGCGCGCACCGCCAGCATCAGAAACAGCCCGGAAAGCAGGAAACCTGCCAGATCGGCGGGCGCGATGCCGCGCCCGGTCCGGCGGTGAACGATGGCGAGCAAGACGCCCTCGACCAGGAGTAAAACCAGGATGAGGTCGATCACCCGGCCGCTGGCGAAGAACTCAGCCATTGCGCGCGGGGCTTTTGGACGGTTGACCGGACACCGGCGAGACGATGCCGAGCAGGTGCGCCATGTCCTTGAAGAAGATGCGCAGATGCGCGCCGGGTCGGGCCTTGACCAAGCGCTTGTTCATGTACGCCTCCCAGGTCAGGTACTGGATGTCCGGGTCCGCGCAGAGGCTCACGAAACGCTCGCGCCGCTTGTCGCTGGCGTACCAGAACCGCTGCATGATGCCCAACACCCAGAACACCTTGCCGTGCGCCTTCATGAAGCGTTTGCGGGCGTTTTTGAGCGCGCTGGCCTTGCCGGTGGTCAGGAACTCGGCGACCGCCTCGGCGGCCAGGCGTCCACCGACCAGCGCGTAATAGATGCCTTCGCCTGAGGCGGGGGCGACCACGCCGGAGGCGTCGCCAGCCAGCACGATGTCGCGTCCGTTGTCCCAGCAACGCAGCGGTTCGAGCGGAATCGGCGCGCCTTCGCGACGCAGTGTTTCGGCCTCGGCGAGCCCGGAGCGGCGGCGCAGTTCGGTGCAGGCCGAGCGCAGCGAGAAGCCCTCGACCGCAGTGCCGACGCCCACGCTGGTGGTGTCGCCGTGCGGGAAGACCCAGCCGTAGAAGTCGGGAGAAATGTCGCCCTGATAGTAGACATCGCAGCGGGTACCGTCGAAATCGGCCGTGCCGCCGTTGGGCGGGGTGCGGACGATTTCATGGTAGGCGGAGACGAATTTCATCCCCTCCGAGCCGGGAATGCATTGCTTGGCGACCGACGAATGCGCCCCGTCCGCGCCAATCACGGCACGGGCGCGCACCTGTTCGGCTGGGCTGTCGTTGCGTCCCTGTCCGGGGCGATAACAGACCAGCGCGGCGCCGTCGCTGTCGCGCTCGATCCGCTCGAAGGTGCCGACGCGGCGCACGGCGCCGGCGGCGGCGGCGCGTTCGCGCAGCCATTCGTCGAAGTGCTCGCGATCGACCATGCCGACATAGCCGCAGTGGATGGGCATGTCGACCGTGCGGTCGGTGGGCGAGACCATGCGGGCCGAATTCACCTGATTCGCCAGCATGGATTCGGGGATGTCGAAATCCCGCATCGCCTGGGGCGGGATGGCCCCGCCGCAAGGCTTGATGCGTCCGGCGCGATCGAGCAGGAGCACGGAACGGCCAAGTTTGGCCAGATCGGTCGCCGCGGTCGCGCCGGACGGGCCGCCGCCAATCACGACGGCATCAAAGGTTTCGAGGTTTGCCATGGAAGATCCCGTTGGTGGTTAGAGATGCGCGCGTGATTTAGGGTTGGCAGTTTTCAGTTTTCAGTTTGCAGGTGTCAGATATTTTTTTCGTCAGAGAAGATATTCAGGAACTTTTCAAGTTTGAGCATCCAACAACTGCCAACTGCCAACTGCCAACTGCCAACTGCCAACTGCCAACTGCCAACTGCCAACTGCCAACAGAAATCTGAGAACTAAAAACTGGTCTAGCCCAGCGAACGCACGGCAAAGGCGCTTATCATCATGCCGGTGACATAGACGCTGACGCCCAGCCCGCTGAACCAGGTCGCCCGTTCGCGCGGGCTGCCGAGGAAGCGGATCATGAGTCCGATCTGGATCAGCAGCACCACGCCGACGGCGATGGCATGGGCCGGTTTGTCCCAGGAGTAGAGCATGGCAATGACCACGGCCTGCGGCAGGCCCATCACCAGACAGGCCACGCGGGCGGCGCCGTCGACGCCGAGCTGAACCGGCAGCGAGCGGACATTCATCTGAACGTCGCCCTCGATCGCCTTGAAGTCGTTCAGAGTCATGATGCCGTGGGCGCCGATGCTGTAGAGCAGAGCCAGGGCCAGAATCGGCCACTCGGGCATGGCGCCGCCAATCATGATGGTGGCGCCAGTGAACCAGGCCAGTCCCTCATAGGAAATGCCGGCGGCCAGGTTACCCCACCAGCCATTCCCCTTGAAACGGAACGGCGGCGCGCTGTAGGCCCACGCAATCGCCATGCCGAGTAGAGCGGCACCAAATACCCAAGGACCGAGGACATAGGCCAGGAGCAGCGAGACGGTGGTCCAGATCAGCGAGAGATACAGGCCCCAGCGTCCGGGGATGCGTCCCGAGGGGATGGGACGATTCGGCTCGTTGATGGCGTCAACATGGCGGTCATACCAGTCGTTGACGACTTGGCTAGTTCCGCACATCAGCGGTCCCGCGAAAAAGATACCGACCAGAACCAGCAGCCATTGTTCGAAAATCGGCTCGCCGGAGGAGACCACGCCGCATCCGAAGGCCCACATGGGCGGAAACCAGGTAATCGGGTGAAGAACCTCTAGGATCGCCGACGGGGATGGATAGCGTAGGGGCGCTGACAGCGTCTGTTGATTCATTCCGAAAACCTGTTCGACCGCGGGTGGCGCGGCATGCGTTGTGGGTACGTTGGATCGGCTTCGTCCGAACCAATCGGCGTCGGAGTTGACGCGGTTTCCTGTGGTGTCTTGTTCATGGCATTTGAACCGCGTTCCGCCGCTGGCTCATTGGCGACCACGAGGTTGGGGCGCGTGCAACAGTGAAGATCATTCCGACTGTGGTTTAGAGGCGATCATTTTTGTCGGGTGCGCGCAACTCGGACGTGTGATCGGCCGCAATGCCATAACGATCGATTTTGACGTACAGGCTTTGCCGACTCAAGCCCAGCAGCTCGGCGGCCGAGGCGCGATTGTCGCCGGTCAATTTCAGCGCCGCTTCGATACAGAGTCGCTCGATGGTATCGGTGGATTCGCGGACCAGTTCCTTCAGCGGCACCCGTCCGACCCGATCGGTCAATTGGTCCAGCCAGCGGGTCTGCTCGGGGCTGGGGGGCTGCTCGGTGCTCAGGCGCCGTCCCACGTCGCGGATGAAGAAGCCGAAATAGGGGCGTTCGCCATTGCGAACCGCGGCGGCGGAGATCTCCACCTCGGTCGTGGAGCCGTACTCGCCGCGGAGCATGGTCGCGAAGAGTCGGACGGTCGAATGCTGGCGCAGATTGGCCATCAGCACGTTGAGGTCAACCCCCGGTCGGCCCAGCCAGCGGTCGAGCGATTCGCCCCTGGCCTGTTGCTCGGTGGCGATTTCGGCGAGGCTGAGAAAGGTGCTGTTGGCGGTCAGAATGCGGCCGTCCGAGTCGGTGATGACCAGGCAGTCGGGCGCGTTTTCGAGTACCCGCAGATAGCGGGCCTTGGCTTCGGGCATGGCGACGGCGGTGTCGACCAGGAGCGGCGACAATCGCACTAGCAGAAAGGTCACATTTTCCTGACGTAGCAGGGACGCCGAGACGAGAAATTCCTGCAGGCTGTCGATGAGACGCGCCCGCACATCGTCGGCGCGACCGGCGGCGCGCACGCCGGCCAGCAGGCTGTTGATGGCTTGCGTGCTCTCGGGATCGAAGCCTTCGGGAAAAGGCCGGCCGATGACGCGGGTCGGCGTTTCGCCGAGGAGTTGGCCCGCGGCCGGATTGGCTTCGACCACGCGTTGCGTGGGCGCGTCGATGATGAGGATGGCCTCCGAGACCATCCGAAACAGAAGTCGGTAGCGGGTTTCGACCTGACGGAAGCGCCAATAGTCGCGCTCCAGCGCCTGCTGGGCGTCGACTAGTTGCTGCTGAAGGGCTGCCATGCCCTGCAGGTTCCTTCCCACAGCCACGACGGAACCCTTCTCCCGGATGCGCAGCGCACGGTACTGAATGGGGATATCGGCCCCGCGCGAGGACGGATGGCTGACTTGCCGCCAGCGCGTGACGCTGTGATGATTGGATTCTTCGAGGAGCGCTTCAAGATTCGGCCGGCTCTCCGGCAGGACCGTCGAGAGCCAGGGCTGCCCGACCCAGTCGGCGTTGAAGTCCGACAACAGGTCGTCGCTGCTAAAGGCAATATCGCTGACAATCCCTTTAGGATCGATCACCACGGCAATGTCCGCGGTGCCCTCGATCAAGGCGGCCGCCGTTTCGGCGTCAAGATTGCCAATGGATTCCCGCGGGGCTCTGAACGGACTCACGGCGACCAGACCCTCCAGTGCCTTCTAGGCGTGCCCCGTGGACCCAACTCAGGGACAGCAGCGGCGGACTCGCCGGATTAATCCTGAAAAACCCAGAAACGGCAAAACGCGCTGTTTTGGGTGAAAGCGTGTCTCGGCATGGGTTCTTTTCGATCTTTATGGGATCGCCCGGCCGAACGGCACGGAGACTGGACCATCGCGCTGCGATATCGCCGCCATGCGGACTCGTAAGGCCTATTGTGGTGGCTTGCGCGGAGTTGTCAAGTCAGGTTTACGTAAACCCTGGTTGACGCATGCCTGAAAGCAGACTAGATTTCTGCTTACGGTTCAGTGAAGATTTAAAGGATGTCCAGCGAGTTCGGCCTAGAGATGACCCATCACCAATCCAACTCAGCCCCGCGCCAAGCGCTCTACACCCCAGAGGAGCGTCGGCGGCGGGACGCATCGCCATGGACGTTGGTCCAGGGCATCCTTGCGCCGATCCAGTTCCTGGTCTTTATGGTCAGCCTCTATCTGGTGCTTCGCTATCTGGTGACCGGCGAGGGCGAGGGGATCGCCACGGTTTCGGTCGTGGTCAAGACGCTGGTGCTCTACACCATCATGATCACGGGCGCGATCTGGGAGAAAGTGGTCTTCGGCCGCTATCTGTTCGCGCCGGCATTTTTCTGGGAAGACGTTTTCAGCATGCTGGTGCTGGCGCTGCATACGGCCTACCTGATTGCGCTGGCCACCCAGATGGTCGACGTGCAGGGGCAGATGTTCCTGGCGCTGGCGGCCTATGCGACCTACGTCATCAACGCGGGTCAGTTTCTGATCAAGCTGCGCGCCGCGCGGCTGGACGCGGCGCGCCGCGACCGCCCGGACGGCGCGTTTGCCGAGGCTGCGGAATGACTGGCTCCAACCTCCCATCAAGCGCCCAGGCCACGGGCTGCGATGCCTCGATGGTGATCCGCGAGCGCGGCCAGCGTCAGGTTTTCTGCGGACTGGCCGGGATCGTCTGGCTGCATCGCAAGATTCAGGACGCCTTCTTTCTGGTCGTCGGCTCGCGCACCTGTGCCCATCTGTTGCAGTCGGCGGCGGGGGTCATGATCTTCGCCGAGCCGCGGTTCGCCACCGCCATCCTTCAGGAACGCGATCTGGCTGGTCTGGCCGATTGCAATCAGGAACTGGATCGCGTGGCCGCCGAGATCCTGGAGCGGCGCCCGGACATCAAGACCCTGTTTCTGGTCGGCTCCTGTCCGTCCGAGGTCATCAAGCTGGATCTCGCCAAGGCCGCCGAGCGTCTCTCCGCCGCCTATCGGGGCCGGGTGCGGGTGCTCGATTATTCCGCGAGCGGGCTGGAGACCACCTTCACGCAGGGCGAGGATGCCTGTCTGATGTCGCTGGTTCCCGAACTTCCTGCGCTCGCGGACACCGAGCGCTCGCTGTTGGTGCTCGGCACCCTGCCCGACGTGGTCGAGGACCAGTTCCAGCGCCTGTTCGCCGAACTCGGCATCGGTCCGGTGCATTTCCTGCCGCCGCGACGGGCGAGCGAATTTCCCCCAGTCGGTCGCGGAACCCGTCTCCTGCTGGCCCAGCCGTTTCTGGGCGAGACGGCGCGCGCGCTCCAGGGGCGGGGCGCGACCCTGCTAACCGCGCCCTATCCCTTCGGCATCGAGGGGACGCTCGGCTGGTTGCGGGCGGCGGCGGATGCCTGGGGGATTGCGTCCGAGCGGCTGGAAGCCGTCACCGCCCCGGCGGTCGCCCGCGCCAAGCTCAGTCTGGCGCGTCAGCGCGAGGCGCTGGCCGGCAAGCGGATCACCTTCCTGCCGGACTCGCAGTTGGAGATTCCGATCGCGCGTTTCCTGAGCCGCGAATGCGGTATGGAACTGGTGGAGGTGGCGACGCCCTTCCTGGACCGTCAGCTCATGGAGCCGGAGCTTGCGCTGTTGCCGACCGGAGTGCGTCTGACCGAAGGTCAGGATGTCGATCTCCAACTCGACCGCGTCCGTTCCGATCGGCCCGACCTCACCGTCTGCGGACTCGGTCTGGCCAATCCGCTGGAGTCCGAAGGATTGCGGACCAAGTGGTCGATCGAGCTGGTCTTCACGCCGGTGCATGGCTTCGACCAGGCGGCGGATCTGGCTGAACTTTTCGCGCGTCCGCTGGCGCGCGGCGCCTTGTTGCGGGTTTGATCTCATGCAGTTGACGCTCTGGAGCTACGAAGGACCACCCCATATCGGCGCGATGCGCATCGCCGCCTCGATGGAAGGGGTCCATCTCGTCCTGCACGCGCCTCAGGGCGATACCTACGCCGATCTGCTCTTTACCATGATCGAGCGGCGCGGGCAGCGCCCGCCGGTGAGCTATACCAGCTTTCAGGCGCGCGAACTGGGCAGCGATACCGCCGAACTGGTAAAGAGCACGATCCAGGCGGCCTGCGATCGTTTCGCGCCCCGTGTGCTCCTGATCGGCGAGTCCTGCACCGCCGAGCTGATCCAGGATCAGCCGGGCGCGCTCGCGCAGGGGATGGGCCTGCCGATCCCGGTTTTGTCGCTCGAACTGCCGGCCTATACGCGCAAGGAAAACTGGGGTGCCAACGAGACCTTCTATCAATTGGTTCGCGGCCTGCTCAAGAGTCGGGTGCCCGCGCCCGGCGCCGAGCGCGAGCTGCGGAAGGCGGGTGCGCGTCCGCTGGCGAACCTGCTTGGGCCGTCCGCGCTGGGATTTCGCTGTCGCGACGATGTCGTGGAAGTCACCCGGCTGCTGGATTCGCTCGGGGTCGATGTGAATGTGGTGGCCCCGCTTGGCGCGAGCCCCGAGGATCTGTTGCGTCTTCCCGAGGCCGACTTCAACGTTTGTCTCTATCCCGAGCTGGCCGATCAGACCTGTCTCTGGCTGGAGCGTATGTTCGGCCAGCGGACTGTCAAGACGGTACCGATCGGGATCGGCGCGACTCGGGATTTCATCGCTGAGGTCGGGCGTGTCGCCGGCATCGATGTCAGTGCCACGAAGGAACCGATCTGGTCTAGAATGCCGTGGTACTCGCGCTCGGTCGATTCGACCTATCTGACCGGCAAGCGCGTGTTTATCTTTGGCGACGCGACGCATGTGGTCGCCGCCGCGCGGATCGCGACGGAAGAACTCGGTTTCACGGTCGTGGGGTTGGGAACCTATGCCCGCGAATTCGCCCGCGAGGTGCGTGAGGCGGCCAAGCGCTATGGCGTGGAACCGCTGATTACCGACGATTATCTGGACGTCGAGGCGCGTGTTGCCGAGGCGCATCCCGAATTGGTGCTGGGTACCCAGATGGAACGCCATATCGCCAAGCGGCTCGGCATTCCCTGCGCGGTCGTTTCGGCGCCGGTGCACATTCAGGACTTCCCGGCCCGCTATGCGCCGCAGATGGGGTTCGAGGGTGCGAATGTCATCTTCGACACCTGGGTCCATCCCTTGATGATGGGGCTCGAAGAGCACTTGATCACCATGTTCCGGGAGGATTTCGAGTTTCACGACGGCGCGACGCCCTCGCATCTGGGGCCGGGCGCCCGAACCGCTCATCCTAGCCAGGAACGCTCGCTGGACACCGGATCCACGGCGGAGACGGCTGCCGCGACCGACGAAAACATCATGGCTTGGACATCGGAAGCCGAGCAGGAACTGAAAAAGATCCCCTTTTTCGTGCGTGGGAAGGCGCGGCGCAATACCGAGCGCTTCGCGCAAGAACGAGGGATCCTAACCATTACTGTGGAGACGCTCTACGATGCCAAAGCGCACTTCGGTCGCTGAGATGCGTGCCAAAACTTCCGATGCGACGCCGGTGCGTGTCGTCATCGTCAATCTCGATGGGCATCTCTCGGGGACGACGCAACGCGCGCTTCCGTCGCTGCAGCGCGAATTGCCGGGTCTGCGCCTGAATCTGCATGCCGCCACCGAATGGGCCGATTCGCCCGAGTCGCTGGAACGCTGTCTGGCCGATATCGCCGAGGGCGACATCGTGATGACCACCATGCTGGTCATGGAGGATCACTTCAAACCGATCCTGTCCGCCATGGCCGCCCGTCGCGACCACTGCGACGCCATGATCGTCTGCATGTCGGCCAGCGAGCTGATGAAGATGACCCGCATGGGCGGCTTCGCGATGGATGGCACGCCGGGCGGCCCCATGGCCCTGCTCAAGCGGCTGCGCGGCAACAAGGAACGCAAGCAGAGCACCGGCGCCCAGCAGATGTCGATGCTGCGGCGTATCCCCAAGCTGCTGCGGTTCATTCCGGGCACCGCCCAGGACGTGCGCGCCTATTTCCTGACTCTACAATACTGGCTCGCCGGCTCCGACGAGAACCTCGGCAACATGGTGCGTTTCCTGGTGGATCGCTATGCCGACGGTCCGCGCCGCCATCTGCGCGGTACCCTGAAGGTCGCCGCCCCGGTCGAATATCCCGAGGTCGGGATCTATCACCCGCGCATGAAGGGCCATATCTCCGACAAGCTCTCCCAGCTTCCGGTCGTCAATGCCAAGCCCAAGGGCCGGGTCGGTCTGCTGTTGATGCGCTCCTATGTGCTCGCCGGCAACGCCAGTCATTACAACGGCGTGATCGAGGCGCTCGAAGCACGCGGGCTGCAAGTCGTGCCGGCCTTCGCCAGCGGCTTGGACGCACGCCCGGCCATCGAAACATTCTTCATGAAGGACGGTCAGGCGACCGTGGATACGGTCGTCTCGCTGACCGGTTTTTCGCTGGTCGGCGGTCCCGCCTATAACGACTCGAAGGCCGCCGAGGAGATCCTCGCCCGGCTCGACGTGCCCTATCTCTCCACCCTGGCGGTGGAGTTCCAGACCCTCGACCAATGGGAAGGCTCCAATCAGGGACTGCTCCCGGTCGAGGCGACCATGATGGTCGCGATCCCGGAACTCGACGGCGCGACCGGTTCCATGGTCTATGGCGGTCGTAACGGCGGTGGCGAGAACGATGCCCGCGACATGCAGTCGCATGGCGAGCGCGCCGAGGCGCTGGCCTCGCGCGTGGAGCATCTGGTGCGGCTGCGCCGCAGTCAGCGCGCCGAGCGCAAGGTCGCGATCGTGCTCTTCAATTTTCCGCCCAATGCCGGCAACACGGGCACGGCGGCCTATCTGTCGGTCTTCGCCTCGCTCCATCGCACTCTGCTCGCCATGGACGCGGCGGGCTATCGCGTCGAGTTGCCCGAGGATCTGGACGACCTGCGCGAACGCATCGTCAATGGCAACGCGGCCCGCTTCGGAGCCCATGCCAATGTCCATGTCCGCGTCCCGGCCGACGACCATGTGCGCCGCGAGCCCTGGCTCGCCGAGATCGAGAAGCAGTGGGGTCCGGCGCCAGGCAAGCATCAGACCGATGGCGGCTCGCTGTTCGTGCTTGGCGCCCAGTTTGGCAATATCTTCGTCGGCATCCAGCCGTCTTTCGGCTATGAAGGCGACCCCATGCGGTTGCTGTTCGAGAAAGGCTTTACCCCGACCCACGCCTTCACCACCTTCTATCGCTATATCCGCGAGGACTTCGGTGCCCACGCCGTGCTGCACTTCGGCACCCATGGCGCGCTGGAGTTCATGCCCGGCAAACAGGCCGGTCTGTCCGGTGCCTGCTGGCCGGATCGTCTGATCGGGGATCTGCCGAACGTTTATCTCTATGCCTCGAACAACCCCTCCGAGGGTACCATCGCCAAGCGGCGCGCTGCGGCGACCCTGATCAGCTACATGACGCCGCCGATCGCGCATGCCGGTCTCTATAAAGGCTTGATCGATCTGAAGGGGTCCATGGAACGCTGGCGCGGGCTGCCGCCAAACGATGTTGACGAGCGCGCGCAACTTGCCGAATTGATCCAGGCTCAGGCCGCCGAGCTGGAACTGGCCAAACTGGAGCCGGCCTGGGGCGAGTCCGCCGAATCCGAGGTCGTCACCCTCAACGAAAAGGTACTGGAACTCGAATACACCCTGATCCCGCACGGCCTCCATGTCGTCGGCGAGGCGCCAACTGAGGAGGAGCGAGTCGATCTGCTGGAAGCCGTCGCCGAGTCGTTGAAGGACATTCGCCCCGAACGCAAGTCGATCGAGATGCTGATCGCCGGCAAGTCGCCAGAGAAGGCGTTGAAGGCGGGCAAGATGCCGACCAGCGAGGAGAACGTGGCGCTGTTCCGCGAACTCGCCGAGATCGACCGTCTGCTGGTCCAGGACAGCGAGATTCCGGCGATTCTGCGCGCGCTCGACGGGCGTTTCATCCGTCCGGCACCCGGTGGCGACCTGCTGCGAACCCCGGCGATCCTGCCGACTGGGCGCAACCTGCATGGTTTCGACCCCTTCCGCCTGCCCAGCATCTATGCCGTGAAGGATGGCTTCCTGCAGGCGGCCCGCGTGATCGAGCGCCACATGGCCGAAGGCAATCCCTTCCCGGAGACCATCGCCATCGTGCTCTGGGGCACCGACAACCTCAAGACCGAGGGCGGTCCCATCGGTCAAGCGCTGGCCCTGATCGGCGCGCGTCCACGTTTCGATAACTACGGTCGTCTGGCTGGCGCCACCCTGATCCCGCTCGAAGAGCTGGGACGCCCGCGTGTCGACGTGGTCATGACCCTCTCGGGTATTTTCCGCGACCTGTTGCCCTTGCAGACCAAGCTGCTGGCCGAAGCCTCCTTCCAGGCCGCGTCCGCCGAGGAGCCGCTGGAGCAGAACTTCATCCGCAAGCACGCGCTGGCCTATCAGGAGGCGCAGGGCTGCGATCTCGAAACGGCCTCGCTGCGCGTCTTCAGTAATGCCGACGGCGCCTATGGCGCGAACGTCAACTATCTGGTCGACAGCAGCAGTTGGGACGAAGGCGACGAACTGGCCGAGACCTACACCCGACGCAAGAGCTTTGCCTACGGCCGCTCGGGTCAGCCGGTTCAGCAGGCGGCGCTGCTCAAGAGCGTCCTGAGCACGGTCCAGTTGGCCTATCAGAATCTGGATTCGGTCGAGTTGGGCGTCACCACGGTCGACCATTATTTCGACACCCTCGGTGGCATCACCCGCGCGGTCGGTCAGTATAAGGGCGACGAGGTGCCGGTCTATATCGGCGACCAGACGCGCGGCGACGGCGTGGTTCGCACCCTGGCCGAACAGGTCGCGCTGGAGACCCGCACCCGCATGCTCAATCCGAAATGGTACGAGGGCATGCTGAAACACGGCTACGAAGGTGTGCGCCAGATCGAGGTTCATGTCACCAATACCATGGGTTGGTCGGCGACGACCGGACAGGTCGCGCCCTGGGTCTATCAGCAGCTCACCGAGACCTTCGTGCTCGACGAGGAGATGCGCAACCGGCTGGCCCAGCTCAATCCGACCGCCTCGGCGAAGGTCGCCAACCGGCTGATCGAGGCCCACGAACGGAACTATTGGTCGCCCGACGCGGCGACGCTTGAGGCATTACGCCGGGCGGGAGAGGAATTGGAAGATCGGCTTGAGGGCGTGATCGAGGAGGCGGCAGCGTGACGATGCAGGAATTTCCCAACGGCCTGCCACCGGAACTGAACCGGCACCCCGATGGCGAGGGCAGCGTGCAGGTGCAGCTCGATCCCGATCTGCGCATCGATACCGCCAAGGTCTTCGCCGTCTATGGCAAGGGCGGCATCGGCAAGAGCACGACCTCGTCGAATCTGTCCGTGGCCTTTTCGAAGCTCGGCAAGCGCGTGCTTCAGATCGGTTGCGATCCCAAGCATGACTCGACCTTCACCCTGACCAAGTGTCTGGTGCCGACCGTCATCGACATCCTGGAATCGGTGGACTTCCACGCCGAGGAGTTGCGGCCCAGCGATTATGTCTACGAAGGCTACAACGGCGTCATGTGCGTCGAGGCCGGCGGCCCGCCCGCGGGGACCGGCTGCGGCGGCTATGTCGTGGGTCAGACCGTCAAGCTCCTGAAGCAGCATCATTTGCTGGAAGATACCGATGTCGTGGTTTTCGATGTGCTCGGCGACGTCGTGTGCGGCGGTTTCGCCGCCCCGTTGCAACACGCCGAGCGCGCGCTGATCGTCACCGCCAACGATTTCGACTCGATCTTCGCCATGAACCGCATCGCGGCGGCCATCGTTGCCAAGTCGAAACATTATGGGGTGCGGATCGGCGGTGTCATCGCCAATCGCAGCGTCAACACCGACGAGATCGATCGCTTCAACGACGCTGTAGGTCTCAAACGGCTGGCGCATCTGCCGGATCTCGACATCATTCGTCGCTCGCGTCTGAAAAAGTCTACCCTGTTCGAGATGGAGCCGGGACCGGGGCTGGAGGAGGCCAAGCAGCAATATCTCCAGCTTGCGGAAAAATTATGGGAGGGCGTCGAGCCCTTGACGGCGCAGCCGATGCGTGATCGCGAGATCTTCGATTTTCTGGGGTTCGATTGATGGCCAAGGCTTCTTACCAAGAACGGCAGGCCAAGATCAAAACCTATTTTGATCGCACGGCCGCCGATGCATGGTCAAAACTGACCTCGGACGCCAAGGTCAGCCGCATCCGTGCGACGGTGCGGGCCGGTCGCGATGACATGCGCAGTACTCTGCTCGACTGGCTGCCGGCGGATCTCACCGGCAAACGGTTGCTCGATGCGGGTTGCGGGACCGGGGCGCTGGCGGTCGAGGCGGCGCGCCGGGGCGCGGAAGTGGTCGCGATCGATGTGGCGCCGACCCTGATCGAGATCGCGCGCGAGCGCGTGCCGCAGGATCTGGGCGCGGGCTCGGTGCGGTTCGAGGCGGGCGATATGCTCGATCCGGCGCACGGTCGCTTCGATTATGTGGTCGCCATGGACTCCCTGATCCATTATCGCCCCGCCGACGCGGTGAAGGTTCTGGCGGGACTTGCCGAGCGTACCAGCGGCTCGATGATCTTCACGTTTGCCCCGCGGACGCTGCCGCTGACGCTCATGCTCGCGGTCGGGCGGCTGTTTCCGCGTAGCGACCGGTCGCCGGCGATCGAGCCGGTCAGCGAAGGAGGCTTGCGTCAACTCCTGGCCGCGGAGCCGCTGTTACGCGGTTGGAAGCCTCAGCGCACGCGGCGCATCGTGCTCGGGTTTTACATGTCTCAGGCATTGGAACTGGTCCAGGCATGAGACGGTTGTTTTTCGTCATGTTGGTCGTTTTTGGTTCTTTCGCGGGTTTATTGGAAACCCCGGACCAAGGCGCTCAACGCGCTTCGGCCTAGCCGTTTTCAAGGCTAGTCATTCGTCCTACGGAGGTTTACATCATGTCTGCTGCCATCACTGAATATATCGACGTTGCCCAACTCTCGATCTGGGTGTTCTGGTTCTTTTTTGCCGCACTTGTCATTTATCTCCACGCCGAGGACAAGCGCGAGGGCTATCCGCTGGAGTCCAGCCGGACCGATCGTTCTGGCGGACGGGTCAAGGTTGTCGGTTTTCCTGACATCCCGAGTCCCAAGACCTTCGTGCTTCCGCATAACGGAGGCTCCGTCCTGGCGCCCCGTCCAGAGCCCCTGGATACCGATATCAAGGCGAAGCCCTCCGCCCCCTTCCCAGGTGCTCCGCTGGATCCCATCGGCGATCCAATGCTGGCCCAAGTTGGACCTGGCTCTTCTCCGAATCGTGAAAAACATCCGGATCTGACCCACGAAGGCGAGAAAAAGATTGTGCCCTTGCGCGTTGCGAAGGATTTCTCCATCGCGGAAGGCGAGCCGGATCCGCGCGGCATGACGGTCATCGGGCTTGACGGCGAGGTTGGCGGCACCGTGACCGATGTCTGGGTCGATCGCTCCGAGCCGCAGATCCGCTATCTCGAAATGAAGGTCGCGCAGGGCGGAAAACAGGCGCTGTTGCCGATCAACTTCTGTAAGTTCGACAAAAAGGCTCGTAAAATCAAGGTTCTTGCGCTTCGCGCCGCCCATTTTGCCAATGTCCCGTCCCTGTCCAATCCGGACCACATCACACTCTATGATGAAGATAAAGTGTGTGCCTATTACGGCGCTGGCAAACTGTATGCAACACCGGAACGTATTGAGCCCTTACTGTGAAGGAAGCGGTAAAGGAACACGACTTCGAGCCCGTTCGAGGTTTGCCCGAGCATCTTCCGGCTGGTGAGAAGATGCTTTGGCAGGGTGCTCCGCGCTGGACTGCTCTGGCGCGGAGTGTCTTTCATCTTCGGATCGTCGCGATTTATTTTGTGGTGCTCGCGGTCTGGCGTATCGCCGAAGACTGGTCTGCGGACTCGTCCGCGGCGAGTGCCCTGATGGGCGTGCTCTGGATTCTGGTGTTAGGCTTGCTTGCCGTGGGCGCGTTGGCGTTTCTCGGCTGGGCGATGAGTCGCGCGACCGTCTATACCATTACGAACCAACGCGTTGTGATGCGGGTCGGCGTCGCGCTTCAGGTGATCATGAATCTTCCCTTCAAGCAGATTCGTTCGGCCGATCTGAAGCTCTATCGGGATGGCACGGGCGATATCCCCTTGCTCCTGGCAAAAACGGCGCATCCGTCCTACATTATCTTCTGGCCGCATGTGCGCCCCTGGCATTTTTCTCCACCTCAGCCCATGCTCCGAGCGATTCCGGACGCGGACAAGGTCGCGGTGATTCTGGCGGATGCGCTGAATGCGTACTCGGAACAGTCCACTGAGTCTGCTCGAAGCGAGAACGATGACGAGGATTTGTCAGGCCCTCCGCTAATCTCTCAACGCGAAACCGTATCCTGACGAGGTCTGACATTGAGTGATGCATTTAGTAATCGCCCTTTCCCCAAGGGGGTGCTGATCGCCATGGCGGCCATGTTGGGTTTCATTATCCTGATGATCGGTATTGCGCGCCTCACGGGCACGAAAATGGAACTGGCGCCGCTCACGCCCGAGGCGCAGGTGCGCGAGATTAAGTTTCTGGATCTCGCCGACGGAGGGCTCGCGGTCTACGATGTCGAGACCGACGTTCTGGTCCAAACCCTGCCGCCAGGGGAGGGCGGTTTCATTCGGGGCGTTTTGAGAAGCATGGAGCGTCAACGCAAAGGCTATCAGGCCGATCTCTCGGAACCCTTTCATCTGGCGCGTCGAGAAAGCGGCGATCTGACTCTGAAGGATCCGATTACCGGCATTCAACTCGAACTGAAGGCCTATGGCGCCACCAATCAGGCCGCATTTGAACCGCTCCTGCCAGCGCTTCCCGCTCCACCCCGCTGACTTTTCATTGATTCGACGCCGGCGAAAGTCCGCTCGCGCGTGCAAACCTAAGAGACAACGACGGTTGACGATGACGATTTATTCCATCGGCTCGCGCGGGTTCGGGTTCGGGTCCGAAGCAATACCAGCATTGGGCCTAATCCATGTCTGACGTCGGTTTCCCGATCCTCTATGCGCTGGGTCTCTGGTGGTTCAGCACCGGTGTCGTGCTCTATCTCGATAATCTGCCTGGACGAACCTTTCGCTGGACCCTGCTGGGTGGATCGGCGGTCCTGGCAGTCGCGATCTTCGGTCTGTTCGTGAGTAGCACCTCCACGAGCATCGCCATGAATTATCTCGCCTTCACCTGCGGACTGGTCATCTGGGGCGTGCTCGAAATGAGTTATTTCACCGGCTACGCAACGGGTCCGCGCAAAATTCCCTGTCCGGAAGGCTGCACTCCATGGCGGCGTTTCAGGCTGGCCATCATGACCAGTCTGTATCATGAACTGGCCATCATGACGACGGGCTTGATCCTGATCGCAATCTCCTGGGGCGAACCTAATCAGGTTGGCGCCTGGACCTTTGTCGTGCTCTGGCTGATGCGCTGGAGCGCGAAATTGAATCTGTTCCTGGGCGTTCCCAACCTGAATGAGAACTGGCTCCCCGAACACCTTCGCTATCTGAAGACCTATATGTCAAAGCGCGGGATGAATCTGCTGTTTCCGGTCTCCGTGACCTTGCCGACGATTCTGGTCGTTTTGATCGTGCTCAGGGTGTCCGCCCCCGATGGGGACGGTTCCGAGGTTGTCGGCCTGACTCTGGTGGCGACTCTGCTGGCGCTGGCGATTCTGGAGCACTGGCTACTCGTGTTGCCGCTGCCCGACGAGGCGCTCTGGGCCTGGGCGTTGCCGCCGCGCGAGCCACCCGACGCGCGGGATTCGGGACGTCCGCCCAGCGATCCTGGCGAGAACGAGGTATGCGCAACCCTCTCGCACTGCGCCACGACGAGGACCAAGACGACGTTGCCGCAAACGCGCCAGCGAATTAAACGCAGCCGTATTGGGATGGCGACTGGAGCGTGAGGGGTATTCGGCGGCGTTTTTCCAGTCATCGACGCTCGCAAACCGAACCTTGGCACTATCCTTCAGGCCCACTTCCGGGTCATGATAGGCGCTGTTGACTGCCGAATTCACGGCCACCTTGACCTTAATCATATAAGCTTGCTCGGGAATCGGCTACCGTCTCGCCTAGATTGGCGGCCGCCGTCTCCCGGCCAACTCATGAGTGATCCGCGGAGTACGATCGCCTTCGAAGCATCGCCGGACGAGCCCTGGCCTCTGTCACAGCGGCTCTGGGCCTGATAAGACAAGTCCGTACCGGCCTTGAATCAGCCTGCCGTTCATGGTTGCCAATGCCGAACCGCTCCGCATCCCGTTTGACCCGTTCCTGAGGTATAGCCATGCGTATATTGATGATCCAGCCCAACTATCACTGCGGTGGCGCGGAGATTGCGGGAAACTGGCCCCCTGGCTGGGTGGCCTACATCGGCGGTGCATTGAAACAGGCGGGCATGGATAATGTTCGCTTCGTCGACGCCATGACCGACGATATCCCCGACGACAAGCTGCGCGAGATTATCCGCGCCAATAAACCCGATATCGTCCTGGCCACCGCCATCACGCCTCAGATCTACAAGGCTCAAACCACGCTGCAACTCGCCAAAGAGGTGAATCCGGACACGATCACCGTGCTCGGCGGCATCCATGCGACTTTCATGTATACGCAGGTGCTGGGCGAGGCGCCCTGGATCGACTATATCGTCCGCGGCGAGGGCGAGGAGATCGCGGTTGCGCTGCTGAAGGCGATCGAAGACGGCACGCACCGCGAGGCGCGTCACAAGATCTGGGGGATCTCTTTCATCGATGACGAAGGACAGGTGGTCGCCACGCCCGCGCATCCGGTGATCGAGGATCTCGATACCCTGACGCCGGACTGGTCCCTGCTGAACTGGGACCGCTATATCTATACCCCGCTGAATTGCCGCGTGGCCGTACCGAACTTCGCGCGCGGCTGTCCTTTTACCTGCCGCTTCTGTTCGCAATGGAAATTCTGGCGCAAATACCGTCATCGCGACCCCAGAAAATTCGTCGACGAGGTCGAAACCCTGGTGCGCGACTACAATGTCGGCTTCATGATCCTCGCCGACGAGGAGCCCACCATTTTCCAGAAAAAGTTCATCGCCCTGTGCGACGAACTGATCAAGCGTGATTTACCGCTCTATTGGGGCATCAATACCCGCGTGACCGACATCATGCGCGATCGCGACCTGCTCCCCTTCTATCGCAAGGCAGGACTGGTCCATGTCTCGTTGGGAACCGAGGCGGTCTCACAGTTGAATCTGGATACCTTCCGCAAGCAGACGACCGTCGAGCAAAACAAGCTTGCCGTCAAACTGCTCAAGGATGCGGGGATTGTGGCCGAGGTGCAGTTCATCATGGGCCTCGAAAACGAGACCCCGGAAACCATCGAGGAAACCTACCAACTGGCCCAGGACTGGAAGGCCGACATGGCCAACTGGAACATGTTCACGCCCTGGCCATTCGCCGAACTCTTCGAGGAACTTGGCGACAAGGTGGAGGTTCGCGATTTCTCGAAGTATAATTTCGTGACACCGATCATGAAGCCGGAATTCATGACGCGCGAGCAGGTACTGAAGGGCGTGCTGAAAAATTACGCCCGGTTTTACATGCTCAAGAGCTTCCTCAGCTACCCTTGGATCAAGGACAAGTTCAAGCGGCGCTATATGCTGGGCTGTCTCAAGGCGTTCGCGAAGACGACGGCATCGAAGAAATTCTACGATCTTGGAAGACTCAAGATGAACGGGATGTCCGCCGAGGTCGATCTCGGATTCGATGCCTCCAAGGTCTTGACGATGGATGAAATCGCGCAATTGAAGCGGGATCGCCCGGATCTTGCGGCGGACATGAACTCCAGGGGCACTCCGGTCAAACTCGCCGTCTGCGGTGCGCCCGACGATCTGCGGGTCGACGAGTCCGAACTGAGCGGTGTCGCTTCGGTCCCGGTTTGCAGGACCGTGACCATGCCGAAGATGACAGCGGTACAACCTGACTAAGCGGGTTTCGACCATGGCGCCTCCCCTACCTTCCAGTCTTCCGCTTGAGCTCCTTGAGCGGTATGGCCATTCGCCTCTTGGGTGCACCTTGTCGGCGTCGGATCTCCTCGGAGACAACGCCTTCAGCGATGCGCAGTATCGGGAAGTGCTGAGCGACCTCCGGCAACGGCCGGAGGAACAGCTTGCCGTCTATGTGCATGTCCCCTTCTGTCATGTGCGATGTCTCTATTGCGCCTGCGATACCACGGTCACGCATAGCCTGGAGAAGGTCGATCGCTATCTCGACGCGCTTGAGTTCGAGATGGCCATGGTGACCGATCTCATCGGTCGAGGTCGAAAAATCAATCAGTTGCATGTTGGCGGAGGCACGCCAAATCATCTCAACGAGCCTCAACTGGCCCGTTTGATGGAGATCGTGGAGCGTCACTTCACGATCGCTCCCAATGCCTGTACCTCGATCGAGTGCAATCCGCGGCGTTCCTCCGCCGGTCAATTGGAACTGTTGTACGGGTTGGGCTTTCGCCGGATCAGCTTCGGCGTGCAAGACCTCAATGCCGACGTGCAGCGCGCGATCGGTCGGGTGCAGTCGCTCAGTATGGTGCGGGATGTCTTCCAGACCGCGCGCGAAACCGGATTTCAGAGTATCAACCTCGATCTGGTCTACGGCCTGCCTTTTCAAACCCCGAAGGGTTTTCAGTCGACCCTGGATCAGATTCTCGATCTGAGCCCGGATCGGGTCGCCTGCTTCAGCTATGCGCATGACCCTTCGCGGCGGCCGCATCAACATGCCATCAATGCCGATCATCTCCCGAGCGCCGCTGAAAAGCTGGCGCTTTTTCATGATGCTGTCCACTCGTTCACCGAGGCGGGTTATCGCTGGGTCGGTCTGGATGTCTTCGTGCGCGAGACCGACGAGTTGGCCAATGCGCAAGCCGAGGGGCGTCTGCACCGCAATGCGATCGGCTATACTCCGATGCCGGCAAAACAGGTTCTGGCCTTTGGACCGAGTGGCATCGGAGAGATCGGCGGTGCCCTGGTCCAGAACGAATCGGATCTCAAGGAGTGGCACAGTCAGTTAAATAATCACCGGTTTCCGGTCGCCTGGGGGCGCCGGCTAAGTGACTCGGATCGGCGTCGTCGGGAGGCGGTTCTCTATCTCATGTGTAATCTGCAACTACCCGCCAGTTCGGCGGCGGATCTTGAACAGGACTATGATCGTCTCTGCGACAATGCCGGATATGGTCTCGTCGAGGTTTCCCCGGATGGCATTCGGGTGACCCCCGAAGGTCGCTATCTGCTGCGCGGTCTCTGCGCGGAACAGGACGCCTTCCTCGAATGGGGAAGCTGCCAGTGGCGCTTCAGGTTGCCGTCATGATCGCTGCCGCGCATCAGGGACGCATCGGTCCAAACGCCATCATCCGCGTTGCCGAGGCCATGCGGGAATCTCAGGGCCAAGGGGCCGTGACGGAACTTTTCACCGCGGCCGGGCTTGCCCGCTATCTCGACGCGATGCCGACCGAGATGATCGATGAAGGCGAAGTGGTCGCCTTGCAGAGTGCGCTGCGCGAGCAGTTCGGCATCCCCATGGCGCGTTCCGTCTCGCGCGATGCGGGGCTGCGCACCGGCGATTATCTGCTTGCCAATCGCATTCCTCGTTCCGTCCAGAGACTGCTCGCCATTCTGCCGGCAGGCATGGCCTGTCCGGCGCTGGTCAAGGCGATTCGCCGTAACTCCTGGACCTTCGTCGGAACCGGGGTTTTCGACGCCGACCCAAAATATCCACCCAGGCTTTTAGTCACCAACTCCCCGATCTGCCGAGGCGCCACGGCTACCGAGCCGCTCTGCGATTATTACGCCGGAACCTTCGAGCGGCTGTTTCGCAGCTTGGTCCATCGCAAAGCCGTTGTCACGGAAATCGCCTGCCAGGCCAATCATGCGCATCGCTGCGTCTTCGAGGTGCGCTGGTAGTCAAGTGTCCCGGATCGGATCGGTTGGCGGCGATTTGTCGCATGGCACCAATCTTGATCCGAACCTCAGTACGGATGGTCGCCTCGCATGATCGCCGTTTCCGACTTCGCGGATGTGCCCTGGCGTTCCGGACCTGGGATCGCCTTCCTCCGGGGCGCCGACGCCTGGGACAATCTGGAACTCTCCACGCGTCTGGCGCGCCGCGTCGACACGCTGCGGGCTCAAGGCTTGGGCGCGAATCAGGCGGTGCTGGCCCCCGACTCGCCGGGTCTGGATCTGCTCCTGATGCAACTCGCGCTTGCTCGTATCGGGGCCGCGATCTTTCCCTATCGAACCGGAACCGCCGAGACCGAATGGCGGACACTCGCCGGCATGACCGGGACCGAGTGGCGCTGGCATCCGGACTCGGAGCGACTGCTTCCGACCGGTTGCGGCACGGCCAGATCTGGCGATGCGGCTGACTCCATCGCGCTCCTGATCAAGACCAGCGGAAGCAGCGGATTGCCCAAGGTCGCGATGCTGTCCGCCGACAATCTTCTCGCCTCGGCGCTGGCGGTCAACGCGCAACTGGGTCTGGCGCCGGGCGATCTCTGGCTAACCTGTCTGCGTCTGAGTCATGTCGGCGGCCTCTCCATCGGCTATCGCTGCGCGCTGGCTGGCGCGACCCTCTTGCTACACGAGGGATTCGCGGCACCAGCGGTGATGGCCGATCTGCGCGCGCGTCCCGTCACCCATCTCTCGCTGGTGCCGCCGATGCTGGCGCGTCTGCTGGATCTCGATCCGACCCCGCCGCCCCAACTGCGCGTGCTCCTGGTGGGAGGGCAGGCGACCAGTCGGTCCCTGGTCCAGCGCACGCTGGACGCGGGCTGGCCGATTCATCTCACCTATGGCATGACCGAGACCGCGACCCAGATCGCCACGACCGAGCGTCTGACCGGCACGGCGCCGGAGTCCGGGCTGGTGGGTCGGTTGCTGCCGGGGATTCAGGTCGCGGCGCCGGATTGCGCGTCGCCGCCCGCGCGTCTGCGGATTCGCGGGGCCATGGTGATGGCCGGCTATGCGAATCCGGATCGTCAACCGGGGCAGGGTCTGGAGGATGGTTGGTTCGAGACCGCCGATCTCGCCTGCCTGGCCGACGATGGTCAACTGAAGGTGTTGGGCCGCGCGGACGATCTTCGGGTGATCGGCGGCAACAATGTCTCGCTGGCCCGCGTCGAAGCGGTACTGCACGAGGCGGAGGGTGTCAGTGAAGTCGTCGTGGTGGGTCTGGATGACGACGTCTGGGGGCATCGGCTGGTCGCGCTCTATCGCGGCGAGATCGACGAATCCAGTCTTGAACGCTGGTGCGGTCAGCGGTTGTCCGGTTCCGAACGCCCTCGGGAGTTTCGTCGGCTGGAGCGGCTGCCGTTGCTTCCCTCGGGAAAATACGATCGGCTGCAACTTGAATCCATCGCGCGCCAGGGGCTTATCTAAAAAGAGCTGTCAGCTTCCAGCCTCCAGCGGCCAGCTTTTTTGAATCAGACGTTTGGCCATCGCGCCTCGCTTGTCAGATTTCACCCATCGGGGGAAGGGCTTGATCAGCGAAAACATCGATAAAACAACGGCTGGCGGCTGGTGGCTAACTGCTCTTTTCAAGATTAGGGATGCGCGGCGGGGCCGGGCATTGCCGCCCCCATTCCCTTGCCCATTTCCCGTTCGGTATAACCTTCGGGAATGTCAAACAGCGAGGTCGGCATGGCCTCCTTGCGAATAACCTTGACCTCGCTTTCGGATTCCATCGACGAACCCATCATCTGCATCTTGGTCTTAGTCAGGATGGGATAGCCCTTGATCTTCGCCATCTCGGCCTGTTGGGCGGCGCCCTCGGGCGAGTTCGCTAGCAGTCCGTCCGGACCCGACAGGCTCATCATGTCGGTGAAACGGTTCACGTCGAAATCGACCTCCTCGGTCGCCCAGACCTCTTGCTCGATGCCCATCATGCCGGTCTTGGAAACCAGGTATTTCCGACAGTGCCAGTCGCCAATTTTCTTGGTTTCTCCGGTGTCCTGAACCGTGATTTTGGTTTCCGCGACCATGGCGCGCATCTGCTCCATGCCCGGCTGGGACATGCCTTCCTTCACGCTGGCGATATTGATTGTGTAATACTGCTTGGCGGCATGATTGATGAAGGTCATGGTGCCGGTCGCCGGATCCAGAATCATGTCGGTCCCTTCGGTCTCTGAACTGGCCACTTTCATCTTGTCGTGGGCCAGGTAGGTCTTGCTTAATTCCTCCTGGGGCGCCTCGCCCATCAGTCCGGTGCTGCGATTGAGCGTCTCAAGATAGACGCCCTCGTCGCTGGCCAGGACGGCGGACAGGTTCAGGAGTGAGGCGAGCAGGACCGCCAGGGTCAGTCGCATGCCCCGAATGCGCGAATACGCGTTCGTGGAGCCAGAAAAGCGGGTGGTCATGGTGATTCCTCGTGAGTGTGGTGAAGAGTGACGATTCAGGAGTCCCGCTCGCTCAGGCCGCGTGTATCGAGAACCCGTCGCGCCTTGCCGACGAAACGCTCGATGCTGCGCGGTTCGACCAGATCGACATGGGCGCGGATGCCGGCGACGGTCTGAATCTCGCGGCTGATGCGCTCGCACACGGCTTGCATGCGATCCATGCGGTCGGAGAAGATTTCCGGATGGATTTCGACCTTGACGTGAACTTCGTCCAGCGTACCTGGACGGCTCACTTCGATCAAATAATGGGGCGTCGTTCCCTCCACCCGCAGCAGCGCCTCCTCGATCTGCGACGGGAAAACGTTGACGCCGCGGATGATCAGCATATCGTCGGTGCGCCCGGCAACCCGGCTCATGCGGGTGGTGGTGCGTCCACAGGGACAGGGTTCGCGGTACAGTCGTGCGATGTCGCGCGTGCGGTAGCGGATCATCGGCATCGCCTCGCGGGTCAGGGTGGTGATGACCAGTTCGCCGGGTTCGCCCTCGGGGACCGGTTCCAGGGTTTCCGGGTCCAGGCACTCGACGAGAAAGTGATCTTCCTGAAGATGCATCCCGGTGCGCGCCGCGCATTCGCCGCTCACCCCAGGCCCGATGACCTCCGACAGCCCGTAATTGTTGAAGGCGGCGATGTCGAGCTGATCCTCGATCTCGCGACGCATGTCCTCGGTCCAGGGCTCGCCGCCGAAGTGTCCGAAACGGATCGGCAGGGCGCGCGGATCCATGCCGAGTTCGCGCGCCGCGTCGGCGATGGTCAGGGCATAACTCGGGGTGCAGATTAGCACCTCCGGGTCCAGGTCGCGCATGATCTCGATCTGACGCCGGGTGTTGCCGGCCGCCGCCGGGATCACGGTCGCGCCGACCCGCTCGATCCCATAGTGCAGCCCGAAGCCGCCGGTGAAGAGCCCGTAGCCGAAGGCGACCTGAGTCGTGTGTTCGGGTCGCAGTCCGCCGGCCACCAGGAACCGCGCGCACAGTTCGGACCAGATGCGCAGATCCCCGGCGGTGTAGGCGACGAAGGTCGGCTTGCCGGTAGTGCCGGACGAGCCGTGAATGCGGGCCAGATCCCGGCGCGGCACGGCGAGAAAGCCGAGCGGATGCTGACGGCGCATGTCGTCCTTGGTCGTGAAGGGCAGCCGCCGGAGGTCGGCCAGCGAGCGGATGCTGTGCGGTCCGATCTCGCGGTGGGCGAACAGATCGCGGTAGAAGGGGACGCGGGCGACCCGGCCCACCAGCGCGCGCAGACGTTCGAGTTGCAGCGCCTCGCGTGCGGCGCGCGGCAGGGTCTCCGCCGTCGGATTCCAGATGGGGTGTTCGCTTGACCAGTCGGGGCTTGGGTCGGGGCTAGGGTTGGGTACGGGCATGATCCAGGGTCGTGATTCGTGTTTCAGGGAAACCGCGTCCGTTCCGACGGCGGCAGACGCCTGCCGCCCGTCGGACGCTTGCAACGACGCGCTTCATTCGGTGTGCGGTTAAAGGTGGTTTCCGGGCATATTTCTAAAAAAATTAACGCCGTAAATGGACAGGATTTAGAACACAATGGCTTATATCCTGTTCATCCTGTCCATGAACCGCCTCTCTATGGGTAGGGTGTTTTCAGGAACTCATCTAAGCTGCGGCGACGCTCATCAGCTCGTCGCCATCGACGACATGCAGCCCCTGGTCGAGCAGTACCTGAATCGCCCGGTCCGGATCCTCGAAACGGAAGATGAGGATGGCCTTGTCGCCACGGCGCAGCGAGTAGGCGTACATGTATTCGATATTCAGTCCGGCCCCATCGAGAATCTTAAGCACTGTCGCCAGTCCGCCGGGGCGATCCAAAACATCGACCGCCACCACCTCGGTCAGATTCACGACCCAGCCTGCTTGTTCCAGCACGCGCTTGGCCTTGTCCCATTCGCGCACGATCAGACGCAGGATGCCGAACTGCGCGGTATCGGCCAGGGAGAGCGTGAGGATATTGATCCCCTCGGCGGCGATGGCCTCCAGCGGCGCATCGAGCCGTCCGGGACGATTTTCGAGGAAAAGCGAGAGTTGTTGCAGTTTCATGATCCTGAATTCTCATTAAATCGTGTTTGAACCGCGAGCGCACAGTTGAAGAATGGACAGGATTAACAGGGTTTCGCAGGATGGACAGGATTCTATCAATCACTATTTGTAATCCTGTTAATCTTGAAAAATCCTGTTAATCCTGTCCATTGACAGCCTTTCAGTGGGTATCCGGTTTCCAGGAAATCACCTTAAGTTGCCCGCTATCCCCCCTCGTTGCGCCGATCGATCACCCGCTTCGCCTTCCCCTCGCTGCGGGCGATACTGCGCGGCTCCACCAGTCGCAATTCGACGCGGATGCCAAGGATATGCTCGATGGCTTGGGCCAGACGGGTGCGGACGTTCTCCAGCGCGCCGATCCGGTCGCTGAAGACCTCCGGCGTGACCTCGACCTCGACCGCCATGCGGTCTAGCCCCTGATCGCGGGTGAGAATGATCTGATAGTGCGGCAGCGTGCCCTCGACCGCGAGCAGCGCCGCTTCCACTTGCGACGGAAAGACGTTGACCCCGCGGATGATGAACATATCGTCGGAGCGCCGACCGATGCGGCGCATGCGTCTCAGCGTACGTCCGCAAGTGCAGGGCTCAGTGATCAACGATGTGATGTCGCGGGTGCGATAGCGGATCATCGGCATCGCCTTCTTGCTCAGGGTGGTGAGCACCAGCTCGCCTTCCTGGCCGTCAGGCAGTGCCTCGCCGGTTTCGGGATCGATGATCTCGGGATAAAAATGATCCTCGAAGAGGTGCAATCCTTCCTGGGCCGAACATTCGCTTGCGACGCCGGGGCCGATGATCTCGGAGAGACCATAGATGTCATACGCCTTGATCCCGGCCTCGGTCTCGATGTGCCGGCGCATGCCGTCGGTCCAGGGCTCGGCGCCGAAGATGCCGACGCGCAGCGGCAGATCGCGCAGATCGACGCCCAGTTCGCGGGCACGCTCGATCATGTGGGTGAAATAGCTTGGCGTGCAGCAGAGCGCCGATACGCCAAAGTCGCGGATCAGCATAATCTGACGGTCGGTGTTGCCGCCCGAGATCGGGATCACAGTCGCGCCCAGCGCCTCGCCGCCATAGTGCGCGCCGAGTCCGCCGGTGAAGAGTCCATAGCCAAAGGCGTTCTGCAGGATGTCCCCGCGATGCAGTCCGCAGGCGGCGAAGGTGCGCGCCATGACTTCGGCCCAGACCTCGATATCCTCGCGCGTGTAGGCGACCACGATTGGCTTGCCGGTGGTGCCGGAGGAGGCATGCAGACGGACCACGTCGCTCATGGGGCTGGCGAACAGACCGAAAGGATAGGTGTCGCGCAGATCGGTCTTGACCGTGAAGGGCAGGCGCTGGATATCCGCGAGGCTGTGGATCGCGTCCGGCGTCAGGCGGCGTTCCTCCATGCGCGTGCGGAACAGCGCGACATTCTTGTAAGCACGCGCCACGACCGCGCGCAGCCGGCGCAGTTGGACCTCTTTGAGCGCCGTTGCGGGCAGGAAATCCGGGGCGCTGGCGGGGTGGAAACCGCCTTCGGCGTCGTTCCAAAGCTCTGTCAGCATGCTGTCCTCATGATCGAGTTGTCAGTGGTCAGTGGTCAGTGGTCAGGCTGTCGATGGGCAAGGCGCTTGGGGAAAAATGATGTGCTTGTCTGCTCAATGCACGACGTCTTCCAGGGTGCGAGCGGTCAATACCCGATCCGACCATTGCAGTAGGGTATCGGGATCGGCGACCTCGATCGCCCGGAGGGTCGCTTCCGGAAGCTCGCCAAAGCGGCTGGCTAATAACCGCCGCAGCAGGCGTGCCTCGCCTTGCTGAACGCCTTGTTGGATGCCCTGTTGAACGCCTTGTTGAACGCCTTCTTGAACACCCTGCTGGATGAATCTCTCTGCGAATCCGCTCATGGTGTCGGCCTCTTGCGCGTAGCGTTGTTGATAAATGATCTGTTCATTTTTATCGAGACGTCGAGTTCGCGAAACCGCTCGCCGAGACGTTCCTTCAATTGCTCCTGACGAACGGGCAGGATGCGCACCGATCGATCCAACGCGGCGGCTTCGCTGGCGGCAAAGAAGGCGATCGCCTCGCGCGGGTAGTCGAGGATCAGATTTTTGAAGTTCTGATCGTGGCTCATGCGGCCAAAGTCACTGTGTCGATGACCGCGCCAGCGCCGCCGCGCGTCCGTGCGCGAAGGACTGTTCGTTGAGCGTATGGAGTTTTTCGGCCAGATTGGCGTGCATGGCGGCCAGCCAGTGCTCTTGCGGAATCTCCAGCACCGTCGAGGCCGCGCCGAGCAGCGCGACATTGAGGCTTTTCTTGTTTTTGAGCGCGGCGGGATCGAGCAGGTCCGGCCCGATCAGGACGCCGCCCGCGCGTAGCGTCGGGCGGTTGATCTCGACCTGAGTCTCTTCCAGCACCACCAGCACATCGGCCTCGCCCGGCGGCACCATGGGGCTGAGGACGGCATCGCCGTAGCGCACGTCGCTGCTCACCGACCCGCCGCGCTGGCTCATGCCGTGCAGCTCGCTTTTCTTGACATCGAACCCGGCGCGAAAGGCCGCGTCGGCGAGGATGTCGGATGCCTTGAGCACACCCTGACCGCCGAGTCCGGCGATGACGATATTTTTAACCTTCATTGACCCGCTCCATCCGCCGCGCAGCTTGAGGGAGAGATCCGTTCGGCCGCGGCCTTTTCATAGAAGCGGATCTTGGGCGCGGCTAGCACGCAGGGCTGACGGGCGATCACCAGCGAGGTTTCGGATTTGGTGAGCAGGCTTTCGACCAGATCCTGGAGCGACTGATCCTTGTCCTGGGCGTTCACCACATGGACATTCTGGACCCCCATCGCACGCCCCAACGCCTCGAAGCTGATCTTGCCGGTCGGCGAATGATCGAGCAGACGCCCGGTGCCCGGATGTTCCTGCTGGCCGGTCATGGCGGTGGTCCCGTTGTCCAGAATCAGCACCACATGGCCGGTGGCGGGGGGGTTATAGACCATCTCGGCGATACCGGTGATCCCGGAATGGACGAAGGTCGAATCCCCGATCACGCTCACCACGCGCCGCGCCTGAGCCTCCGGCAGCACATGCCGCAACCCGAGCCCGACCCCGATGCTCGCGCCCATGCAGACGCAGGTATCCATGGCCGAGAAGGGCGGCAGCACGCCGAGCGTGTAGCAGCCGATGTCGCCCGCCACGATGCAGCCAAGGTCGCGCAGCGCCTCGAACACGCCCCGGTGCGAGCAGCCCTGGCAGAGTTCCGGCGGCTTGCCCTTGGGCGGGACCGGCTCGGGGCTGGTATCGCCGGCCAGGATGCGGCGCACTCGCGCCACATTGAGTTCGCCGAAGCGGTACATCTCCGGTTTGCACTCGACAGGGATACCGGCCGCGCGCAGCGAGTCGGCCAGGATCGGATCGCCTTCCTCGATCGCCACCAGACGCTCCACGCCCATGGCGAAGGTGCGGATACGTCCGAGCGGGAGCGGGTAGGTCAGTCCAATGGTCAGTTGACTGGCCTTGGGCGCGGCCTCGCGGGCATGGACCGCCGCGATGCCGGTGGCGACGATACCGAGGTCGGCACTTCCTGTGTCGAGTCGGATCGGCCCCTCGGCGTCGTTCCAAGCCGCGATCTCGGCCAGTTTCTGGCGCAGCCGCTGGTGTGCGGGCTTGGCATAGGCCGGAATCATCACCCGCGCCGGAATGTTGCGCGCGAAGCTCGGCTCGGGGGTATCGGACACGGCCGCGCGCGGATGCACCACCGTCTTGGCATGACAGACGCGCGTGGTCAGACGCAGGATCACCGGGATTTTCCAGCGTTCCGAGATCTCGAAGGCGAGCCAGGTGAAATCGTAGGCTTGCTGCGAATCGACGGGTTCGAGCATGGGCAGCGCGGCGGCGCGCGCATAATGGCGGTTGTCTTGCTCGTTCTGGCTGGAGGCCAGACCGGGGTCGTCGGCGGAGATTACGATCAGACCGCCTTCGATGTCCGTGTAGGCGGCGGTGAACAGGGGGTCGGCGGCCACGTTCAGACCGACATGCTTCATGGTGACCAGGGTCCGCGCCCCGCCGAAGGCCGCGCCAAGCCCGACCTCCAGGGCGACCTTCTCGTTCGGGGACCACTGCGCGTGGCCGCCGAGTTGGTCGAAGGTTTCAAGGATTTCGGTGGACGGGGTGCCGGGATAGCCCGTGCCCAATCGCACCCCCGCGTGCAGTGCCGCCAGCGCGACCGCCTCGTCGCCGCTCAGTAATTGCCGTTCGCCAGTCATCGTCTTGGATTGCTCTCGCTTTCAGGATATCGCGGGGGGCATTATCCGCCTCAGGGTTGAGTCGCGGCAACCCGAGTCGATTTGACACACCGTGCTTCGCCGATACCCTGTGGCCTGCAATGCCTACGCGGGCTATCCCATTATCGTTGTCGTTGTCGAACACGAACACGACAACGGGGATAGGTGGGGTAGCGAAACCCATCGAACCCCACGCCGACGCCTCGGAACCGCGCAACGCAAAACGCCCTGATGTCGCGGGGGTGTTCTGGTCAAGCGTTGGCGCGCCTAGCGTTCGCCGAAATCGCCGTCGAACCCATCATCGCATCCCCAATCCGCCGTCACCCAGCCCAGACGGACATAATGATGAAAGGTTGAATACTCCCAGTCGATGACGCGGCGCGCATGACCATGTTTCACCGGATTGAAATGGATGTAGTCGACATGGATTTGTAAATCCCGATCATCACGGATCAGGTGCTCCCAGAAGCGTCGTTGCCAAATGCCTCGTTCGCCTTTCTGGCGACGGCTGTCGCGGATCCGTTCGCCCGTCGGAACGCGGCGAGAGAAGTTCGCCTTGATCAGCGCCCAGCGGGTCGAAAAGTCGGCGTCGCCATCGGGCAACTGCCAGAGGGCGTGCAGATGATCAGGTAACACCACCCAGGCGATGATTTTAAACGGATGGTCACGGCGCACATGCCGGACCGCATCGCGCAGAGCGTCGATGTGGTCGACCAGAAGGCGGAGCGAGCGATCGGCCAGATTGACCGTGAAGAAATAGGTCGCCCCAGCGTGGTAGGCACGGCGATAACGCATGGCCGGATTCCAGGTAAATTATCACGGCGGATACCATAAGTCCTCAACCAGCGGATGAGCCACAATTTGTTGTAGATACTCTGTTCCGACGCAAGTCCTGTTTGCCTCCTGTCCATCAAATTCATGAATGAGTCATGCCGCTTGTGGAAGGACATAGAAGCGTTGCCCGTCGAACGGTTTTCCGGTCTTAAGCATGCCATGGATGGCGTGCAGGAGCTTACGCATGACGGCGCAGATCGCCTGGATCTTCTTCAGTCCCCGGTC
>NZ_NHSQ01000025.1 GCF_016653465.1 Thiocystis minor | reverse complement strand
GGCGCAGCGTTCCAGCCATCCGGCCATCACGCAAGCCTTCGTGCCGTTGGCGTTTCCGCCGGGGGAAACCTGTCAGTTCGACTGGAGCCATGAAGAAGTGGAGTTGGGCGGGGTCGTGCAAACCATTACCGTTAACGCCGATCCGTTTGCGGTTGCCGACCGCCTCTGGACGAAAACGACGCTCGATCCAGAGGAGGAAAAATTACGCATCCCGGCCTAGGCGCGGTTTAGCCAACCATAAACAGATCCATCATGGTAATTGGATTCACTGTTAGCTGTACCCGGCCTTACCGGAGACCTTGCAAACCGCCGTGATGGCCTTCTGGGAGCTTGCGGGGCAGGTCCTGGCTTCGACCAGCTTGACCAGCGGGTTGTCCATATCGAACAGGGCCGCATCCGGGCTGCTCGCGTCGGGTCCCGGCAGGGACAGGTCGTGCGCCACCGCCGTCACGGTGCGCGCTGCCCGCTCGCTGCCCTCGTAGCGGGCCGGGCCGGTGACGAAGCAGGTCACGTCGGCGGCGATGGCATAATTGCCCTCGGCCATCGGCACCCAGTGGGCGCTGGCCGCGCGATCTGGAGGCTAGGACGGGGACGTGAAGCAGCTCGGTAGGGAACCGCGCGAGCGCCGCCGCTGATCGCGGCGCCGCGCGGGTCTGCTACGGAGCGACGGTATATCGCTTTGTCGCCTGATTGTTGTCTTCAGCCGACTCCGTGGTCTCGCAATAGCTGTCCACGAAGGCGCGCAGGGTCTGGACACCCGCCGCGCCGGCCGGGAGTCCGTCGAGCGTCAGGGTCTTGCCGGCACCGGCCGCCAGGGCGCCGACGCTGAGATAGACGTTGCCGTCCGTCCCGCAGCGTTGGGCGCCGGGTTGATTGGCCCAGACATCCAGGTAGCCGCCGTCGCCGGCCCGCGAGCCGCGGTTCTGTACCCTGACCGCGACACTGAAGGTCCGGTTGGCCTTGGGGCTGGCCGGGGTCAGCACGACGCTGGTCACGACGAAGTCCGGGATCGGCCGCGCGAAGACCGCGTAGGCCATAGTGGCCTGATTGTTGGTTTCACTGAACTCCGCGGCCTGACACCGACTGTCGATGAAGGCGCGCAGGGTCTTGGTTCCGGTCACGCCCCCCGGCAGGCCAGTGACGGTAACCGTGCGGCTGGCACCGGCCGCCAGGCTGGTCAGGACCACGGAGCCGTTGCCCAAGACCGCGCAGCCCGGCACGCCGGCTTGGTTGGCCCAGACTTGCAACGTCCCCGGGATCCCGGCCAAAGTTCCCTGGTTTCTCACCGTGATGGCGGCGCTGAAGGTCCCGTTCTGGACCGGGGCAGTGGGCGTGAGGGCGATGGCGGTGACCACGAAGTCAGGGGCCGGCGGGAGGGCCGTGAAGGTGGCCGTCACGCCCTTGGCGGCAGTGACGTTGCGCAGCACACAGGTGGCGCCGGTGCAGTCGCCGCTCCAGGCCGTGAAGCGGTAGCCGAGCGCCGGCAGGGCGGTGCAGGTGCTGGAGCTGCCGTGCCCGACCGGGTTCGGGCTGCAGCTCAGGGTGCCGCCGACGGCCGGGTTAGCGGTGGTCGTGACGGCGTAGGTCTTGAGGATGAAGTTGCCGGTAACGCTCTTGGGCGCCCCGACATTGGTCAGGATGCAGGTGGCGCCGCGGCAGCTGCCGCTCCAATTGCCGAACCGGTAACCGGTGTTGGCCGTGGCGCTGCAGGTGCTGGAGCGACCGGCCGCGACCGGGTTGGGCGTGCAACGCACGGTGCCGCCTGGGGACGGGTTGGCGGCGGTCGCAATCGAAAAGCTGGTCGGCGCATCACCGAGATAACCGCGGCCCGCGCACGCTGGATTGCGTGGCTTGAAATCGGCGTCCAGTTGCGGGTCGCCGTCATAGGAACCGGCATCGCCGGTGATATGTGCCTGCCAGGCGGCAAGCCCGCCGTACCAAGCCTCGCCACCCCCGGTGCGCTGGTCGTTGAAGACCGACGCACCGGCCTGCCGGTAGTAACAGTTGTCGGACATGGCCGGATTGCCGGTCAATGCGCTCATCCCGCCCAGGTCGACGGAATAACGGATGTCGAGAATGAGCGGATCGACCGTGACCGCCCTTGACTGACTGACGACATTATCGAAAATCGCCGGATTCAGGTTGGGCGGGCGGGCGGCCTCCGGGGCCCAGTCCTGATAGCTGAGTCCGAAATACAGGGGGCTGTGATACTGTTTGCCGGTATCCAGGATGGTGTTGTTGTAGGCCTGGGCATCCTTCGCGGCATAGAATCCGACGCCCGCGGCGCCGGCGTCGCGGATCAGGTTGTAGCGGGCGATCCCGCGGATATTCTCGTAGTACTGCGGATTGGCGGCCAGATCGAAATACTCCGGGCTGGTATCGAATCCCAATAGGATCGCCGCGAAGCCGGTGTGCTCGATCAGATTGTACTCGATGACGCCATCGGTCGCACCGCCTTTGAGATAGACCCCGGTCGAACAAATGTCGTGGATATGGTTGTAGGCCACCTGGGTGCGGTCCCCGTTGACATTGTCGATGCCTTCCGCATTACAGTCGCCGAACGGCAGCCCCGTCCCCGAACCGTAGATTTCGTTGTGGCGAATCACGATATCGTCGCTGTTGGGCTTGATCTTGATCAGGTCATAGCGCGAGCCATGCAGCCGGGTATTCTCGATGCGGATCCGCGAGCTGCCGGCGCGATCGTTGGGGTCGCCCCAATCCCATTTGGTCTCGGTCGATACCGCATAGTAGCCGCCGATCACCTCCAGACAGGTCAATACGCCGTCGTTCGCCCCCACATCAAAGTAGACGCCTGAGTCTTCGCCGGTCGCGCCGCGGCGGTCGATCACCGCCCATTCTCCGGGAAAGGAACGAATGGTCACCCGGGGCACACGAATCCGGGCCTCCGCGGCCTCGAGATAGGTGCCCCCGCGCACCACGATCGTCTCACCGGCCGACACCGCCTGCACGGCATGGCTCAGGGTCCGATAGGGACGGGCGAGGGTGCCGTCGCCGGTCGTATCGTTACCGGAGAGCGAGACATAAAGCACCGGGCCGGTGACGACGGCACTGTCGCAGACCTCGCGTTGCACGCCCGGCGCGGCGCGCGGCGGGGCCGCCAGCGTCGGCAGTGGCGCCGTCATCGCCAACATCAGCATGACGGCGAGGATATTCGGTCGAACGGACATGACGTGGCTCCTAACGTGGTCGTGGGTGGGGCCTCGATCATCGTTCCGACCACTTCGGTCACGATGAGTTCGCTGGTTCGCGCAGCGCTGGTCCGCGCAGCGCTGGTCCGCACAGCGGACCCTACGGGCCGCGGCGCCTTCCGTAGGGTCCGCTGTGCGGACCTTGCGCGCCGGCCGCAACGATGGTCAAGGCCGTTTTCATCATATTCCTTTTTAAGAAGCGCAGCTTTTTCAACTAAACCGCGCCCAGCGCGGTATGCGCTGTTTTTGCATTGGACCGGCCCCGGCAGAATCAACGACCGCTGGAGCTGGCGCTGTTTAAGTTATTAAAAAATATAAATTTTAAACCGCGTCTCACCGAGATCGAGGACATCTCCACAGCTAGACACAAAATGAGAATTACGCATTCCGCTCTGGACGCGGTTTAACTCATCTTTCTTTTTACCGGCATCCTCAAGATAGCTAGCCGCTTTTCCCTTCCACTCATCAATCATGCTCATTTGATTCAAACCTCAGCAGAGTCATTATATTGCTAACGTTATAGTCATCTTATTTGACAACCAGACATTCTTGTATTGCCAGCCCCCTTTTGGCGCTGGTTGGTGAATGACCCGATGTCTGGATATCACATTAAACGGCTATAGGAGCGGGTGCTGGTGGGCAGCGGTTGATTGAGGCGGCGGGCATTGGCCTCGCGCACGGCATGGCGTCGGCGGTTGACCTCGAGAAACGGTTTGGCCAGCGGCGAGAGCACCCGGTTGCCGGCGAGGCCGAAGATGAAATCGGTTTGGCCAGCGGCGAGGGCGAGGTCCATGAGTTCCGGGTTGGCGAAATGCCCATCCCCGCGCAGAATCAGGCGGGTTTCGGGCCAAGCCGCGCGCAGGCGCTGCAGCACCCGTTTGAGGATCATGGCGTTTTCCGCACCCGTTGGGCGCTTGCCGGGGCGCAAGGCGGCGGTGATGAATTTCCCCGAGAGTCCCTCGAAGAGAAACAGCGGCAGGTCGCAGTGGCTCTGGTCGTCGTGATTGTAGAAGCTGAATTCCTGCTGTCCGTGGGTGGGATCCTCGGAATGGTCCAGATCGATCACGATCACCGCAGGGGCCTCGGGATCGCTGGCGATGAACTGATCGACGAACGCCTGCGCCAGGCGATAGACGTCCTTGGTCGAGACGGCATTCTCCAGGCGCGAGAACGTGGGTGCACTGGCCAAGTCCATCGCCTCATCCAAGGGACGGCGCTCCACGCCGAGCTTGAACAGCGGATCGCGACGCAGCGCATTGGCATCGTTGCCGTCTTCATAGCCGCAGGCGATCTGAAAGATCCGCTGGGCGAGCAGGTCGCGCAAGGGATGGGTAATGTCGGACGGGTGGCGTTGGTCATCGATCGCTTGTGTGAGCCGGTCGGTCAAACCGATCTGCTGATCGATGCCGCGCAGAATCAAGGGGCCAAAGTCGGACGACATCGCCCCGCCGTCGAAGTCGGCGCGCACGCTCAGGCCGTCGACGGGAGGAAATCGCAACGGCTCTGGGGTAGACTGGGACATGGGCGACCTCGTTTCGCTTCTCCGAAGCGTTCTTGACGGAACACCAATTTTATCAATTGGTTAAACGAGTGTCGCCCGTTTTTATGAATAATCCGGGCTAAGTGTTCAAGTTATTTGTGCTAGACGCCTAAGCGTGAAGCGGCTGCCGAAATTGCTCGGACTCCAGCCGGTGAAGGTCGAGTTGGCGTCCGCCGTCGCCGTCGGGGTGATGAGCGTTCCAGCGGCGAAGGTGCCGCCACCGCCGACCGTGCCCGAGCTGGTACCGGTTTGGGTCACGCTGAGCGCGTATGAATCGGTGAGTGTCTATTCTTTCTCGGCTCTTTCCAATTTATAAGCGGTCCAGAGTGCGCCGTTGGCATCCTGATAGTCTTGTGTTGCATAGGGCCCCATGAGTTCGGACGCATTGATGAAGTGCGCTCCCGCATCCTCGATCAGCTCGACATAGGCGCCACCGGAGGATCCCAAGCCCACGATGATCTCGCTGCGGCCATCATCGTCGACGTCGCCAATCGTGGGGCGTGTCTCACCGTTGGCATTATTGTAGTCGGGCCAAGCGACCACGGCGGTCGCCAAGGACAGAAGCGAGGGCGGTTGATAGGCGAAGATCTCCAGGTTGCCCGCGCCAGCCTCGCCGAGGCCCACGGCAATCTCCTCCCGACCATTGCCGTTCAAGTCGCCCAATGCGGGACGTGTCTCGCCAACCTGGCTGGCATACTCTGACCAGGAGATGTCGCCTTGGAGTTCCTCCAGCCAGGGATCCGCTCCGGCGCTGAGCAGGTTGGCATCCAGCCCCTTTTTCACGATGAAGTAGCCACCGGAATCCAGCCCGATCACCAGCTCGGCCAGCCCATCACCATCGATATCGCCAGCGGCGGGCCAGGTCGCGCTCGACCAGTTGAGCTGCGTCCAGCCGATCGAGGACAGGGTGCCGTCGGCGAATCGAAACATCTCGATCGCTCCGTTCCCCTCCTGACCGAGGCCAATGAAGATTTCGGCTCGACCATCGCCATCGATGTCGCCGAGCGCCGGGCGGGTCTCTCCCGTGGTTGCGTTATAGTCGGGCCAAGTCAACTGCCCCCAGGCCATATGTGAGAAATCGTCGTCGAGAACCTGGAACCGTCCACCCGGCATACCGGACTTCACCGGCGCGAACCCGATCACTAGCTCATCGCGGCCATCACCGTCGATATCGCCCGCCGCGACCCGCGCCTCGCCACTCAAGGCATTGTATTCCGACCAGCCAACCGGGATCTCCTGCTCCCATGTGTGGTTCGAATTGGCAATGTCGAGCAGCCCGCCGCTCGCGGGGTAGGCGCCCCAACCAAAGACATATCTGAAGCGCCCCGACGTCACCTCGTTTGAGAAATCCGACTCCCGCGATCCACCATCGGTGACCTTCACGGCAAAATAGTAGATCGTCTGCGGATCCAGATCAGTGATCCTGTAGCTGGTGACATCGCCTACATCGAACCACTGATCGTAAGCGTGGGGCGCCTCCCCATAGTAAATCCGATAATTCGACACGCGCGGGTCTTGATCTGGATTCCACTCCAGAGCGTACTCAGCTGAAGACGCAAGGCTCGCCAACAGTATCAACACCGACAAAAGAAGTGTCCGCAAGGCCACATGCCGCATCTTATTCATAAGGATAATACCAGGGTTTTCAGGGACTGCCTGAGAGGCTGGCGAACGCATCGCCGCGTTTACGCCGCTCCAATCTCTTCTTTTCGAAGAGTTTTTTCATCACGTAAAACGCGCGCCAGGGGTTCAGCATTGGGTAGCGAACCCAGCACCGGGATCTTCAGATAGCGCGCGATCTGCCGCTCGGATTTGAAGGAAGGATCTAGCAACTCGATGAGTGCGACGGTCAATGCGATGATGATCAATGAGAGAAGCAGCACCAGCGCCGCCGGCGCCAGGCGATCGGATTGCCATAAGGTCTTGCTGACGACCACGATCGGCTCACCGATCGGCCGCATGGCGGGCAATGACTGGACGACCTTCGCGCGCTTCGCGCCATCGGCCGCCCGCTGGACAAGCCGATCCGCGTAGAATTTGACCAGGGAGCTTCCCAGAATCGAATCATCGCCCCGATAGCTGATGTTCAACCGGGAGTCCCCGAGGGTCGAGAGCCTCAGGTTCGCGTGGATCAGACGGCTCAATGCAAGCTCGTCCATCGCCGCCGCGTCGAGATGCGCCAGCAATCCGACCTTGCGACCCAGTTGCGTCAGCGAGAACGGCTCTAGGAAAAACTGGTCCTGATCGGCGAGCAGATCACCCAGCCGAACCGTCTCGATCGGGCTGTTAGACGCGGACACCGGCGTCACGGCCGAATAAGGTTCAAGGTCTTGCGAAATCTGCATCTCAACATCGACGAGCGCCGCGTAGACGAGATACATCGCCAATGGCAGCAGCGCCAGCAGCGCCCACGGCTTGTGAGTGAGCCATGCGCGGAGGATTCTTCTCAGATAAAACACCATGATCGTCTCCCGAGCGTACGTGAAGTCGTCTTGAAATGGACAGGCATCATTCGATGCCAATGACGATGTTCTGAATCATCCGTGGATCCAAAATCATGATTGATGTTTTGGTTGACGATCTTCGCTATTCATGCGTCCGCGCCTGCCATTGATTGGTGACCACGCCGAGCAAGTTCGCGCCGGCGGCCTCCATGATCTTGTTTGCCTTGCGAACCTGCTGCCGTGAGGTGACCTCCGCGAGTACCACCATGACCACGCCGTCGACGCTGCCGGACAGCATGACCGGATCCATCATCATCCGATTTGTCGGAAAGATCGGCGCGCTATCGATGATCACCAGGTCATAGGCATTCTTGGCCTGCTCGATCAGCCGCTGGACGGCTGGAAATCCCTGACTGTCGAACTTGAATGAATCAGCATGATCCCGCGGCGCCAGGAGCAACTCCAGGGCGCCCACTTGAGAGCGATGCATCAGCTGACGCAGATCGCCGCCAAAGATCTGTTCCGCCGCATGATCCGGTTGCAGGTCGAAGAAGGCATGCAGCGCCGGACGATACCAGTTGAGATCCAGGACTGCGACCCGATGGTCCGTGTTCGTCGCGGCGGTCGCCGCCAGGGTGGCGGCGCATAAGGTCTTGCCCTCGCCATGCGTGGCGCTCGTCACCAGGATCGTCGCGGGCACCTTGCCCGCCAAGGCATGCTCCGCGGCGGTCATGAGACGCTTGGCTTCGGCGATCTGCTCGAGCGACTGCCGATATCGACTTTCAATTTGGCCCATTGGACTTCATCCTAACAATTGGGGATCCAGGGTCGGTGCTTGCAAACCCTTGGCGGCGGTTGAAGGTGTCGGAACTGCCGCGCAGTGGCGCGACATCCAGGCATCATCGTCAGATTACTCATGCCGCTGCGCTACAGGAAACCCTTGATCAATACACAAGGCATCGCGCTCGGCTTCTTTACATATCTTCGCGCATCATCTCGCTGACCAGTTCATGGAAGCCGATGCGCGGCACCCAACGGAGTTTCTCGCGCGCCTTGGTCGGGTCGCCGAGCAGGGTTTCGACCTCGGTGTGACGGAAATAGCGCGGAGAGACCAGACAGGCGCCGGTGTCGGCGTCATAGCCCTTCTCGTCGACGCCCTCCCCTTCCCAGCGTAACTGGAGGCCGATGGATCGCGCCGAGCCAGTGACGAACTCGCGCACCGAATATTGCTGACCGGTCGCAATGACAGTCCTCGGGCTGCTCCTGCTGGAGCATCAGCCACTGCATCTCGACATAGTCGCGCGCATGACCCCAGTCGCGCTTGGCGCTCAGATTGCCCAGATAAAGACGCTCTTTCATCCCGAGCTTGATGCGCGCCAGGGCGCGGGTGATCTTGCGCGTGACAAAGGTCTCGCCCCGACGCGGCCCCTCGTGGTTGAACAGGATGCCGTTACAGGCATAGATCCCATAGGCTTCGCGATAGTTGATCGTGATCCAGTAGGCATAGAGTTTGGCCACGGCGTAGGGCGGGCGCGGATAAAAGGGTGTGGTTTCGCGCTGTGGCACTTCCTTTACCAAACCGTAGAGTAAAGTGGACCCCATGTCCAGGACCGTTTTTCCCCGACTTTAAGTTGTGCTGGCCCCCTCGATCGCAGCGGTTTGGCGTGGCCCCAGCTGCCGTTCTGCCTCGCCGAAGTGAGCGACGATTTTCGCTCCACTACCGACGCCCGATTGGTCGACCGCATCGGGCGTGAGGTACCCCCGGAGTGATGTGGCCGCTCGTCATTGCAGAAGGCGAAAGACGCCATCCGTCCCAGGAGCAACTCGGGCAGGCTGGTGTCGCGCTTGAGATCGATGAAATCGAAAGGCTGAAACGCCAGTCCGATGCCTTGATCAACCGGATCTACAATGATCCGCGAATCTGGCGGTGAGATTTCTCGCGCGTCCAAGACCGTTCGTGCATCGTTGCCAGCCCAACGAGATATCACCATGGATAGCGATGTACTTCTGTCCGAGATTCGACATCACAACCGGGAGCGATTGCCACGGCTCATCGACATTGAGCGACGGACGCGCGAGGGGTACGCCCTTTCCCGGAATGATCGTGAAGACATGATTGAAGGGATGGAATGCGCGTCATCCAGCCTCGCGCTGATCGATCCAGATCGGCAGGAGTTGATTCTTGCCCGCCGCATTCTGCTGTTATGCGATGCGATTCGATTCGGTCGTTGATCTTGATGAACGACCAACGCCGCTACTGTGCTTGTTTTCGTTCCAGCCGACCATTGAAAGCGTGGTCGACCGGCTCCTGTCCTGGGGCGTTTATCTGGAGACCCCTGATTTGTCCTTCTCGGGGATTCCGATCATTGGCGTCTATGCCAGCCTGGAGCATGACCTGCGGGACGGTTATGCCGAACTGCGCCTGCTCCTCGACAGCGAACACCCCGACCTGCATTTACTCCCGGTGCCGTTGCGTCTGGGGCACGGTTCCTTGCTGGCCTCGGCGAACGCGACCCATGATGTCGCCTGGAATCGGGCCGTGACGGATTTCCCCGATAAGGTCGCGTGTTTCGAGAACATCGATCCCGCGCAGGATGCCCGCGATCTAGCGCCGATCCTGGCGCTCCTGCTCTATCTCTGCGCCGACGAGGCCGACGACCAGCGACCGTCGCGCCCGCGTTTGGTGAAGACTCGCGCGCAGGGACGGTTGATGATCGTTCCCGATCAGGTGAGCTATTGGGAAGTGGGAGAGCGCCTGGGGGCGGCGATGCGACTGGCCCGAGCGGACGCTCCAGGCGAAGCGGGCGCTCCGGCGACGCAGACGCGGCCACGCCCGCATTGGCGCCGCGCACACTGGCATACCTTCTGGACGGGCCGCGTGACGGCGAGCGCACCGCACATGTGCGATGGCTGCCTCCGATTCCAGTCTGTCTCGACAGTCAGGATCGACCAACTGTGGTGCATTCGATCACCTCTTAAACTCCGCGTTGGCGAGGCTCCTGATCGATCTTTGATCGATCGAATAAAAATCGAGCCGTCACAATCACTACCGGGTCGGTGACAAGGGTTATCCACAAGGCTGCGCACCGATTTTGTGGATAACGGGAGGATGCCGTTTTTTTGTTCGGCGCTCGCCATTGTTTGAGGACCAGATTCGCGCGGTTCGCCAGCGCGGCGCCCGTGCCGGCACACCGGCACGGGCAGCGGTCGTCTCGCGCGACCCTTCCCGGCGGCGGCCGGGCCGGGGCGTCAGGTGTCGGGCGCGCGGGGCCTCGGGGCGCGCGCGCGCTGACTGGCATACCACTGCGCCATGCCCCCGTCCAGGGCACGGAGGTGGCGCAGATAGCGTTTGATCATACGCACATCCTTCCAGCCCCCCGCTTGCAGGATCGCCGCGGTGCTCACGCCCGCCGCGGCCATGTCCTGCGCCGCGCCCACCCGCAAGGAGTGTCCAGACCAGGCGCGGGCGTACGCCCGCCAGGCGGCGCGACGCGCGCTGTCGGCGGGGATCGCCAGTTCGCCGCGCGCCTCGGCGAGGCGCCCCACCGCCTCTTTGACGATACGGTTCACGACCCCGGCGCTCAGTCGCCCCCCCGCCTCCCGCTGCCCGAGGCGCGCCGCGCCGTTGCGCTGCAAGCGCGTCACCAAGGGGCCGTCGCGCAAGCCGCTGCGCGCGAGCCAGGTCCGCACCACCGCGCTGGCCGGCGGACTCAGATAGCGCAGCTCCACGCGCGCCTCCAGATCGGTCTTGGTCGGACGCACGGCGACGAGGGCCGCGCCGTCGTCGAGCCAGTTCAGATCCGCGACATCGAGGGCCACCAGTTCGGCACGCCGGGCGAGCGTGTTATGGCCGATCACCAGCAGCGCCCGATCCCGCCAGCCTTCCAGATCGTCCGGCAAGACCGCCAGGATGTCCGCGAGGCGCTCCCAGCGTAGCGGGGCGGCCTGTCCGGGTTCGCCGCCGCCGCGGGCATGGGCCTTGAGGGTGTTGCGCACCAAGGGATGGCGCCCGGGATCGGGCAGTTCCAGCAACCGATGCAGCGTGGCGAGGGTACTCAAGTAACGGCGCACGGTGGTCAGCGTGCGCGGGCGCGCGTCGTGCGTCCCCTCGCCGCTCACCTGATCGGCGATGAAGGCCGCCAGCAACGCTGGCGGCGTGGGCAGGGTGATGCGGTCGGCGCGCGCGGGACAGTGCCGCGCGGCGGGTCCCAGGCACCAGGCGCGAAACACCCCCCAGTCGGCGGCCCACGCCTGGCGGGTATTGGGGGCGGCGGCGGCCAACGCACTGGCGATCAGCGGCGAGGGCGTCGCGAGCCACCCCGGCGGCGCGAACAGGGGCTCGACCAGTGCGGCGGGGAGGCGGGTCGCGAGCCGCGAACCGCCGCGAGACGCGCTGTCCCAGGGTGCCGGCAGAGGTTCCACGCCGGTTCCACGTCCCGCGCCGCCGGCGTCCTGCACCCCTCCGGCCGATCCAAAGCCTGTCTGCAAGTGATTGTTTATCATCATTATCGGTGACTCATCCTCGTCGGTTGGCGTCCGTTGAGCGGGGGTGGGACGCGCCCTGACCGCCGATGTTCCACGGCGAGCGTGGCGCGGGCGACCCAGTTTAGCCCGCACCCGCGTCCCCGTCATCAGCCACGATAGTGGCCCTTATCGTGTCTGATCGCCACCGCGTCAAAGCGTCTCGTGTGTCGCGGAAAGCGTTTGACGCGAATGGTCGCCAGGCCGGTGCGACGGCGTTATACTGGCCGCTCGCCCGGGGCGCGTCCGCCCCCTCCGGTCACGCGAGCGACACCACATGGGAACCCATGGCGACACGCGCCGCGCCGCCTTCACGGCCGCCTGCGAGCTGGCGGCGGCCGGCGAGCGCCCGAGCGTGGCGGCGGTGCGCGCGCGCCTCGGCGGACGCGGCGGGCAGCAGGCGGTGCAGGCGGGGGTGAACGATTGGGTGCTCGAGGCCGCCCGCCGCTTTCAGCTCCCGGCCCTGCCGGCGGCCTTGCAAACGGCCATGAGCGCCTGCTGGGACGTGGCCTATCAGGCCGCCAAGGGCCACTGGGAGGCGGAGCGCACCGCGCTGCGGGAACAACTCGAGGCGCGGGACACGCAGCTCGCCAGCCTCCACGCGGCGCACCAGGCCCTCGCGCAGACGAGCGAACAGCAGACCCAGGAAGGTCGTGAGTGCCAGCAGGCCCTGGATCGCGCGCGCGCGGAACTCTTTGACACCCACCACCAGCTCCGTGACACCACGGCGCAGGCGGCGGCGTTGACCCAGCGGCTCACCGAAACCCAGGCGCAGGCGCAGCAGGGCGAGCACGCGCGGCTGACCTTGGCCGAGCAGGTGCGTACCCTGGAGGATCTCGGGCAACGTCAGCACGACGCGGTGCAGCGCACCAAGACTGAGCGCGATCAGTGGCAAACGCAGGCGCGCGACGCCGCGCACGCGGTCGTCCGCCTGGAGCAAGCCCTCGCGGCGGGGGCGCACGCGCAGACGCGGCTGACCGTGGCGCTGGCCGAAGGCCAGGACGCCCTGACTGCGGCGCACGCGGCCCTGGCCGAGCGCGAGACCCGCCTGGAGACCCTGACCCAGCTCCTCGCCCGCGTCCAGGACGCCCACGAGGCCGATTCCGGGCACTGGATGGTCCAGATCGACGAGCAGCGCCAAGCGCTCAAGGCGGCCCAAGAGCGCGAGCAGCGCAGCGCGCGCGAACGCCAGGCGTTATGGCAGCAGGTCCAGACGCTCGCGCAGGTGCTGCGTGACCGGGAACCGGGACCGTCGGACCGGTAGGCATCGGCGCTCCGTACCCGTTAGGCGCGCGGCGACGTTCGGAGCGATCTCCCCTATGTGTAGCGATGCGGTGGTGATGGCTGATTCGGCAGGGCGAGCGTGTTTAAAAATTTCGTTTTTCGGGTAGTTGATGGATGCTCGCGAGAAACGACAGTTGGAATTTCTCGTGTCAGCCAGCCTTCTTGGGGTCAGCTCACGAAACGGAAAAATAGCACGTTAAGCGCGGGCCGAGGCTGGCACCCAGCGATACAGCGTGGGCACGGACACACCAAGGTTCTTAGCTGTAGCGGCCTGCAAACATCCGCGGCCCGACCTGCAAACATCGCAATTTTCGACCCGAATTAACTGCAAATATCGGGGGTCCAGGACCCGGATTATTTGCAAATGAGCCGACATTAACTGCAAACA
>NZ_NHSQ01000024.1 GCF_016653465.1 Thiocystis minor | reverse complement strand
CTCGAAACCGGCAATGATTCCTACCGGTTCAAGCAACGCAAAAAGGCCAGTCAGACCCTCTGAGTCGCTCGTTCAACTGGAAAAAATTCGATGTTGATGCCTGGTAACTTTTGGATGGTGATTGACACCATCGCGAATTTTTACGGCGCGTCTTGGCGCGCTTGGGGACACCAGGCGATGCAGATGGCCTACTCAGAGCCTGGGGGTATCGACCGGATGCCTTGATGCGCAAGCGCGGGGCGTTGCTCGGGACGCGCACGGTGCAGGCGCTGCTGGACACCGTTGCCACGACCAAGAGGGACTATGGATGAAGACGCTTGATCTGCTTGAAGCCACCGTGTTTTTGCGGATGCACCCGGAGACCCTGCGCCGTCAGGCGGTCGCTGGCGTCATTCCCAGCGCCAAACCGGGAAAACACTGGTTGTTCATTGACGAAGATTTGGCGAACTGGATACGCGAGCGGTATGCTGACCGTGCGCGGGCGGCAGAGCCAGACGAGGTATCCGCATGCTCTACCGCAGATCGAACAGTCATTTTTGGTGGATTCGGTTCACCACACCAGACGGCAAAGAAGTACGACGCAGCGCTGGCACGGAGGACAAAAAAGCGGCTGAAGAATACGAAGCAAAGCTGAAGCAGGAACTCTGGCGACAGGAACGCATGGGCGATAAACCACGTCATACCTGGCAGGAAGCCGTGGTGCACTGGGTGGAGGAGACGACACACAAAGCGACTCAGGAAGATGATGTTTATCATCTGCGCGAGATCGGAAAGCACTGGAGTGCTTTGTATCTGGACGAGATCGGGCGGGATCGTCTTGATGCGTTGATGAAGGCGCGTCAAGCTCAGGGCGTGAGTCATGCGACCGTGAATCGTATGCTCGAAGTCGCCAGAGCCATTTTACGCCGGGCGGAACGTGACTGGGAGTGGCTGGAACATGCGCCAGCAGTTCGGATGCTTCCCGAATCGCGCGCGCGGATTCGCTGGCTGACCCGTGACGAAGCGAGCCGCCTGATCGCAGAGTTGCCGGAACATCTCGCGGATATGGCGCGGTTCAGTTTGGCGACTGGACTGCGTGAGGCGAACGTGACTGGACTTGAATGGAGCCAGGTCGATTTGGTTCGGCGCGTTGCTTGGATTCATCCTGATCAAGCGAAAGCGAAGCGGGCGATTGGCGTACCGCTCAATGCCGATGCGGTTCTCGTGCTACGGCGATGGGTCGGCAGACACCAAGAACGGGTATTTTGCTTTCAGGCGCGTGGCTGTGATGACTGCAAGCCGATCGCCAAAGCAGGGACGGCAGCCTGGAAAAAGGCGCTGGGGCGCGCGGGGATCGCCTCCTTTCGTTAGCATGATTTAAGACATACGTGGGCTTCTTGGCATGTGCAATCGGGGACACCGTTGCATGTGCTGCAGGAGATGGGCGGATGGAGTACGTTCGAGATGGTTCAGCGATACGCGCATTTGTCATCGGAGCATCTCGCTGAACATGCTGGGCGGATTGAAATCGGCCTGCAGGTGGTCGACCAAGTTCGTCGGAAAGATTCAAAGCAATAATCGTTCCGCACATTTTCCGGCACATCAATATTTCTTGCAACAAAAAAGCGGGATCGGAAAACCGATAACCGCTTGATTGTAAGACTTGATTTGGCGCGCCCGGAGAGATTCGAACTCCCGACCACCTGGTTCGTAGCCAGGTACTCTATCCAGCTGAGCTACGGGCGCTTGGCTAAAACTGTATTTTTAAATTATATCGACATTATGTCGATAATTTTTTTTTTTGTCAATTCATCTGCTCAAATTTTCCCAATGCGACGCAGCCGGTCGACCTCCACGCGACCGCATCTACGTGAGGGCGACGCGGTCATTGCGCGGGGTGCAACGCTCGCCCCGGAACGGTTAGGGATCGTCCTGGACGGGTCAACGACCGCCCGTTGGGCTGTAGCGGTTCGGAGTGCCGTGGCGGGTGACCCGGCTTGTCGGGCCGGTGATCGGGTCGAGGGCGGGGAGGTCGCCAAAATCTTGGATAGATGGAATACACGGGTCGACGCGCACGCTCGGCTTCGGCATCCGCCTGTCGGGCGCGGGCGCGAGACTCTTCAATCTCCGCGAGATGGCGTGCTTCTTCCAATCGTCTCAGTTTCTCCTCGCGACGCGCGGCTTCGATCTGTTCGCGCTCGGCTTCCAAGCGTCTGACCTGGTTCATCACCGAATGCGTATGATCCGCTGGCTGACGCACCCGCGGCGACGCCGGCAATGGCTGGATCTGGACCGGAACCGCCGGATTCGACGGGGGCCGATCGCTGAAATGGACCTGACCCTGATCGTCCACCCAGCGGAATACTTGATCGGCCGCACAAGGATCCGTGCCGACAAGAAGGATCAGCAGCAGGATCGCCGGGCGCATCGTGACCTTCGCGAGTCTTGCGGTCATCATCTTTAAAGCGCGAGATTGATCCCCGAGACCAATAGCCCCGGCAAGAGCGCGCTATCGGTCGAGCGGCCGTTATAGGTCTGCGCTGAGAGAATCAGCTCGCGCTCGCGGGTCAGCCCTTCCAGACGGTCGCCCAGCAGATGATAGAGGCTGTCGTCGAACCGCATGACCTTGACCGGGGAGACGATCTCGCCGCCCTCCACCCAATAGGTGCCGAAGCGGGTCATGCCGGTGACGCGACAATCGTTGGGATCCGACCAGTTGCAGTACCAGAGGTTGCCGATATAGAGCCCAGTGTCGAGCCGGGCGAGTACCTCAGTCATCGGCAGATCGCCCGCGTCGAATCCCAGAGATTCAGGCGAGCCGCTCGCGGCATTGACGGTCTCGCCGTATTCCTTGCCGTCGCGCGCATCCACTAAACATTGACCGAAGACGCCCCTTTCGATCAGTGTCACGCCATCCGGTTTGACGAAACCCTCGGCGGTAAAACCGGCCGCCAGACCGCGCGCATGTTCCTCACGGATTGTGACCTTCGGGTCGAAGCGGCGCTCGCCGCGCGTCATCAGGAGCAAAGGGGTCTGATGGGTTCGATGACTCTTGAGATCGAACCCGCCCCAGGCGAGCATGTCCGTCAACTCATTGACCGCGGCCGGGGCCAGGTAGGCGCGATAGCGGCCGGGGTCGAGGGTGCGCGCGGGTCGCGCCATGATCCGCAGCCCTTCGCGCAGGGCGTCGAGCTTGTGGTCGAGTGTCGCGGTGTCCCAATGAAAGCCGCCCAGGCCCGCCTTGACTGCCTTGTCGGCCTCCAGATAACAGCTCCAGTCGAGGTTGAAGCTCAGGCTCTGGTGCCAGTGACGATGACCGAGGGAACTCGCCAGTCCCTCGTCGATCTCGCCGCTGGCCCAGATGCCGACCAGATCCAGACCCTCGGCGGCGGCGATCAGCGCGGCAACCGCGTCCTCGGCGGCGGGGATCGCGTCGCCGACCTGCCGGTGGCTCTCGCCGGCTTCGGTGGAATAGTGCAGATAGGGATCGTCCGGGACATGGACGAGACGTTCGCGCAGACGCGCGAGCAGATGGCGCGCCCGGACCAGATCCTGGCGCGCATCGCCGGTGAGGTCGCAGCGGCCTTCCGCCTGTCTCGCCCCATCGATCAGATTCAGACCGAGCGCGGCGGCACGCACATGACCGGCTTGACGGATGCGGTTACGGTTCAGACGCACGAAGTCAGAAACCTCGCCGCCTAGGTGACAGAAAAGGATTTCGGCACCGGAGAGACCGGACTGGAGACGGTCGGCCAAGGCAAAAAAAGCATCCCGGTTCATTCGCCACCTCCAAACACGGCCACGTCGCGGAAGAGACAAGGCGGCGAGGCGTGTCCGACAGAGACCGCCTGATTCGGTTCGCCCTTGCCGCAGTTCGTCACCCCGCGAATCTCCAGAGTCTCGGGACCGCCGACCCCGTCGAGACTGCGCCAGAATTCGGCCGAGATGCCGCGATAGCCGGGATTGCGCACCAGTCCCCTGAGTTCGCCGTCCTCGATCAGGCGTCCCAGTTCGCAGCCGAACTGGAATTTGTTACGGCTGTCGTCGATCGACCAGGAACGGTTGGTGTCCATCAGGACGCCACGTTCGACCCGCGCGATCAGCTCGGCGAGACTCTCCTCCCCCGGCTCCAGATTGAGGTTGCCCATGCGGTCGATCGGCGGACGGTCCCAACCGCTGGCACGGGTATTGGCGGTGCCTGGCAGTCCGGCGCGCGCCTGGGACAGAGGACCGCCGAGCGGACGCTCCAGGATGCCCCGGCGGATCAGATACTCGCGCTGGGCCGGCGTACCCACGTCGTCGGCGACCATGGACACCAGTTCGCCGGGAACCGTGGGATCGAAGGTGATATCGAGGAGTTCGGAGCCGTAGCGATAGCGCCCGAACATGCCGGGCGTGACGAAGCTGGTGCCGGCATAGTTGCGCTCGTCGCCGAGGATGCGGTCCAGTTCCAGCGGATGACCGATGCTCTCGTGGATCTGCAACACCATCTGGCTCGGCAACAGGATCAGATCGCGAGTGTCCTCGGGGCATTCGGGCGCGTCCAGCAGCGCGATGGCCTCTTCCGCCACGCGCGGCGCGTCGTCCAGCAGACGCACCGCCGCGATGCGCTCCAATCCGCCCTGTTGCGCCCAATCCGCCCCGCCGCCCTGCCGACGCTGGGTCTGACTGCCGGCATTGGCGACGGCGAACAGCCCCGGATGGACCGACTCGAACACCTGGGAGACCCGTGCGCCATCGCTGCTCACCAGCAACTGGGACACCCGATGGCGCGTCAGCCAGGCGGACCAGTCGACGATACGCTCGTCGATCGCCAGAGCCGTGTTGGCCTCCTGGAGCAGCGCCAGCTTGTCGGCGACCGCCATGGCTTTCCAGGATTCCAGGATGGTGGAGCGATAGTCGGCGCGCGTACTGGCGCGCGGATAGAGACCGGCATCGAAGAGCCCGAGCCGGGCATGGGCGAGTGCCCAGTCCGCCGCCCGCTCACCGGCGGCGCGCAGACCGGCGGCGCTCAAATCGCTGGTGGCGCCGTAGCCGATGCCGCCGCCACGCACGACCGTGACCATGGCACCCAGCGAGCTGTCGAGCGCGCTTGGCTCGACCACGCCCTGGCGCACCTCCAGATGATCGGACTCATCCTCGACTAGGCGCAGGGTCCAGTATTCGCAGGCCGGTGCCTGTGACGAGAAACGATCGGCGAATTCGGAGAGTTGTTCCATGAGACGAACGGATCCGGTGGCGATGCAATCCGATCACTTTCGTCAGAGGCAGCGCCGCTGTCAAGTCAACCGGAAGAAGCGACCTTGAGCGCCGAATGACGCTCGCCCCCCCGACGACCGAGTGCGATTTGACGCTTGCGGCACGCGATCATTTCAACGACGAGGGCTCGCGCAGCGCCGGAACGACCTTACCCCTCGACCCTTCGTCATGCATCCCAATCGACCAACTCGCGCAATACGGCGGTCGCATAGGATCCAGCGGTCAATTCAAAGGTCAGTTCAAGCCCCTCCTCGACCAAGCGTCCGGTCAAGTCGATGACCGGCAGGCGCAGCGCGCGGCGCTCCTGATCCATCCTCTGGGCGGCGAGCCCTTCGGGCCAGCCGGGAAAATCGGCGGCGACCTCCTCTTCAAGCCGCTGAATCGCAGCGCGCGTCGGTGGCGCGCCGGCGCCCCAGAGCGGACCGCTGGGATGCAGATCCATCCGCTCGCAGCGCTCGGTCAAGGCCTCGTCGATCACTTCGGCGAGAAAATGCGAATGGGTACCGTCGAGTTGCAGACAGTCGCCGGGCTGGGGTCGATCCCAGTCCTCGCGCCGGACCCGCTCGGCCAGAAGCTGATTGAACATCTGCGAGCGCGCGGCGGACAGCCAGAGACCTTTCTGATGGCGCGGCACGCGGCCCGCGGTGCCGCCGAAGAGCGCATGGGCGCGGATCAGATTGCCGTCGGCATGACCGAAGCGTTGTTCGCCAAAATAGTTGGGCACGCCGCGCGCGCGGATCGCCTCAAGCCGGGCGTCGAGAGCGGGAACCGTCAACGCGCAGTCGCGTATCCGGAGGCGAAAGCGGTTCCCGGCCAGTGCGCCGCGCCGGAGCTTGCGCCGGTGCGGATGGACTTCGAGCACCTCGATCCCATCCGTGCTCAACGCCGACCAATCCGGCGGTTCGTCGCGCGGTCGCGGGACGGAAAACCACTGGCTGGTGACGGCGTGACGGTCCTTGAGACCCGCGTAACCGATCTCGGACTGGGACGCGCCAGCCAGCGCAGCCAGACGGCGAGCGACCCATTCGGTATTGGCGCCGGTCTTGCGCACCCACAGCAGCAGATGATCGCCCTCGCCGTCCGGCGCGAAGCCCAGACGCTCCTCGACCTGGAAATCGGCGGGCTCGACTCGCAGACGCCCGCACCCCAGGGGTTCGCCGTGCGCCAGCGGCAGATCCGCGAAGGTCGTCCAACACGGCAGAGGCGCCTGCGTCATGCGCCCGGCTCCGTCAACAAGACCACGGCGGAGGCCGCGATCCCCTCGCCGCGTCCGGTGAAGCCCATGTGTTCCATGGTGGTCGCCTTGACATTGACGCGCGCCGACACACAGCCGAGATCGATGGCGAGAATCTCGCGCATGGCTGGAATGTGCGGCGCGAGCTTGGGTTGTTGGGCGATGATGGTCATGTCCGCGTTGTGCACGGTCAGACCCATCTGGCCAAGGCTGGCCATCACCCGCCCGAGCAGGATGCGGCTGTCGATCCCGGCATAGGCGGCATCCGTATCCGGAAAATGATTGCCGATATCGCCCAACCCGGCCGCGCCGAGCAGCGCGTCGCAGAGTGCGTGGATCAGCACGTCGCCGTCGGAATGGGCGAGCAGACCCTGATCGTGAGGGATCGTCAGACCACCGAGCACCAGCCGGCGCTCCGGCGCGAAACGATGGGCGTCAAAGCCCTGACCAATCAACATGCGTTGTCTCCTCGTGACGCATCAATCCGCCCCTGCTGTCGCAGATAAAAATGGGCCAGCGGAAGATCCTCGGCCCGGGTGATTTTGAGATTGTCGGCGTGCCCCTCGATCAGGCGTGGGGCATGGCCCAGACGCTCGATGGCGGAGGCGTCGTCGGTGACCAGATCGTTCGCGTCCAGGGCGTCATGCAGCGCCCGGCGCAGCAGGCCAAGCCGGAACATCTGGGGGGTATAGGCATGCCAGAGACTCGCCCGGTCGACGGTGGACGCGATCCGCCCATCGCCATTGTCGCGCTTCATGGTGTCGCGCACCGGAATCCCGAGCAGACCGCCCACGGCATCCCCAAGCAAGGCGTCGATCAGGCGGTCGAGATCGGCGGTCCGCAGACAGGGCCGCGCGGCATCGTGGACCAGCACCCAGTCGCCCTCCTCCGCGCGGCCATCAAGGGCCGCGAGCGCGTTGAGGACGGAATGGCAGCGTTCCGCGCCGCCCGCCGCGCGGATCACCTTGGCATGACCGGCATGGGCGGTGCTCTCCCAATAACCGTCCGCCGGGTCGAGCGCCACCACGACCCCACTGATCCGCGCATCCTCAATGAACAGATCCAGCGCGTGATCGATCACCGCCCGGCCGGCCAGGTCAAGGTACTGCTTGGGAATGGCGCTTCCCATGCGCCGCCCCACGCCGGCGGCGGGCAGGATGGCCCAGAGCGACGGGGTTTCGTTCATGGCGCGGTCTCCGCAATGGGCTTGGGTCGCTCGATGACCTGAATGAAAATCTCGCCGGCCTTGATCATGCCGAGTTCGCTGCGGGCACGCTCCTCCAGCGCCTCCTGGCCCTCGCCAAGATCCGCGACCTCCGCCTGAAGCACCTGATTGCGCGCCATCAGACGCGCGATTTCGGCCTCCTGGAAGGCAATTTCCTGCTTCAGCGCATGGAGTTCCGCCAGGCTCCCCTGACCGACCCAGAGCCGGTACTGGAGCGCCCCCAGAAGAACGATGAGCACCGCGATCAACCAACGCATGTCGAGACCCGATTAGCCGTGGAAGCCCGAACCCGGCCCGGCCGACCCTTCGATCAGGCGCGGGACAGGCCCGGAACGCCGTCTCGTCAGAGCCACCTGAAGGCCGCGCGGCCCGCGTAGATCGCCTCGTCGCCCAACTGATCCTCGATGCGCATCAACTGGTTGTACTTGGCGACCCGATCGGAGCGCGACAGCGAGCCGGTCTTGATCTGACCGGTGCCGGCCGCGACCACCAGATCGGCGATGGTGGTGTCCTCGGTCTCGCCCGAGCGGTGCGACACGACCGACGTATACCCCGCCGCGTGGGCCATGGCGATGGCGTCCATGGTCTCGGTGAGGGTGCCGATCTGATTGACCTTGATGAGGATGGAGTTGGCGATCTTCTTGTCGATGCCTTCCTGCAGGATCTTGGTATTGGTGACGAAAAGGTCATCACCGACGATCTGGACCTTGTCGCCAAGCCGCTCGGTCAGACGCTTCCAGCCGTCCCAATCGCCCTCGGCGAGACCGTCCTCGATCGAGAGGATGGGATATTGCGACACCCAGCCAGCGAGCAGGTCGATCATGCCATCGGCGTCGAGCGTGCGGCCCTCGCCCTGGAGATGATAGCGACCGTCCTTGTAGAACTCGGAAGCAGCTACGTCCATCCCGAGATAGATGTCGGAACCGACCTTGAAACCGGCCTTGCCGATGGCTTCCAGGATCGCCTCGATGGCGGCCTCGTTGGAGGACAGATCGGGGGCGAAACCGCCCTCGTCGCCGACCGCCGTGCCCAGCCCGCGCCCTTTCAGGACCGACTTCAGGGCATGGAAGACCTCCGCACCATAACGCACCGCCTCGCGGATGCTCGGGGCGCCGACCGGCAGGATCATGAACTCCTGGAAGTCCACGCTGTTATCGGCATGACTGCCGCCATTGATGATGTTCATCATCGGGACCGGCAGACGGTAGGGACCGGCGGACAGCGACCTGAACAGTGGCAGCGCCTTTTCCTGCGCCGCCGCGTGGGCCGCCGCCAGCGAGACGCCGAGCAGTGCATTGGCGCCGAGCCGGCGCTTGTTGTCGGTCCCGTCGAGATCGATCATCGTCTGATCGAGCGCCTTCTGATCGGCCGCCTCCATGCCGAGCACGGCCTCGCGCAGCTCGCCTTCGATATTGGCGACCGCGATCAGGACGCCCTTGCCGAGATAGCGGGACTTGTCGCCATCGCGCAGTTCCAGCGCCTCGCGCGAGCCGGTGGACGCGCCGGACGGAACGATGGCGCGACCGATGGCGCCATCGGCGGTGATGACATCGGCCTCGACGGTCGGATTGCCGCGAGAATCCAGCACCTCGCGGGCACGGACATCGACGATTTCGGACATAAGCTGGTTGCTCCTGAAGCAGGGATGGAAACTGGATGTTAGCGAAGCTCGATATCTTAGCCGCAAGAGGCTAAGAGCGCAGCGAAACCACGCGTCTTTTTCCAGTTCGCGTCAAACCTGTTCGTCATGGGCGGATTTAGAGCATCTCCTGCGGATCCACGTCCAGCGACCAGCGCAGTCCCCTGGTTCGGGATAGCCCGCGCAGGATCGGGCTCCAGTGCGCCAGAAAACGCTGGAGTCGCGGACGCTCGCCACATTGCACCAGAAGCTGGGCACGATAGCGGCCAGCGCGCCGCTCCATCGGCGCAGGGATCGGGCCGAGCAGTTGGATCTTGGGCGCCTCCGCAGCCGCGATCAGCCCTTCAGCCAGGACGCGCGCCGCGCGCAAAAAGGCGAGCGGCTCGGATTCTCCAGGCGCCTCGGCGCGGACCAGGGCGAGATGGGCGAAGGGCGGCAGTTCGGCATCGCGACGCTCCCCCAGCGCCACGGCCGCGAAACCGCCATAGCCCTCGCGTAGCAGCGATTGCAGCAGGGGATGTTCCGGATGGCGGGTTTGCAGCACGACCCGCCCCGGCCGCTCCGCCCGTCCCGCCCGTCCGGCGACCTGCACGATGAGTTGCGCGGTGCGTTCCGGGGCGCGGAAATCGCTGGCGTAGAGGGTTTGATCCAGATCCAGGATGCCGACCAGGGTGACGCCCGGAAAATCATGCCCCTTGGCCAGCATCTGTGTCCCGAGCAGGATCTGGATCTCGCCACGCTGAACCGCCCCGAGCAGCCGATCCAGTTCGCCTTTGCGCCGGGTGCTGTCGCGATCGATGCGAGCGATGCTGACCTCCGGAAACAGGGGGCGCAGATTGTCTTCCAGACGCTCGGTCCCCTGCCCCAGCCGGCGCAGATCGCTGCCCTGACAGGCGGGGCAGAGACTCGGCACGGGTTGCGACCAGCCGCAATGGTGGCACCAGAGTTTGCGCGGATTCAGATGCAGGGTCAGACGGGCATCGCAGTGCGGACAACCGCCAACCCAGCCGCAGGCGTGGCAGGTAAGAATCGGCGCATAGCCACGCCGATTGAGAAACAGCAGCACCTGATTGCCGGCCGCGAGTTCGGCCCGCATGTCCGCGCGCAGCACGGACGACAGCCCGGCCTGCAGGGGCTGGTCGCGAATATCGAGCAGCGAGATGGTCGGCGGACGGGCGCGACCGGCGCGCTGGGGCAATTTCAGCCAGGCGTAACGATCGAGCCGCGCATTGTGCAGGGTCTCCAGCGCGGGCGTCGCCGAGCCGAGCACCACCGGACAGCCGGTCAATTGGGCGCGGCGCACCGCCAGATCCCGCGCCGAGTAGCGGAATCCGTCCTGCTGTTTGAGCGAAGCGTCGTGTTCCTCGTCGACCAGGATCAGCGCCAGCCGGGGGAGAGGGGTAAAGATCGCCGAGCGGGTTCCGAGCACCAGCGTGGCCTCGCCGAGCGCGGCGCGATGCCAGCCGCGTTCGCGTTCGCGCGCGTTGAGCGCCGAATGCAGCACCGCCACCGGCCCCGGCAGGCGCTGGACGAAACGCTCGCGCAGTTGCGGCGTCAGGCCGATCTCCGGCACCACCACCAGCGCCTGGCCGCCGGCGGCGATGACCGCCTCGATCAGACGGATATAGACCTCGGTCTTGCCGCTGCCGGTCACGCCGTCGAGCAGGAAGGCGCGAAAACCGCCGAGCGCGCCCTGGATCGCGTTCACCGCCGCCTGCTGGTCGGCATTGAGCGCGGGGCCGGCGAGCGCGGAGACCGGCGGCGGCAGGGATGGCGTCAGGCCCGGAATCAGTTGGCAGGTCTCGATCAGTCCCTTCGCACGCAATGCGCGCAGGGTCGCGGCGCAGTCTCCCAGGCTCAGTCTCAGATCGGCCAAGGCCAGACCCGCCGGGGCGGCGCGCGCCAAGGCGAGCAGATCGCGCTGCCGGGGCGCGCGATTCAGCGTGTCCAGCGTGACGGACAGACCCGCGGGCGTGGCCTGGATGCCCGGAACCCGCTCGTCGAGCAGGGGCGCCGGATCGCGCAGACGAGCCGGCAACGCGGTAAACAGCGCCTCCCCGATCGGCTGCCGATAATAGGCTGCGGCCCACTCGATCAGCCGCAGATCGGCCGGCGACAGCAGCGGGCGCGCATCCAGCACCGACTCGACGCATTTGAGACGCGCGGGATCCTGCTCGGTGCGGGAGGTGATGCGCAGCAGCATCCCGACCCGGCGACCGCGTCCGAAGGGCACTAGGAGACGCAGGCCCGGCGTCAGCGCCACGGGGGCGGGCGACACCGGCGGCAGATAGTCGAACAGCTCCGCCAGCGGCGCCGCCACGGCGACCCGCAGGATCACCGTGGATCCGTCTGACGTGACCGCCCCGGCTGACTCGGGTGTGTTCGGCGCGCGAGTCACAGGCGCGGAACGCTCAATGCGCTGGCCACCGACCCGCCCGGATCGCCGCGCGCACGGATGGCCAGCATTCGATTGCATTCGGCATCCGTGGAAACCAGATTGAAAAAAATCATGCTCGACGTTTCGTGCTACCGAAGTGATCGCGTGCCGCTTTGGCGAACGGATCCGCACGTAAACGGGGCAACCGGTTGTGTGGCAAGACGAAAGAAGGACTGCACACAAAGTCTGTGGATAAGTTTGTGGATAGGCTCTGGGAATTGCGCTCCGACTGGCGTCAATACGAAGGTTACGCGGTTTTGGCAAGGCTTTGACCAGTTCATGACTTCTTTTAAAATTCAATACGTTGCTAAATTGAGCGACAGTTGACTCAAAGAGTGCCTTGACAAATTTGCGGATTTCCGCACATCCATCCCGGACTGTGAATGATTCAGCCGCGAGACGCCCGGACGCGTGGCGATCGTCTCGTTCGGACCGGGAACTCCAGAAATCGGGCGTTCTGGCAAGCCGATGACCGGACTCCCGGTAAGCGGCTGTTTTCAGGTTGCACGAGAGAGACAAGTGTGTATTATTCGCGCAAATACCGAGCCGTGTTTTCGCTATGTTGCAACTCAATCAACAGGTACTGCGAACGGATCTGGCAGGCATGCCCCTGGAGTGGATCGACTACCGGGGGGCTGCCCGACTCTATTTTCTTGGCCAGGTCGCCTACGCCTGCGGAGATCCCCTGTTTCTGCTGCGCGGCGGAGTCAACGCACTCACTCGCATTCAGAGCCGACTCGAAATCCACTCGATCATCGCCACCCACGGCATCCATCACGCCCTGAACAAACTTCAGGACGATTATATGCCGCCCCTCTCGAACCGCACCCTGTTCCAGCGGGACAACCACATGTGCATGTACTGCGGTCAGCATTTTTCCGACCGCCATCTGTCACGCGACCACGTCCGCCCCTCCAGCAAGGGCGGCGCGGACCACTGGAACAATGTCGTGACCGCCTGTGTGCGCTGTAACAACTACAAGGCCGGGCGCTCTCCGGAGGACGCCGGCATGGAACTGCTCGCCGTGCCCTTTGCCCCGACCCATGCCGAGTACATTTTTCTGATGGGTCGTCACGTCCTGGCGGATCAGATGGAGTTTCTGCGCGCCCACTTTCCCCGCTCCAGCCCGTTGCATCGCCGGCTCGCTCGCGAGACGCCGGCATGACCGCCTGGGACGCGATCGCCGCGCGCATCGGCGCGGTCACCGGCGAACCTTTCCAGGTCCGGCACCAGCGCCCGATCGGCGGCGGTTGCATCAATACAACCTGTCTGATCGGCGACGGCCGGCGCGGGTTTTTCGTCAAGCTCAACGCGGCTGAGCGTCTGGCCATGTTCGAGGCGGAGTCCGAGGGACTCGGCGCACTCGCCGCGACCGGGGCCATGCGCGTTCCAGCGCCGGTCTGCGCGGGTCTCGCCGGCGACCAAAGCTATCTGGTCATGGACCTGCTCGATCTCGGTGGGCGGCTGGATAGCGCGCTCGCCGGGCGTCAACTCGCCCAACTGCATCGCGCCACCGCGGAGACCTTCGGCTGGCATCGCGACAACACCATCGGCGCCACCCCGCAACCGAATCCGCCCCGCGCGGACTGGGTCGACTTCTGGCGCGAGCACCGACTGGGGTATCAACTCGAACTCGCCGCCGCCAGGGGCTGCGGTGGTCGTCTGCGGTCGTCCGGCGAACGCCTGCTCGGCGCGCTCGGCGCGCTCATCGGTCACCGGCCGGCGCCCTCGCTGCTGCACGGCGATCTCTGGGGCGGCAATATCGGCGCCACGCCCGACGGACAGCCGGTCATCTTCGACCCCGCCGTCTATCATGGCGACCGCGAGACGGATCTGGCCATGACCGAGCTTTTCGGCGGTTTCGACGCACGTTTCCAGTCCGCCTATCGCGAGGCCTGGCCGCTCGATTCCGGCTATACCGTCCGCAAGATCCTCTACAACCTCTATCACATCCTCAATCATCTGAATCTCTTCGGCGGCGGCTATCTCCGTCAGGCCCAGGACATGATCGACCGCCTGCTCGCCGAGGCCGGCTGAAGGTGACGCAAAAATGACGAATATGTTAAAACTTAAAGATCGCACCTGATTGCCAGGTTGTTATCTTCGTTTTGAAGTACGTCGACCCCTTTTTTCATATGTCACGAGAACTCCTGATCCTCCGTCACGCCAAGTCGGATTGGAGCGCGGGCGATACCGCCGATTTTCGGCGTCCGCTCGCCAAGCGCGGCAAACACGATGCACCCAAGGTTGGCGCCTGGCTTTACCGCGAGGGACTGGTGCCGGATCATGTCGTTTGCTCGCCCGCCGAGCGCGCCCGCCAAACCGCCGAGATCGTCTGCAAGCGGTTGGATTACAAAAAAAAGAAGATCGTCCTGGAAGCCGGGATCTATGACGCGGGCGTCCCGGAACTGCTCGATGTGCTCGAACGCTGTCCCGCCACCGCCGCCACCGTCCTGATCGTCGGGCATAACCCCGGACTGGAAGAGTTGGTCAGGCATTTAGTCGGCGAGGATCTGGACCTTCCCGAAGATGGCAAGCTGCTGCCGACCGCGACCGTCGCCCGGCTGGAAATGCCGGACGACTGGCGAGCACTCGCGGCGGGCAGCGCGCAACTGGTCTCGATCACGCGCCCGCGGATGCTCTAGCAGCCTGTCGGACTTAACGTGGAGAGTCGCCTTGTGAGCACCCTTAGGGGCGAAAAATGGCGAGATTTTGGCAATAAGCGCTGTATTTCTTGGTGTTTTCCTGATTGCAGACGCAGCACGGCCATGCGTTTGAGATTGACAGCGAGGAAGAATGAGTCATACGGTCATCCCCGGTGCGCGACGGCCACGATGCTAACGGCCACGGGTGATCTGGAAGTATCGCAATACAAACGATAGGGCCCGGCCAAAATCGCGTCGTTTCCGCTCGAATAACAGACGATTCCAACCGTCCTGCAGCTGCGCGGCCAGCAGCTCGCGCTTCGACATCCTGCGAATCGCTTGAGGAGGCAACGACAATTGATAGCCGCATTCGACCAGCATGGTGCCGGCAATACTCTCGATCTGTCTTCGTGTACGGACATCCATGTGGGTCATGAATTTCCCGAAATTATCTTTAATGATGATTGATTGGCCACTCGCGTTACCCAGATTCTCGGGAGCCTTCTGCAAGGTCAGCATGGTCTCCCGGAAATCGATTTCCAGGAAATCAGAGACAGTCCGTAACACAGTCTCCGTGTCACGTAGAAGATCTTCGTAACGGATCTCAAGATACTGGCCCGGAATACGCCGACCATCGTCCCTGGCACGTCGAACGGAATCAGTCCACCGTTGCGCGGCCCGTTTCATATGCTTGCCCCAGGCATCGCGCATGGACAGGCAGTAATCCCGTGCATCCCTGATGATATGAATGAATCTGGCATTCGGGAAATGCTCGTGGAGCAGCGGTATCGCCGTCATGTAGGACGGTGATTTATCTCCCCAAATGATATCGGAGCCGACCGCGACCTGTTGCTCCTCGCGGATCAGTGCCTCGAAAACGCCTGCCGCGTCGAAGCCGCGGCAGGCGGCGTACCAGCGTTCGGGTGAAACGAGCGTGCCTTCCGCGCGCGCGTAGGTGAAATACGGAAAACGGACGACTGCCTTATAGAACCGCAAGAAATGATCGCGGATGGACAAATCGCCATAGCTGTCGATATTCACGACCAGCCATGGGAAAAACTCGGTTTCCGCGACCGGAATACAGATGCGCGGGTGCTGCTTGAGCAATCGCCGCAGCAGCTTCGTTCCAGATCTTGGCATCCCTATCAGAAACAGCGGGCCATCGTATGGTTTCACTCTGCGCACTCCAGAAAGTCATGGACGAGTTTGGTCATTGAATAGGCCGGACATCAGATCACCCGATTGACCGCTCCGATCACAGCCGATAACCGCCGCGCGCGAGACCAGGCTAGCGTCAAATTTGACAGTCATGTTGCTGGCAAAAGTCGCTCGGCGCACCGGCTCTGGTCCAGATCAGAGATTGCTACGGCTATCGATCTCGCTCATTGAAACGCCCCGCAAGAGACTTTTGACAATTGCCCTGCATTCCTCTTCTCGCTCCGGTTCTCTACCCCGTCGGGCGGAGTTGAAGAAGCGCGCGAGTTCACGTTGCTGCTGGCCAGAGAGTTCCTCGCTGAAACCCTGCCGACGTATCGCCTTATCGGGCACCTTGTCGGGTGCCTCTTCCTCGGCGGCCTGACGGCCATGCGCCCAGTTCATCGCCCGTGCGCTATAGAGCATGACACGGTCAAACAGCACGAAGGGAAAGCGCGGATTGGAAACCGGACCGATGGTAAAACGGTGGGTGCCGGGCGCGCGCTCGATATCGAACTTCGCCAGTGCCTTGCCGCCGACCATGCCAAGCACGCCACCGGTCGCAGCCCCGATCAAGGCACCAGTTCCCAACGAATGACCAGCGGTGGCGAGATCGATGGTCACCCCGGAGGCCGCGCCGGCGGCCATGCCGACCAGCGCAAGCTGACGCCGCGACAGACCGAGCGCCTGCCCGACCTCGTCGGAAAGCAGATCCCGTCCAAGCACGGAATCGGACGAGACATTCCAGACGTTGTGTCGAAAATGCGCGCGGATCTGCTCCTGGGCGGCAATCTCCAGCCGTCGCAACCCATCCTCAAACTCGGCCATGATCTCGGCCTTGACCCGATCCCGACCGCTCTTGAAGATGAGCTTGCTGTCCTTGACCGTCTTTGACACCTTGTAGGACAGTGAGTCCTTGAGCAGATCCAGAATGCTGGCGGCGGCCTGATCGGTGCGCCGCTCCCAATCCCGCGTAAAGGCGTCGATGGCATCCTCGACCAGATGCTCCCAGCGCTGGTCGATGCTTTTCAATGCATTCAACAGCTTGATCCGCTCGGCATAGGTCGCGCGATGAGCGTTAAACTCGCGCACCGAGTTGAACGCCTTGCTCAGTGCGTCCTGCCACTGACTCATGTAGCGATCCTGCCTGGTCAGATTATTGAGAATCGCCATGCGCGGACGGGCGGTGAGACGCAGCAGTTCGATCTCGACCCGATCCTTTTCCTTGATCCGCTTTGAACCGTCGACCACCAGAATGATGCCTGCGCCCTCGGCGACTGGCTCCAGCAGGGCGCAATCGTGCGAAAAGAGCGGGTTCGCGCGGTGGGCGGCGACGAAGGCGCGAGCCAGATCCCGCTTGCCCTCGTTGGCCTGAAACCACTCCAGAATCGCGTTCGGGTTCTGAAACCCTGGGGTATCGATGAACTCGATCACCGTGCGGCCATCAATGACGACGGGGTAGACATCCGATTCGGTCGTGGTGCCAGCTCGCTTATCGATGGCGACCTGATCGTTTTCGGTCAGGGTCGCGACCACCGAGGACTTCCCGGCGTTCGGGTGTCCCATGATTGCCAGCCGGGGGATCTTCGCGACCATCAGACGTCTCCATCCTCGCTGGGGGTTGCCAGCATCTCCAGGCGCAGATAGGGATCGGCCATCTGGTCGATCTTGCGCTGCCAATCGGTGAAGTCGAACGCGCGCAGTGGCGGCAGGCGATCGTCATCCTCTGGATCGCCCACCAGGGCCAGAAGCATTTGGGCCTGGGTACCGGCAGCGGCGCGCAATTCGCGCAGGAACAGCAGATTCTCGGTGATCGGCGGCTGCGAACCGTCCTGGACCACGGCGATGCGTGGCGGCGGGGCCTGCCAGTCGCCATGCTCCAGAAGATCCAGCGCCCGCGCGGTCATGGCGCTGCCGGCGCCGAAGGTCGCGTAGGCCGACACCCGCCAACCGGTCAGTTGGGTCAGCAGTTGTTCGAGACGTGGGCGATCTTCCGCTTCCAGGACATCGTCCACGTCCACATGCACCAGTAACAGGCAGGCGTCCGGGGCGAAGCGGGTCGCGCCCTCGGTCGCCGGCGGGTGCAGCTCGGGTTCCGGCTCGGGCTCGGGTTCCGGCTCGGGCTCCCGCTCCGGCTCAAGTTCTGGCTCGATCTCAGGTTCCGGCTCAGGCTCAGGCTCAGGCTCGGGTTCCGCCTCGGGCTCCCGCTCCGGCTCAAGTTCTGGCTCGATCTCAGGTTCCGGCTCCGACTCCGACTCCGACTCCGACTCGATCTTAGTTTCCGGCTCAGGCTCGGGTTTCCGCTCCGGCTCCAGCGCTTCAAGCTCAGGCTTGCTTTCAGGCGCCTGCTCGATTTCCTGCTCATTCTCTGGTGGACTGGGCGGCGCGGCTCTCAACGATGTCGCGGTCTCGACCTCATCCGACGTCTTCGCCTCTCCAAAACGCGGCTGGACAAGCTGTGAAGCCGACTCCAGCGGTTCGATTCCTGGTTTGACCTCAACCTCGGTCTCCTGCGGCGTAGCAGGTGCCGCTGCCGCTTGGTCCGGACGCAGCAAAGGAACCGGTGGCACGGGCTTGACCGCGGGTTTTCGCAACGTCGGCGCAGACTTTTCGCGCCAGGGCCGCGCAAGGCTCACCGGCTGGTCTGCGACCAGCGGTCCAACCAATCCCGAGCGCGGACCGCGTGGCGCAAGCGGCGCGGGAATCGGCATCTCCGGCCCTTTCTCCATCACGGTCGCGCTCGTGTCCAGAATCGGCGTCAGCATCCGCGCATAGAGCGCCTGGATGCGACCATGCGTGAAAGGCAGCCGGGCAAGCGCCAGACGCTGGAACAACACCGAAAGACCGAGCAGGATCAGTCGCGGCAGCAGGCCATAGGTCAGGACCGCCAGCACCAGGAACCAGCGCCAGGACCGCAGATGCTCCGGATCGGGCTGAAACGAGGGCGTGGCGGCGGCCCATTGCTCCAGATAAACGCGCGAACCCGCGATCTGATCGAGCGTCGGATAGCCGGCGCCCTCGCCGAACAGCCAGCTCCATGGCAAGGCGATGGCGCGGGTGATGTCATAAATGGTCTGCGGATGGGCAATCAGCGAGGTGCCCCAACCGAAGGCCAGGTCGGTGAACCATTCCAGAAAGATCGTGGTGAGAATGACGCCAAGATTGAATGCCACCCCGAACACCTGCGCCGGGATCAGCAGCGGAAAGTAGGACACCGGCCCATAGATGGCGTAGTGCGATTTCATCAGTCCCTGCGTCGCGAGCGCGCGTTCGCGGATCTCCGTGGTGGACTGGTTCAGCCGCTGCTGCTGTAACCAGCTCGCCGCGCGGGTCAGCAGCGGACGCATGACCTGGGTCAGCAGCCAGGCATCCCGCCCCCCGCCTCCAGCGCGCCGGACGGCGCGCGAGATCCAGGCCCACACGGCGGCAAGCACGAAGAGGAATTGCACCACCACCAGCAGAAAGACAAAGGAGGGGACGCTGATCGGGCGGTGACCGTCGTAATTCAGCAGGGCGGAGGCAACTCCGATCCCAAGCAGAAACCCGCACGCGGCCAAGGCGAATGTCCCCAGACGCTGCGCCGCGGCAAAGGCATTGCCGGGCAGGAGCGGACGAATGCTCGGATCCTCGTCGGAGCGTCGCTCGGTCAGCCAGCGACGCAGACTCGTCCGGCGGTGCGCTGGCGTATGCGGTTGGGCTGGCGTGATCTCTTGCTCGATTCGGTCGAGATAGATCGCACGGTCGCGCGCGGCGAGATCCTTGCGCGAGGCAGGCTGCTCGCGCAGTTTCCCTTCATCGGCATCGAGGTAATATTCGAAGTCGATGATGTCGGCGACGGTCCATGTTTCATCTCCGAGAGGCGGATCCTCGGCCGGAGTGGGGTTGGTGCGTTCGTGTCGGGGATCCATAGCCAGTGATTCCTGCGTCGGGTCACACCTTGAATTGCGACAGACCAGCATTCAACGACTGGGCGAGCGAGACCAACTCGCCGCGCGCGATCGCGGTCTGACGATTCGCCGCCACCGCATGCTCGGCCAAACGCTGGATACTGAGTGTGTTGCCGTTGATTTCCTCGGTCACCGCCGTCTGTTCCTCGGCGGCGCTCGCGATCTGGTCATTCATCGCGTTGATGGTAGTGACCGCGCGGGTGATCTCCTCCAGCGATTGGCTGGCCTGGGAGGCTTTTTGCAAGGTCTCGTCGACCATGCCGCGTCCCGCCTGCATGACGCCGACCACATTTCGGGCACTCGCTTGCAGGGAGGCGATCATGGACTCGATCTCGCCCGTCGACTGCTGGGTGCGCGAGGCGAGATTACGGACCTCGGCCGCGACCACGGCGAAGCCTCGCCCGCGCTCGCCCGCGCGCGCCGCCTCGATGGCCGCGTTCAAGGCGAGCAGGCTGGTCTGCTCGGCGATGCCCTTGATGACCTCCAGCACGGCGCCGATCCGCTTGGTCTCGGACTCCAGCGCGGCGATCGCCTCGGCGGCCCTGGAAACCACCTCGGCGAGCTGTCCGATCGCCACCGACGCCTCGCCCACCACCTTGGCCCCGGAGCGGACGCCGACATCGGCGGTGCGTGCGCTCTCGGCGGCGCGCATGGTATTGAGCGCGACCTCGTTCACCGTGGCCGCCATCTCGTGCATGGCTGTGGCAACCATCTGAATCTGGGTCGACTGCTCCAGCAAGGCCTCGTCGCTCTTGGTCGCGACCGACGCCAAGTTCTCGGAGGCGTCATCGACCTGCTTCGCCGAGGTCGCGGCCTGCGCGACCAACCGATGCAGCTTGGCGAGCAGACGGTTGAAACTCTTCGCCAATTCGCCAACCTCGTCGCGCGTGTCCTCGTTCAACCGCGCCGTCAGATCGCCCTCGCCCTCGGCGAGATCTTGCACACGATGCAGGATACGCCGTAGGGGTCCAATGATCAGCGGCGGCAGTCCCAACGCCATCAGCGCCAGGAACCCCATGCCAATCGCTAGCAGGACCAGCGTTTGCAGCCGACTGGCCGACACCGCCGACTCGGTACGCCCGGCGGCTTGCTCGGAGAAATCCGTGACGACCTCTTCGAGCTGGTCCAGGATCGTCCGCATCCGCTCGAAAGCCTCGCGCGCTTCGCGCAGCGTGAGATCGATCGCGGTCGAACGTCCAGCCCTGGTATCCAAGCCACGCTCGCGCACCACCCGGTTGCTCAGATCCTCCCAGGCTTGGCGCAATTCTCCGAAAGTTTTGATTTTTTCGGAAACGGCAGGGATGGATCCCAGATGGCTGGCCGCGATGATCGCGGCCGCGCGATCCATTCGCTCGTGCGCTTGCGTGAGATTCTCGGCGTGCTGCGCCGCCATCCCGGCATAGTCCGGCGATCCGACGTTCATGAAGATCAGGGTGCGTTCCGCCACCAATGCCTGATAGAGGTCGCGGTCGGCCTGCAGCAGCAAGGCGGCTACCGGCATGTTGACCCGCGCCAGGCTGGCGACTTCCTCGCCGAGCGTGTCTACCCGGCGCAGCGTGCCCCAGGCGAACAGGATGAACAGCAGCGCGATCAATCCCAGCGGAAGGACCAATTTGTAGCGAAACGCAAGATTCTGAAACCATTTCATTCGCCGGTCGCTCCTGATGACGTACTCGAATTCGTGCGTGAACCTGCTGTTCGCCCGGACTCCTTGCCCCGCGACCGACACATTGCTACGGCTCCAACTCCCCCAGCCGGTCGAGATCAATGCCGATGGTCATGGCGCCAATCGCGCTCTCCCCATCCAGCACCGGCACCGAGACCTGCACCAGATAGACCTGGGCGCTCTCGTCGAACTTCACCTCGCTGATATGCACGGTGCCTTGGCCGTCCTTGCATGAGTGAGTGAATTTTTCTTCATCGCCCTGCCAGTAATCCGAGGTCTTGTTGGTCATGGCCACGTTGGCGCCCTGCCCGTCCATCAGAAAGAGTTCGAGAAAATAGGGCTTGGTCTGCTCCAGTCGTTTCAGCTCCTGCGCGGGGGCATTGTTCATCATGCCTTCCATGAAGGGCGTCACGCCGCTGGCGGCCATCCACTCCGCGTCGAGCCGCTTGATCTCGTCCAGCGGTCGGGCGAGCGCATTCTGCTCCCGCACGGCCTCGACCAGGATCGGATTGGATCCCCATTCCTGCAGCATCGGGAGGATCTGATTCACGGCTTCAGGCAGATCCCCATCGGCGGCAAGCGTCGGAAGAGTCGCGCACAGTCCGGTGGCGAGCGTCAACGCAACACACAGCTTTCGGTAGGACATCGGATACCTCCATCATGTCAGTGGGAACTCAACACCCGCATGATCGCATCGCGGCCGATCGTCCGTGCGGTTCAAACGTCGAACGGATGCCGCCGGATCAGGGTCTCGACCCGGTCGGGACCGGTCGAAATAATGTCGATCGGCAGACCGCTCAACCGCTCGATGGTCTCCAGATAGGCGCGCGCATTCGCCGGCAAATCGTCGAGCGAGGTCACGCCAAAGGTCGATTCGGACCAACCGGGGCATTCCAGATACCGCGGCTCACAACGCGCGAAGGCATCCGCTCCAACCGGCGGCGCGGCAAGTTCCTCGCCATCCATGACATAACTGGTACAGATTTTCACCGTCTCCAGTCCATCGAGGACATCGAGCTTGGTCATGCAAATGCCGGTGGCGCTGTTGATGGCGAAAGACCGTTTGAGCGCCACCATGTCAAGCCAACCGCAGCGACGCTTGCGTCCGGTGGTCGCGCCGAATTCGTTGCCCCGCCGGCCCATGTGCTCGCCAGCGGCATCGAAGAGTTCGGTCGGGAAGGGCCCGGCGCCCACGCGCGTCGTATAGGCTTTGACGATCCCCAACACATAATCGAGATCGCGCGGTCCGACCCCGCTGCCGCTCGCCGCCCCGCCCGCCGTGGTGGTGGAAGAGGTGACATAGGGATAGGTGCCGTGATCGATGTCGAGCAGCGCACCCTGGGCGCCCTCGAACAGGACATCCCGACCCTGCGCGCGCAGTTCGTGCAAGAGTCCGGGCACGTCCACAATCAAGGGACGCAGTGCGTCGGCATGGGCCAGCGCCTCGTCGAGCACGGCGGCGTAATCGACTCGATCGGTCTTGAAATAGTGTTCGAGCGCGAAATTATGGTAGTCGAGCACTTCGCGCAGGCGCTCCTTGAAATGCTCGGCGTCGAGCAATTCGCCCAGCCGGATGCCGCGCCGCGAGGTTTTGTCCTCGTAGGCCGGACCGATGCCGCGCCCGGTGGTGCCGATCGCCTTGGCCCCGCGCGCGACTTCGCGGGCATGGTCGAGCGCGATGTGATAGGGCAGGATGAGCGGACAGGCCGCGCTGATACCGATCCTCTCGCGCGCCGGTACGCCGGATTTCTCCAGCATGCCGATTTCGTCGAACAGCGCCTGGGGCGAGAGCACCACGCCGTTGCCGATCAGACAACGCACGCCCGCGCGCAGCACCCCGGAAGGCACCAGATGCAGGACGGTCTTGACACCATCGATGACCAGGGTATGTCCGGCATTGTGACCGCCCTGAAAGCGCACCACCGCGGCGGCCCGATCGGTGAGCAGGTCAACGACCTTGCCCTTGCCCTCATCGCCCCATTGGGCGCCAATGATTACGACGTTATTGCCCATCTATCACGCTTCCTACTGGTTATCGAACGACGGTGAATCAACTTTGCCGAGCGTTTGCAATTCCCAACGGCCATCGCGCTGCGCGAGCATCCGCTGACAGCCGAGCTGGCGCGGATCCTGTGGCAGCCCCGGCAAGGCGTTGATCACGCGCTCGCCGGACGCGCGCAACCGCTCCACGGTCTCGCGCAGGGCCGGATCCGCAGACCAGGGCGCATAGACCGGATCGGTCGCCCGATAGCGCTGTTCGAGTCCCTGCCCGTGTTGCAGGAGACTTTTCAGGTCGGTGCTGAAGCCGACCGCCGGACGCGCCCGCCCGAACACCCGACCGATATCGTCATAGCGTCCGCCCCGCGCAACCTCCAGCCCCCAGCCGGGAACGAAGGCGGCGAACACGGCCCCGGTTTTATAATGGTAGCCGCGCAGTTCGGCCAGATCGTAGTGGACCGAAACCTCCGGATGCCAGCGGTTCAGTTCGTCGGCGAGCCGACGCAGATAGTCCACCGCCTCGCGCACTGGGCGGTCGGCGTCGCTCAGCAAGGTATCGGCCCGCGTCAAGGCATCGCTGCCGTTGAGTTCGGCCAGCGCGATCAGCATTCGCGCCGGGGCGCCAGTCACCCCGAAGTCGCCGATCAGCGACTCGATCTCCGGAACTGCCTTGCGCTGAAGCGCTTCGAAGAGCGCGTGCTCCTGGATCGCATCCAGTCCAGCCTGACGCGCCAAACCGCGAAAGATGCCCACATGACCGAGATCGAGATAGCTTTCGGCGATCCCGGCCGCGCGCAGGGTCAGCAGGATGAGCCGCAGGATTTCGGTATCGCTCTCGATCCCGGCGTGACCGTAGATCTCGGCGCCGATCTGGAGCGGACTGCGGGTGCCCCCGAAGCCGTCGGCGCGGGTGTGCAGCACCGTGCCCAGATAGCAGAGACGGGTTGGCGCGTCGCGGCGCAGATGATGGGCATCCATGCGCGCGACCTGTGGGGTCATGTCCGCGCGCACCCCGAGCAGACGTCCGGTGAGCTGATCGGTCAGCTTGAAGGTCTGAAGATCGAGATCCTGCCCGGTCCCGGTCAGCAGCGACTCCAGATAATCGATGAACGGCGGAATCACGAGTTCGTAACCCCAACTCGCGTAGAGATCCAGCAACTCGCGCCGCAGGGATTCCATGATCCGCGCCTGGGGCGGCAGCACCTCTTCGATGCCGGCGGGCAACAGCCAGCGTTCTTCGTTCATCGCAGTCATCAATTCACCAGATACAGGAGCCCGAGACCCGCGAGCATGCTTATGAGGCCGGAGATGCGCAACGGCCGCTCGCCCTCCGCGGCGATCATGGCCAGCGCGCGCCGGAAGCTGGCTGGATTCAGAAAAGGCCAGATGCCTTCGATGACCAGCAGGAGCGCTAAAGCGACGAGAATGTCATGCACGAACGAATGAGTCCCGAGCGTTGGATTGACGAACGCCATGTCTCGCCAGGAGTCAGTGCGCCCAAAGGGCGTTATCTTTTCAGACAGCCCGGCGTTTGTCCAACCTCGGAAAATGTCTTTATGACTAAGACGGTTTTTTCTCGGACGCGGTGAGGCACAAACAGCCGAGTTGGGAAATTGAGCCAGACGCGGCATCGCCTGACTCTGTCTGGGGTTCCTTGATCGCACTCGCTGCGCTCGGTGCCCGATGACAGACCCTCGCCCGATTTGATCGCCCAGGAGCCCGACACCTGACCGCTGGCCGCTGGCCGCGAGCGACAAACATGAGCCTCGTTGATGCCAACGTCGTGTTGCGCTACGTCTTGGACGACCACCCGGAACTCTCGCCCAAGGCCGCTGAGATTCTTGAACGATAGGCGGTGACATTGCCCATCAAGGCCGCGTGCGAAGTGGTCCATGTCCTGCAAAAAGTGTACGCGGTCGAGCGGCAAGACATTCGGCAACAGCACAGTCGCTGGCTGGACGAAAACCTGGTGAGCCTGGACAAACCCGCCGTCGCACTGACGAACAACTGTAGCTCGGTAGGATGCGGTGAGGAACGAACCGCATCGTTCGCGATTGATGCGGTTCGCAAGCTCACCGCATCCTACGGCCCTACTCTACCTTGCTTGAGCGTTCCAAGTTCAACGCCAGCAAGCGGCGCAGGATCTCGGCCTCGGGCATCGCGGGCGAGTCCTCCTCCCAGCCATAGCTCGTGGCAACAGCGGCATCGAGGGCTTGATGCGCGTGCTCCAACCAGGCGGGGCGGGCGTTATAGAGGTTGGTCAGGGTGCGTTTCTTCAACTCGGCGGCATGCTCGGGCTTGGGGACGACCCGATCTGGGTAGCCGGGGACGACCTCGGGGAGGCGCTCGATCCACTCGGGCGGGTTCAGCCAGTTTTCGCGCAGGGTGTTGAGCCGGTGGGCGGTTTCTGCGATGACTTGAGCCTGGGATCGATGCTCCGGGGCGACGGCGGGAATTACGGCGCCGCTGTCCAGCGTCTCGGTCGCGCCGGTGGTGTCGGCGGGGGTCAGTCCTTCGGGAAACGGAAAGGTCTCGAAGGTGGTGGTGGGGGTGTAGCGGGGATCGTTGCCTTTCCCGAGCCAGGTACACATCCGCAGCGACCAGAGTTCATGGAAGCGCGAATGCAGGATGCCGAAGGTTGTGTCGTCGGCGCGGGCGATGACGATGAGCTGACTGTCAGGGACGATTTTTGAATCCAGCCAAACAAAAGTGCGGTGTTTGGCAACGCGAGGCGTCACGATGAAACGCGGCATGCCCTTGAGCAGGACCATCATATCCTCTCTGGCCCTTTCGTGTCGCCACCAGGTTGCGCGCAATGCAGGATTTCGATTTTGTTCGCGCTGAGGCTTGACCTTCTGCTCAATGTACGCGAAGGGTTCTTCGTACAGACACGCATCTGCCAAGCTCATCTGGACACCAAAATCAATGATCCAGGTATTCGACGAGCGACGAGTCACGTCCATGCCATTCATCCATGGTTTGAGCACATCCGTGTTTGGTTTTTCATGCGGATTAGGACACTGCATCCAGGATTGAGCCAGATCCAGCGGAATATCGAACGCGGCTCCCTTCTTGGTTCCCTGAAATCCGACCGCTTTGTTCTCCGCAAGCGTCCTTGCTTGCGTCAGATCTGATGCTCCTGCCTCGCCGGTTGAGGCAGTCAAATCCGCATAAATCCCCACCACCGCCCGCCCATCCAGCATCGGCGGCGCGTCCGAGTGTCCGAAACACACCAGCGACACCCGGACCGCCGCGCCTTCGTTGATCCAGGGTTCGTCCGACCAGGCGTTGAAGATGCGCGGCGGAGCGTCTAAAAGAATCCCTTCAGAATGAGCGACATCACCCCGGCCAGCAGAACCCCCATCATCCATTTCAGGACCGTCAGGTCGGTGCGAATTGGCGCGAGGGTCTTTTCCAGGGTGTGATCCAGATAGGTTTTCGTGACCAGTTCTTCCTGGGCGTCGCTGATGACTCGCACCACGGATTCCGCCTGCTCCTGCGCAAAGCCCGCTGCTTTTAGCCTGTCCACCAGTTGCAGCGTATCGAAGGTGATCGTTGTCATGTGCTTCTCCGTGATTCCGATTCTGAATGGTAGCCGACGAAATGCGCTCCAGCACCCGGCGATTCGCGCCGCCGCGAATCGAATTGGTGGCGACCAGTCCCGCCGCCCGCGCTCGCCTCATTTTAATTTGGGCGCGCGCCTTCTCGAACCAATAGGTGACCAGATCCGCCCCAGCGGGGACGCGCCCGGCATAGAGCCGCTCCAGCGCCTCAAAATAGGCATCGCCGAGCGCGCCGCGTTTCTTGCTCCCGCCCAGAAACGGCGGGTTGCCCACGATGACATCGGCCTCGGGCCATTCCGGTTCGGTCCCGTCCGCGTTCACGATGGCATCCTGCTGGCGGATGGTGTCGAGCGGTTTGAGGATGGGGTTCTTCGACAGCGAGAAGCCGTGGTTCAGCATCCACTGAATCTCGCCGATCCAGACCGTGACGCGGGCGAGTTCGGCGGCGTAGGGGTTGAGTTCGAGTCCCAGCACGTTCTCCGGGCCGACGCGCGGGAAACTGCGCGGCAGACCGAGCATCTCGGCCTCCAGGATGACGCGGTGTTCCAGATCCTTGAGACCCAGCAGGGCGAGCAGCAGGAAGTTGCCCGAGCCGCAGGCCGGGTCGAGCACCCGGAAGCGGGCGAGCCGGTCGAGAAAGCCTTGCAGGACGCCGTGGGCCGCGTTGACCGCCTTGGTGCGGGCCGAGGGGGATTTGGCGGCGCCGGCCTTCGCCATCAGGGCGGTGATCGCGGCGTGTTGGGTCGCCCAGTCGTCGCGCAGGGGATCGAGCACCACGGGATCGACGAGGCGCATGATCGAGCCTGGATCGGTGTAATGGGCGCCGAGTTGGGAGCGCTTTTCGGGGTCGAGACCGCGCTCGAACAAGGTGCCAAAGATCGTGGGGTCGATGGCCGACCAGTCGAGATCCGCCAGAGCACGCAGGCGTTGGATGTCCTCCGGCGCCAGCGGGAGCGCGGCGGGCGAGGCGAAGAGTCCGCCGTTGAACCAGTCAATCGCCTCGAAGCCTGCCGTGCCGCCCGTGGCCATGGCGCCGAAAAGACTTTCCAGCATCTGCGGAAGGTTTTCCGGGCGCTTCTGACCGGACTCCAGGAGCTTGCTGAACAGCTTGTTGGGCAGCAGGTCGATGTCCTCGGCGAACAGACAGAACAGGATCTGTTGGCTGAAGTGGGCGACCTGGGACGGAGCATGACCGCGCTCGCGCAGCACCTGAGCGAGATCGCCGAAGCGACCCGCCGCCGCTTCGGTCAGGTGCGCGGTGGTGCGACCGGGGCGCAGCCGCTCGGGATCGCTGAAGGCCCATTTGAGCCGGCGCCGCTGGGCGGAATCGAGCAGATCCTCCAGGTTGATCTGGTGGATCTCTGGGACCGTGCCGGTGAAGGCGGTGTGGATGACGATCCGCGCGATATCGGAGACGATCAGCAGCGGCGGATATTCGAGTGCCGGGGTGTAAAGCTGGAGTTGCTTGAAGGCTTCCAGGAGGTTCTTGCCCGGCCCTTTGTACTCCCAGCCATAGCAGGCACGTTTCCAGACATCGGCCCAACCGTCGCCGCCACCGGCTTTTTTCGCGCCCTTCTCGAAGCAGTACCAAGCACCCGTCGGGTCGGCCTCGGCGGGCGTGGGTTCGTCGAGCAGGCGGCAGAGGTCGATGAAGTGTTCCTGGGCCGCCGAGCGTTCCTTGAGGGTGACGCCGGTCCATTTGGCGACGAACTGTTCCGGGGTCATGGCGCGTATCCAGTGGCGAGGCCAATGCCATTAGGTAAGCCGTTCGTGGCGAGTCCTTAGACGTCGCCGCGAACAAGGCGCCGCACCACGAACAGCTTGCGTTGGCACTCAGAGAGAGGCGGGAGCGCCTTTAGGGTTGCCCGGACGACTCGCGAAAGAAGCGGAAAAACTCGGAGTCAGGCTCCAGAACCATCATGTCGCCGCCCTTGCCAAAGGTTGTTCGGTAGGCATTCAGGCTGCGGTAGAAGGCATAGAAGCTGGGATCCTGATTGAAGGCCGCGGCGTAGATTTCAGTCGCGCTGGCATCGCCCTCGCCTCGCAGCTCCTCGGACTCCTTGTACGCCTCGGCAATAATGACGGTGCGCTGCCGGTCGGCATCGGCGCGGATCCGCTCGGCGGCCTCGCCTCCCTTGGCCCGTAGGTCACGCGCAACCCGCTCACGTTCGGCGCGCATGCGCTGATACACGGATTCGCTGACTTCCGGCGGCAAGTCGATCTTCTTGACTCGAATGTCGATGATCTCGACACCCAGATCGCTCGCATTGGCATTGACCTCCTTGGTCAGGATATCCATCAAGGCCAGACGATCGTCCGAGACGACTTCCTGGATGGTCCGCTTGCCGAATTCGTCGCGCAGACTGGTATTGATGCGCTCCGAGAGCAGCCGACTGGTACGGGCGCTGTTACCGCCGGTGGAGCGGAAGAACTGGGCCGCGTTCGCGATCCGCCACTTGGCGTAGGAATCGACGATCACGTCCTTTTTCTCGATCGTCAAAAAGCGCTCGGGTTGCGAATCCAGGGTCTGGATGCGGCGGTCGAACGTCTTGATCTGGTTGAGAAGCGGAATCTTGAAGTGAAGACCCGCGCGATAGTCGTCCGAGATGATTTCGCCGAGACGCAGCTTGATGGCGACCTCGTATTCCCGGACCACGAAGGTAAAGGCATAGAGAAAGATCACCAGCGCGGCGAGACCGACGGGGACAAATGTCTTGAATTGGTTGGACTGGCTCATTAACGCGACCTCCGATCGCGATCGACCACCCTTTGAGGAGGATCGATGTTCTCCGGTACGTGCATGGCGCCAACCGGCTCGGTCCGCACGGCGTCAACGGGGATCTGGCGCTGTTTCATGAGCTGCTCGACCGGCAGATAGAGAAGGCTGTTCGCGCCATCCTGGACGTCGAGCAGAACCTTGCTGTTCTCGCTGAACACCTGCTCCATCGTCTCCAGATACAGACGCTGACGGGTCACCTCGGGGGCCTTGGCATATTGCGTCAGGACCGCGGTGAAGCGCGATGCCTCGCCTTCGGATTCGGCGATCACCTTGTCGCGATATGCCTTGGCGTCGGCCAGGATACGCGCCGCCGCGCCACGCGCCTGCGGAAGCACTTCGTTGGAATAGGCCTCGGCCTGATTTTCCAGCCGTTCCTTGTCCTCGCGCGCCTTGATGGCGTCATCGAAAGCGGCCTTGACCTGCTCCGGCGGCTTGGCCGGCTGCATGTTGACGGAGGTCACGACCAGACCGGTTCGGTACTGATCCATCAAGGCCTGGATGCGCTCCTTGATGGTGACCGCGACCGCGCCGCGCCCCTCGGTCATGACATAGTCGAGCTTGCTCTGCCCGATGGTGACCCGCACCACCGTCACGGTGGCGTCATTGAGGGTCTTCTCCGGATCCTGGTCCTGGAACAGATAATCGGCAGCGTCCTGAATGCGCGACTGCACGGTCAGTTCGACCTCGACGATATTCTCGTCCTGGGTCAGCATCGCCGCGCGATGACTGAAGGTGGAGATCTCGTCGACATTGACCTTGACGACCGACTCGATCGGCATCGGGATATGCCAGTGCGGACCGGGGCCGGTGGTATCGACATAGCGCCCGAAGCGCATGACGACGCCGCGCTCGGCGGGCTCGACGATATAGATTCCGGAGGCCAGCCAGACGACGACCAGAACGCCGACAATGATCGCCATGGCGCGCGAACTGAACTGACCGCCTGGCAGACCGATTCCGGAGCCGCCGCCAGAGCCGTTCCCCGAGGGCTTGTTGCCGCCGAATAGTCCGCCGAGTCGTTCCTGAAGCTTGCGCACGACTTCATCGAGGTCGGGTGGACCTTGATCGCCGCCGCTCTTGCCGCTCCAGGGGTCTTGGTTACCGCCACCTGGCTCATTCCAGGCCATAGCTACTCCGTCTGTTCATGTGTGTTAGGTATGGGGGTGTCTGGGATGGCCATTGCTCGAATGGCGTATCAAACACGGTTGCGAAAGACATCAATGATCTTGCCCGTCTTTGGCTTAAAAATATAGGTGCCGACGCTGGCGCTCGATATCAAGCTCGGGCAGCGTCAAGGCTTGCGACGAGGATCCGATTGTATGTGACCGACCGGGTCACGGCAAATGAGCCGCTAGCGGGAGAGCGCGGGCAGTCGCCGTCGCAGCGCATCGTCGGTGGCCAGAAGCCGTTCGAGCTGATCGCTTCCGACGACGAACTCGATCATCCAGCCACCCGTCTCGACCGGCTGGTCCGACAGCACCCGCGCATGCTCGAAGAGCCAGGCCCGGAGTTTGCCGTCGCCTGGCTCCAGACGAAAACGCTTCCGCGTTTGGCTGCCGCCGGTCAGTTCGCCCAGCGCCATCAGGAGACCCTCGATGCCCGCGCCCGTGCGGGCAGACAGCCAGACGCGGGTCGGCATGCCGTTCGCATCGCGCTCGGTGCGCGGCAAGGCATCATCGAGCAGGTCGAGTTTGTTGAAGACCTCCAGGCGCGGCAATTCGTCGCAGCCGATGTCGGCCAGGACGTGTTCCACATCGTCGATCTGGCGCGCACGCTGGGTGGCCGCCGCGTCCACGACATGCAGCAGAAGATTGGCGTTGCGGGCCTCTTCCAGGGTCGAGCGAAAGGCGGCGACCAATTCATGCGGCAGGTGACTGACGAACCCGACGGTATCGGCCACCAACACCCGTCCGCCGCTCGGCAGCGCGAGACGCCGCAGGGTCGGATCCAGGGTCGCGAACAACTGGTCGGCCTCGAAGACGCCCGCTGCGGTCAATTGGTTAAACAGGGTCGACTTGCCGGCGTTCGTATAGCCGACGAGCGAGATCACCGGCAGTTCGGCCCTGGCCCGCGCCTTGCGGCCCTGGGCGCGCTGAACCTCGATGCGCCCCAGACGCCGGTCAAGCGTGTCCACCCGCTTGGAGAGCAGACGCCGATCGGTTTCAAGCTGGGTCTCACCGGGACCGCGCAGACCGATACCACCCTTCTGGCGCTCCAGATGGGTCCAGCCCCGCACCAGACGGGTGGACAGATGCTTGAGTTGCGCCAGTTCGACCTGGAGCTTGCCTTCGAACGAGCGCGCGCGCTGCGCGAAGATATCCAGGATCAGACCTGAACGATCCACCACCCGGCATTGCAGCAGACGCTCAAGATTGCGTTCCTGGGCCGGCGACAGGGGATGGTTGAAGATCGCCAAATCGGCATCAAGCGCCGCGACCATCGATTTCAGTTCCTCGGCCTTACCGGTCCCGACGAAGAGTCGCGGATCGGGGACTGCGCGCGAGCCGCCCAGGGTGCCAACGACTTCGGCGCCGGCCGACGTCGCCAGAAGCGCGAACTCCTCGCGCTCGTCAAACAAGACGGTCGAACCGATGTCCAGATTTACCAGAATCGCCCGCTCGCCAAGTTTGGGGCGCTCGAACACGAGCGAACCCTCGGACGGAGCGGGCGTTCCGTGCCCGGTTGAAACGTGTGTCGTCGCTTTCAACGATTGCCTGGCTCTAGCAGGTCTGGCTCAGGCAGTGCGTCGTCGGCGAGTGGCAACTTGACGTTACGAGCGGGCACCACGGTCGAAATCGCGTGTTTATAGATCATCTGGCTGACATTGTTCTTCAGCAAAACCACGAATTGATCGAAGGATTCGATCTGCCCCTGCAATTTGATGCCATTGACCAGAAAGATCGACACGGGAACGCGCTCCTTCCGTAGTGCGTTGAGAAAGGGGTCTTGCAGGCTTTGGCCCTTGGACATGGGGGTGATCTCCTTCTTGTTGTTGATTGGCATGAATGCCCGGCTTGAAAATCCGTGGGTCCGATTCGGATCCACGAAACGGTCCGTTGGGTTGCAGCCGGGACGGGCACACCCAACGAAAGAGTGGTCAGTGGTCAGTGGTCAGTGGTCAGTGGTCAATATCATTATGATGCAATCGTGGCCCGCTCAATCAGCGCCAGCGCCTGCTCCAATGGGGACGGATCGTCGGCTAGCCAATGACAAGCGGATTCCGGACGGAGCCAGGTCAATTGACGTTTGGCGAGTTGTCTCGACGCCACGATACCGCAATGCAGCATTTGATCCCATTTGTACTCTTTCCGCAAATATTTCAAGACTTGCCGATACCCCACGCACCGCATCGACGGCAAATCCTCGGTTAAATCGCCACGTTCCAGCAAACCCGCCACCTCCTCCACCAGACCATGATCCAGCATGGCGCGAAAGCGCCGTTCAATCCGCGTGTGCAGGACACTGCGCTCCAGAGGCGCTCGAATCAGTTTCAGCAACCGGTATGGAAGTTGCAGGGATACCCCGGCAGATCGGATTAGCTCGCTCATGGAGCGACCGGTGAGTGCGTGGACCTCCAGCGCGCGCTGGATGCGTTGTGGATCGTTCGGATGGATCTGGCGCGCGGAGTCGGGATCGACGAGGATTAAACGGTCATGCATCGCCGGCCAACCAATCAAGGCGGCCTCGGCCAGGAGCGCGCGACGGACCTCGGGATCGGCGCTCGGCAGCCAGGCCAGGCCTTGCTGTAGAGCGCGAAAATACAGCATGGTTCCGCCGACCAGCAGCGGAATGCGGCCATGCGCGACAATCTCGGCCATCGCCGCCAGGGCATCGGCGCGAAAACGCGCGGTCGAATAGGCATCGGCCGGATCCAGGATATCGATCAGTCGATGCGGCGCCTCGGCCAGGATCTCGGGGCCGGGTTTGGCGGTCCCGATATCCATGCCACGATAGACCATGGCCGAATCGACGCTGACGATGTCGCACGGCAGGCGTCGGACCAATTCGACGGCCAGATCGGTCTTGCCGGAGGCGGTCGGTCCCATCAACAGGATGGCCAGGGGACGTTGGTCAGGCATCGCTTGCGGCTGTGCCGGAGGGGTTCGCGTCATCATCGAAACTGATCGTTGTCCGTGAAAATATGGGGTTCATCCTGAATCCGGCATTTTTGAACCGCAAAGGCGCAAAGGTCGCCAAAAAAACAATGCGTTACAATTCGCACACCAGCCACCCCTACGGTGAATGCACGCATCGATGCAAGGCATTGTCATCCTTCGCGTTCTTTGTGTACTTTGCGGTTCAACTGCTCCTTTTAGGGTCATGGTCACTCTATGTCTAACGTCACGGAACTCATTCACGATCTGACCACGGCAACGGGGCAGATGAAACAAGCCGCGCTGACGGACGATTGGGCGTTGGCCGAAAAAATCCAAAAACGACGCGCTCAACTGATCGAGCGGATTGTCGAGTACGCCAACGCCGCGACGCTAACCGAGCAGGAAGCCAATGAATTGAACGTCGTGCGCGAACAGGAAGCGACGATTATCGCACGAGCGGGCGCCCGCCATCGGGCGCTGGGACAAGCGCTAGCCGAAACGCAAACCGGCCGGTGCGTGGGGAAGCAAAGCCGGATGCAAAAAGCCTATGGCGCACCCGGTATCAAACGCCCGTAGGACGAGAAGCGATCAACCCGCCGCATCACAGGAAATCGAACAGCGAGAGCTTGCTGACCTGCGTATAGGTCTGCTGGGCGGCCTGCAGGACGACCTCTTGCAGCTTGTAGCGGCTGATGGCCTCGGCATAGTCGAGGTCGCGGACATCGGACAGGGTGGTCTTGAGATCCAGCACGCGTTGGTCATTGAGTCCCGCCTGGGTATCCAACGTTTGCAGACGCATACCGACCGATGCGCGGACATCACTCATTCGATCAAGGCTGGAGTCGAGATTGAGGAGTGCCGTGCTGCTGGCCTCCGACAGGGCTTCCCGACTAGCCTCATCGGTAGACGGTGTCTCTAGCGCGGTGGCGATGGCGTCGAGCGTATCGAAAACGCTGACGTAGGGGGCTGGGCGGGATGTGACCGTATCTCCGGCATTGGGCGTACCGGCCAGGGTGAGGCTGCGGCCGGCGAATTCGATGGCCGTCCCTTCCTGATACACGCCGGTGATGGCGTTGCCGCTGTCATCGAGCGCGCGGGTTCCATCGCGATTGAACACCGCGTAGTTACTGGCATCGGTGAACTGAACGGTCAAGGCGGCGCCCGTTTCATGTGAAAAACTCACCGTACCCCGATTGCCGGTCGTGCTGTCGGCAATTCGTAACTGCAATCCGCTGGCATTGCCGCTCGTGGCAGTCAGCAATTGGCCACTGCCTGTCGTCGCCTGCCCATTGATGGTGCCAACGATATCCAGACCCGCTGCGGTGACGGAGGATGATGTATCCAGCCCGACAATTGTCGAGCCAGCAGTGATGGCTACATTCGAGGAGGATCCGTAACTATCCGAGGTGAAGGAAAAACCGTTGACGCTGTCGTAGGCCACGCTCACCCCAGCGCCTAGCTGGGTAGCGATTTCGACTGCCAGAGCGTCGCCGTCAGTGTAGGTGTTGGGTGTCAGGGTGATATTATTGGTGACTCCATCCACGTCTATCTGAATGGCATTATTGGGTGCAGCACCGATTGTAAGCGGGATCACTACACCATCCAGTACACCCTGGGTCGCCGCCTGAGTCACATTGACAACGTATTGGCCCGGCTGAGTGCTGCTCGTTGCCTGTACGAACGCGACGCCGGGATCGGTCGATTGACCGGCCATGGAAAATCCATCGGGATCCGAAATCTTGCTGCCCTGGACGACTAGGTCGCCTGTATTGGTCAGCCCCAGGACCGCGTCCACCACCTTGCCGCTCTTTTCCGGGATGGCCATGAACACGGATTTACCCGTATCGCAGACACCGATGCAACGAGTCGAGGTGATCGCAACCTCGCGGACTGCCCCGCTCCCATCGGCCCCGACATAGGACACAACACCATTGGCGGCGGCCACGAAAGGCTGTTTCAGTGACTCGGTACCGGCAAACAGATATTCACCGTTGGCATCCTTGGTGTTGGCGAGATCAAGGATGTGATCGCGAAGCTGGCGGATCTCGCTGGCCAGGATTTTGCGGTTTTCCTGGTTATAGGTGTCGTTATTACCTGTGACGACCAGTTCCCTCACCCGTTGCAGCGCGTTCTGAGCGGCGTCGATCTGCGCCTCTTCCTGCTCAAGCCGCGGCTGGGCGTAATCGCCGTTGCGCTGAAATTGCTCGGTCGCCTTGATGGCAGCGTCCAACTGGACGGACTGGGCCGCCCCGCTGGGATCGTCGGAAGGTGTGAGGATGCGCCGCCCAGTGGCCATCTGCAGGCTGGTGTGATTGAGCCTGGCCTGCGCACTCTGCATGGCCGAGAGGCCGGACTGGAAAATCTGTGGCGTGGAGATGCGCATCGCGTTGCTCCATTTAGCGCCGGACGGCGCTCAACAAAGTGTCGAACAGGGTGCTGCTGACGGCGATCACCTGCGCGGCGGCCTGGTAGGCCTGCTGGAAACGGATCAGGTTGGCCGCTTCCTCATCCAGGTTCACGCCCGAGATCGACTCGCGCTGGGCCTGGGCATCCGCCAGCAGGACGGCGCTGGAATCGCGGGCAATCTGCGCCTGGCGCGTCTCGCTGCCCACTTCGGCCAGGATGCTGTTGTAACCGCCTTGAAAGGTGGTGGTGTGACCTGCCACAAGACGATCATCCTGCAAGGCGGACATGGCCAGCATGTTGCGGTTATCGCCGGGATTATCCTCGTTCTTGGCGACGATGAATTCATCGCCATCGTCTGGCGTTCCCTTGATCTTTAGTTCCCAGCCATTGGCGGTAATGGTGGTGACGCCGTCGGTGGTCGTCTGCGTGGCCGAAGAAGTTACGTCAGTCCATGCGCCCAAAGTATTCTGTGCATTTACCGTGTACTGGCTTGTCGTCTCATCGTAAGAGACGATCGCCCGCTGAAAAAGGGTCGTGGAATCGCTCGTATCGAACGCACGCACGCTCTCGATGGTTGCGGTTCCAGTATTCAAATCGCTGCTGTTGGCGGATACGGCCGCCGCCGCGGCGATCTCTTCCGGATCCGTGATCGCAACCTTGATGTTGCTGGCGGCGGTCCGAGTTGGCTGGATCAGCCAGCTATCGCCTGGCACAGCGTTCTTGGCCGGGGAGACAGCGGCCGTCAAACCGGTGGTATCGATGCGAAGGCCGTCGCCAACGAGGATGCTTGGCTTGATATCCCAGCTATCGCCAGAACTCAGCGAAAGAGTGCTGGTATCAATGCTAAGGCCGAGTTCGGCAGCCACCCCGTTGACTAACGTTTCGGTTTTATTATCAGAGAGACGTGTCAACTGAAAAATAGTGCCGTTTGTACTCAGCCTCAGATTGCTCGCAGTGACTTTACTCGCATCCGCTACCTCGACATCTGGTGATCCTGTGCTAGTGCCAATCGGAGCGGTTGCAAATTGTTCGGCAACCAGAGCAACCGAAGCGTTACCGGGCACCCTTGTCAATGTGAATGGAGTAGCGCCACCGACATCGCTCAACTGATAGTCGCTTGCGGTCAGCTTGGTGACATCCGCAAATTTGACATCTGGCAAATTTGACGCCGTGTTGCCAGTGGCCTTGTGAACCACCGGCTGCGGCACCTCATCAAAGATTGGTCCACCCAAATCGCCATTCAGATCCAACCCCATCTGATTCTTTTCATTAAACTTGGTCGCCAGGGTCAACCCAATGAGTCCAAGCTCGTTTTGGGCAGTATCGAGAACGCTGGCCCGGGTCTCCAGCAAACCGCCGAGTTCGCCCCCGCTCATAAAGCGGGTGACGTCGACGGGTTGGCCGCCGCTGCTGGACGCGAAGCCAATGTCCAGATTGGTCTTGTCGCCCGACAGAGGAGCGGCCACCAATTGGCGGACGCCCCCACCCATCACCAACGCCTGACCATTGCCGATGAACACATTGATGGCGCCGTCATCCTGTTTACTGGTGCTGAGGTCGATCTTTTCAGACAGCTTGTTCAGCAGGTTGTCACGCTGATCGAGCAGATCGTTGGCTGGCGACCCGCTGGTAGATCCCGAAACGATCTTGCGATTGAGATCGGCCAGGGATTGCGCGTATTGATTGATCTCCTCGACGGTGGTCTTGATCTGCCCGTTGACCAGCGAGCGCTGTTCCTCAAGCTGACCGTTGACCGCGCCGAAGCGCGCCGCCAATGTCTCGGCCTCCTTCAAGAACACGGTGCGACCAGGAATGGCGGTCGGATCGTCGGCAACGTCCTGAACCGCGGCAAAATAGTTTTCCAGGGTCGGTGCCAGGCCAGTGCTCTCGTCCGCTAACAGACGGTCCACCCGCTCGGCGAAGGCGGCGCGCACCTCGCTGTTGGCATTGTCGGTCAGACTGCTTCGCAGGTGGGCGCCGACAAGCTCGTCCTGGAGCCGCCGGATGTTGGACACCTGGACACCCTGACCGAGGTAGCTGCCACCCAAAAACTGCGCGGGCCGGGCCGACAATTCCGCCCGCTGACGGCTATAGCCCTCGGTCGCCGCATTGGCGATGTTGTGACTGGTCGTTGCCAGGGATTGCTGGAAGGCCAATAAACCCGAAATTCCGGTCCCGAGTATGCTCATTGCATCAACCTGTTTGTCGACGATTCACGAAGCCCGCCCCCATTTTGGCGCATCTCGCCGTGTCGCGTCCGTCATTCAACTCTTCACCACCTTATCGGCCTGACTGGCGGTTACTTGAGTCTCGGCGCTTGCACTCAAGCGTTCGAGCCGGTCGCGAATCCCCAGTATCTTGGAGGCGTAGCGCGGATCGGTCGCATAGCCAGCCTTTTGCAGACCACGGATGAAATCCTCGCCGTTGGTGCTGGCCAGGGCACTGCGATAGCGCGGGTTGCGACGCAGAAAGGCGACATAATCGACGAACGAATCCGCCGGGCTGGCATAGGCGCGGAACTTCGCCTGCTCGCGCTGGGCCACACCGTTGCGATATTCCAGCGTACCGACCGCGACCTTGTCGCCTTCCCAGCTCCGGTCGGCCTTGATGCCGAACAGATTGAAACTGCTGCCGCCGTCCGCGCGGCGTGGCACATGCTTTCCCCAGCCGGTTTCCAGCGCGCTTTGCGCCAACAAGACATCGGTGTCCATGCCGAGCATCTGCGCCGCCTGATCGGCATAGGGTTTCAGATAGGCGAGAAATTCCTCGGGACTGCTCGGCGGCCATTTGCCCTGAGCGACGATGGGGGAAGCGTCCGTCTGACCGGCGTTAGCGGTGGAGGACACCGTCCCCGCCGCATTCCCGGCGCTATCTGCGGACGCGGCGTCAATTTCCCGGCACCGTTGGCGTCTCAGCCAGCGATTGCGTTCGGGGATGCGCAGATCCGCTGGGTCGCGCGTGGCGGAATCGGCGGTGCCGGCGGTCTGCTCGGGCGCTAGTTGCCGCATCAGCGCCTTGCGGATACCCAAGCCCTCACCTTCGCTCAACAGGCTCGTCACCTGCTGGTCGTGGAGATCCTGATAGAGCTTGGTCTGTTCGGAATCGAACAGCCCGCCGCCCGTCGATGCCGACCGCATCTGCTTGAGCATCTGACCGGTCAGCAGTGCCTCGAACGCCCGCGCGGCGGCCTCCAGTCCGGAGCGGTTGCCAGTGCGGGCGGATTTGGCCAGCGCGCCGAAACTGGCCGGATCGCTGACCAACCCGGTCGGAGCCGACAGCGTGGCTCCGCCGCCCTGATTGACGCCGGCCCCGAACGCGGGCGTGGAGCCAGAAGGCAGCATGGCGGCGGCTCAGATGACGACCAAGTCGGCGCGCAGGGCACCGGCTTCGCGCAGGGCTTCGAGGATGGCCACCAGATCGCCGGGCGCGGCGCCGACATCGTTCACGGCCTGAACGATCTCGCCCAGCGAAGTCCCTGGGGCGAAGAGGAACATGCGGTTCTCGTCCTGCGTCACCTCGACATTGCTGTTCGGCACGATGGCGGTCTGGCCGCGCCCAAACGGCTGTGGCTGCGACACCTGCGGATCTTCACTGATGGTCACCGTGAGGTTGCCATGAGAGACCGCCGCCGGCGTCACCTTGACGCCGGAGCCGATCACGATCGTGCCGGTTCGCGCATTGATAACCACCCGCGCCGGCGGATCGCCCGTCGCCACCGACAGGTTTTCGAGCATCGAGACGAAGGCGACGCGCTGCCCCCGATCGGTCGGCGCACGGACCTGCACCGAGGATCCGTCGAGCGGTTGCGCGACATCCCCGCCGAACCGTTCGTTAATGACCTCCGACATCTGGTTGGCGGTGGTGAAATCCGGACGCTTGAGATTGAGGACCAGCGAATCGCCCTGCCCGAAGCTACTGGGCACCTCGCGCTCCACCGTGGCGCCGTTGGGAATGCGGCCGACACTCGGTACGTTGACGGTGATACTGCTGCCATCGTCGCCCCCGGCCCCGAAACCGCCCACGGTCAGATTGCCCTGAGCCATGGCGTAGACTTGTCCATCGGCCCCTTTCATGGGCGTCATCAGGAGCGTCCCGCCGCGCAGGCTCTTGGCGTTCCCGAGCGAGGAGACGGTGATGTCCATGCGCTGTCCAGGCTTGGCGAAGGGCGCGAGGTCGGCGGTAATCATGACCGCCGCCACATTTTTGAGCTGCGGATTGACATTGGGCGGAATCGTCACGCCAAGCTGCCCCAGCATGTTCTTGAGACTCTGGACGGTAAAAGGCGCCTGGGTGGTTTGATCACCGGTGCCATTGAGGCCAACGACCAGACCATAGCCGATCAGTTGGTTATCGCGCACGCCGGCGATATTGGCCAGATCCTTGATCCGCTCGCTTCCCGTCGAATTGCCGTCGTCGACACCATCAGACGCCAGTTCGTTTCCGGCCAGAAGATTGGCCGACCCCAGGCAAATCCCTGCCAGCAGCGCGAGACTTGCGACGAGCCCGATCCTGTTCATGAAAAACCTCGGCGATGCGGTTTCACCCCGAACCTGGCTCAGAAAGGCCAGATCGGGCTGTTGAAAAAGCGCGAGAGCCAACCTTGCGCGTTGCTATCCGGAATTGCCCCCGTGCCCCCGTAATAGAGCTGGGCATTGGCAACCTGAGTCGACTTCACGGTATTGGTCGCGCTGATGTCCACCGGACGGATGATGCCGCGCAGGCGCACGAACTCATTGCCCTGATTGATGCCCAGCCACTTCTCGCCCTGCACCACCAGATTCCCGTTCGGCAGTACCTCGGCGACGGTGACGGTAATCTCGCCGCTGAGCTGATTGCTTTGGCTGGAATCGCCCGAACCATCGAAGGCGCGCTCGCCCGTGCCGCTGGCACCCAACAGCGACAGGCCGCCCGGAACGACATCGCGACCACCAAGACTGAGACTGCCCAGTTCCATGGACAGCTCGGAATTCTTGGCGGTCGAGGTCTCCGCCGACTTTTTGGCGTTGGTCTTTTCCGCCAGCAGAACCGTCACCAGATCGCCGACTCGCCGTGCCTTGTAGTCCTCAAACAACCCCTGACCCTGCACGGCTTGAAAAATGGCGCCGTGATTGTTGGCCGGAGCAATCGGCGTGACGGGCGCGGCCGGACGATACTCCATGGAATCGCCCGGTTTCGGCGGAACGAGGGTACTGCAGGCGGAGAGGCTCACCGCCGCCAGCAGCAGGACGAGACGACTCAGAATCATGGTGGTCTTCATAGCCTTGGTGTCGGACGCTTACCGCGCGAGGTTGTTATTGACGAACTGCAACATCTGGTCCGCCGCCGACACGGCCTTGGAGTTGACCTCATAGGCGCGCTGGGTCTCGATCATGTTGACCAGCTCCTCGGCCATGTTGACGTTGCTGGTCTCCAGGGCGCCCTGCATGACGGTGCCGACGCCATTCTCTCCAGGCGCGGAGGTCTGCACCGCCCCGGACGCGCCCGTTTCGAGATAGAGGTTCTCGCCCACGGCCTGAAGACCGGCGGGATTGACGAAGTCAGCGAGCTGAATGTTGCCCAATTCCTGCGGCGCGGCTTCGCCGGGCAGTTGCGCCGACACGGTGCCGTCTTTGCCGATGGAGACCGAGAGGGCGTTTTCGGGCACCACGATGCCCGGCTGCAAGGCATAGCCATTGGACATGACCACCTCACCGTCGGCATTGAGCTGGAAGGTACCGTCGCGGGTGTAGCCCATGTCGCCATTGGGCATGAGGATCTGGAAGAAGCCCCGTCCCTCGATGGCCATGTCCAGCGAATTTTCGGTCTGCACGAACCCGCCCTGCCCGAACAGCTTTTCGGTCGCGACCGTGCGCACGCCCATCCCGAGCGTGAGTCCGGAGGGCAATTGCGCCTCCTGCGTGGCCTGGGCGCCCGGCTGACGGATGGTCTGATAGATCAGATCCTCGAACACCGCCCGCCCCTTCTTGAAACCGTTGGTGTTGACGTTGGCCAGGTTGTTGGCGACCACGGACATCCGGGTCTGCTGCGCATCGAGGCCGGTTTTGGCGATCCAGAGCGATTGGTTCATGGTTTAACCGATCCCCAGTAAACGATTGTGGTTCTGTTCCACATTGTTGGCGCTTTCCATCATCTTCACCTGCATCTCGAAATGGCGGGAGAGTTCGATCATCTTGGTCAGCGCCGCCACCGTGTTCACATTGCTGGTCTCCAGCATCCCGGTCACCACCCGCACGTTGGCGTCCGCGGGCGGGGCTTGACCATCTCCAGCACGAATCAGGCCATCCTCGGTGCGTTTCAGGCTTTTGACATCCGGATTCACCAGACGGATGCGCTCGACCGCCGCCAGCGCGCTCGGCGCCGAACCCACGGGTCGCACGGTAATGGTTCCGTCGGTGCCGATGAGCAGGGTCTCGTTGGGCGGGATGGCGATGGGGCCGCCATCGCCGAGCACCGGCAGGCCGCGCTCGTTGCGCAACATGCCCAGCGCATCGATGTGCAGATTGCCGGCGCGGGTATAGGCTTCGCCGCCATCGGGGGCCTGGACGGCGATGAAGCCCTCGCCTTCGATGGCGATGTCCAGATCGCGCCCGGTGCTCTGGAGCGCACCGTGGGTGAAGTCGATCGCCTCGTCCCGGGTCTGGACGTAATCGCGCGAATCGTAGACCGGACCGCGCACCGGCGCGGTATAGGCATCTCCCAACGCCTGACGAAAGCCGTGGGTGTTGGCATTCGCCAGGTTGTGATTGTTGATGGCCTGCGCGTAGAGGTTTTCCTTAGCGCCGGACATCGCGAGATAGAGAAAGCGGTCCACGGTAGTGACTCCTGGCGGTCAGTCCGGCGCGGGCGGTTCCGGCGCGCCGGACGCGCCTGTGGCATCCGGCGTGCCGTGGCCTTACTGGATATTCAGAATCGTCTGGGTGATGGTGTTGGCCGCGCTAATGGTCTGCGAATTCGCCTGATAGTTGCGCTGGGCGGTGATCAGGTTGACCAGTTCGGTCGCCAGATCCACGTTCGCGGTCTCCAGCGCGCCACCCTGGATAGTGCCCAGACTCCCGGTGCCGGGCGCAAAGACCACCGGACCGCCGGAGGACGTGGTTTCGGCCCAGGAATTATCGCCGATTTGCTGGAGTCCCTGCGGATTGTCGAAATCGGCCAGCGCCACCTGACCAAGCGGCAGCGCCCGACCGTTGGAATAGCGGATGAAGAGCACGCCTGCCTCGTCGGCGTCGACGCCAGTGATACGGCCCGTGGTGTAGCCGTCCTGCTCAAGACTGGTCACCGCAAAAGACTGTCCATACTGGGTCGTGCCGGTGAGATCGAGATTGATGATATTAGTGCCGGTAGCGCCATTCGCTGGATCATCCGGGCCGACAGTTGCGCCGTTGACTGGCTTAAATTTAGCCATTGGGATTGTCAGAGGAGTCTTTGCGTTCGGCGCTGGCGCAGTCAAGAGCCCATTCGCGTCAAAGGTCAACGGGATCGTTTCGATAACCTCCTTTGGATCTGGAGGATCCCGGCCATCCATTTCCACCTTCGCATCCCAGGTACCCGCAGGTGTGGCCTTTTTGATAAAATACATAGTTACGGCGCGTGGCGTTCCCAATGAATCGTACACCGTCGTCGAAGTTGAGAAATTGTAGCTATCCGGATCGTCGCTACTGAACGTAGCTACAGTCGGCGGCGTGGCATCGGACCGCAGATTGATCTGCGCAGCAATGTCGGCCGTCGCATTCGGCGGCGAGTCGCCCAGATTGATCTGCATGTCGGACCGCAGTCCGGTGCGAAAGAGGCTTTTGGGATCGGTCGGATCGGTTGGCGGAAATCCCTGAAGACGCAACGGCGGTGCACCGTTGTTGACGATGTATCCCTCATCATCCACCTGAAAGGCACCGGCGCGAGTGTAAGTATTGTCGTCATTTCCCTCGCCGTTCAGGACAAAAAAACCGCGCCCGGTGATGGCCAGGTCAAGGCTGTTGTCGGTGAATTCGAGCGTCCCCTGGGTGAATTGCTGGGTGTTGGCGATCAGCCGCACCCCAGCGCCGATATTGGTCTTGCTGATGGTTCCATAAGACCGGGTGAAGATATCGCCGAATTCGGCGCGCGACTGTTTGAAGGCAGTGGTACCGACATTCGCGATATTATTTCCGGTCACCTTGAGATCGGCCGCCGCCGCGTTCAATCCGCTCAATCCGATGTTAAAAGCCATGAGGTTGCTCCTTCGTGAGTATTCGGTGGTTGATGTTCAATCAGCGCCGGAGCGCGATGCGGATCTCCAGCTTCAGCCGATCCGGGCGACATCCGCTAATTTGACCTCGCCCAAACCCCGAACATTGAGGATCAGGCCGCCGTTGGTATAGTCCGCTGTCACGTTTTGAACCTGGCCGCCAAGAAAGGTCTCGACCGCCTGTGAAGCGCCTCCGCTTGAGGCGGTGGCGCGAAACTCATAGACGCCTTCCGGCGCGGGTTTACCATCGGACATGAGTCCATCCCAGGTGAAGTCGGCCATGCCCGATCCTTTGGCGCCCAGATCCAGGGTTTGCATCAGTTGACCGTTGGAATCGTAGACGCCAACCGTTAATTGATCCGCTGGCGCCGTCAATCCGATCGCCCCTGTCATGCCCTGCCCCGCATCCAGTTGCGCCTTGGTCCCTGGCACGAGAACATTCTTACCAACCAGCGCGGCCGCCTGAAGCGCCTGACCTTGATTGACCGAGAGCGACAGCGCGCTGAATTGCTGGGTCAGCGCCTCGATGCCGGTCACGGTCGAGAACTGGGCCATCTGACCGAGAAAATCGCCGTTTTCCATCGGTTTCATCGGATCCTGAGTGGCCAGTTGCGTGGTCATCAGTTTGAGAAAATCCGACTGTCCGAGCTTGTCACGATTTTCTTTGGTGGATTGAGCGCCATAGCTGGTCAGCCCAAGTCCGTTCAAGACATCCGAGGATATTTCCGCCATGGTCTGTTCTCCGACACTGTCTCCAATAGGGCGCGTGCTGTTTGCGCATTGGCGTTCGCCTGGTATCGCCCGACGCACGTCACGATTGATTCACGCTGCACGCGGTTTAACTCTGACCAACCCGCAGCGTGCGTTCCAGTAATTGTCGCGTGGTATTCATAACCTCCACATTAGCCTCGTAACTGCGCGAGGCCGACATCATGTTGGCCATTTCCTCGACCACGCTGATCGCGGGCCGAAAGACATAGCCATCCTCATTGGCCTGAGGGTGATTCGGTTCATAGGTCGGGATGGGGAGCGCCGGAGAATCGACGATGTCCGCAACCCGCACCGGCATGGCGGCCTGATCGGGATCCTCTCGGTCCAGGACCGTCTGGAACAGAACCTGTTTCGACTTGTAGGTCTCTTCCGGCGTCTTAGCGGCGGTACTGGCGTTGGCCAGATTGGATGCCACGGTATTGAGTCGGACCGATTGCGCCGTCAACGCCGAGGCCGAGGTATTGAAGATGCTGAACAGATTGCTCATGGCGTTACTCTCTTCGCAGGGCGGCGCGGATACCCGACACGCGTCGATTCAGGAACTCAAGGGTGCTCTGATAATGCATGGCGTTTTCGGCAAAGGCCGCCCGCTCCAGTTGCGGGTCGACGGTATTGCCGTCGAGGGCCGGCTGCGCGGGAATGCGATAGAGCATGTCGGGTACGCTATTGACGTCCGGCTGACCGGGCAGCGGCAGGTGATTGGATTGCGTTTGGACCAATGCCAACCCCTTGCCCCGGCCTTCGATCGCCGCCAGGGTGCCCCTGAAATCGTAATCGCGTGATTTGTAGTTCGGGGTATCGGCATTGGCTAGATTGGAGGCCAGCAATTCGCTGCGCCGATCCTGGAGCTTGACCGACGCAGGCAGGATGCCAAAGGCTTTATCGAGTGAAAGGCTCATGGGTGCGGCTCATGGGTTGCAAAGACCCGTCAATCTCTTTGCGGGAGATGATGCAAGCCGCGCGCCAGTAGACGCGGGAGGGAAAAACGAGAACAACGCTTCAAATGGACAGGATTAACAAGATTTTTCAAGATTTACAGGATTAAAAACAATGACTTCTATCCTGTTCATCCTGTCTATTCGATCCGAGCACAGGGATGAACTTTTCAGGAACGAGAGCTTCGCTGCCCAAATTCCGAGACGGGGCCTCCTCGTTGTCGTTGTCGTTGTCGTTGTCGTAATCGAATATTCGCCATGTCGAGACCACGATCACGACAACGACAACGACAACGACAACGACAACGATCTGAGACGGTCTTGGGATTTTCGCACAGTTGCACTCGTCTAACGCCGACGCAGCATGGAGCCTTGTGGCGTGCGCAGAACCTCGAAGGCATCGGTGTAGGAGCCAACCGCTTCGGATGCGCCAACAAAGAGATAACCGCCAGAATCCATCTGACGGGCGATGCCGTCAAAAATTCGACGCTTGGTTTCGGCCGAAAAATAGATCAAGACGTTGCGACAGAAGACGATGTCGAATTTTCCGAGCGTCGCGTAGGATTCCATCAGATTAAGCTTCTGAAAACGCACCCGGCGCTGAATCTCCGGCTTGATCCGATGGCCGTGTTCGACCGACTCGAAAAAACGCTGCCGCCGCTCGGGGCTGAGTCCGCGCACGATGCTCAGTCCGTCATATAAACCGGCGCGAGCATCGGCTAACACGCTTTCTGAAAGATCCGTCGCCAAAATACTGACGCTCGCGGTCTTGGGCGGATAGCTTCCTTCCCATTCCGCAACGACCATGGAAATGCTGTAGGGTTCCTGGCCGCTGGAGCAGGCCGCCGACCAGATCCGGATCGGCTTTTGCTTGGCCGCTAGTTCCGGCAGCACGACTTGACGAAGGATGTCGAAGGGATAGTTATCGCGAAACCAGGAGGTCTCGTTGGTCGTCATCGCATCGATCACGCGGGATTTCAGCGTGGGATCGGCGGAACGCCGCAGTGCTTTCAGCAGATCCTCGACTTTCGCGAACGAAAATTCATCGAGCAGACGCGACAGACGGCTGGAGACGAGATATTGGCGGTTTTCGCCGAGCACCAGGCCGCAACAGTCGGAGAGAAATCGGGAAAACTCGGCGTAATCCTGCGCATCAATCACGGCTAAACCTTAGGAATGATCTTGAAATCGAGGTTGATTGCAACAGCCTGCGTCCATCAGGATTGCTTCGCGTACTTGAGCACCGTTGTCGCCAACTCGTCCGGGTCGAACTTCGCCAGAAAATCGTCGGCGCCGGCCCGTTTGACCATGTCGTGATTAAACTGACCGCTCAAGGATGAGTGCAGGATCACCCGCAAATTCTTCAACTTGCCATGTTCGCGAATCTTGCGCGTCAGGGTGTACCCATCCATGCGCGGCATTTCGATGTCCGCGATGACCATTTCGATCGATGACTCCACCATGTCCGCGGCGGCAAGCTCTTCCAGATACTCCAGCGCCGCTCGACCATCGGAACGGGTTTCGGTGCGAAAGCCCAGTTCCAGGATGGCGCGCTCGATCTGCTTGCGCGCGACCAGCGAATCGTCGACGACCAGGATCCGACGATCATGGGGCAGGATTGCGGCCTGTTTCTGCACCTCGTCGGAGACCTCGGACTTGAGCGGGTTGATCTGCGCAAACACCCGTTCGACGTCGATGATCTCGACCAGTCGGTCGTCCACCTCGGTGACCGCGACCAAATAACTTTCACGCTCGGTTCCGCGTGGCGGCGGCTTGACCGTCTCCCAGTTCACATTGACGATGCGATCCACGGCGGACACCCAGAAACCCTGGACCGAACGGTTGAACTCGGTGACGATCACCTTGGCGTCCCGGTCATCGTCGATCGGTTGCGCGGCAAAGCCGATCGCCAGCGCCAGATCGATCACGGAGACCGTTCGGCCGCGAATGTTCGCCACGCCGCGAACCGTCGGGCTGGAGCCGGGAAGGTGCCGCAGCGTGGGTTTGGCGATCACCTCTCGAACCTTGAAGACATTGATGCCGAACATCTGTTTGCCGCCCAGATGAAACAGCAGCAATTCCATACGATTCTGCCCGACCATGCGGGTGCGCTGATCGATATCGTCAATAAACTGACTCATCCAACGTCTCCAGATCGAAATTGACCATCACGTAAACCGCGTCCGCCGCGACACCGGTTGGCTCATGCAAGGCCGATCCAACTCGAAAACAGCGCATTTCATGCTAGACGTGGTTTAAGTCTAACAGCATGATCGTTTAGCGGGTGGACTGGATTGTATCAGTCGGAAATCCAGGCTTCCGCAAGGCAAGGCGCATTTCCTGCTTGTCGATTGTCAAACACATCACGCAGGATACTCGCCATGTCTCACGCCCGATCGCATCGGATCGATCATGCCTTTCGCCGGTGGCTTTCTTTGACCGTCATTCTCTTGTCGACACTGACGACTGGCACCATCCGCGCGGCAGACGAGCCGACCGAACCGCTGGAGCGTATCCTGGAAACGGCGCATGCGTTTCTGGCCGATTCGCTGAAAACGGATGCCAGCGTCGAGACGCGCATCGAGATCGGTCAGTTGGATAGCCGGCTCCGCCTGGCGCGCTGCGCTCGCGCGCCAACCGCCGAGCTTGCGCCTGGCGCCCGTACGGGAGGAAACGGCACGGTCAATGTCCGTTGCAGCGAACCTGTCGCCTGGTCCATCTTTGTGCCGTTTCGCGTGGAGCGCTATACGGAGGTGGTGACCGTCGCGCGGCCGCTCTCTCGCCAACAGGTCATTCAACCCGCCGACGTGCGACTGAAGCGCCTGGAGACATCGCAACTCGCGAGAGGGTATTTCCAGGAACTGGCCCCGGTCATTGGCCTGGAGGCGCGACGCGCGCTGGTTCCGGAGCAGGTGTTGATTGACGCCCATGTGACCCAGCGGACCTTGGTCGAGCGTGGCCAACAAGTCACCCTGTTTTCGGCCAGACCCGGCCTGACGGTCAGGATGAAAGGCGAGGCGCTGGAAGCAGGGACGGTCGGCCAGCGCATTCGGGTGCGCAACAGTTCCTCCAAACGCATCGTGGAGGGCTATGTGGAACCCTCGGGAGCGATCAGAACCGCCTTTTAAAATCGTACAGCGCGCAGGCCATTTCGGTGCGGGAGATTTGATCCGCCGCGGGAATACCTCTACAGTTCTCTTTCATCCGGCCGTTAAACAAGGCAAGCCCGAATCGACCTGGATCAAGCCCATGGACATTAAAAACCTGACTGGCGGCAATCTCCGCACCGAAGGATCTCCCTCGGGGGTCAAGCCGCGCGTGACGTCAACCGCCGACAGGCCGTCCACCCCGAAGACGCCCGGCGCGATCGGCGAATCCGTGACACTCACGCAAACCGCACGAACCATGAGCGCCGCACGCGAGAACGCGAGCGATGTTCCTTTCAACGAAGCAAAGGTCGCGGAAATCAAGGGCGCCATTGCCGAGGGCCGCTATTCCATCGACAATCAGCGGTTGGCCGATCGGATGCTCGGATTCGAACGCCTGCTGTCTTGACATCGATGCGATGATTTTTTCCAATCGACCATCGATATCCTTAAGAGATTGAATGAAATGGATCGTGCAAGCCCCAAAACAACGCTTCCCAACCCCACGGCCCAGTTTGCCCAATCGCTGAAGATATCGATTCAACTGATGGGCGATCTGGAAACGGCGATGCTGGAGGAAACCCGCGCCATCGAGACGCGGGACACCGATTCACTGCTGCGGATTCTCGCCAGCAAAAAGGACTTGGTCGCGCAACTCGAAGAAGAGACACTCCGGCAAAGGCATTGGGTTGCGCTCGCTCGGCACCCCTTCACGCCGGCCGGCATGACGAAATTCTTCGCCGGGGTGGGTGACGAGGGCCAACTGCTCGGTCTATGGTCGATTCTGCGCGAATCCAGTACCCGCTGCGATCGCATGAATCGCTCCAATGCACGCCTGATCGAGCGCGACCGCAAACGCATCGCCACGTCGCTACGCATCCTGAGCGGTGACGATGGTGCCTCGGCGACCTATAATCCACGCGGACGAACTGAATCGGCGAGCCCACGCAGCCGTACCTTCAGTCAAGCATAAAGCAGACGACACAGGATTTAGGGATCTTGAGGCAGACACTCTCAAGCCAGGCAATCGGGGGTGACCGAACAAACCTGACCCACGGTGAATTGGTCACGACACCCAAACGCATTTCAGCCATTCTCGACGATATCTATCGTCACCTGGCACTGATCGGAGTGCGTACGGATCCTGACGGACCGCTGTACGAGTCGCTGTTGGTTCGACTCGATACGGCCAGCAAACGACTCTATCTGGAGCAGTCCGGTCTAATTGAGGATCACGCTCGACTCGATCCAGGTCAGTGCATCCATCTTTATGTCAGTCTGCGCGGTATTGCGATTCGCTTCTCGATGACCGTCGACGAGGTTCCAAGCGAAGACGATCGGCCCCTGTATGTCGGCCAATATCCAACTGAAATCAGCTTCCTGCAGCGACGCGACATTTTTCGGGTGCATCTCCCGCTCCATGATCGACGCAGCGTCAGACTCCAGCACAAAGAATCGCAAAGCGAATTCAGCGCCCAGATCATCGACATCTCGATCAAAGGGTTTTGTCTGGAATTAAACGAGACCGATATTGATCGAAAACAGCTCGGATCACGATTCGAGTACATCGGAATGAAGTTACCGGATCTAAGGAACGCGCTGTCCGGCGAAGCCGTGCTGGTCAACCTGCGGCCATCCCCAAAACCCGGCGCGTGCTCCGCTGGCTTTGCCATCGCCAATCTCGATCCTCAGATCGAAAGATCCCTGATGCGCGCCGCGCTTTACTATCAGCGCGAGGCGAGAAGAACGGGGGTTTAGCGGCGCCCTTTCCAAATCGAGTTCCCTCGCCGCGGAGCCGAGTCATGTGTCCATGAGCGAGTTCATCCCACCGGCATTGCCTGGACCAAGCAGCGCACTCAACCCTTCAGCCGGAGCAAGCCTTTCCGAGACAAGGAACTCAGGCATCCAATTCTCCCTCAAGGTTGGAATGCCGCTTGAAATCCAACTGACACAAAGACTTTCATCGAATCTCATCGAAGCCCGTCTGCGTCCCCTGCATGGGCAGGCGCCCTGGTCAGCGGTCGCGCGCGTCCAGTTGACCGCACCCTTGCCAGATCTGTCAGCGCACCAAGCGACAACGCTGAACGAGACGCGCTCGACGTCCGTCAACGCCTTACGCATAGAAGCCGAGGTTGTCTCCGTCAGCCCAACGCTGACCCTGCGCATTCGACCGCGGACCGAACTGGTCCCTACTCCAAAAGTTACGCCCCCAACCGCTGGCTCGCGCGAATGGCTGGACATTCAGCTCCGCCAAAACCTTCCTCAATCCCGGCCGCTCGCGATCACGCTTCAGAGTTGGATCACCCGGCTGAAGAGTCCCAATGGATGCCCCGCCCTGTTATCGGCGCATTCAACCCCGACGATTGACGCAACCCAGCGAATGATCCAAACGCTCGTTGGAGGGTTGACGACGACAAAGGATCTGGTCGACCCGGAGCGTCTGTCTTCCGCCATCGCTCAATCCGGCATTTGGCTTGAGGCGCTGCTGGCTCAAACGGCTACAAACCCCTTGCATTCAAGCGATCTGTCACTCGATCTAAAGGCGCAATTATTGCACCTCGCCGAGCAGATCCGCACCGCCGATCAGACGCATCCTCCAGCGACGCGCCCGACATCGCTCCAGGCACTCGCATCGGAGAGTGCCCTGCCGCCCGCCCTACCTCCAAAACCAGCCGAGCCTACCGGCAATCCAATACGACCGCCCACCTCCCCAAACTCTCAATCCCGCCCCGTCACGCCACAGGAACGGGGCGCCCCGGAGCGCCTGTACGCCGCGATGACGCAATCCGGCCTCTGGCTGGAGGCTTTGATGGCGCAAACGACCGCACACCCCGCGCGCGCCAGCGATCGCTCGCTCGATCTCAAGGCGCAATTGCTGTGCCTCGCCGAGCAGATCCGTACCGCCGATCAGTCGCCGTCGTCCTCGGGACCAACGCCACAGGCGCGGACAGTGGTTCCAGCGGGAGCCACGCCGAACGCCTTGCCGCTAGAATCGGCGGCACCAGACAGCACGGACCATCCGCGGCTTCCAGACCCCAATCCCCCTCAAGCCCGATCCGTCGCGCCGGAGCCGAATCCAGCCTCGCATCGCACTCACGACGAAACGCCTCACTCGCGCGCGACTGCGCCAGAGGTCTTGGCCAAGGAGGTTGACGGGATGATTAAACAAGTAGTGACTCAACAGCTGCGAAGCCTGGAGGCGGGCACCGATCAGCCGCAATGGATCCTGGAGTTACCCTTCAAGACCCCGTCGGGTTTAACGGCCCTGGAAGCCGATATTCGACGGGAGAACCGCAGCGACCAATCCGAGGACGACGGTTGGAGCATGCGGATCAGACTGAATTTACCCCGACTAGGCCCCTTGTCGATCAATCTGAGTCTCCGGTTGGATCGGCTGCATGCAGGTCTTCAGGCAGAGAACGAGACTGGCGCCAACATCCTGCGACAACATCTGGAGACTTTGCGCCAACAGTTGCTGGACCGAAAGATCGAGGTCGCCAGCCTGCACGCAAGCCATCGGCCCGGCGGCAGCCCCCAACCTGCCCGGCGCTCGCCCATGGTGAGCGAGCGGGCATGAAGAAAGACCAGCGGCAAGACGCCGTCCCACAGGCCATCGCGCTGCAATGGGATCGTCTCAACGCACCTCGGATCACCGCCGCGGGCAAGGGGCTCACTGCCGAGGAAATACTGCGCATCGCCGGGGAACAGGGGATCCCCTTGCAATCCGATCCGATTCTGGTCGAAGCACTGGCGCAAATTCCGATCGGCGACGAGATTCCCAGGAACCTCTATATCGCGGTTGCCGAAGTTCTCGCCTTTATCTTCATGCTGGAGGGGATTGACCCGCGAAAACCCACGCTTCTCGATCAAGAACCGGCGGAACAGGAATGAGGCACCGTTCAGCGTCGCGTTGAAGCTGTCAAGTTTGCTCCGAAACCGAGTCCCTGGCCATGCAGACTGAACAGCAGATCCACCTCCGAGTCCGTCAAGCCACAGAGTTTACGGACCTCTTCGCGACCGCGCCCCTCCTGGATCAGTTGGATAGCCTGGGGGTAAAGTCCATCGTCGACATCGCGCAGACGCATCTCGTTCTGCTGATCGGCCAGACGTTCGAGGGTTCGCCTGACCGAAGACTGCGCCTGACCATGGCTGATCACGTCCTCGGAGATCATTTTCATAGCCCCATGCAATGCCAGAAGGGACGTATTTTGACGTTGATGATCATGCCGGATCTCCCGGATCTGGCGCCGCAGAGTCGAGATGGACTTCAGGGCAACACCAGCCAGCAGAATGGCGAGGAGAATCAGGACAAACAGCGCCAAGGCCGCACCAAACAGCAGATTTTCGTTCATTCAAACCGTGTGCATTCAGGCATAGTCATCGATCAGGCCTCGTCGTCTTCCGGTCGACGACGAAGGTGGCCCGGCTTCCCGTTTTCCATTGCCGCGACCCAGCCGACCCTTGACCGACCGACGCTCCGTCGAACGTCGCTCCCCGCCCCGCCGTTCGTCCGAGCGCCGCTCTTCCAGGCGCCGATCTTCCGAGAGACGAGAGTCCAGACGGCGCTCGTCCGAACGACGCTCTTCCGAACGACGCTCGAATTGACGGCGTTCACCCGAACGACGCTGCCGATCACGCAGGTCGCCCCGATTTTTTCGCGGGCGAGCCACGGGATTCTGCCGCGCATAGCTCCGATCCTGCTCGTCGCCCAATGGCCGCGAGGGGGTTTGCGGCTGGACTGGCCGGGGCGGCCCGATCAAGTCGCGCATGGAAATCTCCTAAACGTTCCGCATCGCCGGGGCGGGCGACACGATGACGCCGATGCAACTGCCGTGGAGGGACGGGCTAACGTTCGCGAATCGCCGCCCATTCATCGTCGGACAACAATTTATTGAGATCGATCAGGATCGTTAGTCCCTCCTCGGTACTGCTGACGCCCAGGATAAAGCGACTCGTCTGATCGTTACCGACCGCAGGCGCGGGATCGACTGCATTCGGCGGTATCCGCACAACCTCGGCAACCGAATCGACCAGGATGCCGACATTCTGATTATCGACATCGATGATGACGATCCGGGAGGCATCGTCTGGCGCGCGCTCGGGGAGCAGCATGCGCCGGCGGGCATCGATGACGGTCACCACGTCGCCACGCAGATTGATGATGCCGAGAATGTAATCGGGCACACCAGGAACCGGTGCGATTTCGGTGAGTTTCAGGACTTCCTGAACCTGTAATACATCGATGGCGTAGGTCTCGTCCTCCAGACTGAACGTCACATACGACGAAGAAGATCCCTTGGCATTCACGTTCGTGTCTTCTGCGATCATTACATCCTCGCGCGATTCATTAGGCAGCCCATCGTTATTGAATTCGTCCGATCTCGGCTTCGTAGTCGCTTCGCAGCCGCTCGGGTTCGATGGCCTCGCCCGCGCGTGGAGGCGGGCCAGGCAGCACGATCACCGCGACACGACGATTCCGCGCCCGCCCTTTATCCGCCGCGTTACTGGCCAGTGGCTGAAATTCGGCGTATCCGATCGCGACCATCCGCTCCGGATCGACCCCATTCTGGGCGAAGAGGTTGACGACCGTCGCGGCGCGACCGGACGAAAGCTCCCAATTGGACGGATAGGTCGAATTGCTGATCGGCAAATTATCGGTGTGACCCTCGACATGGATCCGCGCGTCCCGCTTGGCAAGGATCGCGGCCACATTCTCAAGCACGGGACGCGCGGCGGGTTCAAGCGTCGCGGACCCGCTCGAAAACAGGAGGTTGGAGTTGATCGCAATCTCAAGCCAGTAGGGTTTGCGCGTCACTTGGATGTCGTCATCCTGGATCAGCGATCCCAGCGATGACTCGATCTCCTCGGACATCTCCCCAATTTCCTTGAGAATCCGAGCGCGTTCCTCGTTTTCGAGCAAATCAAGTGCATTTTCGATGGCGACATCGGTCGGCGACAACGGATTTTGGATGGCGATCTCGCTTTGTCGAGACGCGGCACCGCTCTCGATCTCGATCGGCACGAGCGAACGGTACACATCGTCGTTCATCAGATTAAGCGCAAGACTCGGTTCCCCGATCTGGATAGGATCCACCGGCACCTGCGAGCCGAAAGCCTCGACCAGCGAATTGGACAAGACGCGGTATTTTCCGGTATCGACCACGGACACGGCGTACATCACGACAAAAAAGGCCATCAGGAGGGTGACCAGATCGCCATAAGGAATCGCCCATGCCTCATGGTTCCCGTGCTCTTCCTGCTTTTTTCTCCTCGCCATGAGCAGTTGTCAGCCCTGGATAAAGCCGTTTAGCTTATTTTCGATATGACGCGGATTTTCACCCTCGGCAATCGCAATCAACCCTTCGAGCAGCATCGTCTGATAATTTGTCCGCGCCTGAACGATTCCCTTGAGTTTGTTGGACATGGGTAGAAAAAGCAAATTGGCCAGGCCAACGCCGTAGATGGTCGCGACAAAGGCCGCCGCGATGCCATGTCCAAGCTTGCTCGGATCGGCCAGATTCTGCATGACCGCCATCAATCCCATGACAGCGCCAATGATCCCGAGCGTCGGCGAGTAGATTCCCATGCTCTCGAACACCTTGGCTCCCTGCAGATCGAAGGCTTCGCGATTATCCAGATCCGCTTCCAGAATTTGCCGCAACGCCAGCGGCTCGGTCCCGTCGACCAGCAGTTGGAGTCCCTTGCGGACAAAGGGATCAGTCTCTGCTTCCGACTGATCCTCCAGGCCCAACAGACCTTCCTTGCGCGACAACTGGGACCATTCGACGATGCGCGCGATCATGGATCGCGGATTGAGGCTGGGCGGCATGAACACCCAGGGCACGATCTTGAACGCGTGCAAAAAGACCGGGGCACGCGTCTGCACCAACGTGGCCCCCAGGGTTCCGATCATCACAATGACAAAGGCGGCCAGATTCCAGAGCGCCCCCAGACTGCTGCCCTTCGCGACCGCCCCCCCCAGGATGGCGACGAGACCCAGAAGGATCCCGGCCATGCTCAGGATATCCATTTCAGCAGAAACCCTTCACCAGTGCCGGTCCTACATCCTTCAACGCCAGAACATGATCCGCAAGACCGGCATCGATCACCGCCGCCGGCATTCCGAACACGACCGAACTGGCCGCATCCTGTGCCCAGACATGGGCGCCCTGCCCTTGCAGTGCCCGTGTCCCTTCGCGGCCATCGGCTCCCATGCCGGTCAGCACCACGGCGAGCACCTGGGATTTCAACGCGGCGACCGCCGAGTGAAAGGTGATATCGACGCTCGGCTTGTAAATGGTTCCTGGCGGATTTTCCTGGATTCTGACACGGATCTGCGCGCCCCCTTCCAGCACCAACTGCTGACCGCCTGGCGCCAGGAGCGCGCAACCGGGTTTCAGCACGTCGCCCGAGACCGCCTCGCGGACCTCGATCTGACAGAGATTGTTCAGTCGCTCCGCAAATGCCGGGGTAAAACTCGCGGGCATGTGCTGGACCAGGATGATCGGCAAGGGAAAGCTTTTCGGCAGCACCTTCAGCACTTCCTGAAGGGCGACCGGCCCCCCCGTCGAGGTGCCGATGAGCACGGCGCGCAATGAATGCAGCGGGATGGCGCTGACCGGCGCCCTCCGCGCGGAGGACGCCGCCAGCTCGGGCTCATGCGTCGACGGCCGCTCCCGGGCTGCGGGACGGCTGAGCGCCTGATGCCGGGTGCGGGCCAATGCACGAACACGACGGCGCAGCATCACCTTGGCGGCATCCTCGTCCTTGGCAATTTCGCTGAAGCGTTTGGGCAGAAAATCCATCGCGCCCGCATCCAGCGCATCCAGGGTCGCCCTAGCGCCCTCCGTCGTCAGCGTCGAGAACATCAGGACCGGCCTGGGGGATTCTGCCATGATGCGACGAACCGCGGTAATGCCATCCATCACGGGCATCTCGATATCCATGGTCACCACGTCCGGATTCAGACGCTTGACGACCTCGATCCCCTCCAGACCGTTGGCGGCGGTTCCGACCACTTCGATCCCGATGTCGGCGTTGAGAATTTCGACGATCCGTCTCCGAAAAAACCCGGAATCATCGACCACGACGACTCGTAGCGTCATCGTTCAGGCTCCCGCTTGCGCCAACTGACGCGCGGCTCGCGAACCGCGCCCGCCGTAACCGGGGCGGCCCATCACCCTGAGCAGTTCCGGGACATCGATAATCAAGGCAATTCCGCCGTCGCCCGTGATGGTCGCGCCCGCCAACCCAGGAACCCCCTGCAGGCCGCGGCCCAGCGGTTTGATCACGACCTCTTCCTGACCGACCAGCCCGTCCACGACCAACCCGACCTTGCGCTGCGCGACATGCACCACGACCACATGCGCCTCGGTCTTGGGTTCGATGAGCCGGTTTGGATGCAGCCAGCGCCCGATGTAATAGAGCGGCAGAGCATGGCTGCGCACCATGATCGCTTCCTGGTCGTCGACAAAATGGCTGCGGGTCAGATCGAGATCGAGAATCTCCGAGACCGACGCCAGCGGAATCGCGAACCGGCGCCCATCCAAAATCACCATCAGCGCGGGCAGGATGGCCAGGGTCAAGGGCAACTTGACCATCAGTTTGGTACCGCGCCCGATCTCCGAGTCGATTTCGACCGTGCCGTTGAGCTGGGCGATGCGCGTCTTGACGACATCCATGCCGACTCCGCGCCCAGACACGTCGGAGATCTCGTCCTTGGTCGAGAGTCCGGCCAGAAAGATCAGATTGAACGAATCCCGATCACTCAGGCGTTCGGCCATCGTGGATTCCAACAGCCCTTTCTCGACGGCCTTGCGACGCAATACCACCGGGTCCATGCCACGTCCGTCATCCTGGATGATCAGCGAAATATGGTCGCCTTCCTGTGCGGCGCCCAGCACGATGGTTCCCTTGCGCGGCTTGCCATGTGCCTCGCGCACATCGGGCAACTCGACTCCGTGATCGACGGCGTTACGGATCAGATGGACCAGCGGATCGGCCAGCGCCTCGACCAGATTTTTGTCCAGGTCGGTCTCTTCGCCGAAGATCTCCAGATCGATTTCCTTCCCCAGGCTGCGCGCCAAATCGCGCACGACGCGCGGGAAGCGGCTGAAGACCTTCTTGATCGGTTGCATCCGGGTCTTCATTACCGCCGTTTGTAGGTCGGCAGTGACCAGCGCCAGCGCGCCGATCGCCTTGCCCAATTCCTCGTCCATGGTGCGGGTGCGCAGCATGCTCATGCGGTTGCGCACCAACACCAGCTCGCCCACCAGATTCATGATCTCGTCCAGTCGCTGCGTATCGACCCGCACCGAGGTCTCGGCGCTGGCCCCTGCCGCGGTTCCTCGCGCGCTCTTCGCCAGGGAAGGAACCGCGGCCTCCTCTTTCTCGCCGAACGCACCAGAAGAGGCATCGACGGAGCTGGCCAACTGACCCTCGACGGGCCGGGAGAGGGGCGGTCTCGGCGTCTGGATCTCTGGCGCGGATGGATCGGAAGCGGCTGGAGTCGCGTTGGATTCCGCCAATCTTTGCCCGTGCAACTGATCGAGCAGCGCATCAAACTCCTCGGCTGTAATCAGATCGCTGGATAACGATTCAGGCGAGGGCGCGGACACTGACTCGGCGAGCGTCTCGGCAACCGATTTTCCGGTTCCGGACACGATATCGAGCAGCGCCTCAAACTCTGCTTCCGTGATGTCATCCGAAGCGTTCGAAGTCGCGCTTTTAGCTCCGTTTTCGGGGAAGTTGGTTTCAGGGGCTGAAGTCGGCGCGACAGCCACTGGAATCGCGTCGCAGACGGGCGCCTCCGGCAGTTTGACGGGGGGTGGAGATGTAGACACGGTCTCCGCCGGCGCGCGCGGCTGTTCGCCTGGAACCGCCAGTTTCGCCAGATCCTCGATCAGTCGATCAGGCGCGGGTTCTGGTTCGTTGCCCAACTTCAGGTCGCCAAACATGACGTTGAGCACGTCGAGGACACGCAGAACGGTATCCATCAGGAAGGGCTCGATCTTGCGCTGATTGTTGCGCAGAAGATTGAAGACGTCCTCGGCATGGTGGCAGATGACCACCATCGAGTTGAGGTTCAGAAACCCCGCACCGCCCTTGATCGTATGGAAGCTGCGAAAGACCGCATTCAGAAGATCTCGATCCTCGGGGTTCTGCTCCAGATCGATCAGTTGCTCATTCAGAGCTTCGAGAAGTTCTCCCGCCTCGACCAGGAAATCCTGAAGAATCTCGTCTTGCGGATCGATTGCCATGCAAAATCACCTGATGTCAGCGGGCTAGAAGCCCAGGCTGGAAAGCAAATCATCCACGTCGTCCTGCCCACTGACGACATCCGAAGCCGTATCCTGAGTATTGGGTACGATGGGGCCGTGACTCTGCGGACCGGCATGCTCCGCGTCCTTCGTCGACGCCGCCTGCTTCGCCGCCTTGCCAGGCTCCATGCGCGCGCTGGACAACCGAATCAGTCCGACGAGATTTTCCTCGACCTCATGTACCAGGCGGATGACGCGGCGGATGATTTGCCCGGTAAGATCCTGAAAATCCTGAGCCATCATGACTTCGGACATCAACGACCGCAAACGCTCGGTCTCTTCGCCGCTCGCGGCAAAAAAGACATCCAAGGCGCGAGCAAACTCGCGGAATTCGTCGACCGACAGTTCGCGCTGGCGAAACCGGTTCCAAGTGTCCGTAAGCTCCAGGGATCGCGCATGGAGAGATTCCGCGATCGGCATGCCCTCGTCGAGCGCGTTGAGCGTCCGGTGGGTCGCCTGCTCCGTCATGGTGACAACATAATTGAGACGTTCCTTCGCATCCGGAATCTCGTCGCGCGTGAGTTCCACCAAACGGGAATCGCCACGAAAGCTGTTCAGCGCCTCGTGCAAATCGCGCGTCAGCTTGCCGAGTTCCTCGAAGAGTTCCCGTTCGTAGGGAATCCTCAGCTGGCGGATCGCCTCGGCGGCCCGGTCTTCATGGCCCGCTTCCAGATGCTCGACCAATTGCTTCGCCAGGCTTATTTGGAATGCCTTGCTTTCTTCGTCATTGTCCATCGATGATTCCTTGCCGGGCATCTATGATGCTTGATTGGCCGCAATAACCAACAGTTCGGATCTCGAACCTTTGCGCTGGAGAGTTGGAATCGACGGTCTGCACAGGACTTTGCGATGAACGCAACCGGCCGATTATCCGCCAACGCTCGCGATCCTCATCAGCGTACCTAGGCTTCAAGGCGCTCGAAAATTTTGTCGATCTTCTCCTTGAGCGTCTCGGCGGTAAAGGGTTTGACAATGTAGCCGTTGACGCCGGCTTGCGCCGCCTCGACGATCTGATCCCGCTTGGCCTCGGCCGTCACCATCAGGACCGGGAGCGTCTTCAGGGCCGGATCGGCGCGAACCGCTCGCAGCAGATCAATCCCCTCCATATTTGGCATGTTCCAGTCCGTCACCAGAAAATCGAAACCGCCATTCTTCAACATCGGCAGCGCGGTACTGCCATCGTCCGCTTCCATGGTGTTATTAAACCCCAGTTCGCGAAGCAGATTCTTGATAATGCGCCTCATCGTGGAAAAATCGTCCACGATAAGAATTTTCATGCCTTTATCCACACGGAGCCCCCAATGGCATTGGCCGGATTAACAATTATGAACCAGTTTCTTCCTGGATCCACTCGTTCAGGCGGACGCGCAAACGGTGGAGTGCCTGGCTGCGAATCTGGCTCACGCGCGATTCAGTGACGCCAAGAACGGCGCCGATTTCTCGGAGATTCAGTTCCTCGTCGTAATACAGAGCAAGCACCAGGCGTTCCTTTTCGGGCAGACCCACGAGCGCCTGAGCCAGTGCGTCCCGCAGCCGATCAATCTCGAAATGTTCGCCCGGTCCCGGACCGCCGCCCGGCAACCAGCGATCAGAATCCGTATCCTCGCCGAAAAGATCCTCCAGTCCAAGAATCTGCGCACTCGCGGAATCCTGAAGCATCGCATGATAGTCGTCGAGCGCGACCCCGAGTTCGCCGGCAATCTCGCGATCCGTTGCCGCCCGTCCCTCGCGTGACTCCACCTGCTGGATCGCCTCGGCAATCCGGCGGCTGTTCCGATGCACCGAACGCGGCGTCCAGTCGGAACGCCGCAGTTCGTCAATCATGGCGCCACGGATGCGAATGCCCGCATAGGTGGCAAAGGTCGCCCCCTGACCGCCTTGAAACTGACGGGATGCCTCGATCAAGCCGATCATGCCGGATTGAACCAGATCCTCGATCTGGACCGACGCGGGGAGGCGCGCCGCTAGATGGTGGGCAATGCGTCTCACGAGCTCGAGGTTCGCCGTCACCAAGTGTTCCGATTGATCGGCGGTCCCCGAATAGCCTGGCAAGGAGCGATGTGCGGTCATCAGGCACGTTGCAGCATCCGCTCGACAAAAAAGCCGATCCCGCCCATGCCGGTCTCGGACACCGTCAAGCGATTGGCTTGTTTGGCCAGATCGATCAGCGCCTGTCCCGACAAACTCCCGGGATAGAGCTTCACGACTGGCTCGCGTTTCTGCACGGCGCGCCGCAGGTGTTCGTCCATGGGAATCATACCCGATGCATCCAGGATCACGTCAGGGAGATATTGCGCGCACACGGAGGATAATTTGCGCATCAGGCGCCGTCCGGATTCGGGGGTGCGCAACATATTGCAGATCACCCGAAAGCGCAGCAGGCCATGCTCCTGGCGCAGTACCTTGATCAAGGCATAGGCATCCGTCAAGGAGGCCGGCTCGTCGCAGACCACCACGAACACATGCTGAACCGCCTTGCAAAAGCTGGTGACCGAATCCTGCACGCCCGCGGCCGTATCGACGATCAGGACATCGAGTGGCTTATCGTAGGTGCTGAAGGCGCGGATCAGCCCGGCATGCTCGACCGGCGTGAGATTCGCCATGGTTCCGATGCCGGAGGCGGACGGCACCAGCAGCAGGCCGTCCGGCCCTTCGACCAGGATCTCTTCGAGGGTGTCCGCCGTCCCCGCGACCAGATCGTGCAAGCTTTTGGTTGGGCGTAGTCCGAGCAGAAGATCCGCGTTCGCCAGACCGAGATCGGCGTCGAAGAGCATCACGCGACGCCCCAGCCGGGCTAGCGACACCGCCAGATTAACCGCGACGTTCGTCTTGCCGACACCGCCTTTTCCGCTGGCAATCGCCATACTCAGAAGCGGCCGGTGCCTAATGGGGGGCTGCATGAACGGTTTTCCTGAAAGGCAACACCGACTCCAAGACCATGGTCTCGCGGGGAGCCCGAGGCGGCGAGGCAAAGGGCGCTCGGTTCAGCGGCGCGGACGCGGCGGGAGCGGCGTGGTCCTCGAAGACGATCTCTGCGGGCCGGGCCGGCTCCTGGAGCGCGAGACGCGTGAGATACGTCGTATCCGCCTTGTGGAAATCCTCATCGATCCGCTGTCCGTCGCTGTAAAACACCAGACCCAGACGCTGTTCGAGGAGAACGGACAAGGTTTCGCCCAATTGTTCCGCTTCGTCAACCTTCGTCAGGACCAGTGCCGATGGCTCGCTGCCCTGAAACGACTGTAACACTTGCCGCAACACCATCGCCTGATGGGTGGCCGGGATCACCAGCCAGGTCTCAAGCGGAATCTGGTGACGCACCTTGGCGAACAGATTCCGCTCGGCCGCCTCGCGTGCGGCCTGTCCTTCGGTATCGATCAGCACCAACTTTCCGTCTCCCGCCCGGTTCGACAAGGCGACCAGATCCCGTTCGCTTTCCAACAGCGTGACGGGAATCCCGGCCATCTGACCAAACGCTTGTAATTGTTTGTACGCGCCGATGCGCTGCCGATCGAGCGTGACGAGGATCACCGAATCGCGACCCATCCGCCGGATCTGACGCAGCGCGAGACGGTTCAGGGTGGTGGTCTTGCCAACGCCGGTCGATCCCACCAGCGCAAGCATACCACCCTGTTCGAGGACGGTGGGCGCGGCCGTGGCGATGGAGGCCGACAGACGGGTGCGCAGACGCGACCAGGCGGTCTCGGCCGTCGAGTCTTCATGAATGCTGCCCACGAGACTGCGCGCCAGCTTTTCGCTGAAGCCGCATTTCTGGAGACGCTCGACGAACTCGGCGGCCAAGGGATGGCGAACCGCCCATTGATCGCGCTCGCTCCAGGCGTTCTGTTGCATCAGGAGCGTGCGCAAATCGGATAATTCCCGACGCATGGCGGCCAGTTCGGGGTCGACAGGGATGGTGTGGGCGGAACGGTTCGCTGAACCGGACTCGGTCACATTGGCGGCCGGGGCGGGTTCCAGCGCGGCCACCACTTCCAGCATTCCATCGACCCGACGGCTGGAGAGAATAACCGCGTCCGCGCCCTGCTGCTCGCGCACCTGCCGCATCGCATCACGCATGTCCCGTGCCCGATATCGCCGTACATTCATCTGCCTGCTCCTGTTCGCTTGCTCATGCCCGCGCCTGCGCGGTATCGCCCTTGCCCACGGTGGCGACGACCCGGATACGCCGGTTATCCGGGATCTCGGTGAAGGCCATGACAGTCAGATTGCGCACCGCGCCGCGAAGCCAGCTCGCAATCCAGGAACGAATCTCCGGAGCCACCACCAGCACCGCGGGCGCTCCTTCCGTTTCCTGGCGTCGCGCGGCATCGGTCACCGACCGCTGTACCCGCTCCGCCAGCCCAGGCTCGATCCCGATGGTTTCGCCCTGACTGCCTTGCAGCGACTTATGCAAAATCTGCTCCAATGCCGGATCCAAGGCGATCAGGGGCAATTCATCCTCCGGACCGATGAGATCCTGGACGATGGAGCGGGAGAGCGCGACTCGCACCGCCGCCGTCAAGGTGGCGGGATCCTGACTCTTGACTGCGCGTTCCGCCAAAATCTCGGCGATGGTCCGCAAATCCCGGATGGACACCTGTTCCGCCAGCAGATTCTGCAGCACCTTCAGGACGATCCCCAGCGGTAGCGCCTTGGAGGAAACCAGATTCTCGACCAATTTTGGCGAGCGGCGCGCCAGTTGGTCGAGCAGGTGCTGGACCTCCTCGTAGCCGATCAGACGATGCGCATTATCCCGAAACACTTGCGACAGATGGGTCGCGATGACCGTCGCGGCATCCACTACGGTGTAACCGGCACCCTGCGCGGATTCCCGATCGGCTGGGTCGATCCAAAGCGCGTCCAGATTGAAGGTCGGATCCTTGGTCGGCGTCCCCGCCACGGTCCCGAAGACCTGTCCGGGGTTGATCGCCAGCTCCCGATCGGGGAAGACCTCGGCCTCGGCGGCATTCACGCCCAGCAGCGCGATGCGATACTGATTCGGGCCCAGCTCCAGATTGTCGCGGATATGCACCGGCTGAATGAGAAACCCGAACTCCTGCGAGAGCTTGCGTCGAATGCCCTTGATGCGGCCCATGAGCTGCCCGTCCTGGCTGCGATCGACCAGCGGGATCAGGCGATAACCGACCTCCAGCGAGACCAGATCGACCGGCGGGACATCGTCCCAGGATAGATCCCGATCTTCCGGCGCGGGAAGTTCCATGCCAGGGGGCAGTTGTTCCACTTCATCGGGACTGAGCTCGGGGGGCTTGCGCCCCTGTAGGTAGGCGCCACCGGCCAGCATCGAGGCCAATCCGAGGAAAACCAGATTCGGCATTCCCGGGATCACCCCGAGGATACCGATGACACCCGAAGTCACGTAGAGCACGCGGGGATTGGAGAGCAACTGCTTGGTCAGTTGCTGGCCCATGTCCTGGGCGGTGTTGGCGCGAGTGACGACGATGGCGGTGGCGGACGACAGCAGCAACGCCGGAATCTGCGCGACTAGACCGTCGCCGATACTCAGCAGGATATAGTTGTTCGCGGCATCGGCGAACGACAGGCCGTGCTGGGTGGTGCCGATGATAATGCCGCCCAGGACGTTGATGAAGAGAATCAGGATCCCCGCCACCGCATCGCCACGCACGAATTTGCTGGCGCCATCCATGGAGCCGTAGAAATCCGCCTCCTGAGCCACGTCCACGCGGCGCTTGCGCGCCTCCTCCTGCGAAATCAGACCGGCATTCAGATCGGCGTCGATCGCCATCTGCTTGCCCGGCATGGCGTCCAGGGTAAAGCGGGCGCTGACCTCCGACACCCGCCCCGCGCCCTTGGTCACCACCACGAAATTGATGATCACCAGGATCGCGAACACTACGAGACCGATGGCGAAATTCCCCCCCAGAACGAACTCGCCAAAGGCCTCGATGACCTGGCCCGCGGCACCCGTCCCCTCGCCGCCATAGAGCAGAATCACCCGAGTCGAGGCCACGTTCAGCGCCAGACGCAGCAGGGTCGCCAGCAGCAGGACCGTGGGAAAGGCGGCAAAATCCATTGGCTTTGGCGTGTAAACCGCCACCATGACCACGATCAGCGATAAGGCGATATTGAAGGTGAAAAGCAGATCCAGCGCGAGCGGCGGGAGCGGCAGCACCAGCATGGCGAGCAGGGCGACCAGCAACAGCGGCGTCCCCAGACCCAGCCGGCCAAGCCCGCCGAGACGCGCGCTCATGGTCGTCATCGGGATTCTCTCCGCACCTGGCGCGCCGCCCGTGGATCGAGATATTCCTCGGGAACCGGCAGATCGTCGGGCATTTCGATGTCGGAGTCCTCCCGCTTGAGCTGGTAGACATAGGCCAGCAGCCGGGCCACGGCCACGAAGAGTCCGTTGGGGATTTCCTCGCCGATCTCGGTGGTGAAATAGATCGCGCGCGCCACCCGAGGCGCCTCGATCCGCGGGATGCCATGCTCCTCGGCCAGTTCGCGGATGGCCGCCGCAACGTCATCGGCGCCTTTCGCCAGCATGTGCGGGGCGCGCATGGTCGCGGCCTCATAGGCGATCGCCACGGCATAGTGAGTGGGATTGGTGATGATGACATCCGCATTGGGCACCTCGGACATCATCCGGCGCCGCGACATTTCCATCTGCATCTGCCGGATCCGACCCTTGACCTCGGGCTTGCCTTCGCTCTCCTTGAACTCGTCCTTGATTTCCTGAAGCGTCATCTTCAACTGCTTGTTGTGATTGTAGAGTTGGAACGGCACATCGATGACAGCCACCAAGATCAAGGCGGCCGACGCAATCAGAAACAGCTTGACCGCCATCTCTCCTGTCCGCGCGATCGCGACCTCCACCGGCAGTTCGCCCAGATGCATCAAGGACTCCCAAATGCCGCTGATCGCCAGGCCGGCGACCACGCCCACCAGAACGAACTTCCCGAGCGACTTGACCAGTTCCATCAATCCCTGAACCGAAAAAAGACGCTTCATTCCCGTGATCGGATTGAGTTTCGAAAACTTCGGCGCAAAGGCCTTCGCGGAGAAGTTCGCCCCGCCGATCAGGATGGGACCCAGAATCGCAATGGCCATCATGACCACAAAGAGTGGCGCGACAATCAGCAGGGCGCGGGTCATCAGACCGCGCAGATACGGCAGCAGCAAGCCCGGATCGAAAATCAGGCTCCGTTCGAGCGTCAGCCCATCCGTCAACAGCGCCATCAGGCTCCCGGCCAGATCGCCCCCAAGAAACAGCAAAAAGACGCCGCCCGCAATCAGGATCACCAGGGTATTGAACTCGCGCGAGCGGGCGACCTGGCCCTTTTCGCGGGCATCGCGCAGACGTTTCGCGGTCGGTTGTTCGGTTTGTTCCTGACCATTTTCGTTTTCGGCCATCTCATGTCCTCGTGATCTGCTGGATCAGCGCGAACGCGGCCAGGAGCAACTCGCCGATCCGCGCGGACAAGGCGGGCAACGTCAGGATCAAAATGAGGAAACCGGCCAGAATGGTCACGGGAAAACCCACGGCAAAGATATTGAGCTGGGGCGCTGCTCGCGTGACCACGCCCATCGCGAGATTGACCAGAAGCAGCGAGGCCATCGCCGGCAAGGCAATCAGGACGGCGCCGGAGAACATCTGACTTCCGAAGCTGATGACCGCCCACAGTTCGTCGGTTGTCAATCCAGCGTCCGTCACTGGAAAGGTCTCGAAGCTGCGGATCAACAACTCGATCAGCACCAGATGGCCGTTCAAGGCCAAAAAAATCAGGGTCGCCAGGATGGTGAGAAACTGCGAGATCATCGGCACCTGGACCCCGCCGACCGGATCGACGGCCGACGCGAAACCCAGCCCCATCGACAGCGCGATGTATTCGCCCGCCTGGGTCAGGGCCGAAAAGACCATTTGCAGGATAAAGCCCATGGTGACCCCGATCAGGATCTGCCGGATGGCCACCAGCAATCCGCCCAGACTGAGCGGATCGACCGTCGGCTGAGCGGGCAACTGCGGCGCCACGACCAGCGCCAACAGCAGCCCCAACGCCAGCCGGGCACGCACATTGACATTGCGGGCACCGAAGAGCGGCGCGACCAGCAGCGCGGCGCTGATGCGCACGAATGGCCACATCAGCGCGCCGACCCAGAGCACGATCTCCTCGGCTGCAAAGTTCATGACGGATGACGACCGCCCCTGTTATCCGATCAGGTTCGGAATACTGTGATAGAGACGGATGATGTAATCGGTAATCAGCGACAGCATCCAGTGGCCCGCGAAGATCAGGGATGCCCCGACACCCAGCAGTTTGGGGATAAAGCTGAGTGTCATCTCCTGAATCTGGGTCGCGGCCTGGATCATGCTGATGACCAGACCGATGACCAAGCCGGCCAGCAGGGGCGGCGCCGCCAGAAGAACGATCACCTGACCGGCCTCTTTGCCAATATCCATCACCATTTCGGGCGTCATTTTGCATCACCTCAGGTAAAGAAACTCTGAGCCAGTGTCCCCATCACCAGTGACCAGCCATCGACCAGCACGAACAGCATGATCTTGAAAGGCAGCGAGATGATCATCGGCGACAGCATCATCATGCCCATGGACATCAGCACGCTCGCCACCACCAGATCGATGATCAAAAAGGGAATCAGGATCAGAAAGCCGATCTGGAAGGCGGTTTTCAATTCGCTGATCACAAAGGCCGGCACCAGCAGATTGAGCGGAATGGCGTCGGGCGACTCGAAACCGTCGAGCCCCCGGATCTCGGCGAAGAGCGATAAATCGGTTTCACGCGTTTGCGCCAGCATGAAGGTGCGCAGCGGCTTGATCGCCTTGCCGAGCGCCTCCTCGGTGCCAAGTTTCTCTTCCATGTACGGAATGGCGGCCGTGTCATAAATTTCCTGAAACACGGGCGCCATGACAAACAGAGTCAAAAACAACGCCAATCCAAGCAGGATCTGGTTCGAGGGCGTTTGGGAGGTGCCCAATCCCTGGCGCAGAATGGCCAGCACGATGATGATGCGCGTGAACGAGGTCAACATGATGAGCGCCGACGGCAACAGGGTCAGCAGCGTCATGAACAGCAGGATCTGCAGGGTCACCGAATAGACCTGCCCGCCATCAGGCGCGCTGGTGACGGTCACCGCATTCAGTCCCCCGATCTGAGCCAGGGCAAATCCCGGCGCCAGCGCGAACGCCAGCACAAGCCCCAGACGCATGGCGCCCTTCATTTTCCCGCCCACTGGGATCTGGCGCGCTGCAACAGGTTCGCGAACTCGCCCGCCTTCGGCTCCACCGGCGCGACGACGACCGGCGTGCGCAGGGTATGGAGATGGCGCATGCCGGTCGGCGTCAACCCGACCAGGATCTGTTCTTCCCCAACCTGAACGAGCATCAATCGTTCGCGCGTCCCAACCGCGCGCACCGCCAGAATCTCGATGATCTGCTGTCCTTGGCCCGTCATGCCTGGCAGGCGGCGCAGGATCCAGGCCAGCACCAGAATCGTCAGGATGACGAGAACCAGACCGCCCACCAACTGGGCCAGATACCCTGACGCCGCCTGCGCGGACGCCGCTGCGGGATCCGCCAGTAACGGCGGCGCGGCTAGTGCGATCAGTACGCCCAGAGCGAGCACTACCGGATGACGGGAACGAGACCGACGGAGATCCATGTGGGATTACCGAAGCTTACGGACCCGTTCGCTGGGACTGATGACGTCGGTCAGGCGAATGCCAAACTTTTCGTTGACCACCACCACCTCGCCGTGCGCGATCAGAGTTCCATTGACCAGGACATCCAGCGGTTCTCCGGCGAGGCGATCCAGCTCCACCACGGACCCCTGATTCAACTGCAATAGATTCCGGATCGTGATCCTGGATCGGCCGATTTCCATCGCAATGGTCACCGGCACATCCAGCAGCATGTTGAGGTTGACGTCTTCGTGAGCGGGTGACTGCCAGCCGGAAAAATCTTCTGGATTCATCGGCTTTGCCTGCAGCGCATCCATGGATGCCCCGCCAAAGCCGCGGTTTCCAGAGGTGGAACCCGCCCTTTCCCCCGCTCCCTGCTTGGATGAGGCATCCCGCGCCGGGGGCTGCGCCGCCGCGGACTCCGTAGCGTCTTTCTGCTCTTCCAGCGCCGCGGCCCAATCGTCGGCAATGGCGTCATTCGGATCGAGGTCGGTATCGGTACTCATGTCGCCATCCGCTAGTGCTTGATATATTCAGCGATCTTGATTGCATTGGAGCCATTAGCGACGCCGAACTTGCCGCGAAACAGTGGAATATCCTCGACGTTGAGAATCACCGATTCGGGCAGGTTGATCGGAATGATGTCGCCTGGACGCATATCGAGCAATTGTTGGACCGTCAGAGTGGCCTCGGCGAGAACCGAGCTGATCTCGACCTGGGCCGAGGGAATTTCATCCTGAAGCGCGCGCAGCCAGCGTTCGTCGACGCCGGAGCGATCGGATTGCAAACCCGTGTCCAAGACCTCGCGAATCGGTTCAATCATCGCGTAGGGCAAGGTCACATGCAGATTACCGCCCCCGCCATCCAGTTCGATATGGAAATCGTTGACGACCACGATCTCGGTCGGACTCACGATATTGGCGAACTGCGGATTGACCTCCGAGTTGATGAACTCGAATTGCAGATGCATGACCGGCTCCCACGCCTTCTGCATGTCCTCGAAGGCGGCATCGAGCAGATTTTTAATCACCCGCAGTTCCATGGGCGTGAAGTCGCGACCCTCGATACGCGAGTAATAACGTCCGTCGCCGCCGAAAAAGTTGTCGACCAGACTGAAAACCAACTTGGGATCGAACACGAACAGCCCGGTTCCATGCAGCGGAATCACCCGCACCAGGTTTAGGCTCGTCGGGACATAGAGCCCGTGGAGATATTCCGAGAATTTCGTGACCCGGGCGCCGATCACGGAGATTTCGGAGGAGCGGCGCAGAAGATTGAAGAGATGGATGCGCAGATATCGCGCAAAACGCTCGTTGATCATATCAAGCGTGGGCATGCGCCCGCGGACGATGCGCTCCTGAGTGGCGAAATCGTAGACGCGCGCGTTGCCGTCCGCCGGAAAGGGATTGGTATCGGTATCGATATCGCCATCGTCGACGCCATGCAGTAGCGCATCGATTTCATCCTGGCTGAGAATGTCGGTCTGCTGCGCCATGCCGCGTCGCTCCTACTGCATGACCAGGTCGGTGAACAGAATATCCTCGACTCCCACGGGCTCCCTGGCTCGGGTCAATATCTTGATCAGCATGCTCTTCAATTCTCCGCGCAAGGCGTCCTTGCCTTCAGCAGTTCTAAATTTAAGACCATGCTGTTATGAAGGACTCTTTGAGAGTCGAGCGGAGAACCCGATGGTTCTGAAACCAGTTGTCCCTGTTGCTCCCACGCCCAAGCTCTTTTCGGTCACGGGCT
>NZ_NHSQ01000023.1 GCF_016653465.1 Thiocystis minor | reverse complement strand
ATCGCGGCGCGCGTCGCCCAGAGCGATCCCGCGAAATTCGTCTTCTGCCCAGCCCATGCGATCCCCAATGAACGTGAATGCTCAAACCTATTTTACCCGCACACGGGGAGTTGTGTGTAATGGGATGGGTATAGGGCCATGGCGCGGAGGCGTGCGCACCGACCCCGTGACGGGTTTCCTGTAGTGCCACGCCATAGAGCAGTCCGACATCCAGTCCGTAGCGAGCCGCGACCGTTTCCCAGAGGGTGCCTTGCAGAAAGGGGCTGGAGGTGATGGCGCCAAAGTGGCGGGCGGCGTGGATGGAGCCGGTCGCATTGGACGCAACCATCGTGCGCGGTGTCAACCCCGGTGCCCGTTCCGGTGCCGTGATCGGTGTCGGCGCCGACGTGGCGTTGATCAGCCGGATCAAGGGTTGCGCTTGAATCAAGGTGGTCGTGGCGAACCACCACAGGAGCAGGAATGAACGAGAGAGAACGCGCATTGATGACTCGTCAGGTGAATGAAGCGAAAGGCCATCGCCAAACCTCGACGGAGTCTATCCGACTCGCGCACCGGTTGAACTCCGAAACGGTGTCTTCGTCGCACCACCGTTCTCAGGCATGACGCGAACGAGGCTGGATTCACCGTAGCGTGTTGCGAGAGCGGATCCCCATCGGCAGGATGGCCTTGATCGTCGACGGTGGGCCTTCCGCGTAAGGGGTTCATCGTGGATGGGGTCGGCGCTTGTCGGCGCCGTGCTCGTGCTTTCTCTCCGATCTTTTTTGGGAGCCGCGTCTTTATCATGCCCAGTGAATTCTCCGAGAAAATGGCCCCGATGGCCGTGGATCATCTTCCGACCCTGGCCTCCAGACACCGCGCATCGCTCGCCCAACCAGCACCCGTGTCACGCCGAGCCGCGCGACCCTATCGTCATAGTCGTCCGGTGTTCGATCGCGCGGTGCGCATTCACAGCGAATACGTGCGCCGACTGGTCAGCGACCGTCAGCTCAAGCCCGCGATGACGGCGCTCTATGGCATCGACGTGATCCTGCGCCTCATCGCCACCGAGGCGCAGGCCGATCAGATTGAGTCGGTGATCGAGGCCCGCCTGATCGAACTGAGCGAGGCCATGACAGCGGAACGCGAGCGCCTGCAGCGCGAGTTGGAGCGTCATGGCCTGATGGAGGTCCGTCCGCGTTACACCCATCCCACGGATCTGCGCATCCAGGTCGCCTCCCCCCACATCGGCGCCTACACCAATCTGATCGTGGAGCTGGATCAGATGATGATCGCCATCGATACCCTTTGGTTGTCCGGCTTACTCTCGAACAAGGCCCATGCGGAGCGCGAAATCCAGTGGCGCAATCAACTTGGTCAAGCCGGCCAGCGGTTTATCGCGTTGCATCGTCTGGCCTATGCGGAGGCGGAGCGACAGGGACAGCGCGAGGCCGTGGATCGCGAGGCGCATGAGGTGCTGACCGTGTTGGGCGAAGACGACACGGCATCCGCGGATCTTGACCAGGAGACCGAGGACGATTGAGACCATCGGATGCTCCCGCCACGGACGCCACCGGGTCGTTTCCCGTGCTGAAAACGGTCAATAACGCGTTCACGGTTTCCGATTCCAGACGGTTTGATCGGTCGTTATGATCCGTTCCTCATCATGTGACCGCGACCCTGCAAACGTCAGTTCGCGGCGTCGAGATCGATTCAACGGTGGAACAGAAGAGGCGCTCACGGTGGAGAAACACAACCCAGCGATGGTCATGCTGAATGATGTGACACAGCAGATTCATGAAGGCAATTATCAGGTGGCGTTGGCGTATGGATTCAATTGGGATGAAATTCGTGCGCTGGAATCGCTGTCGCACCAGGAATTTCATTGGCTGAAAACCCAGAGCCCGAATTTCATGGAATTCGAGGTTCGCATCAATCATCAACAAACCCAGATGGCCTTGCAGCGTCTCGCGGCCCAGAAGAAGACCTTGGATGTGCAACAGCGCCTCTTAGTGGCCGGCGCACCGCGGGCCTTGATGATCCAGCTCTTCGGCTGGGTTCCACAGCATTATTGCAGTCAACGCAAGCTTCTAAAACTCGATGCGGCGCTGCCGCGCGGCGGACGCCCGACCAATCCGACACTCAACGAGGAAGAGGACATTCTGGCGGCCTGGGATCAACGCAGCGCCTTGGATCTTCCCGAACGTTACTTCTACTTTGTTACCTTCAAAAAATCTTTAAGTGTTTAAATTTTATGATAATAAACAAAAATACACATAAACAATAGGGTTCTAGTGGCGCGTTGAGCGCCTATAATCACCCATAAACCGCCAACATCTATCTTCAATAGGGGCATAGTAAATGAAGATTTATTGCGCCTAATAAAAAATAACTTAAAATTCATTAATTTATGCGACAGTCAAAGTTAACAAAGTAGAATTACTTACAGACGGCCAGCACCACACAGGTCACGGTGCGCCAGGTCTGCCGCGCACTCAGCCTGCGCGAGGCGCGTGAGCGCGAGGCCCTGAAGGTGGTGCCGGTCAGGCGGGCGCGCTCCCAGGCCGCGCGTCAGGACAACTGCCCAGACCAGGCACCGATTCCCCGGGCCGGATGCTCCGCGCTTGCCTGACACTTCCCCAAGACGCCGTCACGTCATGGCGCTCCTGTGCCTGGCGCTACTCGGTCTCGGGGTGGTCGAGGCGGGCACTCAGACGCGCACCGCGCCCGCGATTCGCCTCATCACCCAGGACAGCGCGCGGGAGCGTCCGGGCTTGCGGATGATCCACGCCCGCGCGGCATCCGAAACGCGCGTGCCGGTGCGCGCGGATCCCGTTCAACCATGGAATCTCTGGCCCGTGTCTGGACGGATCAGCTCCGGCTACGGGTTGCGCCGTCATCCCCTCACGCACCGCCGACAGTTCCATCACGGGATCGACCTGGCGGTTCCCTTGGGCACCCCGATCCGCGCGGTGGCGGCGGGACGGGTGTCGTTCAGCGGATGGTCCGGCGGATACGGACAATGGGTCGAACTCGATCATGGCGAGGGCTGGACCAGTCGCTACGCGCACGGCCAGACCCGACGAGTTCAGGTCGGACAGCGTGTGCAGGCCGGCGAGACGCTGGCCACCGTGGGTGCTACCGGGATGACGACGGGGCCACATCTGCACTTCGAGATCCGCCATCAGGGGGCTTCTCTCGACCCCATCGCCTGGCTTCCGGCAGCGCCGGCGGGCCGCTTGGCCGCGAGTGCGTGGTGAAGCCATCGATTCTGCACCTGATCGAACGTCTCGGCGGCGGGGTGTCGTTCGTGGAACTGTGCCGCGACATCGATGGCTTTGCCGGACCTCGTGATTGCACGCTTCATCCGCCGGTCATCCTCTGGCAAGGGGTTTCCGACGCGGCCATCAGCGCCTTGGACGAGCTCCAGCAGACACGCCAGATCGTGCTGGTCGCCTGCAGTGTGCTGGTGTATCAGCTCGATGGGAAAACGCTCCACCTGCCGGTCGCCAAGCGCCGCGACCATGTCTACAAACGCCCCTGCTGGTATCCGGTCGCGCTTTCGACGCCCGCGCAGTTGCGCACGCCTGGCTCGCCGCTGCGGCTGGCACGGCGAACCTTAGGCGCGCGCGATCATGCGTCTGCGCCGCGCTAAGCCGCGCCAGACTGGGCGCGCCCTGCTCGCACTGGGGCTCAGTGGCGCGCTTCTCGCCGCCCTTGCGCAGGATGCACCCCGCTTCTACGAACGCTCGGCGGAAGGTTGGTTCTGGTATCAGGCCGAGCTACCCGTACCGGTGCCGATTCCTGACCCAGAACCCGTGCCGCCGATCACGCCCGAACCGCTTCCGCCATCGATCGTCGCGGACGCCACCGCGCCGCCACCGCTCTCAGCCGCCTGGCTGCGCGCGAATCTGGAGCGCTACCAGCAGCAGGCGATCGACGATCCCAGCCCCACCAAGGTCGCGCTCTATCTGTATCTGCAGAAAATCGCCCTCGATAAAGCCTCGCGCTTCACCGATGCCTTCCAGCGCGTGGTGCAAAGCGATCCCGCGCTCGATGAAACCACCCGTCAGCCGGTTGGAAATTACGCCAACCTGCTCAATCGCGTCGCCGGTCAACACCGCGAGGCGGTGCTCAAGGCGTTGGCGGGAGAGGCCGGGATCTGGTTTTTCTATCGCTCGGATTGCCCCTATTGCGCGGCGCAGGCCACGGTCCTCCAAGTGCTGGCCGACCAGCAGGGATTCACCGTCCAGGCCATCGCGCTCGATGGCCAACCCCTGCCCAAGGCATTGTTTCCGGACTTCCGCCGCGATGCCGGTCAGGCCGAGCGCCTGGGCGTGGTCTCCACCCCGGCGCTGTTCCTGGTACGTCCACCTGCCGGCATCGTGCCGCTCGCCCAAGGGCTGTTGTCGCTTAACGATCTTCAACAACGCCTGGTGCTGGCGGCCCGCGACGTCGGCTGGATCGATGAAGCGACCTATGCCCGCACCAAGCCTACGGTGGCCGATCGCTTTCTGGAGGTTGCGTTCGATGCCCCGCTGGACGTGCCCGCGGATCCGGCGGTGTTTCTGGATCAGTTACGGGCACGGGCGAGCGGCGACGCCCCGGTGTTCGCACCTACCACCCCCTTCACGTTTGAATAAACCGAGATCCCTCATGTTCCACGCACGTCCCCCCGTCCCTGGACGCTTCATGGTGCTCCTCGTGCCCCTGGTGGCGATGTCACCTGCACGCGCCACCCTGAACGCGGAACTGGACAGCCTCTTCGGGATCCTGGTCAATGTCACCGATCCCAGCGCCCATCTGGGGCAACGTCGGGGGGTGCTCTCCGGCGGCTCGATCGTCTCGCGCAACCGCCTCGTCAACGTCAATCCGATTACCCTCGTGCCACCGTCCTTCGAGGCCGGCTGCGGTGGCATCGATCTGTTCGGGGGCTCGTTCTCGTTCATCAACGCCGAACAGTTCACCAATCTGTTGCGCGGCATCGCCTCCAATGCGGCGGGTTACGCCTTCAATCTTGCGCTGACCACGATGTTTCCCTCCGGGGCCGAGATCATCGAGCAGTTGCAGAAGAAGATCGCGCAGTTGAACGCGCTTTCCGCCAACTCCTGTCAGCTCGCCCAGGGTCTCGTCAACGACACCGCCACCGCGTTCACCGGCAAGCAAATCGCCGGCGCGAGCCTGATGGCGGATCTGCATAACTTTGGCGATGTCTTCGAGAACCGCACCACCGCGAACGCCGCCGGCCAGGGACCGCTGGAAACCGTCTATGCTAACGCCCCCGCCGAGGCCGCCCGGCAATTCGAGGGGAACCTGGTGTGGAAGGCGCTGACCGATCAGTCCGCGCAAAGTTGGTACGCCCATGGCGACCAGGCACTGCTGGAGATGCTGATGAGTCTGACCGGCAGCCTGATCGGCGGCTCGGCGGCGGGCGGCTTGCAACCCAGCTCGGATGGCGGCCTGAGTCTGCCGACCACCACGCTGGAGGCCACGCTCAGCGTCAGCGATCTGCTCAACGGCAGCGGCGCGGACGCCGCGCAAACCGTCCTGGTCTGGCGCTGCGCCTCGCTCGACGAATGCCGCTCGCCGACCAAGGAATCCGTGACCCTTGAAGGCCTGATTCCGCGCGTGCGCAACCTTCTGATCGGCGATGTCTCGGGGGCGGGACTGATCCAGAAATTCATGCTCGGCGTCGAGGAACTCACGGCCGAGGAAAAGGGCTTCATGGAGCACGCGCCCTGGGGGCTGGGTGGGGCGATCCGCACTCTGGCCCGTCAGGAACCGGGCATGGCCTTCGCCTTCGCCGAGCGGGCCACGCCGATCATCGCCATCGAGCTGGTGCAGGTCATGGTCCGCGACATGCTGAAAAGCGTGCGTCTTGCCAGCGCTGGGTTGCAGCACACCCATACCACGCAATGGCTGCAACAACTGGAGACGGTGCGGGCGGACATCTGGAGCGAGTACGACATCCTGGCCGCGCGTTATGGCAATCCCAATGACCTGCTGGAGAGCTTCCGGACCCTGCTCGCGCTCTACAAGGCCCCCAGTTATCTCGATGTCATGCAGGCCAACGGGACTCAGGGCGATGCCGAAGACTAACGCCCGCGCCTGGTCTGCTCAGGAGATCCATTGAGATGTGGACCATCTACTCCATCGGCGATCCGGTGTTCCTCCAACAGGTGCTCAATGCGGTGGCGATGCTGTTCGCCTCCGGGGATTTCGTGCAATTCGTCAGCATCGGCTTTCTCATCGGTTTTCTGATGATCGCCTTCCAGGGGCTGTTGCAGGGTGCCCAAAGCATCAAGTTCCAGAACATGCTGGTGTCGTTCGTCCTCTATTCCCTGCTGTTCGTGCCCACGGTCTCGGTCACCATCGAAGGCGCCTATTCGGGCACCGCGCGCGTGGTCGACAACGTGCCGCTGGGTCCAGCGGTGGTCGGTTCCACGGTGTCGAATCTGGGCTATGGCCTCACGCGCCTGTTCGAGCAGGTGTTCACGACGCCGACGATGACCGAACAGGGCTATGTCGATGCCTTGCAGGTGCTGGCCACGGTGCGCAAGACCGCGCTCTCGCGCCTGACCATGGGCGACGCCAATAGCCCGAGCGCGGGGGCGAATGTGGAGCAGTCCTGGATCAACTATGTGGCCGACTGCGTGCTCTACGGCGTGGATCGCCAGATCGACGGTCTCACCATCGACCGCATCCTCAAGGCCACCAGCCTCGACGAGGCGCTGCAAACGCCGATCGTCACCGGCACGACCGAAATCTCGCTCGGCCTGGCGCGCGAAACGCTGACCTGTGTCGACGCCTATGCCCGGCTCAAGAGCTACACCAGCGCGTCCTTCCTGCCGAGCTTTCAGCAATCGCTCGCCGCCAAGCTCGGCACCGCCAGCGGATCGGTGACGACGCGGGTCACGGGGGCACTGAGCGCGCTGTCGAGCACCGCGGTCGATGCCCAGACCTACATGACGATGGCCGCGCTGCTGCCGATGTTCGAGAAGGGCGTCATCCAGCATTATCGAGATCTGGGCGATCAGGGCGCGGCGACCCAAACGGCCCAGGCGGTCGCGCAGCGCAACAGTCAGTGGGCGACCGAGCAGAACCTCTTCATCAAAATCATGCGACCCATGATGGTCTATTTCGAGGGCTTCATCTTTGCCATCGGCCCCTTCATGGCCTTTGCCATCGGCCTCGGACCGCTCGGGATCTCGATGGTTGGCAAATATTTGCTGTTCGGGCTGTGGATTCAGTTGTGGATGCCGATCCTGGCGATTTCCAACCTGTACCTGATCATGGCCTCGCAGCGCGCGTTCGAGGCGCTGGCGACCCAGAATGGCGCGGTCCTGCCGTCGTTTCGGGCGCTCTACGAGAGCGATCTCCTCTTGCAGACCTATCTGGGCACCGCCGGGGTGCTGATCGCCTCGACCCCGGCGATCAGTCTGATGCTGATCTATGGCAGCGCCATCACCGCGACCCATCTGGCCGGACGGCTTCAGGGGGGCGATCACATCAACGAAAAAATCACCGCGCCCGATCTCTTGCAGCCGGGGGCGGCGAGCACCGTCGGGCCGCTGATGCAGCACACCGCCCTGGGCGGCACCCACGCGCCAGGCGCGTCGGGCCTGTCCTGGTCGTTCCAGGTGGGGCAGACGGCGCAGGCCACCCTAAAATCCTCCGAGACCCAGTCGGAACAGGCGCAGGAGAGCTTTCAGTCGAGCGTCGGTCAGGCGTTTGCACGCTCGGCGAGCGCCACGCACCAGAGTGCCACGCAGTGGGCGCTGGGAGAGAAATTCGGGGCGTCCTACACCCAGGCCAGCAGTGCCACGCGTTCGGCGGCGGAAGATCTGTCGCGTAGCTTCAAGGATTCTGGGGTCAGCACGGAAGGGATATCCACCTTGTTGGGTGCCGGTCTGGCCGGGAAACTGGCGGGCGCTAAAGATCTGGACATTAAGGGCGATCTGGCCGGGAAGATCCATCAGCAATACGGGGTCAACGCGAGTCAGGCGAACGAGATCGCCCAGGCCATCGTTCAACGTATCGCCACCGACCAGCAACTGAAAGCCGATTTCACCCAAGGGCTGTCGTCCGACATGTCGCAAAGTCATGGGCAGAGCCTTACGGACGGACTGAGCCAGAATGAAAACACGCAACTGATCCGCAGCGCCCAGAATGTCCTGATCACCTCGCAATCCTATGAGCAGGCGGCTACCTTTGCGCGATCAGTCGGCACTAACACGAGTTTCAACGCCATCGAGACATCGGGAATGCTGCTCAACTACCCGGCGATGACGCAACGCCTGGAACAGGCCATCGACCGCTTCGGACTGGCGGGCGATGTGGCCCAGCAGGCCGATCTCCTCCTGGCCGGTGGCGTGGTGGGCGATCCGGCGCAAGCACGAGCGATGGCGGGCCTGGGGATGCTGCTGGGTCAGTATGGCGGGGAGCGTGCCGACACCCTGACGCCGGGGGAACGGCAGCAAGCGGAAAGCGCGGCCATGGGCGTCTATTCGGGTCTGCTGGGCGTCAAAATTCCCGAGGGGATCGACCCGCGGGTCAACGCCTCCTTGGCGAACCAAGGACCATCGTTGGGCGGCGTGCGCGCGGCCGTGAACCAGGCCAACATAGAGGATACCCGCGGCGCGGTCCGTGCGGGTCTGGGTGCCATGCGGGTGAATGCCAATGGCACCCTCGCCGAGGTGGACGGCGGTCACGCGGCGGTGGGCGCCTTCGGCGCCGGGGCCGGACAGTCGGTGTCCGACCAGGGAATCGCCTGGCGTAATCAGATCCGTTCAGAGAATCAAGCACATCTCGGGGAGGACATCCGGTATCGCGCGCAATTGCCGGCGCCGATCGCCAGGACCGCCCAAGAGCAGGTTGGTGGGGCGATGAGGCACCTAGCAGAGTCCGGTGCCCTGGTGGTCGCCGGAGGGGGCGGGATCTGGAATCAAGCGACGGCCGGTGCCGCCGCCTTTGGGCAGACCCTGGCCGCGGGGGAAGGCTGGGAGGCCGCCAGATTCGCCGGACGTAACGCCGCGCGCAGCGAATCGGGATGGACCGCTGCCCGTCAGGCGATGATCGAGACGCGGTTGGATCAGGTCGCGGGGCACGGACTCACTCTCGCCCAGGAAGACCTGTATCGTGCGGCCTCGGAGACCACGCTGTTCGCCATGACCCCAAGCGACGCTCACCAGGCAGCCCGCGCGGCGGTGGTGGCCGAGGCGGCGTCGGGTGCCACGGGCGATAACATCGCCACTCTCATCGAGCGTTCCGTGGTCTCTCGCGATGATTCCGACGTGCGACTCATCGGTGCCTACAATCGCACGATGCCGCAGGCGGACGTCGAGCCCCCCGTGCCGGTGGGACAGATGGGAGGCACCGTCCTTCCCGCCGCGTATCCGTCCACGGACGATGACGGAAAAAAAAACGCTAGCGCCCGGCTCGGATCCCTTCCACTGATCCATGGGAGTGTGACCGAGGGTGGCCTCGGGCGCGTGCTGGACCTGATCTCGGCTCCGGAAGCGCACGGCAATTACAACGCCTGGTACGGTCACGCGGATCAGCACCGGGTCGACCTGTCGACGCTGACGGTCCGCGAGATCCGGTCATTTCAAGGCCAGTTGTTGGCGCAGGGCAACGGTGGTTCCGCCATCGGCCGCTATCAGATCATTCCCGATACCTTAGAGGACTTGATCAAGCGCCTGCACCTCAGTGGAGACGAACGCTTTACTCCCGCGCTTCAGGATCGCCTGGCGCTAACCTTGGCGCGCGATGCGGGCATCAATGGTTGGATCGAAGGTCGGATCGACGACAACGCCTTCGCGTTCAATCTGTCGAAACTCTGGGCCGGCTTGCCGAAGGATGCCTCCAACGTCAGTTACCATGCCGGCGTGGGCCAGAACGCGGCGCACATCGACCACGGGGTGGTGGTGGCGACGCTGGCCGGGATTCGTGCCGGGGAGTCATCTTCCGCGACGGGAACAAGGCTCGCGCCGATGCCAACAACGGCTAATAAAGGACAGCCAGAGCGACAACGATGAGCAAGAACAGGCCCGCGATAAATCGGATGCCCAACCATAAATTGTCCTTTTCGGTCTTCAATCGATCCTGCTCTTCCAGATAGCCATTCTTCAACCGGGCGATAAGAACGCTCGCGGCTTGCCCGCCACGACGGACGTCTTCCGCGCTTGTGCTTAGGCGTTCATCCATCACGATCGCGGGTGTGCCTGAATAGCAGTGGATCGAGTAGGTGTAGTTGCCTTCACTCCCGGTCTCTTTACGATAGCGCAGTGCCAACAGTGCGTTCGCCCCCAGTCGCTTGGCCCATCCCATTACACACAACTCCCCGTGTGCGGGTAAAATAGGTTTGAGCATTCACGTTCATTGGGGATCGCATGGGCTGGGCAGAAGACGAATTTTGCGGGATCGCTCTGGGCGACGCGCGCCGCGATCGGCGGGTGGTTCAATTGGTGGAGCGTCTGGCCGAGCGACCCACGGCGAGCATTCCGGGCGCGTGTCATGGTTGGGCGGAGACCCAGGCGGCGTC
>NZ_NHSQ01000022.1 GCF_016653465.1 Thiocystis minor | reverse complement strand
TTTACTCTTCCACTATTGAATAACTTGGCACTACATTGCGATTTTCGGCCGGCGTGTACATAAAGATCAGATGGTTAGATGCCATCTGGGGGTGTTTATCAATGGGGTTATGTTAAAGATGGGTTAGGAACAGACTGAACCGGGCGTTCCGCGAGTTGGGCCGCGCCGCGCGGACGCTGTTCCTGCTGCGCTACATCTCCGAGGCCGATCTGCGTCGCAGCATCCGCGCGGAGACGGCCAAGGTGGAGTCCTACAACGACTTCCTCGACTGGGTCGGCTTCGGCGGTCCGGTACTCAAGAGCGACGACCCGGTGGAGCAGGCGAAGCAGGTCAAGTACATGGACTTGGTGGCAAACGTCATTATGCTGCACAACGTTCATGACCTGACCGAGATTTTCGCCGACATGGAAGCGGAAGGCTGGAAGCTGACCCGCGAGTTCCTCGCCGGACTGAGTCCGTACATGCGCGAGCATATCCGCCGCTTCGGGCGCTCTCTGCTCAGACATGGAGGACTTGCCGCCGCCGCTTGCGCTACGGCCCCTCCGAATCCTGGCTGAAAATCTCGGACTGAGAGCGCGATTACTAAAATTTGCACGTATCCGGATCAGGCCCGTGCATGGGTTCGGGTCGCTGGCGGACGGTAGGTGCGGTCGTTGGCATGGTTCGGTTCTCGACGTTTGACGCAATGATTGAATCCTGAACGGCTCTTTTGGCAAATAACAATCATTCTTGCTTGATGCTGGTTCCTCAGATTCAGCTTGTCAATTGTCAATCGGTGTCATTTTCGCCGGGGGTGGCAGCGGGTGGTGCCCCAATCGACAGGATCGAGGTCAGCGTCGATGCTGGGCAAGGTGGGCACGCGACGCCCTTCGACTTGGTTCGGGACAGGCTGTGCCCATCCGAGAGATCGGGGCGCTACCGTACCGGGAATGACTGAGCCAGTGCGGTGGCACTCCGGCAGCGCCGTTCAAGGGCCGGGCGGCGGGAGACCGGCGGTTGAGATTAGAACTCGACGGCAAGCTGCGCTGTGATCGTATCGGCGGACTCGCCGGTACCGCCATCGGATTCGCTGTAGTCGATGTCGTGCGCCCACTCGAACGAGAGTGAAGTACGGTCGAAGATCTCGATCGACCAGCCGAGCAGCCAGCGCTCTTTCTGCAGCTCCAGCGCCAGAGCCTCGCGCGTGCCCTGGTAGGCGACCGCGGCCACTGACTCGCGCCCCATGACCGGGAAGGTGAAACCGGCCTCGATGTTCCAGGCCGAGGGCTTGGCCCCGGCGTCCTCGAAGCCGAGGGTGTCGCGATCGAAGTCATCGGTCGCCGACAGGTACTCGCCAATCAGATTGAAGGCGCCGAAGGCAGCAGCGGCATTGATGGTCCAGCCGCCGACGCGCTCCGTGGGATCGACACTGAAACCACTGGTATCGAGACCTTTCTCGATCAGCGCCTCCAGGGCCGCGACGCGGTTCGCGTTGGTGGCGTCCTGGAGGGTGTCGGAGTCGCCGAGATCGTTGATGTAACCCGCGCCGAAGGCCCAGGCCCGATCATCCCCTTCGTGTGCATAGCCGAGGTTGGCGCCCCAACTACCGATCTGGTTCTCTCCATCGATCTTGCGGTCGCCGTTGAAGACGTAGAGGCTGCCGAGGAAGTCGCCGGCGACGAAGCCGACCTGCACGGTGGTTTCGCGGGCTTCGCCGATCTCGAGCGTCAGCGGATCGGACACCAGGTTGGTCTCGAAGGCGCCGAAGGGCACATAGAGCTGGCCGGCGGTGAGAAAAAACGGCGAGGCTTCTTCGTTTGCGATGGTGATGTAGGCGACGTCGACCTCCAGATCCGTCTCGTTCTGCTCGTAGAGCAGCGCCGCGGTGGCCGTCGCCCAGGCGTTGATCTGGGCCTCGATGCCAAGCTCGAAGGTGGCGAGGACGATGTCGCTCTCGTTGTCGCCTTCGTACGGCGAGGCATGGTAGGCCTCGACTTCGATCAGGCTGCTGATCATGCTGCGCAATCCAGAGGCCGTCAGTCCCGACGTGCTGGAAAAATGCTGTTTGATGGCCCGCAGCAGGTTCTTAGACCACAGTCCCCGAAGCAATCCCCGCCTTGCCGCTCCAATAGCCATCGCTCAGTCCGCTGGGGCACCATTCGCGTAGTCTGGCCAGGCCCTGATCGAGATCCAGATCGCCCGTCAGCGCGTCGGCGAAGACCTTGACGATGTCTGCTGTGCGACTGGATTGCGGGCTGATGCGTAGTAGATCGACGCCAAGCCGGGCGACTTCGGCCAGGACGGGCAGCAGGTTGTGGGTGGTGGCGGACTGGGTCTGGATGCCGTTCAGGGAGAGGAAGGGGACGCCTTCCTGAGTGGAGACCAACAGGCCATCCGGATAGTCGCCGCAACAGAACTGGCAGTCATCCTTGCCCAGATTGCGGTTGTAGGCGGTGAAGCAGCGGGCGGAATACGCCAGCGGAAGCCGACCGTAGGCGAACAACTCGCACTCCACGCCGTTCGGGCGCGAGCCGATCAGCGCGGCGGTCGTCTCGCGCCCGAGTTCGACCGGCAGCACCCAGCGTTTGAGACCCCTTTGGGCGAGAAAGGCGAGTGTGCGCTGGTTGTAGAGATTGATGGAGTGACCGGTCACGAAGGGGCGACCTTCCAGATAATCCAGGCCCGCGAGGTCGTTGGCCTCGATCAGAAAACGCTCGTCGGCGCAGAGGCGTTGCAGGGTCTTGAGTTCGCCGTCGGATTCGATCAGGGCCAGGGTGGAAATGACCGGCTCCTTGCCCGCGGCGGCGACGCGCTCGGCCAGTTCCCAATAGTCCTCTGGGCGCAGCAGTCGACGCTTGGAGCAGATGGTCTCGCCCAGGTAGATGACATCCACCGGCGTTTCGAGCATTTCGGCGTAAAAATCCAGCACCTGTTCGCGCGGCCAGTGATAGAGGATCGGGCCGAGTGTGAGGCGCGGGGTGTTCTGTGAATTCGTTAGCATGGGTCAGGGGACGGTGTCAGGGGGAAGTTGTCAGTTGTCAGTTGTCAGTTGTCAGTTGTCAGTTGTCAGTTGTCAGTTGTCAGTTGTCAGTTGTCAGTTGGCGGTATCTGCCAACTGACAACTGCTACCTGACAACTCTCTTGAATTTAGTGCCAGGGCCGATGATACGGCCCGATCGTGGTCTGCGCGCCTTCGGAAACTTGGGCCAGGATCTGATGCCAGCTTTCCCTGGGGCGAAACGCATCAGGATTGCGCTGGCAGGCGTCGATCGCCTCGCGCCAGACCTGGGTGACCTGGGAGACATAGCGGGTGCTGCGCTGGCGGCCCTCGATCTTGATGGCGCTGACCCCGGCGGCCAGGATGCCGGGCAGGATGTCGAGCGTGTTCAGACTGGTCGGCTCCTCGATGGCGTGACGCAGTTCGCCGGCGACATCATAGCGTCCCTTGCACAGCGTCGGATAACCGGCGGGTTCGTCGTGCGAGCGGCGCTCGATCAGGACGCCACCGAGCCGGGTTTCCTGGCCCTGGGCGGTATCGCGCCATTCGACATGCGCGGCCGGGGAGCAGGCACCAAAGGTATTGGGCGATTGACCGCAGGCATAGGACGACAGCAGACAGCGCCCCTCGACCATGACGCAGAGACTGCCGAAGCCGAAGATCTCGACCGGCACCGGGGCCTCCTGGATCAGATGCGCGACCTGCGCCAGCGACAGCACGCGCGGCACCACGACCCGCTTGATGCCGAAATGACGGTGCATGAAGCGGATCGCCGCCGGGTTGGTGGCCGAGCCCTGGACCGAGAGATGCAGATTGACGTTGGGATAGCGTTCGGCGGCATAGTCGAGCACGCCCATGTCGGCGAGGATGATGGCGTCCACGCCCAGATCCGCCGCGCGGTCGACGGCGGCGGTCCAGCGTTCCCAGCCGTTGGGTTGCGCATAGGTGTTGATGGCGACGAAGACCTTGACCTTGCGGTCATGGGCATAGTTCAGACCCTCGCGGATCTGCTTGTCGTTGAAGTTCAGGCCGGCGAAATGACGGGCGTTGGTGTCGTCGCGAAAGCCGATATAGACGGCATTGGCGCCTTGATCGACGGCCGCCTTGAGCATCGGCAGATTGCCGGCGGGACAGACGAGTTCCATGGTGAAAGCTCTCTTACGGGTCAGCCAATGCTGACAAGTTTCGGAAGGGATGGTACCGCAACCCGGTCGCCCTGGTGGGCGTCGCGGCGGAACAACTCGGCCTCGAGCGCATTGAGGACGGCCCATTTCTGGCTGCACCAGTCGGGCGCCAGCAGAATATCGCGGGGCGCGGTCCCGGTCAGGCGATGATAAATCACCGCCGGCGGGGTGCGCTCGACCAGATCGGCGCAGATCGTCACATAGTCGTCCAGCGTCAGCGGCTGATACTCGCCGCGTTTCCAATCGATGGCCAGACGGGTGTGACGCACGACATGCAGCGGATGCAGCTTCAGCCCTTCCACGCCGAGTTCAAGCACGCGGTCGAGGCTGGAGATCGCCGCCTCGCGTCCCTCGCCGGGCAAGCCGACGATCAGATGGGTGCAGACCGGGATCCCGCGCCGATGGGCGGCGGTGACGGCGGTGCGATAATCGGCGAAATCATGGCCGCGGTTGACGCGCTCCAGGGTGCGGTCGTCGGCGGATTGCAGCCCGAGTTCCAGCCAGATTTCCTTGCCCTTCGCCCGGTAGCTGGCCAGCAGATCCAGCACGGCATCCGGCACGCAGTCCGGGCGGGTGCCGATCGAGAGTCCGATCACGTCCGGATGAGTCAGTGCGCTGTCGTAGCGCTCGCGCAGCGCGTCCACCGGATCGTAGGTGTTGGTATACGCCTGAAAATAGGCCATGAAGCGCCGCGCCCCGGTGCGCTTGGCGAGCACGACACGCCCGGCATCGAGTTGGGGCGCGATCGGCGCCTGGCTCTCGGCGTTCGGGCTGAAGGAGACATTGTTGCAGAAGGTGCAACCGCCGCGCCCCTTGGCGCCATCGCGGTTCGGGCAGGTGAACCCGGCGTGAAGCGCGAGCTTATGCACCCGCTGACCGTAACGCTTCAGCAGGTACTGACCAAAGGTGTTGACGCGATCGCTAAGGATGCGATGTGGAGCAGGGGGGGAGGGCATCTGTACAAACCTAACCGCGTGGGGCGATGAACCGTTTGATCCAGGTCAAGCGAATGGCGATTCAGGCGATGTCAATTCGGCTTTCAGAGGACGCGCATCCAACCGAAGACGCTTTCTCATGATACTTGGCGCGGTCCGTCGAACTGGCTAACATGGCCAAATCGACCATTCCAGGGAGTTCACCATGATTGCTGTGACATCCGTCGAAGCCCAAAGTCGTTTTGGTGAACTGATTGACCGCGCTCAGCGCGAGCCAATCGAAATTACTCGCCGGGGACGCACGGTCGCCTTTGTGGTGTCTGACCACGATCTCAAGGAATTGATCGATGTCCGCAGACGTCGTGCAGAAGCGGTGCGCTGGTATGCGGACTATCGTCGACAGACGGCGATCCCAGCGGCTGTTTCCAGCCTGACCGACGACGACATTAATCGCCTCGTTCATGAGCTTCGCTAGGCGCGTCGTCTTGGATACGGGTGTACTGGTCAGCGCAGCCATCCGGCCGGAATCGGTGCCCGCACTGGCATTGGAAAAGGCTTTTTTCCAGTTTGATGTTTGTGCCAGCCCCGCCACACTGGCCGAATTGGAATCGGTTTTGCTCCGCGCCAAGTTTGATCGCTATGTGTCTTGTGCGCGCCGGAATCTGTTTCTTGATGGGTTCCGCGCGCAGATCGTGCTTTTCGAGGTAACCCAGGAGGTCACGGATTGTCCTGATCCGAAGGACAACATGTTCCTCGCATTGGCCGAAACCGCCCAGGCCGAACTGATTATTTCCAGTGATCCGCATCTCACCCAGATGCATCCCTGGCGGGAGATTCCAATTATACCTCCCGCCGCGTTTCTGGTCGGAATACACTAGGATTTGTGCAGCGCAATATATTTCCACAGGCCAGACCTTCATGATGACCGATCACCAGCCCCGCATCCGCGAAATTCCTTACCCAACATGGAGTACCATTTGTGCAGCGCAATAAAATCTGAACCGGCCCGACTTTCATGATGACCGATCACCAGCCCCGCATCCGCGAAATTCCTTACAACTACACATCCTTTTCAGACCGCGAGATCGTCATCCGCTTTCTTGGCGAGCCGATGTGGCGTCTGATCGAGGAACTGCGCGGCAGTCGCCGCACCGGTCGCTCGGCGCGGATGCTGTTCGAGGTGCTGGGCGATCTGTGGGTGGTGACCCGCAATCCCTATCTTCAGGATGACCTGCTGGACAATCCGCAGCGTCGGCGTTTGCTGTTGCAGGCGCTCGCGCATCGGCTCGACCAGTTCGAGTCGCGACTGAACGCGAACCAGGGCGCGGCGGCGCTGCTGGAGGCGGCCAGGGCCGCCGTGACGCGTTTCGGCGACTGGTTCGACTCGGAGCAGCGCCAACGGACCCGACTGCGCAAGGCGCTCGCCGGCGTCACCCGTCGCGATAATCTGGATTTCGGCGGACTGGCGCGCGTCTCGCACGCGACCGATGCGACCGACTGGCGCGTCGAACTGCCCTTCGTGGTCATCTCGCCAGACACCGAGACCGAGATCGCGGCCATCGTGCGCGCCTGTATCGACTGCGGTCTGACCTTGATCCCGCGCGGCGGCGGGACCGGCTACACCGGCTCGGCGGTGCCCTTGCACCCGCTGACCGCCGTCATCAATACCGAAAAGCTCGAAGACCTCTCGGGGATCGAACGCATCGCGCTGCCCGGCGTGGCGGGACCGGTGCCCACGGTGCGCTGCGGGGCGGGGGTAGTGACCCGGCGCGTCTCGGATCTGGCCGACCGTCACGGTCTGGCCTTCGCGGTTGATCCGACCTCGCAGGATGCCTCCTGCATCGGCGGCAATATCGCCATGAACGCGGGCGGCAAGAAGGCGGTGCTCTGGGGCACGGCGCTGGATAATCTGGCCTCCTGGCGCATGGTCACGCCGGACGCGGACTGGCTGGAGGTCGAGCGGCTGGAACACAACCTGGGCAAGATCCACGATCAACCGCTGGCGCGCTTCCGCGTCAGTCGCTTCCTGCCGGATGGGATCACGCCCAAGGGCGAGCCCGAGATTCTGGAGATTCCGGGGCCGTCGTTCCGCAAGGCCGGTCTGGGTAAGGACGTGACCGATAAATTTCTCTCCGGCCTGCCGGGCGTGCAGAAGGAAGGCTGCGACGGGCTCATCACCTCGGCGCGCTTTGTCCTGCATCGCATGCCGGAGCATGTTCGTACCGTCTGCATGGAGTTCTTCGGTACCGATCTGGAGCTGGCCGTGCCGGCGATCGTCGAGATCAAGGATGACATCGCCTCACGGACGGGCGTCCAGATCGCCGGCTTGGAGCATCTGGACGAACGCTACGTGCGCGCGGTGGATTACGCCACCAAGTCGGCGCGGCGCGAATTGCCCAAGATGGTGCTGATCGCCGATCTGGTCAGCGATGACGAAGCGGCGGTGAGCGCCGCCGCCGCACATGTCGTGGAACTGACCCAGGCGCGCGATGGCGAGGGCTTTATCGCCGTCAGTCCGGAGGCGCGCAAGCGCTTCTGGCTCGACCGCGCCCGCACCGCCGCCATTTCGCGGCATACCAACGCCTTCAAGGTCAACGAGGACGTGGTCATCCCGCTGGATCGGCTGGCCGAGTACAGCCGGGGAATCGAGCGGATCAATATCGAGCAGTCGATCCGCAATAAGGACGCCATCCTGGCGGCCGTGCTGGACGCTCTGGATACCCTGGACGGCGGCAACGAGGATTCGGACGAAGAGACCGCGATCCTCAAGTCCAAGAGCGCGGCCGCCCGCGAGGCGGTCGATACGGCGCGTACCCGCTGGCGGACCATTCTGGACCATCTGGACCAGCCCGCCGCCGAAAACCTGGATCTGCTGACCGCGAACGAACAGGGCCGGATGCGCGACCGGGACACCCTGCTGTCGATGCTGCTGCGCCGTGATCTGCGCCAGTCCTACCGGCGCGAGGTCGCGGAACGCTTGAACGAGATCTTCGCCGGTCAGGACCTGGCCCGCGTGCGCGAGCATCTGCTCGGCATCCATCGCCGGATTCGCGACTCGCGACTCTTCGTCGCGCTGCACATGCACGCCGGCGACGGCAACGTGCATACCAATATCCCGGTCCATTCTTCGGACTACGCCATGCTGCACGAGGCCGATCGGATCGTCGCCCGCATCATGGCGCTGGCGACCGAACTGGGCGGCGTCATCTCCGGCGAGCACGGCATCGGGATCACCAAACTGCAATTCCTGGAGCGCGAGAAGCTGGATGCCTTCGTCGCCTACAAACAGCGGGTCGATCCCGAGGCGCGCTTCAATCGCGGCAAGCTGATGCCGGGTTCCGGGCTTCAGGATGCCTATACCCCCTCGTTGCGACTGGTCGAGCAGGAGGCCATCATCCTGGAGGAGACCGAACTCGGGGCGTTGAACGACGACGTGAAACACTGTCTGCGCTGCGGCAAGTGCAAGCCCAAGTGCATGACCCATGTCCCGCGCGCCAATCTGAGCTACTCGCCGCGCAACAAGATCCTGGGGACGGGGCTCATCGTCGAGGCGTTTCTCTACGAGGAACAGACCCGACGCGGTTTGTCGCTGCGTCATTTCACCGAGATGAACGATGTGGCGGATCATTGCACCGTCTGTCACAAGTGTCTGACACCCTGTCCGGTCGACATCGATTTCGGCAACGTCACCATGCGCATGCGCCGCATCCTGGTCGAGCGGGGTCGGAAACGGTTCAACCCCGGTGCCTGGGCGGCCATGAAATTCCTGAACGTCACCGATCCGCGGGCGGTCCGATTCCTGCGCACGGGGCTTGCCGAATGGGGCTTCGCGGCCATGAACAGGGCGCATGGTGTGGCGAAATGGCTGCGTCTGACCGCCCGGCGCACCGCGCATCCCGGCGCGACGACCGGCCGACCGACCCTGCCGGGTCAGGTGCTGGATCTGGTGAGCCGGCCGATCCGGGTCGATTTGCCCAAGCGCACCTTCCGCCATCAACTCGGATTGGAAGACCGCACGCAGGTGCCCGTTCTGCGCAATCCCAGAGGTGCGGCGGAGGATGAAGCGGAACTTGATGCCGTGTTTTATTTTCCGGGCTGCGGCTCCGAGCGCCTCTTCTCGGATGTCGGTCTGGCGACGCTGGCCCTGCTCTGGGAGCAGGGCGCGCAAACCGTGCTGCCGCCGGGGTATCTCTGCTGCGGCTATCCGCAGCGCGCCTCGGGTCTGGAGGCCAAAGGGCGCCGGATCACCATGGAAAACCGCGTGCTCTTCCACCGTGTCGCCAATACCTTGAATTATCTCGACATCAAAACCGTCCTGGTGTCCTGCGGAACCTGCATGGATCAGCTTCTTCAGTACGAATTCGAGCGCATCTTCCCCGGCTGCCGGCTGCTGGATATCCATGAATGGCTGATGGAGAAGGGCGTCAGTCTGTACGGCGTCGCGGGCGTCCAGTATCTCTATCACGATCCCTGCCACACGCCCATGAAGACCCACGCGCCCCTCAAGGTCGCGACCCGTCTCATGGGTCAACCGGTCAAGCTGTCCGAGCGATGTTGCGGCGAGGCCGGCACCCTGGGCACGGCCCGCCCGGACATCGCCAATCAGGTGCGTTTTCGCAAGCAGGAAGAGCTGACGGCGGGCATCCGCGACCTGACCGGCCGGGAGCGGGTCGAGAACGGCGAAGTCAAACTCCTGACTTCGTGCCCCGCCTGTCAGCAGGGTCTGGCCAAGTACCAGGACGACACCGGGCTTAAGACCGACTATATCGTCGTCGAACTGGCCGAACGGATGCTCGGCGCGGGCTGGCGGGAGCGGTTTCTGGAGCAGGCGAGCGCGGGCGGGATCGAGCGGGTGCTGCTGTGAGGGGGCGGACTGACCCAAACACCCGAAATTTTCGCAAGTTCTCTCGGCTTTCTCCATTGTGACTGCACTTTTCGCGGCGACACTGAACTCCGTCTTCGAGCCGGCACGGCCAGCAAGTATTCGAGCACAACTCTCGGGATCCGCCGTCGGCCGTTGAGACAGTCAAGACCAAGACGCCAGAACCTTGGTCTCTTCTTGATCCATTCCTAACGGATAGAGGTGACTTTCAGATGGAAATCTCCGCCATGTCTTCGGCAACCGTCATGATGAAGCCCACGGCGCCAACCGCTCCCACACCTCCGCCGGACGGCAACATCGAAAACCGGAAGCCGCCCGCCGAGCCAAGCCCGCCCGAGCAGTCAGGGTCGACGACATCCGTGACGTCGGGCCAGGAGGGAGAAATCGATACCTTCGCCTGATCCATGCGCCTGCTGCATAAGCTCCTGCTGGCTTTTCTGCTGACCTCACTGCTGCTGACCGGGGTCTCGGCGGTGACCTTGCAACTCGGATTCCGGCGCGATTTTCTCGCCTATCTCGGCCAGCTTGAGCTGGCTCAGATCGAGCCAATGGCGCGCGCCATGGAGGCCGACTTCAGCCGCCATGGCAGTTGGGAGGGGTTACGCACCGATCGGCGGCGCTGGCACGATCTGCACCGGTTGATCGCCCCTCCCGATGGCGCGCCGCGTCAGCGCCC
>NZ_NHSQ01000021.1 GCF_016653465.1 Thiocystis minor | reverse complement strand
TTTACTCTTCCACTATTGAATAACTTGGCACTACATTGCGATTTTCGGCCGGCGTGTACATAAAGATCAGATGGTTAGATGCCATCTGGGGGTGTTTATCAATGGGGTTATGTTAAAGATGGGTTAGGGCCTTGCCATCCGCCTGGACGTCCAGAAGGAGTCGGTCGTCAGACAGACGCAGCCGGAGGCCGCTCAGGATCTCCGCGTCCGCGCCCCGATCGAGGAGCCGGTAATCGCCGAGGCCCGTTCCATCGAGTCGGCGAAGGGCTTGCCGCTGAGTCGCTCCACGATCAGCCCCGCCAGGGCGAAACCCAGGTTGGAGTAGTGGAAGATCAGATCCGGCGGATAGACGCTTGCCTCCTCCCGGAGCGTCGCCAGCACGGCCGACGCCGGCTCGGGTCGCCAATTCCACATGCCCTTGAGGCGGCTCCCGGGCAGGCCGGCATGGTGCGTCAGGAGATGGCGCACACGGATATCCCCGAGCGGGCCGTGCGTGTCGGCCAGGGTGAAATCCGGCAGACGGCGGGGCGGACGACGTCCTGCTCAAACCCTTCGCGATCCCGGAGCTGGCCGCGCGTCTGCGCGCCGTTACCCGGCGCGCGGCCCAGCAGGCCAGCAGCCTCTGGACACTGGGCGCCTTGCGGATCGACGAGCGCCAGCGCCGGGTCTGGCTGGTGGAGGTCGAGGTCACCCTAACCCCAAGGGAGCTGGCGCTGCTGCTGATCCTCGCCCGGGCGGGAGGGCGCGTCGTGCCCAAGCACCGGCTCTCGCATCTGCTGAATCCACTCGGCGAGTCCGTCGATTTCGCGGCCATTGAGGTGCATGTCCACCACCTGCGTCGCAAGCTGGGCGAGGAACGCATCCGCACGGTGCGCGGGCTCGGTTATCGGCTGCCGCTGGGAGACGAGCATGCGGTGGCGGACTGAGCCCTCGCTCGCCGGTCGGTTGTTGCTCGCCCTGGCCGGTGCCTTCCTGTTCGTCTGGATCGGGCTCTTCGTCTTCTTCGCCGTCTCGGCGCTGCTGCGCGAGACCGGCGAGATCGACACCCAGCTCATGGATCTCGCCGAGGCCATCAACGCCACCCTCGACGAGATTCCTACTGATGAAGAGGCGCAAACCGTGACACGGGCGGTGGCCGCCATCTCGCGGCGACAGATCGCCGCCCGGCTGGGCGAGAAGACGGCGGAGCGTCTGAGTGCGCGGCTGGTGGTCCTGCGGGCGAGCGGGGAGCTGCTCTATCGCGCGCCGGACGCCCCCGATATCGATTACGCCGCCCTTTCTGCCGGCTTCTCGACCCGCCAGACGGCGGGGCAAGTGTGGCGTCTGCTCGTGGCGCGCTCCGAGCGTTGGACGACCCTGCTGGCGGACCCGGAGCGTCATCGCCGGGATGCGGTGCTGGAAGGGCTGGGGCTGGAGCTGGCCGGCTATGTGCTGGCCGCGCTGGTCCTGGTACTGGCCGTGATGTGGTTCGCGGTGCGCCGGGGACTCGCCCCGCTACGCCAGCTCTCGGACGTCGTCGCGGCGCGCGCGCCAGGCGACCTCAGCCCGCTCGGGATCGGGGTGCGACACCGTGAGCTGCGCCCGCTGGTCGACGCGCTGGAGACCCTGATGGCGCGCCAGAGCGCCGCGCTGGCACGCGAATCCGCCTTCGTCCACGACGCCGCCCATGAGCTGCGCACGCCCTTGGCCGCGCTCGGCGCGCAGGTTCATGTGCTGACCCAGGCCGAGGCGGCTGCCACACGCCAGGAGGCCGCGCAACGGCTGGCGGCGATCCTGGAGCGGGTCTCGCGCATCGCGTGGCAGTTGCTGCGTCTCGCCCAGCTCGATGACAGCGCCGGAGGATCCCCGCTGGCGCCGCTCGACCTCATGCCCCTGATCGCCGATGCGGTCGCCGATCAGGACGAGCGGGCGCGTTCGCTCGGCATCGAGCTGAGTCTGGTGGGGCCAGAGCGGGCCAGCGCCCTGGCCGACCCGCTCGCCCTGCGTGGCCTCATGGACAATCTGCTGGACAACGCGCTGCGCCACGGCGGGAGTGGCGGTCATGTCGAGATCCAGGTCGAATCCTTGGAGGATCATGTCCGCGTCAGTGTCACGGACGATGGGCCGGGGATCCCGGAGGCGGAGCGGGGGCCGGTCTTCGAGCGCTTTCGTCGCGGGCGCTTGGCGGTCGCGCCGGGCGCCGGACTCGGCCTGACCATCGTGCGGCAGGCCGCCCAGCGGATGGGGGGAGAGGTCGTTCTGACTGAGGGGCCGGGCAACCGCGGCTGCCGCTTCGAGGTGAAGCTGAGATGGGCGCCCGCGCGGGATCCGCGTTGATCCGCTAGCCGGGTGGCGGTCTTGCCTCAAGGTCAGGCACCCTCCCGAACACCCGGCTCGCTCACCGGCGCCATCGTGGATGGTCACACCGGCGTCACCCCAGGGTCTTATCCTTGCCTGTAACGCGACCGCCAGGGCGGTTCACTGCTCCATTCCAGCCATGGGAGTCTTCTCCGATGAACCGAATCCTCTTCCTCTGCACGGGCAACTATTACCGCAGCCGTTTCGCGGAGGAGTACTTCAATCACCAGGCGGTTCAATTCGCGCTGCCCTGGGAGGCCGACTCGCGCGCGCTCAGGCGCGATCTGGCCGCAACCGGCAATCTGGGGCCGATCTCGGCCTTTGCGGTGAGCGAGTTGCAGCGCCGCTCTATCCCCATCCGCGGCGGCGAGCGACATCCGATCCGCGCGCAACGAGCGGATTTCGACTCCGCCCAGCGCATCATCGCCGTGAGTCACCGCGAGCATGCGCCGATGGTTCGACAGCACTTCCCCGAAGTGCTGGAGCGCATCCACTACTTCGAGATCGGCGACCTCGACGTGGAGACGCCGGCGACGGCGATCGCGCGGCTGACGGAAGAAATCGATCGCGAGATCGCGGCCTTGCGCGCCTCGAACGACCTCTGACTCAGGTGCCCGCAAAGAGGGCGGCGGCCCGCCGATCGATCTCCTCCGGCGCCACATCCTCGACATGCGTGGCAAGAAACCAGAGATGCCCGAAGGGATCCATGAGGGTGCCTGTGCGGTCGCCGTAGAACTGGTCCTTCAGTGGCTCCACCGCAGTAGCTCCCGCGGCGAGTGCCCGGGCAAAGAGGGTGTCGACGTCCTCGATGTAGAAATGTAGCCCCACCGACGAGCCACTAAGAGCCGCTGGACTGCGGAAAGGGCTGCTCGCGCAGGAGTCGGCGAGCATCACCACCGAGTCGCCGATGCGAATCTCCGCGTGGACGATGGTCCCGTCGGGCGCGGCCAGGCGGAATGACTCGGTTGCGCCGAGCGCCCGCTGGTAGAAGTCGATCGCCGCCGCCGCGCCCTGAATGCTGAGATAGGGGGTGATGCTGTGGTAGCCATCGGGAATAGGTCTGACTGTCATGCTGGGTTCCTCCCCGCTTGGGGCGCGCTCGCTCAATAGCGCTTCGGCACCATGACCTCGTCGGGCAGGACCGAGCGCTCGTAGTCCGGGTTGAAGATGCGGTCGGGCAGGCTGACCGGCTCGTGCGGCACCTCTTCGTAGGGCAGTTGCTCCAGCAGGTGATGGATACAGTTCAGCCGCGCGCGCTTCTTGTCGTTGCCCTCGACCACGAACCAGGGCGCCTCGGGGATGTTGGTGCGGGCGAAGGTTTCCTCCTTCGCCTTGGTATAGTCCTCCCAGCGCACGCGGGACTGCAGGTCCATCGGGCTCAGCTTCCATTGCTTGAGCGGGTCGTGAATACGGATGAGGAAGCGCAACTGCTGCTCCTCGTCGGTGATGGAGAACCAGTATTTGATCAACCGGATGCCGGAGCGCACCAGCATCCGCTCGAACTCGGGAACGTCCTGGAAGAACTGTTCGACCTGGTCCGGGGTGGCGAAACCCATCACCCGTTCGACGCCCGAGCGGTTGTACCAGGAGCGGTCGAAGAGCACGATCTCGCCGCCGGAGGGCAGGTGCGGAACGTAGCGTTGGAAGTACCATTGGGTGCGCTCGCGGTCGCTCGGCTTGGTCAGTGCGACCACGCGGCAGACGCGCGGGTTGAGCCGCTGCGTGATGCGCTTGATCACGCCGCCCTTGCCGGCCGAGTCACGGCCCTCGAAGATCACGGCCACCTTCTCGCCGGAGTGCTCGACCCAGTCCTGTAGCTTGATCAGCTCCGCCTGGAGGGTCAGCAGGGCGCGGAAATAGGTCGCGCGATCCAGGGTCTCGGGGTGGCGGCGCTTGTAGAGCTTGCGCAGCTCGATGGAGAGCGCCGGCTCCGAAAGCTCCAGCTCGAAATCCTCGTCGAACTCCTCCTCCAATTCCGCTCTGATCCAGTCCATCCCCTCGAATTGGCTGTCATCAATGCTCATCGCTTGCTCCAGTTCTCGTGCCGCAGGACACGTCCGCCCAAGTCATGCCGCGCCAAACGCGCAGCCGCGCAAGACTCTATCACCGTCGCAGACTGGTGGCTGTGACCATTTGGTTGCGTACCGATGCCGAACGCCGGCGCCCGGAAGGCGTTCCCCGCCTCAGAGCATCCGCCGCCAGTGGATCAGGACGAAGGCGACGAGGACGGCGACGAGCATGCAGCCCATGACCCAGGTAAAACCGTTGGTGTCTTCGAGCCAGGGCAGACCACCGACGTTCATGCCGAAGATCCCCGAGATCAGGGTGATGGGCAGGAAGATCGTTGCCGCGACCGAGACGAAGTAGAGGTTGTGATTGGTGCGCTTGGTGAGCCGGCTGTCCATCTCCTCGGACAGCAGCCGCGCCCGCTCCTGGCTTAGTTCCAGATCCTGGATGGCGGAGGCGAGCGCGGCCGTGAGATGGGCGAAGCCCTTGATGTCCCACGCGCTCCACCAGGGCGGCAGGTGCTCGACCAGGCCGGCCAGCGCGTGACGGTTGGCGGCCATCTGACGCCGCAGGAGTGCCATGGCCCGCCGCCGCTGCCCGAAGCCCGAATCGCAGTCCTTACCGCCGAGGACGCGATCCTCGGCCTCGTCGATCTCGTTCTCGTGGACTGTCACCTGGCTCTTGTGGATGCCGATGAGGCGCTGAAGCAGACCGTTCAGCAGGGCCGGAATGCCATCCGCCTGGAGTCCGGCGACGAGATCGCGCCGCAGCAGCCCGACCGACATGATCCCGTGACGCCTGCCGGTGATGAGGCAGCAGGGGTCGGCATAAAGGTGGAAGACGCCGAAAGCGTCGGGATCATCGGCCAGGGTGTCCGACAACGCCCCAATGAGATTTCCGCCGAGCGACTCCAGCCACACATGATGCTCGCTCGACAGGAGCGAGGCCCCGCCCTCCTGACACAGCCAAATAGCCGGCTTTTAGCCCGCGTGGGAGGAGTATCGGCGAGGCTTGCGGTCCGGGCAAGGATCGTGAACCGGGCTGTCATCGAACGGCATCAAACGCTTCATGCCAATGCAACAGACGGCCTGTATTCTCGTTTTTTGTGCAATGCATCAAAGCGCGACCGCTTCGGGCTGGCCTTGCTCCTATCATCTTTCGTAAGGGTGAGCCATGGCCGAATTTCTTGAGAATCGAATCTACGACGACATCCAGGTCGGTCAAATAGCGGGGCTGGAACGCACCCTGACCCGCGACGACGTGGCCCTGTTCAGCAAAGTCTCGGGCGATCTCAACCCCATCCATATCGATGAAGAGTATGCCCGCTCGCAGGGGGCCAAGGGCGTTGTGGGCCACAGCCTCTGGGCGACCAGTCTCGTCTCCAGTCTGCTCGCCAATGTGTTGCCGGGGCCGGGAACCGTCTATCGTAGCCAGGACGCGACCTTCCATCGTCAGGTCGCGCTGGGCGACACGCTGAAGGCAAGAATCACCGTGCTGGAGAAACGCCCGGAGCAGCAGATCCTGTTCGAGTGTCTGGTGCTGAACCAGCACGACCAGGAGGTGATGACCGGCATGGCGCTGGTGGTCGCGCCAACCGAGCGGCTGCGCATCGAGGCGGTCGATGTCGGCGAGATCTCGGTCCACCGGCACGACAGCTTCGCCGCGCTGCTGGAGCAGGCTTCAAGTCTGGAGCCGGTGCCGACGGCCGTGGTGCATCCGGTCGATCAGGTCTCGCTGGAGGGTGCCATCGAGGCGGCGCAGAGCGGCTTCATTCGGTCAATCCTGGTTGGGCCGGCGGCGCGCATCCGCGCCGTCGCCGAGGAATTCGCCATCGAACTCGCCGGCGTCGAAATCATCGACGTCGAGCACAGCCACGCCGCCGCCGCGCGGGCGGTCGCCCTGATCCGCGAGGGCAGCGCCGAGATCCTCATGAAGGGCAGCCTGCATACCGACGAGGTGCTGAGCGCCGTCCTCGACAAGGTCGGCGGCATCCGCACCGCGCGGCGCATCAGCCATATCTTCGTGATGGACGTGCCGACCTATCCCAAGCTGCTGCTGATCTCTGACGCCGCGGTCAATATCGCGCCGGATCTGGAAGCCAAGGTGGACATCTGCCAGAACGCCATCGATCTGGCCCGCACGGTCGGTGTCGAGCGCCCGAAGGTCGCCATCCTCTCGGCGGTCGAGAAGATCTGGAGCTGGCTGGACACCGTCGCGGCGGGCGGGAGCCTCATGGCGATCGGTCATCGCGTCGCCCATGGCGGGGAGACCTACGCGCGCCCAGCGCTGATCGACGCGACATTTATCGCGGAGCTGACCCGTCTCATCCCGCTGGTGCCGCTGCATCAGCCAAGCAACCTGGCCCCGATCCGCGCCATTGCGGCGGATCATCCCGGCCTGCCCCAGGTCGCCTGCTTCGATACCAGTTTCCATCGCGGGCGGGACAAGGTCACCGAGCAACTGGCCTTGCCGCGCGCGCTGCTGGACCGGGGTGTGAAGCGCTACGGATTCCACGGGCTTTCCTATGAATTCATCGCGCACCGGCTGCAGGAGATCGCGCCAGAGGTCGCCGCCGGGCGGGTGGTGGTCGCTCACCTTGGCAGCGGTTGCAGTATGACCGCCCTGCGTGACGGTCGCTCGGTCGAGACCAGTATGGGCTTCTCCGCGCTCGATGGGGTTCCGATGGGGACACGGCCCGGGGCGCTGGACGCGGGCGTGCTGCTCTATCTGTTGCGCGAGGACCGCATGACGGTCACCGACCTGGAGGATTTGCTCTATAAGCGCTCTGGGCTTCTCGGCCTCTCGGGCGTCAGCAATGACCTGCGCGCTTTGCACGCGAGCGACGATCCGGGCGCGGCCGAGGCGATCGACTTCTTCGTCTATCGCGTCGGGCAGATGCTCGGCGCGCTCTGTGCCGCTCTTGGCGGAATCGACGCATTGGTCTTCACCGCCGGGGTCGGAGAGAACGACGCCGAGATTCGCGCCCGGATCTGTCGCGATGCGGCTTGGCTCGGCATCGAGATCGACGCGGATGCCAATGCCGAGCGCCGGCTCCGCATCAGCCCGGATGACAAGACCCCATCGGTCTGGGTCATCCCGACCGACGAGGAGGCGATGATCGCCAGACACACGCTGCGGATCGTCCGTGGCGGCTGATTTAGAGCCGCCAGCTTTCAGCCTCCAGCGGCCAGCTTTTTGGGAGTCGGCAGATCGCTGGCCACGGCCCCCCGGTCCATACAACGAGAGATACGTACCATGCTTGATTCGAGTTATTTCAGTCTGGAAGGCAAAAAGGGTTTGGTGATCGGGATCGCCAACGAGCACTCGATCGCCTATGGCTGTGCCCGGGCGTTCCGTACCCTGGGGGCGGAACTGGCGATCACCTATCTGAATGAGAAGGCGCGCGCCTTCGTGGAGCCGGCCGCCCAGGCGGTCGGCGCCACGCTCTTCCTGCGCTGCGACGTCATGGCGCCGGGCGAGCTGGAGGCCGTCTTCGAGGCGGTGCGCGAGCAATGGGGTCGGCTCGATTTCGTCGTCCACTCCATCGCCTTCGCCCCGCGCGAGGATCTGCAGGGGCGGCTGGTGGACTCTTCCGCCGACGGCTTCGGGTTGGCGGTGAATCTCTCCGCCCATTCCTTTCTGCGCATGGCGCGGCTCGTCGAACCCCTGATGACGGAGGGCGGCTCGCTCTTCGCCATGACCTTCCATGGATCGGAAAAGGTGCTGCCGACCTATAGATCTCGTATTTATCATCCAGACATTTCATGGGAACAAAAATCATAAACATCTGTCTACAGTAGTATAAGTCGAATAGATTTAGAATGACGGGGTGTATCATGAAACCTAATTGGTTATCAGACGCTCGGCTTATTCCTGATGAAGTCATGAGCTATCTTCGGAAGATAGCCGTGAATGCATCCCATTACACACAACTCCCCGTGTGCGGGTAAAATAGGTTTGAGCATTCACGTTCATTGGGGATCGCATGGGCTGGGCAGAAGACGAATTTTGCGGGATCGCTCTGGGCGACGCGCGCCGCGATCGGCGGGTGGTTCAATTGGTGGAGCGTCTGGCCGAGCGACCCACGGCGAGCATTCCGGGCGCGTGTCATGGTTGGGCGGAGACCCAGGCGGCGTC
>NZ_NHSQ01000020.1 GCF_016653465.1 Thiocystis minor | reverse complement strand
TGGGGGAGCCAACATCGTGGATCGCTTCGGCGAGACAACACTGGGGCAGCGCCAAACCGCTGCGATTGATGTCGCAAGCACAACTTAAATTCAGGGGAAAACTGTCCTGGACATGGGGTCCACTTTAGCCGGTGTTGTTGAAGGTGGTGGCAGAGATGACGAAATTGCTTGCGCCCAACAACGCCAGATTGTAGTTCTGAGCCGCTGTGTTCAAGTTGCCAAGGCTCAGGTCACCATTGAAAACGATGTTACCGTTGGTGCCCTGGAGAGCGAGGGTCACTGCGGTGAGAGCAGCGAAGGTCGCCCCCCCGCTGTTGATTAACGTGACGGTATCGATGTTAGGGCCAATCGAACCGACACTGACTGCGCCAGAGGCATTAAGGGCAAGGAGCCCCCCCGCCACATTACCACTGACCGTGCCGAGATTGAGTGTCGTAGCACCCACCAAGGTTAAGGTTCCTGCCAGTGTCGTTGCCCCTAGAGCGAGGGGAAACCCGTTGGCATTGATGGTGCTTTTTCCCCTCACCGTTGTGGTGCCGAAGCTGATGCCGTCATAACCGCTAAAGGTCAAGCCATTGAGAGCCACCAATCCCGGCAGATTAGTCCCGGTATCACCGTTGCCGAGGGTGACGTCTTGCTCGAAGCTCACGTTGCTGCCTGGGGTCGCCAACAAGCCGGAGTTGCCACCCAACGTGCCGAGAAAGTGCACTGGCCCGATGACACCGGGTGAGATCGTCAGGGCCGCCCCGGTGCCGCTGCCCAGGTTGTTAACGACTCCTTGCACCATCGAACCTCCAGGCCCGCTCCCGGCGGCCAACGTCAGATTCCGGCCGCCGCCAGCCAGCGAAGCCAGTGAGATAACGCCGCCAAGGGTCACTTCTGAAGTCAGCGTCACCAGATCATTGAAATGGATTGCCATGGCAGTGACGTTGCCGCCGAGCGTCGTCGTACCGGCTGCGTCAGTGGTAAGAGCGGCGAGGGGAAGGGTTCCACCGACCGTCCCTTGGAAGGTTGTGACGCCTGGGGTGTTAAGAGTTAGGTTATGGGGTCCGTCAATAGTTGATTTAAAGTCAATGTGATCACCATCTGAGATAGTCATATCTGCGATGAGCACGACGGGATCGTTGAACGTCACCGCCGCCTCAGCCACGTCGATGGCGGCGGTCATTAACACAGCGGCGGGCACCATGTAACGGAACTTTGAGAGGGGGAAAAAACGACTTAAGGCTGGGGTAATGAGGTGCATATATCGCTGTCCTTCCAAATTTTAGACGGCCCTTTGCCGTTCACGTAAGGTAGATTTTAGGTGTAGAAACCACGTTATGTCTATTGTTTTAGACGTTCCGGTTCCGGAATCATCCGGCACAAAAATCCCCATCTCCGACAGAAAAATATAAGTACCTCAACAGTAGCCGTTCATAGAGCCGGTAGCGGAGCTGCTGCGCGACCGGCGCGACGCTCCGCGATCACGCTGGCCAGAGAGTGCCAAGGCACATGGCCGCGTGGGCGACAGGTGTCGATCACGCTGGCGAGCAAGGTGAAGGCGCGCGATCCGGCTTCGCCGCGCGTCCCCATCATGATGCGTCGTGCGATCACCCAATGGCGCAGCGCCCGCTCGGCGTCGTTGTTGGTGAGCGGCCAGTGGGGAATATTTAAAATCAATTAATTGAATCGTGCCGGCGACAAGATTTATCGGTTGCCGACAAGACCGGACCAATGTACATACACCGCATGCCATAAGGGATGCGGTTTAGGCGAGACCGAACCGATGCATGAGCCTTCCGATGACTAGACCCAAGGGCGCGCACTCCCTGATCCGCGTGGTTGTGGCACGATGGAGCGCATTTTTCGGCTTCTGGCTGTTGCTGGCCGGACCCGGCCTGAACGAGTCGGTCGCCAAGGGCTTGACGACCGATCTTGCCGCCAACCTGGCGGTCGGGCTGCTCGCGGCCGTGGCGGCGACCTGGGTCAGTCTGCGCCTCCTGCCGCCTACTCCGGGACGGCTCCACCTCGCGGCGCTCGCGCGGCTCGCCCTGCATTTCTTCTGGCAATCCATCGTCGCCGGCGTGGACGTGGCCCGTCGGGCCTTCGACCCGCGCCTGCCCCTGAAGCCCGGTGATCTGACCTTTCCCACGCGCCTCCCGCCCGGAACCGAACGCGCGGCCTTCGGCGCCATCACGAGTTTGATGCCGGGCACGCTTCCGGTGGGGACCGATGATCATGACCGACTGCTCTATCACTGTCTGGATCTCGATCAGCCGGTCGCGGCGGGACTCGCCCGGGACGAGGCGCTGATGATGCGGGTCCGCCGTGGCGGGAACGACCGCGATGACTGAGTTCCTGCTTGGCGCGGCCGCTTTCGTCCTGGGCACCGTCGCGCTGGGGCTGATTCGACTCCTGCGCGGTCCCGGTCACGCGGATCGCATGCTGGCCGCCCAACTCCTCGGCACCGGCGGCGTCGCGGCCCTGCTCCTGCTGGGCGTCGCCACCGGGGTCGGCGCGATCGTGGAAGTTGCCTTGCTGCTGGCCTTGCTCGCGGCCTTCGCCTCGGTCGCCTTCGTCAGCGGTATCCATCGTCCAGACGGACTCGGAACCGCATCCGGAACGGAACATGCCGCCCCGGGATCGTCGGACGAGAACAAAAGGGACACGCCATGAATCTCGCGCTGGACATCCTGACCATCGTCGCCGTCTCGCTCGGGGCGATCTTCTTTCTGGCCGGCACGGTCGGGCTGCTACGCTTTCCCGATACCCTGACCCGGCTCCATGCGCTCACCAAGGCGGACAATCTGGGGCTCGGGCTGGTCGTGCTGGGCCTGTTGCCCCAGGTGTCAGCGCCCCTGGCCGCGCTGGGACTGCTCGCGGTGTGGCTGCTCGCGCTGCTCTCCGGCGCCACGGTCGGTCAGCTCCTGGCGGGCACGGCCTCCGCGCCCGATCAGGACCGGGCGGAGACGCCGGCGCGTCACGCGGGAGCCAGTCATGACTAGCGCGCTGGTCGTCGATGCCGCGCTGGCGCTCCTGGTCCTTGGCTTGGCCCTCTGGGTGATTTCCACCCGCGCGGCCTATAGCGCGGTGGTCGGATTCGTCGCGTACGGGCTCTTGATGGCGATCGTTTGGGTGCGGCTCGCGGCCGTGGACGTGGCCATGACCGAGGCCGCCCTGGGAACCGGGCTTACCGGCCTTCTGCTGCTCGGCGCGGCGGCGCGTCTGGCGCCCTACGAGGCCGCCGAAGTCAGCAGCCGACCTGGCCGAGGGCTCAGGATGCTGATCGGCCTGCTCTGCGCGGCCATCGCCCTTGGACTTGCCGCCGTGGTGCTCATGCTGCCCGATCCCGCGCCGACGCTGGCCCTGCTGGTCGCCGAGAACCTGCCTCCCACCGGGGTCGGGAATCCAGTCACCGGCGTCCTGCTGGCCCATCGCGCCATCGACACCCTGCTGGAGTCCGTGGTCCTGATACCGGCCCTGATCGGGGTCTGGTCGGTGGCGGCGGATCCCGCCTGGGGCGGACGTCCTGGTTCCCTGCCCCGCCCGCAGTCGGGCAGCGCGCTGACCCTGCTGGCCCAGGTGCTGCCCCCGTTCGGCATCCTGATCGGCATCCATCTGGTCTGGAACGGCGCCGACGACCCAGGCGGTAAATTCCAGGGCGCCACGGTGCTGGCCGCCATGTGGATCCTCGTCCTGATCGCCGGTCTGCGGGAACCGCCGGCCGTGCGCGATCAACGCTTGCGTGTCCTGCTCGTCATTGGGGCCTTGGTCTTCATCGGGATCGGCGTGGCCGGCATCTGGCTGGCGGACGCCTTCCTGGCCTACCCGGAGGGCTACGCGAAGCCGCTGATCCTGGCCATCGAGGCGGTCCTGACTCTGTCCATCGCCTTAACGCTGGGATTGCTGCTCGCGGGACCGCCAGCGAACGATCACCGCTCCGGGGGGCGCTCATGAACGGCCCGACCCTCTTCGGTCTCTGTGGCGCCGCCCTAGTGGGATTGGGGCTTTACGGCCTGATCTGCCAGCCTGGCGCACTGCGCAAGATCCTCGCCTTCAACCTCATCGGCAGCGGCGTTTTCCTGCTGTTCGGAGTGATCGCCAAGCGCGGCGGTGGCGCGTTGTCCGCCGCCGGGCTCGGGGTCGACGGCGACCCCGTGCCGCAGGCCCTGATCATCACCGGACTGGTGGTCGCCTTCGCGGCGACGTCCATCGCTGTCGCCCTGCTGTTGCGGCTCGCCGAGATCAGCGGCCGGAGCACGCTGGAGCGCGCTGGGTCGGGCTCTCACTCGCCCACTCACGAGCGGGCGCCCGCACCCGAACGGGCGGCGTGATGGACAGTTCATCGCTCCTCGTCTCCCCGTTCACAAGCCTGATCGAGTTGGGCGGACTCCTCCTCGTGATCCCGCTCATGCTGCCCGTCATCGGTCTGCTGCTGGCGCTCATGCTTGGCGGACGCTTTCTGGGCCGTTTCATGCTCCTCTTGCTCCTGCTGGGGCTCATCGCCGCGCTCGCCGTCGCGACCGCCGTTCTGACCGGCGGCGATGCCTTGCTGTACCACCTGGGAGGCTGGGCGCCACCGCTGGGCGTGGCGCTGAAGGCGGATGGGCTCTCGGCGATCCTACTGCTCGTCTCGGCGGTGGTGATCCTGGCGGTTGGGATTTACGCCCAACGGGACTTTCGGGTTCCGCCCGGCGCGCCCGAGACCCGCGCCTCGCTCGTGTTCTGGATGCTCCTGATGGGCGTCTGGGCCGGACTCAACGCAGCCTTTCTGGGTCAGGACCTGTTCACGCTCTTCGTGGCACTGGAACTCCTGACCTTTTCCGCCGTGCCGCTGGTCGCCCTGGACGGTCGGGCCGAAACCCTGGCGGCGGCCCTGCGCTATCTGCTCTTCGCGCTCCTGGGCTCGGTGCTTTACCTGCTGGGCGCGGTGCTCTTCTACGGCACCTACGCCACCCTGGATATCGCCCTGCTCGCGGAGCGGATCGCCGGAGCGCCATCGCTGCCGCCGCCGATCGTCGCCGCCGCCGCGCTGATGACCGTCGGGCTGCTGGCCAAGACCGCGCTCTTTCCGCTGCATCTCTGGCTGCCGCCAGCCCACGCGGGCGCGCCGCCGGCCGCCAGCGCCATCCTCTCGGCGCTGGTCGTCAAGGCGTCCTTCTTCCTGATCCTGCGGATTTGGTTCGATGTCCTACCGGGAGCGCTGAACCCGATGACGGCCCAGATTCTTGGTGCGCTGGGCGCCGGGGCGATCCTCTTCGGCAATCTCATCGCCCTGCGGCAGGCCCGGCTCAAGCTGCTGATCGCCTATTCGACCGTCGCCCAGATCGGCTATCTCTTCCTGATCTTTCCGCTGGCCGCGAGCGCCGAGTCCCTCGCCTTGACCGGCGGCATGCTCCAGGTGGTGTCGCACGCCTGCGCCAAGGCCGCCATGTTCATGGCCGCCGGCCTGCTCGCCGGGACGCTCGGTCATGACCGCATCCGCGACCTGGGCGGCAGCATCCGCGTCCTGCCGATCACCGTTCTCGCCTTCGGGCTCGCCGGGCTATCGCTGATCGGGATTCAACCGAGCGGCGGCTATCTGACCAAGACGCTGCTGACCGCGGCCGTCGACGGGACCGGACAATGGTGGTGGGGACTGGTCATGCAGGCGGGCGGACTGCTCACCGCCGCCTATCTGTTCTGGGTGCTCGGGCATGCGCTGTCCGGCCCGCCATCCGGTCAGGTCGTCGCTCGTCCTGGACGCGCCCAGGAGCTGGTGGTTTTGGCGCTTGCGCTCGCTGCGCTGCTGCTCGGCCTCCTGCCGCCCGCGCTCTTCGATCTGGTCGGGGTCGGTCGCGCCGGCCTCGATGCGAGCGCGGCCGTCTCGACCGCCATGGCCGGCGCCTTTGGCTGGAGCAAACTCTGGGGCGATGTCTGGCCAATCCTGGTGGTCGGGCTGCTGGTGCTTGGGATGCTGCCCTGGCCTGACCGCCAGGCGAACGCTTCCGAGCGTCTCGCGGCAACGACCTCTAGCGTGACCGGACATTGGGCGGCGGCTCTCGGTGCCATCCTGGAGCGTGCCGATCGTGGCTTGCGGAAGTGGCCGGTTGCGGGTCTGTCTCTTTTGGTTCTGGCGCTCGCCTTGGCCGCGGCCATTGCCACCGGGTCGTGACCCACGGGAAAGCCGACGGAAGCGTCTGCTACCACACACCGCGCACCGCCCCACCGGGCGTTTCTCTCACAGCCGCGCGATTGAGGTTCCCCCGAAATTTTGTCTTCCAAGGGGAATGGGCAGCGAATTTCAGGGTGGCCTTCGGCGAAGTCTGGCACAAAGTCATACGCTCAAATTGAAAATTGTTGGACAAAGAACAAGGCAAATTTTGCCCCTTCCTTCTTCTTACCCCCGCAAAACATCGGCGTTGATCGCGCGCAGCACCAGACTGCGGAATTTCTTGGCGCGCAGCAGGTCGCTATCTGACCAGGGCTCGGAGTGGCCAGAGGTGGTCTCGATCCAGCGCTCGAAGGAGGAACGCGGCGACAGGTGTTGACTCTGCTCGTCGAAGCAGACGTCCTTGCGCGGATCGCCGGCCCAATAGACGGTACGCGGTTGCTCGGGCCGCCACCAGAGAAAGACGCGCTCGCCACGTTTGTCTATATGGTCGAAACGACCGGCGCGCACCGCCAGCAGTCCGCTCGCGCGATCGGCATAGTCCGTGGCGGGGTAAAACAGATTGGGCAGTGCATCGGTGGAAAAGACCTGGTCGCTAAGGCCGGTCCGCAACCACTCGACCTGGGCCTGGATCTCCGGCCGGGTGGGCGTGATCCCAAATGTCACGATCTGATTGCCGTCGACGAGCGCCGCGCCCTCGGCGGCGACCAGCGACAGAAGTGCGCGGCCGAGGATCGGACCGGGGTTGAACGTGGGAGCGCCGAACGCGGCCGATCGGCGATGGCTTTCGGCATCGCGCAAGGCGTCGAGCAGGCGCACGATCTCCTGGTCGCTCCCGTTGACCTCGCGCAGACGACGGTTGTTCTGATAGCCTCCGATGGAGAGCGTGAAGACTTGCGCCATCTCGGCGCAACGCTCGCGCACCGGCAACGGCAGGCTGCGCGGTTCGTGATGATGGCAGGCAATGAGCCCCCACAACCGTCCGTACAGGATCAGCGAGAAGGAGAGCGAGGCTGTGACGCCCATGTTCCGCAGATAGGCGAGATGGACCGGCGAGACGGCGCGCAGATCCGACAGCGTGAGATCGGCGATGGCCTCCTCGTGACCCTGGATCGGCACCGGCTCGGCGGCGATGTCGGCGATCTGACGGTGCCGATTGCTGAGATACAGCGTCCGTGCGATCTTTGGAATGTCCGATGCGGGATAGCGCAGCCCCAGGTAGGGCGAGAGCCCGTCGGCCAGGCTTTCGCTGATGACCTCGCCGCAGTCGTCATCCCGGAAACGGTAGATCATGACGCGCTCGAAGCCGGTTGCGGCGCGCAGTTCGTTGGCCAGATATTGGCACTGCTGCTCCCAATCCAGTTCGGTGTAGGGCATCCGATACAGACGATGCGGCACCGGCCGATCAGCGTCGTGCGCTCGTGAGGGCGGCAGGGAGGTCTCCAGCTCCAGCAGCCAGTTCTGTTCGTTGCAGGACAGCAGTCCGTCCAGACTGCCGCGTGGACCGCTGAACAGATTGCGATACAGTCGCTTTTCGGTGGACGGTTGCATCCAGGTATCGTCCGCGGCGGTCGTGGCATCGGTCTGGGGCGGAACGTCCGGCAGGATGGCCGCGAGCGGCTGGCCCAGCGCCTCGGCGCACCCATGTCCGATCCAGTCGGCGAGATTGGCGCTCGCAAAGCGGATCCGCGGATCTCCAACCATTCCGCCGAGCAGGACGCCGTCGGGCTGGATGGCCTGGACGCGATGCAGTTGCTCGCGTTCGCACTCGGCCAGAAAACCTTGCAGTGAAAGCTCGCTCATGGGTCGGTCCTCAAACTGAGCCGGTCGGCGATGATGCATCGGCCAGCGGTGAAACTGTGTGCGTGATGAGGTGCGTCGTTTTCAGCCATCCGTCAGGTTGGCATTAACCACCTGGCGTCGGCACAGATCTAACCCGAATTATTCATAAAAATGGGCGACACTCGTTTAACCAATTGATAAAATTGGTGTTCTGCAAAGAACGCTTCGGAGAAGCCAAACGAGGTCGCCCATGTCCCAGTTTACCCAAGAGCCGCTGCGC
>NZ_NHSQ01000019.1 GCF_016653465.1 Thiocystis minor | reverse complement strand
TCGAAACCGGCAATGATTCCTACCGGTTCAAGCAACGCAAAAAGGCCAGTCAGACCCTCTGAGTCGCTCGTTCAACTGGAAAAAATTCGATGTTGATGCCTGGTAACTTTTGGATGGTGATTGACAGCCTTGGAGAAACGCGGAACCTGTCCCAGTGGTTATGCCACCAGCGGCGCCTACTGCCTCGCCGGTCAAGCGGCGCGGCCTGCCGTGCCGAAGTCGGGGGCCGCCTGCCCTGCGGGCTGGTCGACAAGCGGCGTATATTGTCTGCGAAATCGCCCATGACACCCGCGATCCAGGTGGCCTTTACCCAGCACCGGGGGCGGCTGGCACAGAGTCAGCAGGATGCCCTGCTGGTGGGGCAGGACATCGTTCAATCCCCGGATTGGCCGATCACCGACGGCACCCTGAGTCGATCCGGCGGTCGGTGCGCGGTCGCCGATGGGGTGGCGATCAGTCCCGTTCCGCATCTGGCCAGCCGCGCGGTGCTGGAGGCGCTGCGGCGTGCCGATCAGACATCGCCTGCGTGGTGGCAAGATGGCTGGATCGGTCCCCGGCTGATCCGCCGCCAGGTGCATCCCGCGTTGTGCCGCCGGCTCGCCGGGGATCGACGGACCCACGGCTCCGCTAGCACCCTGGCCCTGCTGCAATGGCGTGACAGCCGCTTCAGTGTGGTCAATGTGGGTGATTCGCGGGTCTATCGCATCGGTCGCGATGGCGTCTGGCAACGGCTGTCTAAGGATCACACCTACCGTCAATCGATGATCGAGCGCGGCGAGATTGGTCCGGATCAGTCGGTCGGGCAGCTTTATGACGATCTGGAACACATGCTGATCGCCGATGAGGCGGAAGACGGCTTTGCCGTCCATTGGCAGCCGGGCGATTGGATGCTGGGAGACACCTTCCTGCTCTGCACCGACGGCGTCCATGACACCCTCGGCGAGGCCCAACTGAGGGCGCTCTATCACGCGGAGCGGTCGCTGACGGAGCAGGTCAGCCGTTACCGGGAGGCGGTCTTGGCGGCGGGTGCACCGGATAATTTTTCGTTGATGGTGTTACGAGGTGAGGAGTCGCGATGACGATGCAGTGTTTTGCAAGATGGCAAGAAGACAAGCCATCAGGACTCTGCTTTCGAGACCAGACCATTCTACAGTTTGGCGATGGCTGGGATTTGTTGGCAAATCTCATTCTACTCAATCCGGGGAGCGCCGTGCCGCTCTCGGAAGCGCCGCAGAATGCCTTTCTGGAATCCTTGTGCCTGCCTTTTTTGAGCAACGCGAAGGGTGCGCCCTATTATCGATTTTCAGTGGATCGGTTAATGCGTGACCTTCTCGGTTTCTATTCGAGTCGGCATTCTGGCGGCGTTTTGAAGATCTACCATCTCTTCAACCTCAAAAATCAAAATTCCGCTGATGCCATGATGCAATTCAAAGCCAATCGTCATCATGTCGCCATGTTGACGGCATCGGAGGAGATCCGGTATGCGGGCCGTCCGGTCGTCGTTGCCTGTGGGAAAAATGCGTTTGCGGATGAGACGCTGACGCAAGCGTTGAGACAATACATCGCCTTTGCGGAACCCAAACAACTCGCTACGCTGTCGAAGGTCGGCGACCATCTCTTTTCACTCACCGCTGCGCATCCAGACGATCAAGGTCTCCTTGAAAGCTATCATCCATCATACACGTTTAAATACGGTAACAGGACTGCGTTTAGTTTCTGACAATCTCCGTATTAGAGTTTGACCCACTCCACGACAGGCCCGTACTGGACATCCAGAGCGGGCAATCAGGGCCGCCCCAGGCACCATGGGGCCGCATCCTCTCCGCGATCCCAAGATCTCACACCACCAAGGACACGACGTCATGCTTTTCCCGCCGACCTTGCTCAACCGGCTGCGTGAGACCCGACATTTGGTCGTCCTGACCGGCGCCGGGGTGTCGCAGGAGAGCGGCATTCCGACCTTCCGCGATGCCCTCACTGGCCTGTGGGCCAGGTTCGACGCCGAGCAACTGGCCACGCCCGAGGCATTCCTGGCCGATCCCGCGTTGGTGTGGGGCTGGTACGAATGGCGCCGGGGGCAGGTGCTGCGCTGTCAGCCCAATGCCGGGCATCGCACCATCGCCGAGCTGGCCCGGCGTGTACCGCGCCTGACCCTGATCACCCAGAACGTCGATGGACTCCACGAGCGGGCAGGCAGTCCCGCCGTGCTCGCGCTGCATGGCAGTCTGCATCGGCCCCATTGTGCCGACTGCGGCCAAGCTCATCCGCTCCCGGACGCCCCGTCGGCACTTCCCGACGGCGGCGCGTGTCTGCCGCCGCCGCGCTGCGGGGCCTGCGGGGGTCTCGTTCGTCCGGGCGTGGTCTGGTTTGGCGAGTCCCTGCCGGTGGAGGTCTGGCAGGCGGCCCAGTCGGCGGCCGGCGCTTGCGACTTGCTGCTCTCGGTCGGTACCTCCTCCCTGGTCTCTCCGGCGGCTGAGCTGCCCGTGATGGCGGCGGACCAAGGTGCCCTGGTGGTCCAGATCAATCCGGCCGTCACCGCCCTGAATGCCGTCGCCCAGATCAATCTGCGCGGAACCGCGGCGCGGATCCTGCCCGAACTGCTCGCCCAGGCGTGGCCGGATGACGACGCGATGCCCGCGCCACCCGCCCAGGAGGCTCCATGCTGCTGACGATCACCACCACCCACCGTCCCGCCACCGATCTTGGCTATCTGCTGGCCAAGCATCCCGGGCGCTGGCACGAGAAGGACTTGAGTCAGGGCCGCGCCATCCTCTTCTATCCCGAGGCGAGCGAGGAACGCTGTACCGCCGCGCTGCTCCTGGAGATCGACCCGGTCGCGCTGTCGCGGGGGCGCGGCGCCCGGAACGGCAGCCAGGCACCGCTGGAACCCTATGTCAACGACCGTCCCTATGTGGCCTCGTCGTTCCTGAGTGTGGCGATGACCCGCCTCCTCGGCTCCGCGCTCAAGGGGCGCAGCACGGAACGCCCGGACCTGGCGGACACCCCGATCCCGCTGGAGGCCGAGCTGCCGGTGGTGCCGGCACGCGGCGGCGAGCCCTTCCTGCGCGCGCTCTTCGAGCCGCTCGGCTACGCGGTCGACTGCGCTCGGCTTCCGCTCGATCCGCACTTCCCGTCCTGGGGCGACAGCCGTTACTTCACGCTGCGGCTGCGCCAGACCCTGCGACTCGCCGACCTCCTGACCCATCTCGCGGTGCTGATCCCGGTCCTGGACGATACCAAGCACTATTGGGTGGGCGAGGACGAGATCGACAAACTGCTGCGGATGGGCGGTGACTGGCTCGCGCGCCACCCACAGCGCGAGGAGATCACCCGGCGCGCGCTGCGCCACGACCGCCGCTTGGTCTCGGAGGCACTGCGCCAACTCACCGAGGAAGAAGATCCCGCCCTCGATACGCGCGAGCAGAGCGCTGGCGACGAGGAGGACGCCCTGGAGCGGGATCTGACCCTGAATCAGTGTCGTCTGGAGGCGGTGCTCGCCGCCCTGCGGGAAGTGGGCGCGGGCCGCGTGCTGGATCTCGGCTGCGGCGACGGCCGACTGCTCCAGCGCCTGGCCGCCGAGCCGTCACTGACGCACCTCGGCGGCTGCGATGTCTCCCCGCGTGCCCTAAGTCTCGCGGCGCGGCGGCTGCATCTGGACAATCTACCCGAGCGCCAACGCCAGCGATTCGACCTCTTCCAGGGTTCGCTGCTCTATCGCGATGCGCGGTTTCGCGGCTTCGACGCCATCGCCCTGGTCGAGGTCATCGAGCACCTGGAGCCGAGCCGGCTCGCCGCCTGCGAGCAGGTGCTGTTCGCCGAGGCGCGCCCGGCCACCCTGATCCTGACCACGCCCAACCGCGACTACAACGCGCTTTTCGCCTCTTTGCCGGCCGGTGCCTTCCGCCATCGCGACCATCGCTTCGAATGGTCCCGCGCCGAGTTCGCGCACTGGTGTGAGGCGGTTGCCAAGCACCACGGTTACGCGGTCCGGATCCTCCCGATCGGTGAGGTGCATCCCGTTCAGGGGCCGCCCACCCAGATGGCGGTGTTCCGCCGCCACGACACCCCCGCTGGTCAGGGAGCCGCCGCATGACGCTCACCATTCCCCAACTCTCCCTGGTCGTCCTGATCGGCGCGTCGGGCAGCGGTAAGTCGACCTTTGCCCGAAAGCACTTTCTCTCCACCGAGGTGCTGTCATCCGACGTCTGCCGCGCCCTGGTCAGCGATGACGAGAACGATCAGAGTGCGACCAAGGACGCCTTCGAGGTGCTCCATTTCATCGCCGCCAAACGGCTGGCGGCGGGTCGACTCACCGTGATCGATGCGACCAACGTCCAGCCCGAGGCGCGTAAATCCCTGGTGGACTTGGCGCGCCGCTGGCACGTCCTGCCGGTGGCGATCGTCCTCGATCTTCCCGCGCCGCTGTGCCAGGCCCGCAACCGCGCGCGCGCCGACCGCGCCTTCGGTCCGCACGTCATCCGTACCCAGGCCGACCAGCTTCAGCGTGCCCTGCGCTCGCTCAAGCGCGAGGGCTTCCGCCACATCTACCGTTTGGACTCGCTGGAAGCGGTCGAGTCGGCGGTCATCGCGCGTCAACCCCTGTGGAACGACCGCCGTGGCGAGACCGGCCCCTTCGATCTCATCGGCGACGTGCATGGCTGTTTCGAGGAGCTGTGCGCGCTGCTGACCCAACTGGGCTATGTGGTCGAGGGCCGCGAAGACCAGCCGACCGCCCGGCATCCCGCGGGCCGCCAGGCGGTCTTCTTAGGCGACCTCGTCGACCGTGGCCCCAAGATTCCGGCGGTGCTGCGTCTGGTGATGGCGATGACGGCGGCGGGCGAGGCGCTGTGCGTGCCCGGCAATCACGAGGCCAAACTGATGAAGTGGCTGGATGGCCGCCCGGTGCGGATCGGGCATGGACTGGCGGAGTCCATCGGCCAGCTCGAACGGGAGCCTGAGCCCTGGCGCGCTGCGGTGCGCGCCTGGATCGACGGGCTGGTCAGTCACTATGTCCTCGACGGAGGCGATCTGGTCGTGGCCCACGCCGGGCTGGCCGAGGAATATCAGGGTCGCGGGTCCGGGAAGGTCCGCGCTTTCGCCCTTTATGGAGAGACCTCCGGGGAGACCGACGCCTTCGGCCTGCCGGTGCGCTGGGACTGGGCGGCGGCTTATCGCGGGCGCGCCCATGTGGTCTACGGGCACACCCCGATCCTGGAGCCCCAATGGGTCAATCGCACCCTCTGCATCGACACCGGCTGTGTCTTCGGCGGTCGGCTCACCGCCCTGCGCTGGCCGGAGAAGGAGTTGGTCTCGGTCGCCGCGCGCCAGGTCTACTACGCGCCGGTCA
>NZ_NHSQ01000018.1 GCF_016653465.1 Thiocystis minor | reverse complement strand
CGCAAAGGCGATGGCGAGCCCGGACTGAAGACCCTCTGGCTGGGGATGCAGCGCATCATGGACTTCGCTGCGGGGATCAAATATGCCAGGGAGATGTCGGACACGGGGAGTTGTGTGTAATGGGATGCTTCCAACCCCACCTTGGCTTTGAACGCCGCCGCGTAAGTCTTACGCTTTGCTTCACCCATTTTAATCAACCCTTTCGTGCCGGCTTGACAGCTTAAATGACTGTCCGGTTTTCGGGGTCCACTTTAGTATTCGTAGAAATCCTCAAAAGCACTTGTTCGTTGACGAGCGCCGTGTTGATCTACAGTGCTGCCCTTGTTGTGGAACATTTGCTTCAACCAGAAACACGCCGTAGAGGAGTTCAGCAGCCCGATCAAACCCAAGTGGTCATTTTCACCCGCCGAAGCCGGAAGCTTGATTACGGGCGAGCTGCGGTTGAATACCTTTCCGCCTCGATCGAGTACGAAGTGGTTGTGCGTTGCAACGAACGCAAACGTAATTGATAGGGGTGTCGCGAGCTTTCCAGCAGTCAATCTTCCGTACTCGAACCAATGAAGCCCGGTCTCCACCTTGGTTTGCCCGCCAAACATCTTGCTATTTGATAAGCACACTCGATAGGGCCAGAGAAATGAGAAGGCGGTGCGAAAGTTCTCAAGGCGAGCAGGTGAAAAGTCTTCACCGTATGGAAAGATGGCGACCGATTCGCAGTTGTTAAACCAGTCTCTAACCTCGTCACCCACAACCATCCCTCGGAGCAACGAAGGGTCAATGCCTTGACGTCGACAGGTTTCTGGGTCGTGTATATAAGCGTTGTCTTCCAGAGTAAAGGACGTGATTCCAATTGAATCCGCGATGTCGGAGAGAACCTTTTCTGAGCAGTCCTCTATGGATTCCTTCAGACTTGATGCGCCGCCGCCTCCCATGCTCCACGGATGTCTAGCGAGCGTAGTTCTATCGATGTCCGAAACGCTGATCCACTCTGATTCAGAGTCTCGAAGATCAATCTGGTCGACGATTGCCCTCCATACCTTGCCTTGCGATGGATCTTCAGGGGTACTTGGCTCACCTTCAATACCCATGGCTGCTCGAATTACCGGGCTGGCGGGGAGGCGACTGCGTCCGACAAGAATCACCGTCGGAGTTCCGTGCCCTGGGATATAGGCGCCAGCGGTATCAATCACATGGGTGAGGTCCAGCGCTGGAAAGAAGGCCTCAACCAACTTCTTTCCAAACTCGCGCTTCATGAATGCATTGCCAACAATCAGGCCGACATAGCCTGCTCGCTGCGCGTTGTCGAGTGGCTTTGCCAAAGCCCAGAACCTCTCGCAAAATGGTGCGACGAGAGCGTACTTGCCATGGCAACTGGAGAAGCGCTCTCGATACAAGGCTGAAACCGCACGATCCTTGACCGCTATATAAGGCGGGTTGCCCACGACCGCCGCGTATTTTCTCGCCAGGATCCGATTGGTCGCCGTCAAATCTTCCGCCGCAAACGCATGTCGGTACAAATGATCGGCGGCCATCGCCAGATTCTCTTGCGGAGTATTCAACCCGAGCGATACCTGAGCCCGCGTGTAATCTCGCTGATCGAATCCGTGCAACAGGCTGTCGCCAGTCTCGATATGAAGATGGAAGTCCGGCGCCAGTCGCAGCTTGTGCACCTGAGCCATCTTGAGCGCGGCCACCAACAGTCGGAACCGGGCGATCACCACCGCGTAGGGGTTGAGATCGATGCCCGCGATGCGGTCCAGCGCCTCCTGCAGGGCCACATTGACGTTGTCTGGCCGCTGGCGCAGCCAGCGCGGCGCCAGCCGTTCAAAGGCGCCGAGCAGGAAGTGCCCCGATCCGCAGGTCGGATCGATCAGATCGACTTCTTCCAGGGTGTAGATGTCGAGCGCGGGGGTCAGCGTCCGGTCCAGGATGAATGACTCGATGAATGCGGGCGTCTGCAGCAGTGCGTACCGCGCCCGCGCCGCTTCGGAGAGGTCCTGGTACAGGTCGCCCAGGAAGCGGGTGTTCCAGTCGGGATCGGCGAAGTCGTGAACCAGGGCGCCGGTGTCGGCATTGGCGGCCCGGAAGAAGCGCGCCAGTTGCTTGCCCATGTCGGCGGAAACCGGAGCCGTCAGCAAGACGCGCTGGACCTTCATGACGTCCGAGAGACCAGGCAGGCGGCTCGCCACCGCGAACACCTCGCGCAGTAGGCGTTGTCGGAGTCGGTCGGGTGTTGAAGGTAGAAGGCTTCCTGTCGCGCCACGGCGGATTGCCCTCGGGCATCCGTGCCGGCGATCAGCGGCGCGTCGAGCAGCCCATTGTCTTCACAGAAGCGGACGAACACGCAGGCCAGGATCCAGGCCACGGCGGACTGGGTGAACTGCGCCTCGGACCAGGTCTCCAGCGCCTCGGCGGTGCGCCCGGCGTCGCGGGCGGCCTGCCAGTCCGTCGTCAGGCGCTCCCTGTAGTCGGCGTGAGTGGCAAAGCGACCGCGCAGATCGCTCTCCAGATCCCGGACCTGGACCTTCAGGTCCGCCAGCAGTTTGGTGCGATTAATCATCGGCTACCGTTAGGCGAATGTCGAACTTGACCAAGTTCAATGCGGAGGTGCGGAGGGCGGTTCGAACAAGGCCGCGACGGAATCGACGGTGACGGCGCGGCGGATGAGCGGACGCAAGGCGTCGGCGTCCAGTTCGGCGAGACGCTGGCGGAGGCGATCGTCAACCTGACCGAAACGCGCTTCCAGGATCTCGATCAGCGTTTCGACCAGCGCCTCCAGGCGGCCACAGTCCATGCCTTGCCGCAGTCCCTGCTGTATCCCCTGCTGTATCCCCTGCTGTATCCCTTTTTCGATCCCGCGTTCGATCCATTCTTGAGCAACGGTCATGTGCAAAGTCTCCTCGCGTTCGGGCTTGGCTTCGGCCAGCGCAGCGCGGAATTGGGTTTCGGTGATGGCGTAGTGGCGAACAATATAGACCAGAACCTGCCGTTCCAGTGCCTCGCCGTCGGGGAGATCGCGGAGGATGCGGGCGAGGTCGGCCGGCGCCAGATCGCGCACGAAAACGGCGCACAGGGCACCGAGCGCGGCGCGCACGGCAGGATCGGCGGAACGCTCGGGATAGGGCATCGGCCCCAGGTCACGCACCTGATAGCGCAGATCGCGCAGCCACTCCCGCACCTCATCGTCGGTGTCCAAACAATCCAGAATCGAGGTCGGGACGCTCCAAGGCTGACGGCCATGATAGAGCACCAGGGGCAGAATCGGCGGGAGCCGCCGCAGGCGTGAGGCCCTGCCTTCGGCATAGCGGGTCCAGATCCGCACCAGATAGCCGAGTAGTTGCAGCGGGGTGCCGGGATCGGGCGCGCTTTTGTGTTCGAGCAGCACATAGAGCAGCGCCGGCTTGCCGCCGGTGAGCGTGACCTGATAGAGCCGGTCGCTCCGGGTGTCGCGCAGATGCTCATCGATGTAAGTGCCATCGAGCAGGCGCGGGGGGTCCTCCGTCAGACGCGCGGCCAGCGCCGCAGGGAGTTGCTCGCGCAGCAGGATCGCGGACCGGCGCGGATCGTCGAGCAGGGCGCGAAAGAGGGCGTCATGGTGATTAGTGGGTTTGGGCATGGTATTGATGCGGCCCGTGAGGTGGAGACAGGGTTTAAAATTTTTATTTTTTAATATCTTAAACCGCGCCAGCTCCGACTGTCGCCGATGCTGTCGAGGCCGATTCAATCCACAAACATCACATAACGCACTGGGCGCGGTTTAAATACGGTGGGCGTTTTCGAGCCAGGCGCGCGGAATGCGACCGTAATCCGTGGTGTTGATGGTCACGGGAACGGCTTCTCCATCCAGCACGGGACGGTTGTCCGGTGTCAGCGGACTGGCGATCAGGGCAATCAGCGGCGGACGCTGGCCAAACATGCAGGCCTCGGCCAGCCTGGCGAACAGCGGCATTCGCTGCCAGCGCGCGGCCAGACCGAGATTCACCAGTAAGCCCGGTTGATCGTCCCGCAGCAGTTGCGCTTCGACCTTGGGCCAGACTTCGCCCAGCACGGTTGCGAAGTTCTGCGCATCCACCGAACCCGCCGGTGCGGCATCGGCGGCCAGCAGGGTGTTCCAGTCCACCTCCCATTCCTGGGCCTGCAACTCAAGCAGGGTGAGCACGACCGCGTCGAAGTCGATGACCTTCAGACCAAAACGCTGCGACAGTTCGCGCTGCGCGAGCGAGAGCCCCTTGGGATCGACGGACAGCGTCAGTAATTTGCCGCTGCTCAGGGTGTGCTTGATGCGTTCGTCGATCTGCAGCGCCGCCTGCACATCCGGCGCGGTGGCGGTGCGCGGGCGGTGATTGGTGCCGAAGCGGGTGATCTGGGTGGTGCCCGAAATAATGCCCGCCGAATCGAGCGTGACGAAGGCGCGCCTGGCGCTGTCCCACTGCACTTCCAGACCGGCATCCTTGAGCAGTTGCTCCAGTTCGACCGGACCGGGCAAGGGCGCGGCCTCGGGGTAACGGGCAAAGATCCGGCGCCGGATGGTCTCCAGATCGAACTGACGCAGACCGAGCAGCGAGTTGGTGGCCAGCTTGACGGCACGCGCGGCGGACAACTGGGCCGGATAGAACTCCAGGCGCGAGGACAAGGCCGCTTGCCGGGCGCACGCGGCTGCCAGGCGGATCAGCCGCTCAGCGCTCAGCCCCGCATCACCCGCAGGCGGCGGAAGGCGCGCCAGGGTGTCGGCCACCTGTTGTGACGAGGGTAGCGGATCCTGTTGCGCCAGGCGGTCGGCCGCCTCGCCCAGCGCCACGGCGTAACTGGCGCGGATCTCGGGAGACGAGGGAGACAGTCCTGCCGCACCGCTGCTGGCCAGGGTGGCGACCACCAGATCCTCGACGTGTGGCGCCTCGATCAGCGGCCGAACGGTTGCATCGCGCGTCACCAGTTGCCAGCGGGGCGTTTGCTTGGTGCGCTCGACGGTGATGACGGCTCGCGTCAGCGCTTCAGCCTCGCGATGCCGGGCGGCGCCTGTTTGCACGCTGCCGCGCCGGGCCAGGAGTGCGGTGGCGATCTCGCCAACCGTCGCGATGCCCCCCAGCCCGGCCAAGACAAGGGCCACGTCGTCTCGCAGGTGGGTGACTTCCGGCTGGCGCGACATCCGCTCGGCCATCGCATGCAACAGATCCTCTGGCAGCGGTGAGGCGTCTGCCGGTGCGCTCACGCCAAGCCAAGCCTCCAGGGCCTGGAGTTGTGCGTCGTCGCCTTTCCTGGGCACGAGCAAGGCGGCCGCCGCATCCACCGACAGTTTGGCGACGGTGGTATCGGCGGGCTGCTCGTCCCTGGCCGCGCCCCCGCTGAACTGTTGCCGCAGCCGGTCAGCAATCTGGTGCAGTTCGCGCGCCACGGCCAGCGCAATGCCACGGTGCCGGTAGAGCCGATTGCGCGGCACGTCGGCCAGATCGCCCGCCGTGGCCAGTGCCTCATGGCCAATCCGATCGAGCAGTTCGAGGTGGCGAGAATCCAGTTCCAGCGACCCCAGTGGCGTGCTCGGCGTGATGCCGCCGTCGATGGCCGTCGAATCGTCTCCGAAGGACAATTCGATTTGCCGTGTTGGTGTCGCGTGGGCCGTGGCGGGTCGCGAGACGTACTCGAACACTGTGCGCCATTGACGCAGCATCTGCTCGGCATTGTCAAAGCGCTGGCGGTGGTCGCGGGCCAGCGCCCGGACAAAAAAGTCGAGTGCTGGCTTGCGAATCGACGCATCAAAGCGTTCTGAGTCAAGCACGATCTCTGATGTCAGGGTCGCCGGGTCGGCGCTGCCATCGCCCCATTCGGGCAGGGTGCCGGTGGCCATTTCGTGCAGGGTCAGGGCGCAGGAGTAGCGCTCTGCATACCCGTCCCAAATGCCGCGTTTGCGCAGGAACGGGTCCATGTAGACCCGCGTTCCCGCGTTCAGGTCGGTGGCCGGAACACCCGCCAGCGAGAAATCAAACAGCGTGAGGGTGAGTCGTTTACCAGTCCCTGGGCGGATGCCGATATTGTCTGGCTTGATGTCGCGGTGGGGCACGCCCTCGCGCTCCAGGTACTCCAGAACAGAAATCAGCTCCTCGCCAAACCGCCGCAGCAGGTCCAGGCCCAGGCGACCCTCCTGGCGCAGACGTTCACCTAGCGTTTCCTCTCCCGCCGAGGACAGGAACAGGATCGCCAGGCCCGCGCTTTCGAAGCGTTCAAAGCACTGGACGATGTTCTGATGGGGCTGAAGCCGCACCAGGGTTTCGGCTTCGCGCTTGAGTCGCTCGTTGTACTCCGGCTCCAATGCGATCTTGAAAACGCCCTGGCGCGGTTGCCCCGCACCTTTGCGACGGACCTCAAGGGCCAGGCTAGTGCCGCCTTTACCGAGTCGCCGAATCACGTCAAAACCGTTGAGATCATTGCCTGTGTTGGCCTCTAAAGGGGACGCCAGCGGCGACGCGGGTGCTGTGAGAGCGTCTTCGAGGGCTTCTTCCGCCTTGTCGAGTGCGGCTAGGAATTCGTTGGTCGAACTGAAGCGATCATCGGGTGAGGGCCAGGTGGCAAACTGGATGAGTTCCTCGATCTCGGCCAGACACCCATTGACCATCGCCGACAACGTAAGCCCCGGTCCTTGTTCGCACTTAGCCCATCTTTAACATAACCCCATTGATAAACACCCCCAGATGGCATCTAACCATCTGATCTTTATGTACACGCCGGCCGAAAATCGCAATGTAGTGCCAAGTTATTCAATAGTGGAAGAGTAAAACCG
>NZ_NHSQ01000017.1 GCF_016653465.1 Thiocystis minor | reverse complement strand
ATCGCTGGATTCTCGAGGTGCAACGCTGGCGAGACGAACACTGGGACGCCTGCCTCGACGTGCTCAAGGAACGTCCGCGCCGCCGCCGCTTGCAAACCGTTCCGGCCAGGGTCATGCAGATGATGAATGAACAAGGGCGTCAACGGTGCGGTTAAGTTGGCGCTTATGGGATCGGCCCGGCCCACTCCGGTAGGCTCGGCAGGACGATCTTCGCCGCCCCCATCCAATGCCCCGCCCGTTCCTCCTTGGGCAGACCGAGATGCTTGACGGTCGCGTTGTAAACGTATCTTGAGGTTCCGAGCCACTGCCGAAACAGGCTCTTCTGTTCCGTCGTCGGGTAGATCCTGATTCGTTTTGCCTTGGTGGCTTCGCCGCCCGTGCATCCGGCCAGCGAAGTGGTGAAGGATGGCGAGTAGATCGGCGGTGAGTTCGGCTTCTCGGGATTGCTCCACCGGCTGATCGAGAACCACGACGTCGCCGCCGTTGCGCTCGACGAGGAAGGCGATAAGGTCGAAGCCGAAGCGGGCGAGTCGGTCACGGTGGGCAACCACAACCCGGAGCTTATCGCCGCGCAGGAGTCGTTCCAGTAAGGCACGCAGTCCTTTGCACTTGAAGTTGAGTCCGCTGCCGATGTCTTGGACGATTTCCGCGTGCGGGTAGGCCGTGCGCAGACGTTCGACTTGTCGAACGAGATCGTCGCGTTGCTTGGCACGGCTGACACGGGCATAGATGACAACGGTGGCAACGACAGATCGCCGCAGGTAGGCATCCACGTCAAAGAGACGTTGCCCGGCGGAATTGCGGATGGTGGGGATGATTCCGTGGTCGGCATAGCGGCGGAGCGTGTTGGGATGCAGTCCGAGTTCGGCAACGGCCTTGCGTAAGGGGACGTAGGCCATGCGTTGAGCGAAAGTGTGTAAAATTAATCTTATGGTAGCGTATTGCTAACTGTTACGAAACCTTCCTTTGGTTTGTCTGGTGGAAGATGAATGTCAGTCGCAATTTTGCGATGGCTCGACGGGTTCCGGGCTTCCATCGCCGGGAGCCAGGGCGGCACTTCGGACGCCATACTAAAGTGTCCTGGACAGGCGGTCCACTTGACTCACCCAGTTTCGGCACGGGTTTAGTGCTGACGTTGGCCGACCGGTTCCGTCAGCGTGTCGATTTCCCGAAATCCCTGGGAAGTGTCGAAACGGGATCATGCGATGTTCCCGCCATCGGATGCCACGGATCAAGAGCATTCGCGACTTCCGGTCCTTCAGAAAACGTCGGCGGCCAGTCAAGAGGCCGGTGGCAATTCAGACGCACCTCGACAGGAGGTGCCGGTGTTCAAGCTGAAAACCTTTCAGTGGAATCCCGAAACGGCGATCGATGACCTGCATTGAGGACAGATGGATCGATGCGTTGGTCCATCTGAGGCGCGGTTGATCGGTGACCAGCCGTCACTGTGCGGTCCGCCGTGACGGAATGGGTTGACGGCGGTGCGACATTATTCTGGGCGCGCTCAAGACCATCTTGCGTGCGCTCGATCCATCGCCCCAAGCATCGAGCGGACCGGCGCCAGATCGCGCGCGACGATCACGCCAGGGGTTGCAGGCGGTCCTGTGGTCGAGCGAGGGATAGAGGGCCGGGGTTCCTCGCGGATTGAAGCGACCGCCGTGCCGTGCTGCCCCCATCGACCGATCAGGAATCTCAGCCCGCCCTTTGACGGCGCTGGTCACCTCGGCGCATTCATTGTCTCGGACCATTTCAGCGGGTGTTCGAGGATAGGTCTTGAGCATGTCTCGGCGCCGTGGGTCATCGACCCAGACACCTCGTGCTCGACGCGCATTTTATGACAGTCTTAATGTGCTAAATAACTGTGCTATATTCGCACCCCATCCTGAATCCTCGGCGGGCGCAGCCACATGCTTTTCCCGATTCAATCACCCCTAGATCCCATCTGCGTCCTTCAGGCGACCGCGATCCGTGGTCGATTCGAGGGACTGCTCGGCGAGATCCGGATCGAGCAGACCTTCGCGAATCAGGAGGATCTGAACATCGAGGCGGTCTTCACCTTCCCGATACCGGCCGGGGCGGAACTGCTGAACCTGGAGATCCAGATCGCCGAGGAAGTGTTCGAGGGACAGGTGCGACTCCGGCAGGAGGCCGAGGAGACCTATGAGGAAGCCATCCATGGCGGCGACAGCGCCATCCTGGTGCAAAGGGTGGGATCCAGTCTCTTCACGGTGAACCTGGGCAACCTGCAACCCGGCCAGACCGCGCGGCTGCGCTATCGCTATGCCCTGCTCTCGAGCTGGAACGATGACTGGATGCGGCTGCTGTTCCCCACCACGCTGGCGGAGCGTTACGGCACACCCAGCGCGGCCGGGTTGGATCCGCATCAAGTACCGCTGATCGCCGAGGAGGCGCATCACCGCTTCAGTCTCGATCTGGAATTCGGCGGCGCGCTGCGGGAAGCGGTCGTGGATTCGCCCTCCCATGCACTGCGGGTCACGGCGGAGGGCGACCACCAGCGGGTGCGACTGGCGGAGGATCTCGCGGACATGGATCAGGATCTCGTCATCCGTCTCCAGGTTCCGCCACTGTTGCGCGCCTCCACCGGACTCTACGCGCCGGACGGAGAGGGCTGGATCGTCCTGGCCAGCCTTCAGCCGACTCCGCCGGAGTTCATCGATCCAGGCGGTCATGATTACCTGTTGATCGCCGATCGCTCAGGGTCCATGGAAGGGGACTCGATCGCCCAGACCCGCGAGGCCCTGCTGACGATCCTGGATCGCCTGAACCCGACCGATCGCTTCAATCTGATCTGCTTCGGCACTGAGGCATACGCGCTGTTTCCCGACTTGCGGCCGGTTCGCCCGGACACCCTGGCGCTGGCGCGCAAGCAGATCATTTGGTTCGACGCCGACCTCGGCGGCACCGAAGTGGGAAACGCGCTGCGACTGGCCTACCGACAACGCCAGCACCAACCGCTGGATATCCTGCTGGTCAGCGACGGCCAGATTTGGGATGAGGAGGACGCCGTGATCGAAGAGGCCCGGCGCTCCGGAAACCGGGTCTTCACGGTTGGGGTTGGCTTGGCGGTGGTCGAGGAGTTGGCGCGCGGGCTGGCGGCAGCGACCGGAGCCGCCAGTGTGCTGGTCCATCCCAACGAAGCGATGGCCGCCTACATCGTGCGCCACTTCGAGCGCTGTCGTTACCCGCGCCTGGAGGTCTCGCTAACCTGGCCGAGCACACCCGCCTGGCAGTTGCCCGCCGAGATCGGCACGGTCTTCCCTGGGGATACGCTCCATCTGTTCGCCTGGCTGCCGGAGCGACCTCAAGGGCCAGTGACGCTGCAACTGCGGTCGGGGTCGGGCGAGCACGCAACGCACATCCTGTACCTGGAGCCCTGGCCGGTCGCGGAGACCAATGACACCCTACCGAGATTGGCCGCGGCCCGTCGTCTGGCCACGCTATCCGAGGAGGAGGCCATCCAATTGGCCCTGGACGCAAAGCTGGTCACCCATCACACAGCGTTCCTAATGGTCGACCGCCGCGCCGGCGCAGTGGCCGGAGCCTTACCGCCGATCAGAATCGTGGCCCATCAAAAGGCCGCTCAACGGGCTAGTGCCGGCGGCGGCCGTGTGGTCGGGACGATCCCATTCTTCTGTCGACGCAGGAGTGGTGATAAAGGCGGGGCTCTCTATATAGAGATCGTGGATGATGGCGACACCGATACGCCGGACGATGACACTGTGTTCCACTCAAGTACGCAGTTCATCAGCCGGGACTATACCCGGAGCTATTACAGTGATCTCTACAGTGGCGTCGAGCAGGATTATCTGCCGATTCCACGCTTCCTGAAACATGTGGCCCGATCCAGGCGGGCGTCAGTGAAGATCAAGGAGGCATCGACGCCGTCTATTCTGACCGCCGCCAGTCTCCTTCGCTGGCTGAAGACGCATTCGGGACGCCCGACGGTCGGGCCAGCGCCATGGTTCCCAGACCTGGACATGCTTGATCGCTTGGGCCTCCCGCTGGATCTGCTCGCCGCCTTGCGCGCCCTGGTCGCCGAGGGCGAGGCCGAGGAGGTCGTCCTGGCGACCCTGTTCGAGACCCTGCGGCAGCATGGATCCGCCAGCACCTGTCACCCCCAAATCAAGGGTGCCGTCGGTGTTCGTATCAGGCACCCGATCTCGGCGGAGTTGATGGCGCGGATCGAGCCGCTGGTGTCGGCCTGGCGCGCGTTGGGGGGGTGAGAGCGTTGACTGAGGCGGAAGACAGGAGTCGATCGTTATCCGTGAGATCGTTCCTGGGATCGCCAAGTTGCAATCGGCAATGCCACTGCGACCGGAGTCATTTCAGACGTAACAGATATAATATAATCTTTTAAACGACTAAACGTCACGATTACGCCATACCATTCTATGTGCCCCATCCTCTCGCCAACCACCCGGAACGCCCTGCACCTGCTCGGCGGTCTGATCGAGGAGGGTCGCCTGCGCAAGGGCTGGTCGCGCGAGCAACTGGCCGAGCGGGTGGGCGTGGGCGTGCTCACCATCCGCCGGATCATCCGGGGCGCGCCGGGCGTCGCCATCGGCACCTATTTCGAGGCGGCCACGCTGGTCGGGATCCCGCTCTTCGGTCTCGAACCGACCGGGGCGCTGGAGCGTGAACTGGCCCGTCAGCAGGAGAAACTTCAGCTCTTGCCGGGGCGTATCCGTCGCCCCGACCTGGACCGGCTCGACGATGACTTCTGAGCGTCCGGATGACAACCGGGGGGCCTATGTCTGGATCTGGCTGCCGGGCGCGGTGTCACCCGTGGTCGCGGGCCGACTCCAGCGCGAGCGGCATGGCGGTTATGCCTTCGCCTACGGTCGTTCCTACCTGGATCGGGCCGAGGCCATCAGCCTCTTTCCGGACGAACTGCCGTTGCGACCGGGCGTCCAGCGGCAACGCGACGACGACCTCCCCTCCTGTCTGCGCGATGCCGCGCCCGACGCCTGGGGCCGCCGGGTCATCGTCCATCGACTGACCGGACAGCGGGGTCAGACGGCCGCGCGGGTCGAACTCAATGAACTGACCTATCTGCTGGAGTCGGGGTCGGACCGGATCGGCGCACTGGATGTCCAGGCGTCAGCATCCGAGTATCGAGCGCGCGAGGCCACCCTCGCCAGTCTGGACGAACTGGCGGACGCCGCCGAGCGGTTGGAGCGTGGCGAACCCCTGTCGCCCGAACTGGCGCTCGCGCTCCAGCACGGAACGTCCGTCGGCGGCGCCCGACCCAAGGCGCTGCTGTCCAGCGAGTCCGCCCGGCGGATCGCCAAGTTCTCCACCAGCACCGACCTCTTCAATCTGGTCAAGGCTGAATATCTGGCCATGCGACTGGCCAGCCGGGTGGGCCTGGATGTCGCGCCCGTGGTCCTGACGCGCGCTGAACCGAGACGTGCTGCTCATCGATCGCTTCGACCGGCGTCGCACCCCCGCCGGCTGGGAGCGTCGTTTCATGCTCTCCGCGCTGACCCTGCTGGGGCTGCGCGAACTGGAAGCGCGCTACGCCAGTTACGAGGATCTGGCGCACCGGGTGCGCCGCGACTTCAGCGATCCGCGCCAGACGCTCGAAGAACTCTATGGGCGGATGGTCTTCAACGTTCTCTGTGGCAATACCGACGATCACGCGCGCAATCATGCCGCCTTCTGGGATGGCCAGACCTACCGGCTCACGCCGGCCTATGACCTCTGTCCGCAACTGCGCACCGGCGGCGAGGCCAGCCAGGCCATGCTCCTGACCGGACAGCGTCGCGACAGCCGACTCGTCACCTGTCTGGCCGCCGCGCCCGCCTTTGGCCTGACCCACGGCCAGGCACGGGGCCTGATCGATCATCAGCGCGCGACGCTGGACAATGCCTGGGACGAGGTCTGCGACGAAGCCGGATTGAGTCGCGCCGAGCGGGACACGCTCTGGCAGCGGTCGTTTCTCAATCCCTATTGTCTGGAGGGCTATCCGGCGGGGTAGCGAGCGGATCACATGGGCGTCAAACCCTGATCGAGAGCCTGGAACAATCTGTCACTAACGTCGTCACGTCTGCCATAAGTAGATTTGCCGGATTCAGCGACATTAGATAAATTCATCTACAGGCCCTTCGCCCATAGTAAGCGTTCTGACCCACTGCTCTGCTGACTAGGCAGCAACCGCCGCTGGCAGGATCGGAGCCGGATGCCCTTGGCGGCGCTCGGTCATCACCTCGGCGATGTAGTTCCAGGGTGACAGCCCACGCTGCCGGCAGGTTTCGATGACGCTGGCCAAGGAGGCGAACACGCGCGAGCCTTGTGCGTTGCGCGTGCCATCGCTGATGCGCCGGGCGATCACCCAATGGCGCAAGGCGCGCTCGGCGACATTGTTGGTCAACGGCAACTCGGGGTGGTCGAGCACCACCCAGAAGGTATCCCAATCGTTGAGCCGCTCGCGGGCGAGCGCCCGCGTCTTGGCATGCGAGGACGCGGCCTGGGCCAGGCACAACGCCAAGAGCGCGTTCAAGGCGGCGGCGTGTTGTTGGCGTAACGGCATCGGCGGCGGGCCTTCGCGGGCCGCGTAGACGCCGGCCATGACCCCTTCGAGGTGCTCGCGCAGGGTGCGCCCGAAGCCTTGTAGCCGACAATCCAGGCTCTCTTCCAGGCCACGCGCCTTGCGCAGTAGATGGGTCAGACAGCGCAGGCGGTTGTCATATTCGCGGTAGGCCCAGTCGCCATCGCTCATCAGCCAGCCGTGAAAGACCTCCCCGAGCACGCCGTGGAGCCGATCCTGAGAGCGGCGCCCGAGGCGAAAGACGGTCGTGGTGGCGGTGGCGAAGACCCACAGCCACAGCAACTTGCCCTGCTCCTTCCAGCGGGTTTCGTCGGCATGGAGCAGTTCGCTGGCACGCACCTCGGCGAGCAACGGTTCCTCGACCACCGGCGCGACCGCGCGTCCGGCCTCGTGCAGGCACTGGTTGATGGTGGCGACGCCCAGCGAGAGTCCCAGCCAGTCGGCGAGGAACTCTTGGATGCGTCGGCGCGACAGACGCATGCGCCGTGACAGCGCGCAGATCCAGGCCACCAGCAGGGGGCCGGCCAGATGGCGCTCGCGGAGCGCGACCGTCCACTCGTCCTCTGCTCCCTGATGACCGGGGCACGCGTGCGTCCAGTGCCCACAGCCACAGCGGCGGGCATGATAGAGGTGCTTGATCTGGACGACGTCCAGGGCGGTGCGCTCGGCGCTCGGCAGGATCCGGTCGATGACGTCGTGGGCGCTGTGCAGGCGCGCGCCGTGGGTTGCGCACAACGCCTGCGCGCAGACGGCGCAGACCTCGGGATGATGATGGCGCTCCTCGTGCACCGCCAGGCGCTGGGTGCGCCCATGACCTCGGGTTCCAGGACGCCGACCCGCGCGGTTGGGCGCGGTTGCGCGCGATGAGGTGGGATCGGCGTCCTTCGCGGGGTCGTCTGCTCCCGCCTCGGCCTCGTCCGCGCGGCCAGACGCGGCTGGCTCTTCGCCAGACGCCTCCGTCGGCGCCATCCCCTCCCAGGGCGCGCGGCTGCTCGGCGGTCGCGAGCGGTTGCTCGGGTTCTGCCCAAGGCGCTCGTGCGCCTCTTTCAGATCCGCCAGCAACTTCACCGACAGCACGCGCAGGCGCCGCTCCTCCAGTTCCTGGAGGTGGGCGTCGTCGAGTTGGGCGAGATCATCGAGCGAGAGGTGCATCGGGCCGTCGGGTCGGTGACTGACCGCTACTCCGTGCCAGCGTCGTTTAAAGCGCGAGTTTGCCATCGTGCCGGCGTTGGTGCATAAATAAAGTGCATACTAATCAATTGGTTGCTTTGCAATTCTGGGGGCAAAAGCGGCTATTTTCTCGCATATAAGCGATATCTAATGAAGAATTCTCTTTATTTTCATGGCTCTGCGCGCGTTATTTATGCACCAACGCCATTACAAGTCGATAATGATCGTGATCTGCGCGAAAAACTCGTCCCGATTCTACGGAACAATGTTCCTGTGATTTTACAGGAAGTCATCGCGGGCCCCGACACCAACCATCTCAAATATTGCAGTTATACATCGTCCGACGGCAAAAGATTCGCCGAGTTCACGCTTCGAAAAATTCGTCAGTATCCGGTCCGCTTTGGCGTTGGCTCCGCGGTGGAAAGCATCCAAAATGCGGAATTGATCAAAGAGGGAAGAAAATTATTTTCAGGGATTGGCTTCAAAGCACCCCATTACACACAACTCCCCGTGTGCGGGTAAAATCGATTTGAGCATTCACGTTCATTGGGGATCGCATGGGCTGGGCAGAAGACGAATTTCGCGGGATTGATCTGGGCGACGCACGCCGCGACCGACGGGCGGTGCAGTTGGTCGAGCGCTTGGCCGAGCGACCCACGGCGAGCCTTCCGGGCGCGTGCACTGGTTGGGCGGAGACCCAGGCGGCGTATCGCTTTCTGTCCCAGGAGACGT
>NZ_NHSQ01000016.1 GCF_016653465.1 Thiocystis minor | reverse complement strand
AGATATTGGGTTGGGAAACGGAGGAACAGACGCATGAGAGACCGGAGATGAGACCCACCCAACGCATGCCGAACGCGCCATCCGAGGCGGTGCCCACGCCCGCCTTGGCCTCGACCAGCGCGTCGGTCCGGCCTTCCGGGGCGACGGTCCGCCAGTTTCGGCAGATCCTGCTCTGGCCGTTGCAGATCGAGTCGCAGGCACACACGCTCGCCGCTCGCCAGCAAGCCTGGGCGAAACCCTGGGGCGTACTGGAGCGCGAGGATTGTCCCTGGCGCCGCGTGGAATGCGCGCCGGCGACCGATTCCCTCGAATCCAAGGAGCGGCAATACAAGGAGTTTGTGACCTTCCTGCCGTATGTCCAGCGGTTCCTCTATGGGGAGAGCCGCTCGCCAGGGCACCAGGGCGCGGATCCGCCGAGCGACGCCCCCATGCAGGTCTTCCGGCGCCAGGACGTGGCCGCCTTGCGGATCGCGCTGCGACCGGGCGAGCCCCCCCTCGTGCTGCCGGTGGACCGCGTCGATCTCCATTTCTTCGTCGACCTCGACGTGGTCGTGCTCAAGGTCGAGGTGCACGGGGAGGATCTGCCCTGGGACACCGTGCTCGATCTGCTCCATCGTCACGGGCGCGCCTATCCTTCCGGCTGGGACGCGAGCGGGCAGGGGGTTCACAACGCCCATCGGACCGAATGGCTGGCCGCCGACGGGACGGTCCTCGCCGCCTCCGATGCCTCGGATCGGCAGAGCTACATCGACTTCGTGTGCGAGCGTCGCTCCCCGCGCATCGCCGCCCATTGGGCGTTTCTATTGCACCCGCTGGTGCCGGCGCACGGCGACGACGCGGGAAGTCTCCGCTATCGGGTTCTCGAATACCACCGGATGCCGGTCATGGCTTACCTGGCACTGGACGATCCCCGGTCCCTGGGTCGAGAGGAGTTCATCCGTCTGGGATTGATCAATACGTTCCGTCCGGGTGACGCGCTCCCGCGGCGGGATCCGGCGGTGGCGCGGTTCGCGTCGCGTTATTGCGACGATCGCTACTGGACGGAGACCGACACCGGACCCAATACCCGGCTGATCTGTACGGGCAGTACCCTGGTGGTGGTGGGCGAGGCGCATTCCCCCTACTTTGGCGACGCGATCCGTGGCGTCCTCTCCCAATTCCGCCACCAGTTTCTGCTGCTCTTTCTGATTGCCCATTTCCACCGGGCAGCGCTACTGGTCTTCGAGGATAAGCTCGTCGACGCGGTCAACGATCTGGACATCGGCGACAACCGCTCCCAACAGCGCTTTCGCCAACGCATCCGCGACAACTTCGAGTCCTTCCTGCGCTTTACCCATCGCTACTGGTTCCACGAGCTCTCCGAGCGCGCCCAGATGCAAGGGCTGTTCGCCCGCTGCGCGACCCATCTGGGCAACGAGGCGAAATACCGCGAGGTGAGCGATGGCATGCGGGACATGAGTCAGTACCTGGACAGCGACACCCAGCGCCGTCAGTCGAGCACGGTGGTCCGGCTCACCGTGGTGACCACCTTCGGACTGGTAGCTACGACCGCGACCGGTTTTCTCGGCATGAACCTGATCGACGAGACCGCTGCCCCGCTGGCGGTGAAGCTCGCCTATTTCTTCGTGGTCCTGGGCGTCGCGGCCGTCTCCATCCTGGTCACCGTCGCAAAATCCAAGGCGCTGTCTAAAGTGCTGGAAGACCTGTCGGAGGACGGCAGGATTCTGCCGCCCCGGCGCAAGCTCCGGGGCATCTGGAAGCGGCGCCGGACCTAAGCAAGCCTCGACTGCACGAAGTGGGGGCGATGAAATTCTTTGGGATTATAGAGAATCGAGTGGTGGAATCAGATCTTCAGGAGCAGTTCGGTCTTGACGAAGGTGATCGATCGCGATGCGATGTGAGTTCCGGAAACGCCTCCCAAGGCATCCGCAGGGCGCCGCCTGACGCGCCGATGAGGCTGATAGTTGCCTACGGCGCCCGCAGCTTATCGGATGGCCGTTATCGACCCTACCGTCCGCAGATGGATTCATCGGGGCTGCTCCCTGCCAAAATCCCTGCGGCAGCTTCGGGTCGAGACCAGTCCCTGGACCTAGAGGCCGGACTTTCCTGTTTCCTCGTCTAGCCGCCTCTCAATGTCAATGATGATGCTGCACGGAGGCCTGGCCGCGCTCTTCTGTAAACGGAGGGACCTTCGGGGCAATGGTTGGGCCAACTGCCCTTTTCGCCATCTCCAATTCGTCGTTTTTCTTGAGATTCAGAGAAGTCGATCTCGTCCAGGTTCTCTCTTCGTATATTCATCGGTCTTTGAAGAGTCTAAATGCGCGGGAATCTCTCTGACGTGTTCAGTGATCGTCACACAACTCGTCTTCAATCCAAGAGCTGCAGGTGGCCGGACGCAGCTTCCCGCATCTACCGGAGCTCGTCCCCCATGAACCCCCAACCCCATCTACTCTTCGTCTACAACGCCGACAGCGGTCTCTTCAACACCCTGGCGGATATCGGCCATAAGCTCTTCTCGCCCACGACCTACCCCTGCTCGCTGTGCGCCATCACCCATGGCGTGCTCGCCGAGCGCGCCGGGTGGCGGGACTTCATCGGTTCGCTGGGCGTGACCTGCGCGTTTCTGCATCGCGACCAGTTCCACGCGCGCTTTCCAGCGATCCAGGAAACACTTCCCGCCATCTTCAGCTTGCAGGATGGCAGCCTCCGCTTGTGCGCCGATGCCACGGCCATCGGCGCCTGTCAGGGGCTGGATGACCTTCGGGCGCTGATTTTGCGGGGCTGCCTGGACGGGGCCGAGCCGGATGACGATCGGGCGCCGGAGAATATTCAACCGATAGGTTGAAAGACTGACGCCGATCTGACACCATCCCGGTCCATATCCATCGCATCATTCCCGGAGGCCGCCGGCGTGGACAGCTTCATCCAGACTCATGAGCCGACGCTGCGGCTCGCCGCCTTCCTGGGCATCTTCGCCGCCATGGCACTGTGGGAACTGCGGGCGCCACGGCGGGCGCTCAGCGTCTCCAAGCTACGGCGCTGGAGCGCCAACCTGGGGCTGGTGGTGCTCAACACGCTGCTGCTGCGGCTGGCGTTTCCGGTCGCCGCCGTGGGGCTGGCGGCGACGGCCACGAGCCACGGCTGGGGTCTGCTCAATCAGATCGCGCTGCCGGCCGGCGTCGAGCTGGTGCTGGCGCTGGTCGCCCTGGATCTGGCGATCTGGGCGCAGCACGTCTTCTTCCATGCGGTGCCGGCGCTGTGGCGACTGCACCGGGTCCATCACGCGGACCTGGATTACGACCTGACCACCGGGGCGCGCTTCCACCCCATCGAGATCCTGCTCTCGATGCTGATCAAATTCGCGGCCATCCTGGTGCTCGGACCCTCGGTAGTGGCGGTGATCCTCTTCGAGGTCATCTTGAACGGCATGGCCATGTTCAACCACGGCAACGTGGGCCTGACCGAGCGGTTGGACCGGCCGCTGCGCTGGCTGCTGGTGACGCCCGACATGCACCGGGTGCATCACTCGGTGGCGGCCGATGAGGCCAACTCCAATTTCGGATTCAACCTGTCGCTCTGGGACCGACTCTTCGGCACCTATCGCGACCAGCCGCGCGGTGGCCATAGGAGCATGACGATCGGCATCGAGGATCTGCGCGACCCGCGCCGGGTCTGCGGCTTGCCGGGGATGCTGCTCCTGCCCTTTCGCGGCGCGGTGACGGACTATGCGATCAACCGTCGCGCCTGGAAGAAACCGGAGGATCAGGCATGAAGGGCCGGGCACGTCTCTTTCTGGCCCTGCTGCTGGTGGCGGGCAGCGTCCTGGCCCTGAGCCTGCGCGGGGGCCTCGATGTCCGGATGCTGGAGCACTGGATTCAGGACGCCGGGCTGGCCGGACCCCTGGTCTTCATCGCGCTCTATGCGCTCGCGACACTCCTGTTCCTGCCGGGCTCCCTGCTGACCCTGGCCGGCGGCGCGCTCTTCGGCCCGGCGTGGGGCACGCTCATCAACCTGACCGGGGCCACGCTGGGCGCGGCGCTCGCCTTTCTGGTCGCGCGCTATCTGGCGGCCGACTGGGTCCAGGGCCGCGCCGGGGGGCTGCTGAAGCGCCTGATCCAGGGCGTCGAGGCCGAGGGCTGGCGTTTCGTCGCCTTCACCCGGCTGGTACCGCTCTTTCCCTTCAACCTGCTCAACTACGCCCTGGGGCTCACACGCATCCCCTTCGTCCATTATCTGCTCGCGACCACCGTTTGCATGCTGCCGGGCGCGCTCGCCTACACCTGGCTGGGCTATGCCGGACGCGAGGCGGTCGCCGGCGGCGAGGGGCTGATCCAGAAGGGGCTGATCGCGCTGGCTCTGCTGGCGGCGCTGCTCTTTCTGCCCCGGCTGATCGCGCGCCTGCGCCGGCCGCCCTGGATCGACGTGGACGCGCTCAAGGCGCGTCTGGATCGCGGCGAGCCGCTGCTCATCCTGGACGTGCGCCCCGCCGCCGATTTCACCGGCGAGCAGGGACACCTCGCGGGCGCCCTGAGTCTGCC
>NZ_NHSQ01000015.1 GCF_016653465.1 Thiocystis minor | reverse complement strand
CCTGGATCGACGTGGACGCGCTCAAGGCGCGTCTGGATCGCGGCGAGCCGCTGCTCATCCTGGACGTGCGCCCCGCCGCCGATTTCACCGGCGAGCAGGGACACCTCGCGGGCGCCCTGAGTCTGCCCCTGGAGACCTTGGCGGAGCGGCTTGACGCACTGGGCACCGACCTCGAACGCCCCATCGCCATCCTCTGCCGCACCGACCGGCGCTCGGCCAAGGCCGCCGACCTCCTGGCGCGTCGCGGCTTCGCCCGCGCCCAAGTGGTGCAGGGCGGCATGACCGCCTGGCACGCGCGCAGTTGGCCCGTCGAGCGCCAATCCGACGCCAGGTTTTTCCGATAAGCCGCGCGGACGACTGACTCCGTCATTGATGCTCAGGGTTTGACCTCACGAGGGCGGCCTGTCCCGTCGAGTAGGCGCACGCTCACCGAGCGCGGCATCTGGGGCGGCGCGGGTGGCGCGCGCAGGGCGCGCACAGATTCGGTCAGGACACCGAACGCGGAGCGCAGGAAAAGGCCCGCAATGAGGACGCCCACCAGGAGATCCGGCCAACGCGAGACGAGCAGCGCACAGGCGGCGGCCGCGAGCAAGACCCCGAGGTTCGCGACCAGATCGTTGCGCGAGCACAGCCAGGTGGAGCGCAGATTGAGATTGTCGCTGCGGTGGCGATAGAGCAGTAAGAAACAGACCAGGTTAGCGGCCAGTGCCAGCGCGCCGATGAGGCCCATGGTGTGCGCGCTGGGCAGGACGGGATGGATCGCCTTGTCAACCGCCTCGCCCAGCACCCCGAGGCCGAAAGCCAGCATGAACAGGCCCTTCGCGAGCGCCGCGCCCGCCTGCCAGCGCGCCGAGCGCGCCAGCACGAAGAGGCTGAAGCCATAGACCAGGGCATCGCCCAGCATATCGAGCGAATCGGCGAGCAACGCGGTCGAGTGAGCCAACAGCCCCGCCCAGCCCTCGACGATGAACATCACCGCATTGATCGCGAGCACGCTCCAGAGCACCCGCCCATGGCTCGCACGCAGCGCGTCGACCTCGCAGCTCTTGTCTTCACAGCAATTCGGCATCGACCTTCACCGTCTGGGTAGATTCGAGTGAGATTCCAGCCGGGCCGTCTGCTTTCAAGTGCGGCCAGGACATGACGGTTGTGATGTGCACGAGGAGATATTCAGCTCATTCGTTGAAAAATATGAACCGGAGATCCAAGACCATGATCCACAAGCCGCTTGTCGCCGCCTTCGCGACCCTCTCGCTCCTGGCCCTCCCGATCCAAGCGGAGGACACAGCGTCCCTCGCCGCAGCCATCGAGGAGCATCTGGAATTTGCCGAGTACGGTTCGAGCATCATCTTGCCCGAGCAGATCCCGGCCGAGGACTGGCCCAACCTCCTCGTGATCGATGCCCGGGACGCCGCGCAGTTCGAGGCGGACCACATCCCGGGGGCCGTCAACATCGAGTGGCGCAAGGCCGTGGCCCAACGTGACGAGATCTCGCGGGAGAAGCCTGTCGTCATCTACTGCAACACAGGCTCACTCTCGGCGCAGGCGGTGTTCGCCTTGCGCCTGCTGGGCTGGGACAACGTCCGGGTCTTGCAGGACGGTCTGGAGGGATGGAAAGCCAAGGGCGGATTCGAGGCCAATCGACGCGCGCTGAACCCAGCCGGGGAGTGAGGGGTAACGGCCTCTTGATCGGGCGCGGGTCTTCAACACGGGAGAAAAGGGGCCGCCCTTCCGCACAAGCGAAGCGGATCACCGCCACGGTCCTCCCGAACCAGGAAGAATCGCTTGCCATATATTCTAAGAATCGTTAGATTAAAAGAATGAAAGAACGACAACTCAAAGAGCTGCTCTACGAGCAAGTCGCGCGGATTGGCAAGGCGCTGTCGAGCCCGAAACGGCTGGAATTGCTGGAACTGCTCGCCCAGGGCGAGAAGACCGTGGACGCCCTGACGCGCGAGTCGGGCGGCGATGTCAAGCTGGTCAGCGCCCATCTGAAAGCGCTTCGGGAAGCGCGGCTGGTCGAGGTCCGGCGTGAGGGGCGCTTCATGGTCTATCGCGCGAGTGGCGCCGATGTCGGCGCCTTGCTCGCGACGCTGCGCGATGTCGCCGAGAGTCATCTGGTCGAGCTGCGCGTGGCTCTGGCGCAACTGGTCGACGCCGAGGCGCAATTGACCGGTGTCTCCCGCGAGACGCTGCTCGAACAGGCCCGCCGCGGGGAGGTCCTGGTGCTCGACGTGCGCCCGGAGACCGAGTACCGCAGCGCCCATCTGCCCTACGCGCGCTCCATGCCACTCGATGAGCTGGAACATCACCTGAACGCCCTGTCCGTCGATGTGCCGATCGTCGCCTACTGTCGCGGCCCCTTCTGCCTGATGTCCGAGCAGGCCGTTGGACTCTTGCGCGCGCGGGGCTTTCGCGCCGCCCGTATCGAAGACGGTGTTAACGAATGGCTCGCTCACGGCTTGCCCGTCGAGCACCTCGAAGACGCCGCCGCAAGCGACCCGGAATCGTCCAATTGATCGCTACCTCATCCACTTCAATGCACGTTGCATGATGACGACCAGGAAAGCAGATGCCCTCAACGACCCACCATCGACTACTGATCCTCGGCTCTGGCCCAGCCGGTTATACCGCCGCCGTCTATGCCGCCCGCGCCAATCTGAAGCCGGTGCTGATCACCGGCATCGCCCAGGGCGGCCAACTGATGACGACGACCGATGTCGACAACTGGCCGGGCGCGGCGAACGGCATCCAGGGACCGGAACTGATGGCCAATCTCGAAGCGCATGCCCGCCGTTTCGACACCGAGATCATTTTCGATCACATCCACACGGCCACGCTGACGGAACGCCCATTCACCCTGATCGGCGACAACGGGGCCTATACCTGTGATGCGCTGGTCATCGCCACCGGCGCCTCGGCGCAGTACCTCGGCCTGCCCTCCGAGCAGGCGTTCATGGGCAAGGGCGTCTCCGCCTGCGCGACCTGCGACGGTTTTTTCTACCGCAACAAGCCGGTCGCGGTGGTCGGCGGCGGCAATACCGCCGTCGAAGAGGCCCTCTACCTGGCCAACATCGCCAGTCACGTCACCCTGATCCACCGTCGCGACGCCCTGCGCGCCGAAAAGATCATGCAGGACAAGCTGTTTGCCCACGAACAGGCCGGCAAGGTCAGCCTGCTCTGGAATCACGTCCTTGACACGGTCCTTGGCGATCACAGCGGCGTCACCGGTTTGCGCCTCAAGCACAGGCTCGACGGGGCGATGCGGGACATCACTGTCGATGGCGTCTTCATCGCCATCGGCCATAAGCCGAATACCGACCTCTTCTCCGGCCAACTGGAGATGGATGGCGGCTACCTCATCACCGAGGGCGGTCGTCACGCTAACGCAACCCGGACCAGTCTGGCGGGTGTGTTCGCCGCCGGTGATGTGCAGGACAGCGTCTACCGCCAGGCCTGCACCTCGGCCGGCACCGGTTGCATGGCGGCGCTCGACGCCGAGCGCTATCTCGACAGCCTTCCTTCGTCGCCCGCCGGTTTCCTTGCCGCGTCGGGAAGACCCTGATCAACCCAGCGACGCAACCAACCATCCGATCAATCAGGAACCATTCGATGACAATTTTGATCATTCTCAACCGTGAGCCCTACGACCACACCGATGTCACCTGGAACGCCCTGCGTCTGGCCGCGACCCTGACCGACCAGGGCCAGGGCGTGCGGCTCTTTCTGATGAACGACGCGGTCGATCTGGCGCGCGAGGTCTGCCGGCCGCCCGAGGGCTACGACCAGGATCTTTCCGCCATGCTCAAGGCCCTGATCGCGCGCGGGGTGCCGGTGCAAGTCTGCGGCACCTGCATGGCGCGCTGCGGCATCTACAAGAATCACCCCTATTTCGAGGGCGCCGAGTCCTCCACTATGGCGGCCCTGGCTGAATGGGTGGCCGACAGCGACCAGGTGCTGACCTTCTAACGTAGCACCGGCTTCCCGCCGGTGCCCCGCGCCGACCATCCGGAGAACCGCCCGCATGACCGACACCCCGCCCACCGCCCTCGCCACCCGCTGTGTTCACGCCGGCGAGTGGCCCGATGCCCACGGCAGCCCGCACACGCCGATCTATACGACCACCACCTTCGCCTTTCCCTCGACGCAGGCCGTGCTCGACGTCGTTGAAGGTCGCGTCGCCGGCAGTCTCTACACCCGCTATGGTCTGAACCCGACGATTCAGTCGCTGGAGACCA
>NZ_NHSQ01000014.1 GCF_016653465.1 Thiocystis minor | reverse complement strand
GCGCAGCGGCTCTTGGGTAAACTGGGACATGGGCGACCTCGTTTGGCTTCTCCGAAGCGTTCTTTGCAGAACACCAATTTTATCAATTGGTTAAACGAGTGTCGCCCATTTTTATGAATAATTCGGGTTAGGTGATTTCCTGAAAAAATCTACCCACAGAGAGGCTGTCAATCGACAGGATTAACACGATTTCGCAGGATGAACAGGATAGAAGTCATTGTTTTCAAACCTGTGAATCATGAAAAATCCTGTTAATCCTGTCCATTTAAAGGGTTGATTCCGGTAGAAACTTCCTCGGAAATCGCCTTAAGCCGTCAGTTCCGCGAACCGCCGGCAATTCGCGACCAAATCCGTCCCATGGGCATGCAGATCGCCACCGATCAGCAGGATGCAGTCGGAACCATAGAAGTCGGTTAATTCCGCCACCCGGTCCAGCCGCATGCCGCCGCCCGGAACGGGAAAGATCGTTCGCAGCTCGCCCATGGGGCGGGTCGCCCCCGCGACCAGATCGTGGCATTCTGCTTGAGTGAAGGAAAAACGCCCGCCCCAACTCGGAAAGATGGTCGCATCGGCACCCGCCAGCCGGTTGAACAGGCCGAAGAGCACGCCGTGCGAAAGGCCCGCGTCGGGATGCACGCAAAACGTCCCCTGAAAGGCCGGATGGCTGAGGATAGGCAAGGCGAGTGCATCGTCATCGGCCAGCGCGCGCATGGTGTCGAATCCGGCGAGTCCGGGGCAGAACAGCAGGCCGCCCGCCCCCGCCGCCTTGGCAAGGCGCGCGCGGCGTTCGATCTCGCCCGCCGGCGCGGTGACGTTGGGCAGATAGAGGCAGCGCTGGCCGGTCTCGCGATTGGCGCGTTCGACCGCCTCGGCACAGCGTCGGACGCGCTCCTCGTAGCGGCAGAAAGTCTGATCGCTGAGTCCGTGATCGTCCTTGATCAGATGAATGCCTCCCAGCGCCAGTCGATAGGCCAGATCCGCCAGCGCCACGGGCGAGAGCCCCATGGGCTTGATGGCGGTACAGAGCAATGGCCGGTCATGGACATCGACCAGCGCCCGCAGCCCGACCTGGCCGAAACGCGGGCCGCGATACTGGCGTGCCAGCGACTCAGGCAGCTCGAAACCGACCAGCCGCACGCCCGGCTTGATGCTGATATTGCCGAAGAGCACGTTGATGAGCTGGGTCAGCTCGCGTCCCGCCGCTTCGACCGGATAGCCGATCCGCGCCTCGAAACGCGCCTCGCCGACCGCTTGCAGCGACAGCACCCGACCGATGACTTGGTCGCGGATCGAGTCATCCGTGACCAATGCCTCGGGAAATTCGATGGTCTGCTCCACGCAGATGTCGCGGGCGCGCGCCTCGGCCTCGGCTGGCTTGCAGACAATGCGGTAGACGGCGGTAAAACGCTCGCCGCTCAACGAGAGTGTCTGGTCTTGCGTCATTCGGTCCCCTGCGCGTCAGTCCATGCGTCAGGCGTCTCGTCCCACTGGATCACCACCTCGGGCAGGATGCCAACCTTGGTCGCCCCGGTGAGTTCCTGAACGTCCGGCTTGCCGTAGACGCCCTGTTCGAGACGATAGATCATCAGGAGGTGCTCTTCGGGATGGACCAGCCAATATTCGCGCACCCCGGCGGCCTCATAGATCCGTCGCTTGGCGATATGGTCGCGCGAGGCGCTGCCCGGTGACAGCACCTCGACCACCCAATCGGGCGCGCCACGGATGGCATGAGGTTCGATTTTAGAGGGATCGCAGACCACGAAGACATCCGGCTGGAGGACGGTTTGCACGGCGTCATCCAGTTCATTCATGCGCGGAAAGAGGACATCGACCGGCGCGATGAAGGGTTGGCATGGTTTGCCTTGGAGCGCGGTCCGCGCTTGAGCGGCAATACTCAACACCATGCGCTGATGATTGACGCTCGGTGCCGGAGCCATGGCATACGCCATGCCATCGATCAGTTCGTCGCGCCGCTCGTTCGGCCAAGTCCGGTAATCGGCATAGGTCGATAATCCGGGCTGAATCTGCGTTTGTGCCATGCGGGAACCCTCATCGGTCTCGGTCCTCGTCAGTATAGCCGGCCGTCCGGCTCGCCCTCGTGGAGAGGAGCCGACGGCGGGTCGGCGATCCCAGGGCGCCCGTCACAAATCCTCGGTTTTCTCCAACGGGCGCATGGTCTCCAGACGAACCTCGGCCAGTGCCGCTTCGCTCAGTCCGAGCCGCTCGCCGCTCAAGGTCTCGACCGCCCGCACCAGGGCCATGGCGTCCAGATCATATTCGCGCATCAGATACTGGCGGCTCGCGCCATGCGCATAGGTGTCGCGCAGCCCGATGCGGATCAGGCGTTTGCCAAAACCCTGTTCGGCCATCAATTCGGCGACGGCGGAACCCAATCCGCCGACGATGCCGTGATTTTCCATTGTCACGACGCCGAGTCTGGCACCGTCGATCGCCTCGATCACCCGAGGATCGGCAAAGGGCTTGAGGGTCGAGACGTGCAGATGGGCGATGGAAAATCCTCGCTCGCGCAGTACCTGAGTCGCGCGCATCGCCTCCTCGGTACAGATGCCGCTGGACAACACCGCCAAATCGCTGCCCTCGCTCAAGACGCGCGCCCGTCCGAGCGCGATGGGCTCGGCGGGATCGAACAGCCGTGGCACCTCACCGCGCAGCATGCGGACATAGACCGGACCCGCGACGGATTGGGCGACATCCAGCACCGATTCCACATCGGTCGCGTCGCCGCATTCCAGCACGGTCAGGTTGGGCAGCAGACGCATCAGGGCGATGTCGTCGATGGCCTGATGGGTCACGCCGCCGGCGGTCGTGATGCCGGGCAGGAAGCCGATCAGACGCACCGGCAGATTCGGGTAGGCGATCGACATGGCGACCTGATCGAAGGGCCGCCGGCAGATGAAGACCGCGAAGGTGTGAACGAAGGGCGTGAAGCCCTCGCGCGCCAGACCGGCGGCGAAGCCCATCATGTTCTGCTCCGCCATGCCCATCGAAAAGAAACGCTCGGGATAGGCATCGCGGAAGCCGTCAGCCTCGCAAGACGAAGTGAGATCCGCCGAGATCACCAAGACCTCGGGACGGTCTTTGGCCCAGCGGATCAGATTGCCGTGATGGGGCCTTTGAATCGTCTCCATCACTTCGCCCCCTCGCGCAGATCGGCCAGCAGGGCCTGATAGGTCTCGACTTCCTGACCATCCTTGAAACGCACATAGTGCAGCTTGGGCGCGCGTTCGCGCAGCCGTTCGATGCCGCGACACGGGTCGGTGCGCGCGATGACCACCAGCGGGCGATTGCGCGGCGCGGTCGACTCGGCGGGCGCGGCCAGCGCGTCAGGATCGTGCCCTTCCACCTCGTGCACCTCCGCGCCGAAGGCCCGCAGGCGCTCGGCCAGCGGCTCGACGGTCATGACCGACGCCATGGGGCCGTCGCACTGTTGGGCGTTGGCGTCGACATAGACGCCAAGATTGCCGATCCGATGATGCGCCAGCGCGGCGAACGCCTCCCAGGTCTGGCCCTCCTGAAACTCGCCATCGGACATAAAGACCCAGACCCGCCCGGTCTCGCCGCGCAGCCGGCGCGCGAGCGCGATGCCGCCAGCCTGGCTGATCGCCTGCGCCAGCGAGCCGGCTGTGACCTCGTGTCCCGGCGAGTGCTCGGCGCCAATCAGCTCGACGGTACTGCCGTCCTGGTTGAACTCGTCCAGCGCATCCGGCCCGAGCCGCCCCAGTTCGATCAGCAGCGAATAGAGCACCAGGGCATAGTGGACCGGCGAGAAGATGAAGCGATCCAGCTCCGGCGCCCTGGGTCCGTTATAGTCGGCGCCGGTGAAGGCGCGCGGATTGGTGGCCGAGGGAACGCCGGCGAAGGGACGCGGCACCCGCGGCGCGGTGCTCGGACCAAGCCGCATCACCCGCAGATAGAGTGTCGCCAGGATCTCCGCCGAGGAGCACGCCTGACTCAGATAGCCGCCGTTGTTGGTCAGCGTATGTTCCAGCACGCGCCGACGGATCGCGTCGGCGACCTGTCGCACCGGGTCGCGGGCGGTCGCTTCGTTGAATTGCAGGGAGGCTTGCGGCATGGGGTCATGTCTCGGCTGGAAGGATCGCGAGGCTCGGCATCATTCGAAAATATTCATCTCGACCTTCGGCGTGGCCAGAATCTTCTGCATGCCCAGGCGCTTTTCCACATTGATCAGAATCGGTCCCCCAAGATTGGCATTGAGCCCAGGTTGCGCGTCCTGGGCGTCGGTTTCCCGCTTCCAAAGCATCAGGAACACCGCCACGTCATCCGAGGATTCGGCCTGGAGCAGGGTCTGTTCCTCGTCGGTCAGTTCAAGCATGTAATTCAAGCCATAGAGCGTTGGATCCACCAGCGTGAAGGTGACCTCCGGACAGTCGCGGGACTCCATCCAATAGACCCGCCCGGACTCGGTATCCGAGTGGAACAAGGCATAGCTGGTCTGGCTCTCGAAGCCAGGGATCCCTTTCGGGAAAACCAAAAGATTTGACGCGGCGGCGGTCGTGTCGGTCATGATCCAATCCTCAGTCTGGTGAACACGGAAAACCGCGACTGAAAATCGCATGGAAATGATTCAGGGGCAAGCGTTCCGAGCGTCGCGAACATTCGGGATGCTTGCTCACATGGCGAGACACTGCCCCTACGGCGGCGCCACCTATCCACCTTGCTTCTCCCATCTCGCCGCGTCGCCAGTCCACTGGAAAACGGCGATCCATTCACGGGCCAGGTTTTGAACCTCGCTCAAGCACCTGCACCGGAATTCGCATGACCACTCGTGACAACGCCTTATGGCAACAGTACTGGCGCGACCGCCGAACCGACTTTCACCAGAAAATGGTCAACCCGTTCCTGATCCGTTTCTGGCCCGGTCTCGGCCTGACGCCGGGAAGTCGCGTACTGGTTCCGCTCTGCGGCAAGAGTCTGGACATGCTCTGGCTCATCGAGCAGGGCTATCGCGTCCTCGGCATCGAATTGAGCCCACTTGCGGTTCGGGCCTTCTTTCGCGAACACCAGATGCAGCCCACGCGACGGAACGAGGGACCGCTCACCCGCTGGGGACATGGGAATCTCGGTCTTCTCTGTGGAGACTTCTTCGCGATGACGGAGGCGGATCTGGGGCCGATCGACGCCATCTATGACCATGCCGCCTTCACCGCGCTACCGGAGGACATCCGCCACCGTTACGTCGCCCATCTGAATGCGATCACCCCGGCGGCCCGCAAACTCCTGCTGCTGACAGCCGAGGACGCGGAGGAAGGCCAATCGCCCGCCCAGGCTTCCGCCGCCGCACCAGAAATCGCCGCCCTCTACGGCGAGCGTTTCGAGATCGAACTGAGCCACGTCGATCGCGTGATCGATGACGCTGCGCAAACGCCCGACGCGCCCCCGGAGTGCGTCTACTACAAGGTCTATCGGCTCAGTCAGCGGAACGAAGGTCTGAAGGCGCTGGCGTAGGATAATGGGATGGTCCGCCCCGCTCCTCCAACGCGCCCAGAGCGGGCACAATGAGCGATGTATGTGAAGCATCGTCAACCGAGGTAGCAGAGCAGACCAATGACAGAGTGTCGCAAAGAGCCTGTTGTCACGATGGGTATCGATCTGGCCAAGAACAGCATGCATCTGTACGGGGTGGATGCGCAGGGGCGTCAAGTGCTCAGCAAGAAGGTGAACCGCGGGACGTTGAGCGCGTTCATGGCGAATCGCCCACCGTGCCTGGTGGCGATGGAGGCGTGCGGGAGCGCGCACCATTGGGCGCGGGTGTTTCGCGGCTTCG
>NZ_NHSQ01000013.1 GCF_016653465.1 Thiocystis minor | reverse complement strand
CTGGTGGCCCTGGCGAGTTTGTTCCCAGAGCCGGTGCAGGTGCTGGTCGCACGCGGCTCGGCGCTCACGGATCTGCGTGACCTGGCCGGTCAACGGGTGGAGATCGGCCAACCTGACTCGGGCAGCCGGGTCAATTCCATCCTGTTGCTCCAGGCCGCCGGGGTGGAGCTGCAGGCCCTCGGCGCGGTCCACGAGGACGGCCTGGAGCGGGGGCTCGCCGACCTGGCCGCCGGGCGGATCGACGCGGTCATCGCCACCATCAGCGCCCCGGCCCGGCTGATCGCGCAAGCGGCCGCGCGGGGCGAGGTCCAGTTGCTGTCGGTCTCGCCGGACGTGCAGGCGGCGCTGACCCATCAAGGTGCGGGGCTGATCCCCCTGGAACTGCCCCCCGCCACCTATCCAGGCCAACTGCAACCGGTGCGCACCCTGGCCGTGACCGCCCTGCTGGTCGCCGCGCCCGACCTGCCGGGGGCGGACGTGGAGCAGGTGCTCGGCGCGCTCTTCGGCGGGAGCGACTTCCTGGGGGCCGGGTCCATGGCCGGTTCGCAGATCAGTCGCCAGAGCGCCGCCACCGGGCTGACCCTGCCGCTGCACCCGGCCGCCACCGCATTCTTTGCGCACGCCCCGCCGCCGACCCGCTGAGCGGGCGAACCCGCTGGTCTGCGCGCCTGCGAATGTGTGCCGCACCTGGTTGCATGGGGCTGCCACCACCGCTCGCCTCGCACGGGTGCTAAGCCGCCGCCCCATCCGCCCGCGACCGCGATCACCGGGCGATCGACGCGCTCGGGAACGCTGCGCGCGGATGCGCCGCTCCTCCAAGCGGTGCTGGGAGCGGGTGCCGGCCCTGTAGGGGTTAATCTGGTTTCCGCTAGTCTTTTCCGGCCATTTTCAAGGCCATTTCTGCCGTGTCGGAAAACGAGTGTTTTCCGGCAGGATAACGTCGGCAATTGCGGCTTGGCAGTCACCCGTTGCCGACTGTCCGATTTTCAGCATCGTCCCATGAGCGGAAACTCGCCGTCTTCACCCCACTGACGGTTGCAAGCGATCAACCGCCACTCAACCAACCAGCACCGATGGCAGGAAAGAACCAGTTAGCGGCTGCCCCTCAGGCCGGGTGTTTGCCTTTCCGCCGCGATCCCAGATCAACCAGCGACACTGGCTCGGAACCGCCACGGAACAGCACGGCCGGCTCAAGCCCCCAGCGCCGGATAGTCGGTGTAGCCCTTGGCGTCCGGCGTGTAGAAGGTCGACATGTCTGGAGCGTTCAGCTCGGCGCCGGCACGCATCCGTTCCACCAAATCGGGATTGGCCAGGAACGGACGGCCGAAGGCGATGAGGTCGGCCCGATGCTCGGAGATCGCCGCCTCCGCGGTCACCCGATCGAAACCGCCCGCCAGGATGAAGGGACCGTCGAAACGGCTGCGCAGTTGAGCCTTCAACTCCTCCGGCACCGGGGGCGTACCCATCGCCGAGTGGTCGAGGAGATGCAGATAGAGCAGCCCAAGTGCCGACAGCTCCGCGCACAGCGCGAGGGACTGAGCATCGACATCGTCGAAAGCCCCCGTGCCATTGAACACCCCGTAGGGCGAGAGGCGGATACCGACCTTGTCCGCGCCAATCGCCCCGGCGACCGCGCACGTCACCTCCAGCGCGAACCGGTTGCGTCCCTCGATGCCGCCCCCGTAACCGTCCGTGCGCTGGTTGACGTTGGGATTGAGGAACTGCTCGATCAGGTAGCCATTCGCCGCGTGCAGCTCCACGCCGTCGAAGCCGGCCTCGATCGCGAGTCCCGCCGACTGAGCGAACTCATCGACGGCCTGGGCAATATCCTGCTCGCTCATCGCCCGAGCGGGGCTAAACGGCTGTAAGCCAAGCGCGTCGGTGTACATCTCTCCGGGACAGACGCCGTCGACAGGCCCCAGGATTTCCGCATCCGCGGGCAGATTCGCTACATGCGCCACGCGCCCCGTATGCATGAGCTGGATGAGGATCTTCCCGCCCCTGGCATGCACGGCGTCGGTGATCAGGCTCCAGCCACGAACATGCTCCGCCGTGAACAGCCCCGGGATGCGGGGATAGCCGAGCCCGTTGGGCGACGGCGAGACCGCCTCGGTGATGATCAAGCCCGCCGAGGCGCGCTGGGCGTAGTACTCCGCCATCAGGGCGTTCGGGATATTGCGCTCAATGGCACGACTGCGCGTCATGGGTGCCATGACGATACGGTTGGTCAGTTGCAGCGAGCGGATGCGAACGGGCTCGAAGAGCATGGGAACCTCCAAGACAATGAAAGAGCATTTGAATGACGACAGGGGATCACCGACCGGACGGTCATGGCCGGTACCAGAATCGGTCAGATCGCGCACAGACCGGTGACTGGATCGCAGACCATGCTGGAGGTGATGGCCTCCCAGAAACAGCCGTTGCCTGCGATCACCCGGCGAATGCGCCCAGCGGTCTCCAGGCCGGCGAGGAGCGGCTCCAGGTCCGCCAGGGACAAGTCGAAGACGGTGGTCAGCTCGACCGGCGCCGCCCGGCCGAGGGTGCGCAGAAAACCGAGCAGGCCGTCGGCATCAGGGGTCGGTGCCCGCCACTGGAGCGCGCCTTCGCTCAGCGTTTCGATGACTGCCTGCAGGGCCGGAAAGGTCTGGTAACCGCGCAGCAACACCGCGCGCTCGCCGAAGCTCAGGCCGAAGGTCGGGAAACCGCGCACCCCGAAGTGGCGCGTCGTTTCCAGGTCCGCTTGGAAGGCGCGCTCGGCGGAGCCGTCCGTGAAATGGCCAATGAAGGTCGCGAGGTTGAAACCCACCGTGCTGGCCAGCTCGATCAGGACCTCGCGCCGACCGGTCTCGCGCGCTTCGGCGGCGGATGCCTCGCGCAGACGTCGCAGATAGCGGGCCGCCAAGACTGGGTCGCTCAGCTCGGCGGCCTTGACTGCGATGTTCTGCGGGTAGGTGGAAACCGTCTCGGCGGTGAACAGACGAAAGCCGTCGATTTGCACCGGCATCCCGTGACGCGCCGAGGCATCCAGCCAGTGCGCGGCGATCTGCGCATTGGAGCCCTCCGGATCGCCACCGATGCCATTGGCGCGGTCATGGAAGGCGCGGATGTCTTCCACCAGACCGCCCATCACGGGCCGAATCCGCACCTGATCGCCGTACCAGACCCGCAGCTTGCGCAGCACCGGTTCGGCTCCCCAGCACCAGGTGCAGACCGGGTCGGTGAAGGCTAGGATCTCAAGGATCGGTTGGTTTTCCACGGGGGCTCCTGGCGTCTTGGATTCGAGTTGGTCGGCGGTTGCCGCCGTCAGCACGGCGACAAGCAATACGTTGAAGAACAGGGTACTGCTGCATCAGCCCCGCGATAAGTCGGTGAAATCACCAAGGACTGTTGCATCAAGACACCAATCATCGCGTGGACGATTTAAACGATCTGGTCTATTTCGCATCCGTGGTGGAACACCACGGTTTCTCCGCCGCCGCGCGGGCAACCGGGGTCGAGAAGACCCGGCTGAGCCGCCGGGTCGCGGCCCTGGAACAGCGTCTGGGGGTGCGACTGCTGCAACGCTCGACGCGCAGCCTGGCGCTAACCGAGGCCGGTCAGCGGTTTTATGACCACTGCGTAGCGGCCGTGGAGGGCGCCCGCGTCGCCTACGAGAGCATCGCCGAGCTGCGTCGGGAGCCGGTCGGAACGGTGCGGATGAGCTGCGCCCCGGTGATGGCGCAAAGCTATCTGGCACCCATCCTGCCCGGCTTCCTGGCCCAGCATCCCAAGGTTAATCTGATCCTCGACGCGACGGATCGCGAGGTGAACCTGATCGAGGAGCGTGTCGATCTGGTTCTGCGGTCCAGGCCTGAGATCGAGGACTCTTCAGGTCTGGTGGCCAGGCCGCTGGTCAGCGCCCAGCGCCTCCTGGTGGCCAGTCCGGCCTATCTTGGGACGATCGACCCGCCCAGCGGGCCGCGCGCCTTGTCGGGGTGCGAGACCCTGGGCCGGCCGCTGGATCTGTTCGAGGGGCAGGTGCGCTGGGAATTGAACGGACCAGGGGCGGAAACCGTGGTCGTGCAGATCGCACCGCGCCTGGTCGCCAACGACCTGCGCCTACTGCTAGAGGCCGCCATCCATGGCATCGGGATCGCCTTGCTGCCAGAGCCGATCGTGGCGGCCGCCATCCGCACTGGCCTGCTGGCGCAGGTGCTCCCGGACTGGACGGCGACGACGCACCGCATCTATCTGCTCTACCCCAGTCCGCGAGGAATGTTGCCCTCGGTGCGCAGCTTGATCGATTACCTGCTGGTTCATCTGCCGGCCAGCATCCAGGAGCGAGGGGTTGACGTCGACGCCGTGCGGTACTCCTGACGGAGCGTCCGGGCCGCACTGCCCGCGACCAGGGAACTCGGCCGACAACTCAGTGATCTCCGCTCACGCTTCAAGCGCCTTGGGCATCATTCCACGTCACTTGAAAGCCACTCGGCAGCCTATGTGCGCACGGGTATATTAGCGCTTGGTTGTCGCCTCGATACAGGCGTTGCCAATCGCGACGAGATACCGCATGGTCGCCTCGGTCATCGGGGCAAGATCCCTGGCGGCCTGCGTCGAGGCGAGCAGATAGCCGTTCTCCCGCTTGACGATCCACCCCGCGGCTTCGAGGTCGCGCACCTTGCGACGCACGGTCTCGCGCG
>NZ_NHSQ01000012.1 GCF_016653465.1 Thiocystis minor | reverse complement strand
ATCGCGGCGCGCGTCGCCCAGATCGATCCCGCGAAATTCTGCTTCTGCCCAGCCCATGCGATCCCCAATGAACCGGAATGCTCAAATCGATTTTACCCGCACACAGGGAGTTGTGTGTAATGGGATGCCTTTAGCGAGGTTGACCAGTCAGCGTGACGGGCCGCTTGCCGCGTATACTTGCCCCAGCTTAAACCGCGTCCATCATGATTCAATTGGCGATGACTGAGCCAAGTGTCGATGACGTGACCCTATCCGGCACATTTTGCTCAATGAAGCGGCAATGATTTGGTAGTTTCATGCGACTGATTCGAGGCTTACATAACCTGCGCCCAGCCGATCGGGGCTGTGTCGCCACCATCGGCAACTTCGATGGGGTCCATCTGGGACATCGCACCGTCTTTCAGCGACTGATCGTCCGCGGACGCGATCTGGCGCTGCCGGCGACCGTGATCACCTTCGAGCCGCAACCCATGGAATTTTTCGCCCCAGACGCCGCACCCGCGCGTCTGACGCGGCTACGCGAGAAGCTGGACGCCATCCGCAACGATGGGATCGAGCAGGTGATGCTGCTGGCATTCGGCCCCAGGCTCGCCGCCATGGATGCGCGGACCTTCGTGCAACGCCTGTTGATCGACGGACTCGGCGTGCGGTTTCTGCTGGTCGGGGACGATTTTCGCTTCGGACAGGGCCGCGCGGGGGACTATGGGCTGCTGCGCGCGATGGGCGAAGAAGCGGTCCGGAGCGGAACGGGGTTCGCGGTGGAGAATCTTCACACCATCACCCACGGCGAAGAGCGCATCAGCAGCACGCGGGTCCGCGAGGCGCTGGCACGGGGCGATCTGGAGCAGGCCCAGCATCTGCTCGGGCGACCCTATCGGATCGAGGGGCGCGTGGCCCATGGCGACAAGCGCGGACATTCCATCGGCTTTCCCACCGCCAACCTGAATCTGCATCGTCGCTTCAGCCCCTTGCGGGGCGTTTATGCCGTGGTCGCGCACGGTCTTGGACCCGAACCGCGCGCCGGCGTCGCCAACATCGGCACCCGTCCCACCGTCGACGGCCAGGGCTGTCGGCTGGAGGTGCATCTGTTCGACTTCGACGAAACCATCTACGGGCGGCATCTCCAGGTCGAATTCCGGCTCAAACTCCGCGACGAGCAGCGATTCGACTCTTTCGACAATCTCAGGCACCAGATCCAGTTGGATGCGTCCGCCGCGCGGGCCTATCTGGGCGTGGCCGAACGAGCGGATGCGCCGCGCTGATCTGTACCGCAAACACGATTCGCCATGTCCAAAACCAAACACCTGATTACCCGCGCGATGTCGCTCATTGGCCGCCTGGAACATCTGCTCCCGGCCGACAGCCTGCCGCCGGACTGGTCGGCCCACGCCTTTCGCTGGCGCCGGCAGGCCGCGCGCGGCTGGCTGCAGGCCGTGCATGCGCCGCATCGGATCGCGCTTGAGGACCTGCTATGCCTGGACCGGCAGAAGGAGGAAGTCGAGCGCAATACCCGGCAGTTTCTCGCGGGCAGCCGGGCGAACAATGTCCTGCTTTGGGGCTCGCGCGGCACCGGCAAATCGTCGCTCGTCAAGGCCGTTTTCAATGCCCACCGTTACGCCGGGCTGCGCCTGATCGAAGTCGACAAGGACGATCTGATCCAACTGCCCGACATTCTGGAACTGCTCGGCAATCGCCCCGAACGCTTCATTCTCTATTGCGACGATCTCTCGTTCGAGGCCAGCGAATCCGGTTACAAGGCGCTCAAGGCCGCGCTCGACGGCTCGATCACCGCCACCCCGGACAATCTGCTGATCTATGCCACGTCCAACCGCCGCCATCTGCTGCCCGAATTCCACGCCGAGAACCGCGAGGCGCGCATCCTCGATGGCGAGCTGCATCAAGGCGAATCGGTCGAGGAAAAGATCTCGCTCTCGGATCGCTTCGGTCTCTGGGTCGCCTTTCATCCCTTCAGTCAGGCGCAATATCTGACCGTCGTCCGTCACTGGCTCCGCCGACTCCATCACGACCCGATCGACTGGTCGGCCGTGGCCTGGGGGCCGATCGAACGCGACGCGCTGCAATGGGCGTTACAGCGCGGCTCGCGCAGCGGGCGCACCGCCTGGCAGTTCGCGCTGGATTGGACGGGGCGAACGGAAGATCCGCCGCATTTAAACCGCAATTAACCGAGAAAATGCGCATCGATGCCGTCTCAACGGCGACCGCATCAACGACCAGAGTCATCCACGAAAAGCACGAAAAGCACGAAAATCTTTTTTAGAGTTAGGACTTACGCAAAACGGCGGAATGTGCTGTAAATTGACGAGCATGAAGACACCGATGACACGTTTGGCCTACTGCCAATATTTGCTGGTTAGCCAAATCAATTACACGCTGACGAACTTTGCCGACCATTGTGAGGACTTTAGCCACGACACCATCAACCGCTATCTGCGTCACGACCGGGTCACGCCCCGCGCCCTGTGGGATACCGTGGCCGCCGATGTGATCGTGACGCCGCAAGGCTATCTCCTGTTCGACGACACCGTGCTGGACAAGAACTACTCGCACAAGATCGACCTCGTGCGCCGGCAGTGGAGTGGCAACGAAAAGGCGGTGATCAAGGGTATCGGCGTGGTCACCTGCGTTTATGTCAACCCCGGGACCGGCACGTTCTGGCTCATCGACTTTCGCCTCTATGACCCCGATGGCGATGGCAAAACCAAGTTGGACCATGTCCATGAGATGCTCTCCAACGTCGTTCACCACAAGCGCCTGCCCTTCCAGGCGGTGCTGATGGACAGTTGGTACGCGGCCAAGACGTTGATGTTGTTTATCGAATCCCTCGGCAAGGTGTACTACTGCCCGCTGAAAAGTAATCGTCAGGTCGACGACTCTGCCGCCACCGCTCCCTACCGACGGATCGACGCCTTGGACTGGAGCCCGCCGGAGTTGGCGACGGGTAAAACGATCAAAGTCAAAGGTTTTCCCAAAGACCACAAGCTGCGCCTGTTCCGGGTTGAGGTGTCCACCCACCGCACGGATTGGGTCGTCACCAACGACCTGGCTCAAGATTCGACGGAGGCGGCACATCACGCGTGCGGCTTCCGTTGGAAGATTGAGCAGACGCATCGCGAAGCCAAGCAAACCACGGGGCTGGAGTCCTGCCAGTGCCGCACGGCGCGCATCCAACGCAACCACATCGGCTGCGCTTTCCTCGTGTGGGCACGGCTTAAACACCTGGTCGCCGAGAGTGGCCGAACCGTCTACCAACTCAAACACGGATTGCTCGACGACTACCTCATTCAGCAACTCAAGAATCCATCGCTCCGCATGGCGTTTGCGTAAGTCCTAAGAGTGTTTCGTGTTTTTCGTGGACAAAATCAACGGCACCCCGCCTCAGCGTCCCCCCATCGAGCTATCCATCAGCGTCCGCATCTTCTCGGTCGTCGGATTCAGCACTACCCCGCGCTCGGTGACGATGGCATCAACCAGAGCGGCGGGCGTCACGTCGAAGACCGGATTGCGGGCCACGCAACCCGTCGGTGCGAGACGCCGTCCACCGCAGCTCAGCAACTCGTCGGGATCGCGCTCCTCGATCGGGATCTCGGCGCCGGAGGCCACCTCCATATCCACCGTCGAGGTCGGCGCCGCGACCATGACCTTGATCCCGTGATAGCGGGCCAGAACCGCCAACCCATAGGTGCCGATCTTGTTCGCCACGTCGCCATTGGCGGCGATGCGATCCGAGCCGACGATGACCCAGCCGACCGAGCCGCCAGCCATCAGACTAGCCGCGGCGCCGTCCGTCTGGAGGGTGACAGGAATGCCGTCATGCATCAGCTCCCAGGCCGTGAGGCGCGCGCCCTGCATCCAGGGTCGGGTCTCGTCGGCGTAGACGCGCCGGATTTTCCCCGCCGCGAAGGCGCTACGTACTACGCCCAGCGCGGTGCCATAACCGCCAGTGGCGATAGCGCCCGCGTTGCAATGGGTGACGATGTCCGTCGGACCCTCGATGAGCTCGGCCCCCAGATCGCCCATGCGGCGGTTTGCGGCCCGGTCCTCCTCGTGAATCGCCAGCGCCTCGCGCAAAAGCGCCGGGGTCGGATCGGTCGTGTCCAGACGCTCGATCAGCACGCGCATGCGACGGATCGCCCAGAACAGATTGACGGCAGTCGGTCGTGAGGCAGCGAGGCGCTCCAGATCCGCTTCGATCGCCGTCTTCCAGCCGGCGCCGGCCATCGCATGGGCGGCACGGCCGGCCAAAACCACGCCATAGGCCGCGGTCACCCCGATCGCGGGAGCGCCCCGAACGACCATCGCGCGAATCGCATCCGCGACCTCGGGCGCCTGCTGGTACGACAGAAATTCCGCGCGCTCGGGCAGCACACGCTGATCGGCCAGGTACAATCGATCCTCGTACCAGAGCGCGGCATCGTCGGGCGTGGGAATGGTGGGCTTGGTGATGTTCATCGATGGCTCCATGTGGCAAGTTGGGCGCCATTCTCTCTTATTCGACGCCACAACCAAAGGATAGAGCGATGCAAGCCGAACTGTTGATCCATTCTCAATGGGTGCTGCCCGTGGATTCCGAGAATCGGCAACTGACCGATCATGCCCTGGCGATTGCCGACGGGCGCATCCTGGCCCTGCTGCCATCGGATGAAGCGCGTCGCTCCATCCAGGCGGAACGGGTGATGGAACTGGAGGGGCATCTCCTGATACCGGGCTTGGTCAACGCACACACTCACGCGGCCATGACCCTGATGCGCGGCTTCGCGGACGACATGCCCTTGATGACCTGGCTGCACCAGCACATCTGGCCCACCGAGCGTCGCTGGGTCGATCCGAGCTTTGTCAGGGACGGTACCCGGCTGGCGGTGCTGGAAATGCTGCGTAGCGGCGTGACCTGCTACAACGACATGTATTTCCATCCCGATGTCGCCGCCCAGGTGACTGCGGAGGCAGGGATGCGCGCCGTCATCGGGATGATCTTGCTGGATTCGCCCGTCGGCTATGCCGCCGACGCGGACGACTGCATCGCCCGTGGGCTGGCGTTTCAGGATCGCTATCGCGACCATCCGTTAATCCGGATCGCTTTCGCGCCGCATTCGCCCTATGCCGTCTCCGATGCCCCCCTGCGCCGCATCCGCACACTCGCCGACGAGCTAGAGGTGCCGGTCCATCTCCACCTCCACGAAACCCGCGACGAAATCGTCCAGTCATTGCGCGACCACGGAGAGCGGCCGATCGAGCGGCTTGATCGGTTGGGACTCGTCGGACCTAGCCTGATCGCGGTCCACATGACCCAACTCGATGATGCGGAAATCGCGAAACTAGCCAGCGTCGGTGCCCACGTCATCCACTGCCCGGAATCGAATCTCAAGCTCGCGAGCGGTTTCTGTCCCGTCGCCAAACTGCTGGCGGCTGGCGTCAACGTCGCCCTTGGCACGGACGGCGCGGCCAGCAACAACGATTTGGATTTGCTCGGAGAGATGCACACCGCGGCCCTGCTCGGGAAAGGCGTCGCTGGTTCGGCCTCGGCGATCCCGGCGGCAACCGCGTTACGCATGGCCACCATTCAGGGTGCGCGCGCGCTGGGGCTTGAAGACGAAATCGGCTCGCTGGAACCCGGAAAATCCGCCGATCTCGTGGCCCTGGATCTGCGCGACGCGCACACCCAACCACTCTACCGCCCGGTGTCCCAGTTGGTCTATGCGGCGGGTCGGCATCAGGTTCGCCAGGTTTGGATTCAGGGTCGACAGATAATCCGCGATGGCATGCCGACGCGCCTGGATCCGGTCGAGGTGATTGCAGCAGCGCAGGTCTGGGGTGAGCGCATCCGGGCCGATGGTTAAACCGCATTTTCAGACAGCGCGCGTGAGCTAGCGGCGTCGTCCGCCAGCGGGCGCCGACGATTTGCGCGCAAAGCAACACCCCCATCCTTTTTGAGGACGGGGGTGTTGGTGGAGAGGGCCCTGGCGGTGACCTACATTCGCATGGGGAGGCCCCACACTAGCATCGGCGAGCCACCGTTTCACGTCTGAG
>NZ_NHSQ01000011.1 GCF_016653465.1 Thiocystis minor | reverse complement strand
GCAGTCGAAAAAAGAATCGAGCAAATGCGGGTCAGGCATGAGCAAAGACGCAAGGATATCGAACGCCATTACAAGCTGACTGCAACAGGATAGTCAATATGCCTGAATGCAAAGTGACAAAGTAGAATTAGGTAGTGCTCCGAATCTGGATATTACATGCAGCGACCAAATTCATATCGGTTAATGAAAAGGCCGATGACGATTTCGTGCATGGTTTCGAGTTTTGAGAAACAAATAGTCTTTCTCGCCAGCCGTTTAATGCGGGTTCTCAGGGTTAAATGTTTCCGTTCGATCTTTTGAGTATTGGCTTTGCCAACCACCTGCTGTTCAGATGGAAGATGGCGCTCGTAGGCACCCCAGTTGTCCGTATAGAAATGCGTTATTCCGAATGGTTCAAGAAGGGTCTTTACTTTTTTTAATTTCGTTGATAACGGTTGATTGAGAAATATTGAGCACATGTGCGGTATCTCGGATGCCACTTCCATTCATGGCCATATCAATAATTTGTTTCTTCACGGCAGGGAGATATCCTTGATAAGCGTAATCTAAAATAAACGTGTTCGCGGTACAGTGAGTATTCGTACATAAATAGCGTTGTTTGCCGTCGCTCGTCTTTCCACGTTTTACGACTTCATGTTGCCCGCAGTGTGGACATTGAACAGAGACGAAAGCCATTGAGCACCTACCCTGAAAAAAATCATTAGCTACGAAATATTGATTAATAATATTAAATATCCAGGTTCAGAGCACTACCCCAGGGGTACGTTATTCAGAATGTGGGAGGCCACTTCATCCCCCCCAATCCGCTGCCCCGGTTCACCGCCTGTCAGCCGATGTGTGACGCAGGCGGACAGTACGGCCTGGATATCCTCTGGAATCGTATAGTCCCGATCCGCGAGCAGCGCCCAGGCCTTGGCCGCACGCAGGATTCCAAGCCCTGCTCTGGGCGAGAGTCCATAGGCGAAGCGCTCGGAGCCGCGGGTGAACTGGAGGATGGCGTGTACATAATCGATGATCGGCGGCGCCGCGTGGATGTCGGTGACCCGCTGCTGAAGTTCCAGAAGTTGCGCATTGCTGAGCACTGGCGCCTGGCGCGCGACCATGGCGCGACGATCCTCGCCGGCGAGCAACTGCTTTTCCTGCTCGGCGTCCGGATAACCCAGGTGGATACGCATCAGGAAGCGGTCCAGTTGGGATTCTGGCAGCGGAAAGGTGCCGACCTGAAAGAGCGGATTTTGGGTGCCGATGACGAAGAAGGGTTCCGGCAGGGGGCGGGTCTTGCCCTCGACCGTCACCTGGCGCTCTTCCATTGCCTCCAGCAGCGCGCTCTGGGCCTTGGGCGTGGCCCGGTTGATTTCGTCGGCTAGCACCAGCTGAGAGAAGATCGGGCCGGGATGAAAGCGAAAGCCCTCGGCGGCCCGGTCATAGACCGAGACCCCGATGACATCGGCTGGCAGCAGATCGCTGGTGAACTGGATGCGCGCATAGTCCAGACCGAGCAGACGCGCGAGCAGGTGGGCGAGGGTGGTCTTGCCCACGCCGGGCAGATCCTCGATCAGCAAGTGGCCGCGCGCGAGCAGACAGGCGAGCGCGAGTCGCAGTTCGCGGTCCTTGCCGAGGATCACGGCGCGGGCGCTGTCCAGGATCGCATCCGGGAGACTGGCGCGTCGCGACGGTTGCGGCAGGCGTTGCGGCAATCTCATGGCGCGCGGACTCCGGTCGTGAGGAATTGGGGGCTGAAGACGAAAAAGGCTCTCTTTTCAATCGGCTCAGTCGTCCCTATTTGAGTTACACTAGCGGGCTTCATTGGCTCAGGCGTCCTGTCATGATGGCGAGCGATCAATACGATGTGGTGGTGGTTGGAGGCGGTCACGCGGGCACCGAGGCGGCGCTGGCGGCGGCTCGCTGCGGGGCGCGGACCCTGCTGCTGACCCAGAATATCGAGACGCTCGGTCAGATGAGCTGCAACCCGGCGATCGGGGGCATCGGCAAGGGGCACCTGGTCAAGGAGATCGATGCGCTCGGCGGTCTCATGGCTCGCGCCGCCGATCGCGGCGGTATCCAGTTCCGTATCCTCAACGCCAGCAAGGGTCCGGCGGTGCGTGCCACCCGCGCCCAGGCGGATCGCTCGCTGTACAAGGCCGCCGTGCGCGTCGCGGTCGAGAATCAGCCCGGTCTGGCGCTGTTTCAGCAGACCGTCGACGATCTCCTCATCGAGCAGGATCGCGTGATCGGCGTCCAGACTCAGATGGGCCTGCGCTTCATGGCCCACGCGGTGGTTCTGACGGTCGGCACCTTTCTTGGCGGACGCATTCATGTGGGGCTCTCCAACTATGAGGGCGGGCGGGCCGGCGATCCACCCGCCAATGCCCTGGCGCGGCGTCTGCGCGAGTTGCCTTTCCGGGTCGAACGGCTCAAGACCGGAACGCCGCCGCGCATCGACGGGCGCACCATCGATTACCGCCGGCTCGTCGCGCAGCCCGGCGACGAGCCGGTGCCGGTCTTTTCCTATCTGGGGAGCGCCAGTGACCATCCGCGCCAGATCAGTTGTCATCTCACCTCCACCAATGAGCGCACGCACGACATCATTCGTTCCGGTCTCTCCCGCTCGCCACTCTTTACGGGGCTGATCGAAGGGATCGGTCCGCGCTATTGTCCATCGATCGAAGACAAGATCGTGCGTTTCGCCGACAAGACCTCGCATCAGGTGTTCGTGGAGCCGGAAGGGCTGGAGACTCACGAGGTCTATCCGAACGGCATCTCCACCAGCCTGCCCTATGATATTCAGGAGTCGCTGGTGCGTTCCATCCCGGGCTTCGAGCGGGCGCATCTCACTCGTCCCGGTTATGCCATCGAATATGACTTCTTCGATCCGCGCGATCTGGCGCCGACACTGGAAACGCGGTATCTGCGCGGGCTCTTTTTCGCCGGGCAGATCAACGGCACCACCGGCTACGAAGAGGCCGCTGCCCAGGGTCTGCTGGCCGGCGTCAACGCCGCGCTTCAGATCCAGGAGCGCGAGCCCTGGCTGCCGCGCCGCGACGAATCCTATCTCGGGGTCATGGTCGACGACCTGGTGACCCGCGGAACCAGCGAACCCTACCGGATGTTCACCAGCCGCGCCGAGTACCGGCTCACGTTGCGCGAGGATAATGCCGATCTGCGTTTGACGGAGACCGGTCGCCGGCTCGGCCTGGTGGGCGAGGCGCAATGGCGGCACTTCGAGTCCAAGCGCGAGGCGATCGAGCGCGAACGTCAGCGGTTGCGCGAGACCTGGATCCGGCCCGACGCCATCGATCAGACCCTCGCGGCCGAGGTGTTCGGCGAGCCTCTGCGCCGCGAAGCGCGGGCGCTGGAACTTCTGGCCCGTCCCAATGTGGGCTATCGGGGTATCCGCCGGCTGATTGGCGAGCCGCCGGAGCCGGTCGCGCCGGCGGTGAGCGAGCAACTGGAGATTCAATCCCGCTATGACGGTTACATCACGCGCCAGCGTGCCGAGATCGAGCGTCAGCGCGAGCAGGAGAGCAAGACGTTGCCCGAGGGGTTCGATTTCGATCGGGTGCGCGGTCTCTCGAAGGAGGTATGCGAGAAATTCAAGCGGGTCCGGCCCGTCACCGTGGGTCAGGCCGCGCGCATCCCCGGCGTGACCCCGGCGGCGGTCTCGCTGCTGCTGATCCACCTCAAGCGTCAGTCCGCCTGATGAGATCGGGCGCGGACGAACAGCCGGTCATCGAGGAACGGCTGGTCCTCGGGGCCACTCGGTTGGGACTGACGCTGACATCGGACCAGCAATCGCGGCTGCTCCAGTTTCTGGCCCTCCTGGCGCGCTGGAATCAGGTCTACAATCTGACCGCGGTTCGCGATCCCCTTGAGATGGTCGCGAAACATCTGCTCGACAGTCTCGCGATCCAGCCTTTCCTTTGCGGCGACAGCGTACTCGACATCGGAACCGGCGCCGGTCTGCCGGGGTTGCCGTTGGCGATTCTGGAGCCGGCTCGCCGCTTTGCGCTGCTGGACGGCAACGGGAAAAAGATCCGCTTCGTGCGTCAGGCCGCGATGGAACTCGGGCTCGACAACGTCGAGCCCGTCCAGGCGCGCATCGAGACATACCGGCTGGGTCGAAAATTTAGTACCATCGTCAGCCGCGCAGTCGCGGAGGCCGATCTTCTCTGTGTACTGAAGGCCGATCTGCTCGCGCGTCCCGGCCGGCTGCTCCTAATGAAGGGGCGCCATCCTGACGCATTCTCAGGCAATCGGGGATGGCCGCTCGCGGCACTGACGGTCCATCGCTTGACTATTCCTTTCCTCGACGTACCCCGTCATTTGATCGAACTCCGGAGTGACTGAGCCGACCATGGTCAACATAATCGCGATCGCCAATCAGAAAGGCGGTGTCGGCAAGACCACGACGGCGGTCAATCTGGCCGCCTCGCTGGCGTCCATGAAGCATCGCGTGCTGCTCGTGGATCTGGATCCCCAAGGCAATGCCACCATGGGCTGCGGGATCGACAAGCACTCGCTCGACGTGACGGTCTGCGATCTGCTGCTGAGCGACATCTCTCCCGCCGACTGTCTGAAGCGCATTGACGAGCCGTCGCCAGGGTTCGATCTGCTGCCCTCGAATGCCGATCTGACCGCCGCCGAGATCGGCTTGCTCGATTCGCCCGAGCGCGAGCGGCGTCTGCTCAAGGTGCTGGCCAGCGCGGCGGGTGCCTATGAGCTGATCATCATCGATTGCCCGCCCTCTCTGAATATGCTGACGGTCAACGCGCTGGTTGCGGCCCAGGGCGTGCTGATCCCGATTCAGTGCGAATATTATGCGCTCGAGGGGCTATCCTCCCTGGTCGACACCATCGAGCAGATCCGCGCGAGCCGCAATCCGGAATTGCGGATCGAAGGCATCCTGCGCACCATGCACGATCCGCGCAACAATCTGGCCAATCAGGTCTCGACGCAGCTCGTCACCCATTTCAAGGGTCAGGTCTACCGTACCGTGATCCCGCGCAATGTGCGTTTGGCCGAGGCGCCGAGCCACGGTCAGTCGGCCCTGCTTTACGATCCGTTGTCCAAGGGGTCCATTTCCTACCTGGCGCTCGCCAGTGAACTCCTGCGGCGTCTGGATAAACGTCTGCATGCCGCCTGACCCGAAACGCAACATGGATATCGATCGCAAGCAACCGATGAAAAAACGGGGACTGGGCCGAGGGCTGGATGCATTGCTGGGCGCCGCGCGCGCGCCCGAGGTACCGATCGAGCCGCCCGCGGGAGCGCTCGAAGATCGCGCATTTGACGAGCGTCCGGATCTCCAGAGCCACGAGCGCCTCGCGCATTTGCCATTGGAACAGATCCAGCGGGGGCGTTATCAAGCGCGCCGGGAATTCGATCAGGACGCGCTGCGTGAACTGGCCGACTCCATCGTCGCCCAGGGCGTGATTCAGCCGATTGTGGTTCGCCCCCTTTTGGTAGGGTCGCCGGCGGGCGAGCAACGTTATGAAATCGTCGCCGGCGAACGCCGCTGGCGCGCCTGCCAGATGGCGGGTCTCGCCGCCATCCCGGTGGTGATCCGCGAGGTGGACGAGCCGACGGCGCTCGCGATCGGGTTGATCGAGAATATTCAGCGCGCCGACCTCAACCCGCTCGAAGAGGCCGGTGCGTTGGATCGTCTCATCACCGAGTTTGGTCTGACGCATCAGCGGGTTGCCGATGCCGTGGGGAAATCCCGCACGACGATCACCAACCTGCTGCGGCTGCTGGATCTCAATGCCGATGTCAAGGCCCATGTGGAGCAGTCGCGCCTGGAGATGGGGCACGCCCGCGCGCTGCTTGGCCTGAAGGGCGCCGCGCAGAGCAAGACCGCCGAGCAGGCGGTTGCCGCCGGTCTGTCGGTGCGCGAAACCGAGCGGCTCGTGCGTCGCCTGCAGCAGAGCGAAGCTTCCAGCGAGCCCGTCGCGCAGCCGTCGGATACCGACCCGAACATCCATCGTCTGCAGACCGATCTGACCGACCGGCTCGGCGCCCAGGTCCAGATTCGCCATGGCAGCCGGGGGGCGGGAAAGCTGGTGATCGCCTACAACAGCCTGGACGAACTCGATGGCATCCTCGCGCATATCCAATGAGCGCGGTATAAGGCAACTCCCTGCAAATAACCGGGCAATGTCTTCCAATAACGACCAGCGAGGGAGCGCGAATCAAGCCAATGCACGGCGGTTTGGAACGGGGCATCCGTGATGATCGTTGTCGTTATTCGATTCGACAACGACAACGAAAGCAAGAGTCCTGACAAGGCGCATGCCCCGTCCGGCCATGTTATTTTCCGGGAGTTTCCTAACCGCCCCGCGTCACGGCGGGCGCCGTTTCGCTCCATCCTGAATCCAGCCGTCGTCGCCATTTTAAAACGCATGGGTTGCGTTGACCCTCTATCGGCAACCCCTTATACTGCGCGCTCGGTGAACGGCGTGCTCACCCCACTGAAGACGATCTCATGCAACAGCCGGGGGCTTTCCAGGCCAAAAGGATTCTGAAAATCCAGTTTGTGTTTGGATTAGCGATGACGATCCTCGCCCTGCCGTTCGGCAATTCGGTTGCAATTTCCGTTCTGGTCGGGTCAGGAACCTGTCTGCTTGCAAATACTCTGCTTGCGGTCTGGGTCTTCCGCGAATATCGGGCAGCCGAGACCGCGCGCCTGGCCATGCGCTTTTATCGCGGCGAAGCCGCCAAAATCGCCTTGATTCTCGGGCTGTTTGCCACCGCTATCGCGGTGATCGATAGCCTTAATATTCCGGTCATGCTTGGGGCCTATGTTGCCGTCCAAGTCATACCAACCCTGATCGCCGCCCAATTCGGCAGTCGAAACATGACGTGAGAGATGATTGATGTCCTCTTCCGAAGCGCTCACCTCCCAGGGATATATCCAGCACCATCTCACGAACCTGACTCTCGGCGTCCATCCCGAGCATGGGTTCGGCTTCGCGCATTCGAGCGCCGAAGCCGCTGAAATGGGATTCTGGGCCATCAATATCGATACGATGTTCTTCTCGATCCTGCTGGGCGCCCTGTTCATCTGGTTTTTTCGGGGCGTCGCCGAACGCATCACGGCTGGCGTACCAGGCACGGCGCAGAATTTTGTCGAATGGATCGTCGATTTCGTGGAAGAAAACGTGCGTGGTTCATTCAGTGCCCGGAACCCCATGGTCGCGCCGCTGGCGCTGACCATCTTCGCCTGGGTCTTCATGATGAATCTGATGGACCTGCTGCCGGTCGATCTGCTCCCGTATCTCTTCGGTCAGTTCATGGCGGTCTTTGGCGCCGATCCGCATCACGTCTTCCTCAGAGTCGTCCCGACGACGGACCCGAACGCAACCTTCGGCATGGCGTTGATGGTCTTTTTCCTGGTGCTCTATTACAGCGTCAAGATGAAGGGTGTCGGCGGTTTCCTGGGCGAATTGACCCTGCAGCCGTTCGGCAAATGGGGCATGCCCGCCAATCTGCTGCTCGAAGGCATCAGCCTGCTTTCCAAGCCGCTCTCGCTGGCACTGCGTCTCTTCGGAAACATGTATGCCGGCGAGATGATCTTTATTCTGATCGCGCTGCTCTATGGCGGCGGCGTCGTGCTTAACATGACAGGCGGTCTGCTGCAGTTCGTCTGGGCCGTCTTCCATATCCTGATCATCACGCTCCAGGCATTCATCTTCATGGTGCTGACCATTGTCTATCTCGACATGGCGCATCAGGAGCACCACTGATCGACGGCATCCTTGATCGACGTAGCGTCGGTCAAGGATTCGATTCGACCGATGTTTTTCAACCGATGACTTTTTCACACTCGACGATCGTTTTTCTACGGGCGATTCGTCGCAACACTTAAACCTGGGGGAACTCATGGAACTCGAAGTCGCACAAGCATTCGCAATGGCCATCAAGTACATCGGCGCCGGTCTCATGCTCGGTCTCGGCGCGGTTGGCGCCGGCGTGGGTATCGGCGTCCTGGGCGGTCGCTTCCTGGAAGGCGCCGCGCGTCAGCCGGAACTCATCCCAATGCTGCGCACCCAGTTCTTCATCGTCATGGGTCTGGTCGACGCGTTGCCCGTCATCGCGATCGCCATGGGTCTGTATCTGATGTTCGCCGCCTAATCGACGTCCCGCTCCCGCCAGGGTCGCGGCGAATCCGCCGATCACCCTGATTCGGTACGAGGCATAGGCACGAGGCAACGCTATGAATATCAATCTGACTCTGTTTGCCCAGATGATCGCCTTCGCGGTGTTCGTCGGGTTCTGTATGAAGTATGTCTGGCCGCCCATCGTCAATGCATTGGCGGAGCGCAAGACAAAAATCGCCGAGGGTCTAGCCGCTGCCGAGCGTGGCCATCAGGAAAAAGCCCTGGGCGAACAGCGCGCGCTGGAACTCATGAAAGACGCCAAGGCCGCAGCGGCCGAGATCGTCGGTCAGGCCCAGAAACGGGCCACCGAGATCGTCGAGGAAGCCAAGGGCGACGCGCGCGCCGAAGGCGGTCGTCTGGTTGCCTCCGCGCAGGCGGAGATTGATCGCGAGACCAATCGCGCACGCGAGGAACTGCGTGAACGGGTCGCTTCCCTTGCCGTTGCGGCCGCGGAAAAGATCCTCCAAAAAGAGATCGATGTCGCGGCGCACCGTTCGCTCGTCGACTCGTTCGCCAAGCAGCTCTAGGGATCACCCATGGCCGGAGACATAACCACCATCGCGCGTCCCTATGCCGAAGCGGTCTTCGAGCGCGCCAAGGAGACCGGACAGATCGATGCCTGGTCGCAGGCGCTGGAACTGCTGGCGACGGTGACCGCGGATGCCGGTCTGGCCGCCCAGATCGGTAACCCGAGCGTCCCTCGGGAGCGCGTGCTCGAGATCATCCTTGATGTCTGCGGAGAGGGCCTTCACGCGGAGGCCGCGAATTTCCTGCGATTGCTGTCGCGCAATGCGCGTCTGACCGCAATGCCCGAGATTGCACGACTCTTCGAGGTCAGCCGCACCGCCGATCAAGGTGTGAGTCATGTGCTGATCCGCAGTGCCTTCGAACTCGGCGACGATGAGCTGGAGTCACTCTCCGCGGCGCTCACCAAGCGCTTCGGTGGTCAGGTCGACCTGACCGTCGAGACCGACAGCGCGCTGATCGGCGGGATCGAGATTCGCGCCGGGGACCTCGTCATCGACGACTCGGTTCGCGGAAAGATCAAGCAACTGGCCCACGCTTTGCAATTCTGAACTGGACACCGCCATGCAACTGAATCCATCCGAGATCAGCGATCTCATCAAGCAGAAGATCGAGAAATTCGACCTTCAGACCGAGGCACGGACCGAAGGCACCATTGTCAGCCTGACCGATGGTATCGTCCGTATCCACGGCCTGTCAGACGCCAAGTATTACGAAATGCTGGAGTTTCCGGGTGGTGCCAGTGGTCTGGCGCTGAATCTGGAGCGCGATTCGGTCGGCGCGGTTATTCTCGGCGACTACACCCACCTCTCCGAGGGTGACTGGGTTCGTTGTACCGGTCGCGTCCTGGAAGTGCCGGTTGGCGAAGGGCTGCTCGGTCGCGTCGTGGACTCGCTCGGCGCCCCCATCGATGGCAAGGGTCCGATCAATGCCTCTGGAACCTCGCCGATCGAAAAGGTCGCGCCGGGCGTTATTGCCCGCCAGTCGGTCGATCAACCCGTGCAGACGGGCATCAAGGCGATCGACGCCATGGTTCCGGTGGGCCGCGGTCAGCGCGAGCTGATCATCGGCGACCGCCAGACCGGCAAGACCGCGGTCGCCATCGATGCCATCATCAACCAGAAAGGCACCGGCGTTAAGTGTATCTATGTCGCCGTGGGGCAGAAAAACTCCTCCATCGCGGCCCTGGTGCGCAAGCTCGAAGAGCATGGCGCCATGGATCACACCATCATCGTCGCCGCAGCCGCCGCCGAATCCGCCGCCATGCAGTTCATCGCGCCTTATGCCGGCTGCACCATGGGCGAGTATTTCCGCGACAAGGGCGAGGATGCGCTGATCGTCTATGACGACTTGACCAAGCAGGCGTGGGCCTATCGTCAGGTCTCGCTGCTGCTGCGCCGTCCGCCCGGTCGCGAAGCCTATCCGGGCGACGTCTTCTATCTCCACTCCCGTCTGCTGGAGCGCGCCGCGCGCGTCAACGCCAACTATGTGGAAAAGGCGACCGACGGCAAGGTGACCGGCAAGACCGGCTCGCTGACCGCGCTGCCGATCATTGAGACCCAGGCCGGCGACGTGTCCGCCTTCGTGCCGACCAACGTGATCTCCATCACCGACGGTCAGATCTTCCTGGAAACCGACCTCTTCAACGCCGGTATCCGTCCGGCCATCAACGCGGGCCTCTCGGTCTCGCGTGTTGGCGGCGCGGCCCAGACCAAGATCATTAAGAAGCTCGGTGGCGGTATCCGTCTGGCGCTCGCCCAGTACCGCGAACTGGCGGCTTTCTCGCAGTTCGCCTCCGACCTGGACGAGGCGACCCGCAAGCAGTTGCAGCGCGGCGAGCGCGTCACCGAACTCATGAAGCAGACCCAGTACTCGCCCATGGGCGTGGGTCAGATGGCGGTCTCGCTGTTCGCCGCCAACGAAGGCTATCTGGACGACGTGGATGTAAAGAAGGTCGTGGATTTCGAGCGCGCCCTGCAGAGCTACATGAAGTCGGCCCAGGCCGAGTTGCTCGCGAAGATCGACGACACCGGCGATTACTCCGATGACATCCAGAAAGGGATGCATGCCGCGATCAAGGACTTCAAGGCCAACAACACCTGGTAACGGCCGCCAGCGACCAGCCTTCAGCCTCCAAGTAAAGAGGCCGGCGGTTGGCAGGCTGCGTCTCGACATCCATCGAACCTCCTCGATCCGCCAGCCCACGGGCTGGCGGCTGGAAGCTGGAGGCTGGGAGCTAAGCAATGGCAGGCGCCAAAGAAATCCGTACCAAGATCGCAAGCATCAAGAGTACGCAGAAAATCACCAAGGCCATGCAGATGGTCGCGGCCTCGAAGATGCGCAAGGCTCAGGAGCGCATGTCAGCCTCTCGGCCCTATGCGGAAAAAATGCTTCAGGTGATCAGTCACCTCGCGAAAGCCACGCCCGAATACCGTCATTCCTTCATGGCCACGGAACGCGAGCTGAAGCGCGTCGGTTATATCGTGGTTTCCTCCGATCGCGGTCTCTGCGGCGGTCTGAACAGCAATTTGCTTCGTCGTCTGGTGATCGATGTCAAGGAGCGGCAGGCCGCGGGGATCGAGCCCGTGTTCTGCGCCATCGGTTCCAAGGCGCTCGGTTTTTTCAAGCGTTTCGGGGGCCAACTCCTCGGTCAGGCGACGCATCTTGGCGATAAGCCACATATCGAGGATCTGATCGGCACGGTCAAGGTCATGCTCGATGCCTACGAGGCCAAAGAGATCGATGCGATCTTTATCGTGGGCAATGAGTTCGTGAACACCATGACGCAGCGCCCGCTGATCCGCCAACTGGTTCCGATCGCTGGCGAGGCGCGGGATCCGATGCCCTACCACTGGGATTACATCTACGAGCCGGATGCACGCACGGTTCTGGATGCGCTGCTCACCCGCTATCTCGAATCGCTCGTCTACCAGGCGGTGGTCGAGAATAGCGCCTGCGAGCAGGCCGCCCGGATGGTCGCCATGAAGTCCGCCTCGGACAATGCCGGCAATCTCATCGGCGAGCTTCAGCTCGTTTATAACAAAGCACGCCAGGCCGCGATCACGCAGGAAATCTCCGAGATCGTGAGCGGCGCCGCCGCGGTTTAATCGCCGCCGGATGACGCGGATGGCCCGCGCCCGATCAACCGATCAGGGCGCGGGTGATCGAGGCGCAGGACCAGATCCAGACAGAATCGCAGACGCCGCAAGGCAGAAGAGGAAAAGACTATGAGTTCCGGTAACGTGGTGGAAATCATCGGCGCCGTTGTGGACGTTCAGTTCCCGCGCGGCGAGATGCCCAAGATTTACGAGGCACTGAAGATCGATTCGATGGGCCTGACGCTTGAGGTCCAGCAGCAGCTTGGCGATGGCGTGGTGCGTACTATCGCCATGGGCTCGACCGACGGTCTGCAGCGCGGTCTGGATGTCGCGAGCACGGGGGCCCCCATCCAGGTGCCCGTCGGTCAGGCGACCCTGGGTCGCATCATGGACGTGTTGGGCAATCCCATCGATGAACTGGGCGAGGTTCCGTGCGAAGAGCGCTGGGCGATCCACCGCGCGGCGCCCAAGTTGGAAGATCAGGCCGCGTCCACCGAAATTCTGGAAACCGGCATCAAGGTCATCGACCTCATCATGCCGATCGCCAAGGGCGGCAAGGTCGGTCTGTTCGGCGGCGCCGGCGTCGGCAAGACCGTGACCCTGATGGAGCTGATCCGCAACATCGCCGCCGAGCATTCCGGCTTCTCGGTGTTCGCCGGCGTCGGCGAGCGGACCCGCGAGGGCAACGACTTCTATCACGAGATGAAAGAGTCGAACGTGCTCGACAAGGTGGCGCTGGTCTACGGCCAGATGAATGAACCCCCAGGCAACCGTCTGCGCGTCGCGCTGACCGGCCTGACCATGGCCGAGTTCTTCCGCGACGAAGGCCGCGACGTGCTGCTGTTCATCGACAACATCTATCGCTACACCCTGGCTGGAACCGAAGTCTCCGCGCTGCTCGGCCGCATGCCGTCCGCCGTGGGCTATCAGCCGACCCTGGCCTCCGAGATGGGCGCGCTGCAGGAGCGCATCACCTCCACGCGCACCGGCTCGATCACCTCCTTCCAGGCCGTTTACGTGCCTGCGGACGACTTGACCGACCCGTCCCCGGCCACCACCTTCGCGCATCTGGACGCCACCCTGGTACTCTCGCGTCAGATCGCCGAGTTGGGTATCTACCCCGCCGTGGATCCGCTGGACTCCACCAGCCGTATCCTCGACCCGAACGTGGTCGGCCCGGAGCACTACGACACTGCCCGCGCGGTTCAGGGGACGCTGCAACGCTACAAGGAACTCAAGGACATCATCGCGATCCTGGGCATGGACGAGCTGTCGGACGACGACAAGCTGGCCGTGTCGCGTGCCCGCAAGATCCAGCGCTTCCTGTCGCAGCCGTTCTTCGTGGCCGAGGTCTTCACCGGCGCGTCTGGAAAATTCGTCCCCGTCAAGGAGACCATCAAGGACTTCAAGGCGATCGTCAACGGCGACTACGACCATCTCCCCGAGCAGGCCTTCTACATGGTCGGCGGGATTGCCGAGGCTGTGGCCAAAGCCGAAAAGATGGCGGCCAGCTAAGGGGGATCTCCCATGGCAATGACAGTACGTGTCGATATCGTGAGCGCCGAGGGCGCCATCCACTCCGGTCCCGCCACCATGGTCTACGCGACCGCGGAGATGGGCGAGGTGGGTATCGCCCCCCGTCACACGGCCTTTATCAGCCGGCTCAAACCGGGCGACGTGCGGGTCGAGAACGAGCAAGGCGAGCAGGAGCATTTCTATGTCTCCGGCGGCATGCTGGAAGTGCAGCCGAATGTGGTGACGGTCTTGGCCGACACCGCGATCCGCGCCCGCGATCTGGATGAGGCCGCGGCGCTGGAAGCGAAACGCCGTGCCGAGGACGCGCTGGCCGGTCAAACCGCCAAGTTCGAGTACGCCAAGGCCCAGGTCGAATTGGCCGAGGCCGTCGCGCAACTGCGGGCGATCGAGAAGCTGCGGAAGATGAAGGGGCGCTGATTCGCTGCACTGGCGGTCACGGCCGCCGACACCCTGACAAACGCCCCCGGTCGAGACGACGGGGGCGTTTGCGTTTACGTGTGGAGAGAGGCATAAGCATGTCGGATCAAACGATTGGCGACGGCAAACTGGTCTCGTTGACGTACCGCATCGCCGATGCGGCTGGCGCCATCCTGGAGCAGACGGATCTTCCCGTCACCTACATTCATGGTGGGCAGAGCGAACTCATCGGCGGAATGGATGCCGCGATCCGCGGAAAATCCGTGGGCGACGAGGTCGAGTTGCGGCTCGGTCCCGATCAGGGCTTTGGTCCGCATGATCCAAGCCTGACCTTTACCGACGACCTGGAGAATGTCCCGCCGGAATTCCGCTTCGTCGGCGCCGAGGTCCAGATGCAGAGCGACACCGGCGAGGTCAAGACCTTCCTGGTCACCCGTATCGAGAACGGCAGGCTCACGGTCGATGGCAACCACCCGCTGGCTGGCAAGTCGCTCGTGGTCCATGTCCGCATTCATGAGGTGCGCGACCCCACGCACGCGGAGCTGAGCGCCGAGTTGGGCGTCTGCAACCTGCCGGGCGGAAGTCTTCACTAATTCGGAAATTCTTCAGGAATTTCCGAATATCTGGAAATTGCTTCGAGATCAAACAGTGGGCTGGCAACGTATGAAACTAGGCGTCGTGATACTGGCCGCGGGTCTCGGTAAACGCATGCGTTCCAGTCTGCCGAAGGTACTCCATCCGCTCGCCGGCAAACCATTGCTGGCGCATGTGCTCGACGCCGCAAACCAGCTCGGTGCCGCACGGCGGGTCGTCGTCTTCGGTCACGGCGGCGAACAGGTTCAGGCGGCCCTGAGCGGGCACGACTGCCTCTGGGTCGAACAGGCCCAACAGCAGGGCACCGGCCATGCGGTGCTCCAGGCGATGCCCGCGATGACCGGGATGGATCGGGTGCTGGTGCTGTACGGTGACGTGCCTCTGATTACTCCCGAGACGCTCCGCCGCCTGCTCGCGGCGAGCGCGGATACCCGTCTGGGGCTGTTGACGGCCGAGCTGTCCGATCCCACCGGCTATGGCCGCATCCTCCGCGATGCGCAGGGCCGCGTGACCCGCATCGTCGAGGAAAAAGACGCTACGCTGGCGGAGCGGGGCATTCGCGAGATCAACACGGGGTTTCTGGTCGCCGATCGCGCCGGTCTGGACGACTGGTTGAGCCGGATCGGCAACGACAACGTACAGGGCGAATATTATCTGACCGATATCACCGCGCTGGCGGCCCAGGATGGCGTCCAGATCGCGAGCGTCCAGCCCAGCACGCTCGCGGAAGTGACTGGCGTGAACGATCGGGTTCAACTCGCCGAGTTGGAACGTATTCATCAGCGCGCGGCGGCGGAGCGGCTGATGCGCGCGGGCGTGACCCTGGCCGATCCGGCGCGTTTCGATCTGCGCGGCATCCTGCACGCCGAGACCGATGTCAGTCTGGACATCAATGTGATCGTCGAGGGCGAGGTTCGGCTCGCCGCCGGGGTTCGCGTCGGCCCTAACTGTCTCCTGAAAGACTGCACGATCGGCTCCGGGACTGAAATTTTCGCCAATTGCGTCATCGAGGGCGCCGAGGTTGGCGCGAATGCCCGCATTGGACCCTTCGCGCGACTGCGTCCAGAGGCAAAACTTGCCGCGAACACCCATGTCGGAAATTTCGTCGAGATCAAGAAGACGACCCTGGGGCAGGGCAGCAAGGTCAATCACCTGACCTATCTTGGCGACGCAACGGTTGGAGCGGGCGTGAATATCGGCGCCGGCACCATCACTTGCAATTATGACGGCGTCAATAAGTTCATGACGCAGATCGGCGATGGCGCCTTTATCGGCTCCAATACGGCCTTGGTCGCGCCCGTGACCGTTGGCGTGGGAGCCACGATCGGCGCCGGATCGGTGATTACCCGCGATGCTCCTCCCGACCAACTCACGCTCTCCCGCGGCCGTCAAGCCACTATTCCAAGTTGGGAGCGGCCTCGTAAGAAAACATGATGGTCGAGATTTTTCTGGCTCGACCGCCTGTGAACTGTACGCCGACTGGATTGAATGGCAGTGAGTGCGTGTCGATCGTTTGCGATTGGTAAAATCCGCGAACATTATTGAGTTACCGAAATAATTTCTTATACAGCGCCAAAGGCAATTTAAACAGCTTCCGTCCGAATCCAATTCCATAGAGCGCCGGTATTGGGTCGTCCCAGGCGAGGTCAGGGTATACTTTCCTTCCAGCCAACGATTTGCGCCATTCCCTAAAACTTAGCCCAAGTTTAACGCCTCAGATTATTTCTCTTTTAAGATCATCCGCTTACAGCGGAAAAAATCGCTCAGTGGCACTACATTCGTGAAATTTTGTGAAACCGGACGATTCAGACAATCATTTTCTGTATCCCTCCCGGGCTGGGATCGCTGCCCAGCGCCTGGATGATCGCCAGCTGCGCCGGCTCGGCGCGGGTCGCCTT
>NZ_NHSQ01000010.1 GCF_016653465.1 Thiocystis minor | reverse complement strand
GCCTGCAGTAAGGGAAATTCGTAGGAAAAATGCCTTTTTGGCCGAAAAAAGGCTATTTTCGAGGAAAATAGCCTCTTGATTGTCTTTTTCAGCCAATCCGAACGCTCAAGTCCGACAGGCTGCTAGTGACGCCGAACCCCGCTGTCGAGGTAAGAACAACTGGCGGTACTTGAGCTTAACTGAACACTTGCCGTACCAAACTAGGTAGTCAACTGTTGTTGGGAGCGTAAGGGAGTACTTTCCACCACTCGTCTGAAAGGAAACAATGCAAATAAAATTCTCTCGCCCAAACACCTCATCCATCAACTCCCGCACATGATGCAGATTCTCATCCGAAATCTGCACGAACACGCTCCCCGACTCCGCCAGCAGTTCCCGCGCCAGCAGTAGCCGATCCCGCAGATAGGTCAGGTAGGAATGAATGCCCAACTCCCAGGTATCCCGGAACGCCTTGATCATCTCGGGTTCCTGGGTCAGATCCTGATCCTGTCGGTCCTTGACGTCGCGCCGGTTGGTGAAGGGCTGGAAGTTGGAGCCGTATTTGATGCCATAGGGCGGGTCGAGATAGATCATCTGCACCTGCCCGGCCATGCCCTCCTTCTGGAGCAGCGAGTTCATGACCAGCAGCGAATCGCCCGCGATGAGCCGGTTCGACCAGCCCTTGTCGTGGCGGTAGAAGTCAATGGCGTCGCGCAGCGGCAGGTTCTCGAAGGGGGCGGCGAACAGATCCGGCTGGCGCCAGGCATCCGTCCGCTTCCGTTGCCCGCTCCCGGACGACTTGCCCAATGAGTCATCCCGACATTCGGTCAATTCTTTCCGCAGCGCGGAAAGAATGCTCATGGGATCGATGCGCTCATGCACATGCAGCGAGACGGTCTCGACCGCGAAACTGGTCCGCTCGGCCTTGCCGGTCCAGTGGAGATAGGGGGCGGACGCGCGCCGCAATTCCTCCAGCGCCGCGCGCATGGCGTCCTGATCGTCGCTCGCCAGGGCCTCGTCGATCAGGGTCTCGATCCGCGCGCGCCCAAGGTCGAACTGCAACACCGGATCGAGGTGCGGGTCATAGGCCCAGCGCGTCGGCCCCGCCGCCGGGTCGTTGGCCGAACTGACTACCCCGACCTCGGGGTTGTTCTTGCGGGTATCCGTAGGCGATAGCTGATGACCTCGGGCGCGTCGGTGCCGGTCGACGGCGGGCGCGGCGATGCCTTCCGGACGGTTTTCGGCGGTTGGGCCGGAGTCGGCGGTGCCGTTGGACTGAGATCGAAACCCTGATCCTGGGGCGGTGCCCGCCGCACCGTGCCGCCACGTCCACGCCCTTTGAGCAACAGGCCCCGATCGAGCAACGCCTGCTTTGCGTGCTCGAAGGCCGCTGCGTCAAACGCGCTATTCAGTTCGGCGGCCGCTTGCGCGAAGGCTTGCCTGAGCGCCGGATTGCCGATGGCCGTGCCGTCTTCCGGGACCAGTTCCAAGAGTCGTTCGACGATCCCGACCTCGGCGTTTGCGTGTTCTTGCGCCATCGCTCGTTCCTGCTCCCTTGCAGCCAATTCCCGATTTTCCCCGATAGGGTGACTGTCGGAAAGAATTCTGCCGATTTTCCGTTCGTCCCTCTTCCTTCGACTTGCGGTTGCGCGACATCGCCAAGGGGCGCATTCATTCGCCCCTGAATCCCTGAATCCGCGCAACCCACGCGGCGAATAAATTCGCCTCTACAGAGCTGCTCCCGTCCGGCGTTGAGGTTTCCGAGTCCCGCTGATCAGCACCCAATCCTCGCGGATCCGAATTGGATCCAATTCAATGGAATCCGCATAAGCGGCGCGGACGCTGTCCGCCTGCTCGGCGAGGACGCCCGAGAGCACCAGATCACACTGGGGCCGCAGCAGCCCGGTCAGGCGCGGGGCCAACGCGATCAGGGGGCCGGCGAGGATATTGGCCAGCACGCAATCGACGTTGAGATCGGGGAGATCCTCCGGTGGATGAATATCGAGCCGGTCGGCGACGCCGTTGGTCAGCGCGTTGGCGCGGGTGGCCTCCAGTGCCTGCGGATCGTGGTCCACGGCGATGGCGCGCGCGGCACCGAGCTTCAGCGCGGCGATGGCGAGGATGCCGGAGCCGCAGCCAAAATCGAGGACGGTCTTGCCGGCGAGCGACGCGCCGTCGAGCCACTCCAGACAGAGTGCGGTGGTCGCGTGATGTCCGGTGCCGAAGGCCAGTCCCGGATCGAGCGACACAACGACGGCGTTCGGATCGTCCGGCAGTTGGCCGTGCGGACAGACCCAGAGCCGGCGACCGAAACGGGTTGGTTTGAAGGTGTCCAGCCAGACCCGTTCCCAGACCCGGTCCTCGATGCGCTCGATGCGGGGGACGGTGCCTAACTGGATGGCCAGGTTGCGGGCGAGCCGTTCGACCAGGGATTGCGTCTCCGGGTCGCTCTCGAACAGTGCCGTGAGCGTGATCTCGGACCACAGCGGGGTTTCGCCTGGGCCGGGTTCGAGTTGGGGCTCGTCGCCGGCGTCGCCGAGGGTGATGGAGAGCGCGCCGGCCATTTCCAGGTTGAGCGAAAAGGTCTCTGACTGTTCGCGCGGGAGGTTGAAGGAGAGTTGCAGCCAGGGCATGGGGAGTGGCATCGAATCCTTAAAGCTGATGATCGTAGAAGCTCATACCCACTTTCGTGGTGACATTGCATCCGTTCGTGGTGAGCTTGTCGAACCATGAACGGATGCAATGTCGGCCTCGGAGCGCGATTTTCCGGTCATCCTTCGACAAGCTCAGGACGAACGGAAAATCGGTAAAGTCTTTCCCTTAAATCACCTTACATCCCGAGCTTTTTCTCTAGGTAATGGATGTTGGCGCCGCCGGCGAGGAAGGCGCCGTCGCGCAGGATGGCGCGCTGGAGCTTGATGTTGGTGTTGATGCCGTCGATGACGGTCTCGCGCAGGGCGTTGCACATGCGCGCGATGGCCGATTCGCGATCCTCGCCATGGGTGATCAGTTTGCCGATCATGGAGTCGTAATACCGCGGGACCGTGTAGCCGGTGTAGAGATGGGTCTCCAGCCGCACGCCAGGACCGCCGGGCGCGTGGAATTCGGTGATCTTGCCGGGGCTCGGCATGAAGGTTTCCGAATCCTCGGCGTTGATCCGGCACTCGATGGCGTGTCCGCGCATAACGATATCCTTCTGGGCATAACGCAGCGGCTCGCCGGCGGCGATCAGGATCTGTTCCTTGACGATGTCCACGCCGGTGACCATCTCGGTGACCGGGTGCTCGACCTGGACCCGGGTGTTCATCTCGATGAAATAAAACTGGCCGTTCTCGTAGAGGAATTCGAAGGTGCCGGCGCCGCGATAACCGATGGTGCGGCAGGCGGCGGCGCAGCGTTCGCCGATCTCGCGCCGCTGCGCCTCGGTGATGCCGGGCGCGGGGGCTTCCTCGACGACTTTTTGATGACGGCGCTGCATGGAGCAGTCGCGTTCGCCCAGATGGATGGCGTTGCCCATCTGGTCGGCGAGGATCTGGAACTCGACATGACGCGGGTTCTCCAGATATTTCTCGATGTAGACCATGTCGTTGTTGAAGGTCGCGGCGGCCTCTGCCTTGGTCAGCGAAATGGCGTTCAGCAGGGTGGCCTCGGAGTGCACCACCCGCATGCCGCGCCCGCCGCCGCCGCCGGACGCCTTGATGATGATCGGATAGCCGATCTCGCGGGCGATCTCCAGGGTGCGTTTTTTGTTGTTGTCGTCGATCGGTCCGTCGGAACCCGGCACGCAGGGCACGCCGGCGGCCTTCATGGCTGCGATGGCCGAGACCTTGTCGCCCATCAGACGGATGGTCTCGGGGCGCGGGCCGATGAAGATGAAGCCCGAGCGCTCGACCCGCTCGGCGAAATCAGCGTTCTCGGACAAGAAACCATAGCCGGGATGAATGGCGACGGTATCCGTGACCTCGGCCGCGCTGATGATCGCCGGCACGTTGAGATAACTCTGGAGCGAGGCGGCCGGGCCGATACAGACGGACTCGTCGGCCAGCAGGACGTGTTTCAGATCGCGGTCGGCTTCGGAGTGGACGGCGACCGTCTTGATGCCGAGTTCGCGGCAGGCGCGCAGGATGCGCAGCGCGATCTCGCCGCGATTCGCGATCAGTACCTTTTCGATCATTGCCATGATGGGGATGTCTTCAGTAGGGGGCGGCGGGTTGGGCCACGGAAGCGCCGGACCGGCCGCGCGCTGACGTGTGTTTCAAACCGTGTCCAGGTCATCGGCGACGCCTATCGGTTCAGTCGAAGCCGAGCCGTTCGGGAAAGGAGGCGCGCCATGCTGGAGACGGTTCGTATCCTCATTCGATCACGAACAGCGGTTGGTTGTATTCGACCGGCTGACCATTTTCGACCAGGATGCGCCGGACCGTTCCGGCCTGCTCGCATTCGATCTGGTTGAGGATTTTCATCGCCTCGATGATGCACAGCGTTTCGCCGGCCTGGACCGTCTGGCCCTCCTCCACAAAGGACTTGGCGCCGGGCGAGGGCGCCCGATAGAAGGTGCCGACCATGGGCGAGCGGACGATCTCGTGATCGAGTCCGGCCAACGGGTCGTCGTCGATCGCGACGGCTAGCGCCGTGGGCGCCACGGGGGCGTTGAACTGCCCTGGCATCGGTTGGGGCATGTAATAGGGCATCGGCGCCGTGCCATGACGGCTGATGCGCACCGACTCCTCGCCCTCGTGGATCTCGATCTCGGCCACGTCGGATTGCTCCAGCAGCTCGATCAGCTTCTTTACCTTGCGGATATCCATGGTCATAGGTTCTCGTTCGTGTGTTCTTGCGCCAGGCGCGTGAGCGCGGCGCGTAACGCCAGTGCGTATCCCTCGGCCCCGAGTCCGCTGATCACGCCCACCGCGATGTCCGAGAAATAGGAATGGGCGCGGAATGGCTCGCGGGCGTGCACGTTCGACAGGTGCACCTCGATAAAAGGGATCGCGACGGCAAGCAGGGCATCGCGCAGGGCGACGCTGGTATGGGTGAAAGCGGCCGGATTGAAGAGGATGAAAGAGACATCGTCCACCGGGGCGCGATGAATGGCTTCGATCAGGATGTGTTCCGCGTTGCTCTGGATGAAATCGAGCCGATAGCCCTCGGCCTGGGCGGCGGTTTCCAGCGCTCGCTGGAGATCGGCCAGGGTCGTCCGGCCATAGTGTCCGGGCTCGCGGGTGCCGAGCAGATTAAGGTTCGGTCCATTCAGGACCAAAATCGCGGCCATCGCGCTTGCTGCCTTTCAGTGGGTTTCGGTTTGAGAGGTTACGGCCAGTTCGATGCGAACGGCGACAAATCGCCGCGAATTGTGCGGATTTTACGGAATTTTGTCCAGTCGGTTCGTCGCCCGTCAGCCGTTCTCATTTTGGCGCCATCCGCCATCGTAGGAGCCCGGCATGGGCCAAGACTTGCGACCTGCAAAGAGGTCGCCGGAGAGAGTGACGACAACCGTAGTGAAGCGCAAGGCGGACGCCGCGAGGCCAAGCTGAAAGAAGCGTGGATCAAAGGCACGACCG
>NZ_NHSQ01000009.1 GCF_016653465.1 Thiocystis minor | reverse complement strand
GCTTGTTACGTTCGATCCGGGGATCTTCCAGGGACGCAAAATGCTCAAGAAGGCTGGCTGACATGAGAAACTCCGATAGTCGTTTCTCGCGATCATCCGTCAACTACCCGAAAAACGGAATGTTTAAGCGCGCTCGCCCTGACAGGGGCCCTCGATCGGCGCATGGCGCTAGTGCAACTGTGCGAAAATCCCAAGACCGTCTCAGGTCGTTGTCGTTGTCGTTGTCGTTGTCGTAATCGAATAATCGCCATGTCGAGACCGCGACAACGACAACGAGGATGCCCCGGTCTCGGAGCTTGGGTAGCAAAGCACTCGCGTGACGAGCTTCTCGAATGTTCGATTCATCATCTCTTCCGCGCACTCAAGCCGCTTCCGAGCGATATTACTGGAATTTGGCGATGATGCGCAGCTTGACCAAAGCCGTTTAGACGTCTTGCCATTTCCTGACAGAGCCAGGATCTTAAACGGCAATCCGCTGGAGCGCAGCCTTCCGTCGAGGATACCGCGCGAGGATGGCGGTGGGTCGCCTTCATTTCCCGAGATCGAGAGGTTTGGATGGGATGTCCTTGAAATACTCGCCATTTACTCTGATTCGACAATTCTCGTCACTGGCCGGGAGCAGAAATCTATTGTATCGTGCGGCTCGTTTGCCGATCACGGATTGGAACAAACACGCAACCAAGTGCAAGAAAATGGAGATCATCTTAATGAAACGAACGATTACCCGCACTGTCCTAGGCTTGTTCGCCTTCGCGCTTGCCACGACTGCCTCCGCTGGCCTCAAGCCCGAGGAGCAGATTCAGTATCGCCAGGCCGGCTACAGCTTTATGAGCTGGAACATGGGCAAGATCAAGGCCAATCTGGAGGGGGATTTCAGTCAGGATCAGGTCGCCAAGGCCGCCAATGCCATTGCCGCGATCGCGAACTCGGGCATGGGCGCGCTTTTTGGTCCCGGCACGGATAAGGATATTGGTGCGGTCAAGACACGGGTGAAGCCGGAACTGTTCCAGAATGGGGAAGAAGTCGGGCAACTGGCGCGCGACTTTATGGATGCCGCCGACAATTTGGCCGAGGTTGCCGCCGAAGGCGAAAAAAGCGAAGTTCAGGCTGCGTTTGGCGATTTGGGCAAGGCCTGCAAGTCCTGCCACGAAAAATACCGCGCCGATTGATCCGATTTCCCGCCGGTTTCAGCATGCAAGGCCGCCATGTTTGGCGGCTTTGCAGTTTCCCCGCTACCAGTTCGGCAGGCTGCCGGGAAGAGGCGCGGGCGGCGGCGGAAGCAATCCGCCATTCGCGATCCAGACCGCCAGCGCCGCCAGTGCCACGGCCAGAATCAACGCAAGCGGACCGCCGCCAACCGCGGATGTCACGGCTGGATCCGTCACCGCTTTTCGGCCATTCAGCATCGGTTGGATCAGGTTATCCCTGCGCACGAAGGTGTAGAACAGGATGGCGCAGACATGGAGCCCGACCAGTGCGCCGATGATCCAGATCGTCTGCCGGTGAAGGCCGGTCAGCCAGGCGCTCGTCTGTGCCGAGACCAATGCCGAGAGAGGCCCCTTGAAGGCGATGTCATCATCGGCCGCCAAACCGCTCAGGGTCTGAAACAGCAGCAGGCCAAGCAGCGCCAGCACCGAGAGCGCACCCAGCGGATTATGGCCGACCCCGTGCCAATGACCGCGCAGGTAGGCGAGAATGGTTCCTGGCCCGCGCACGAACTGGCTGAAGCGGGCATAGGTGGAACCGATCAGGCCCCAGACCAGTCGGAAAGCCAGCAGACCCAGAATGGCGAGTCCAAAGCGGCCGTGCCACACCATCAGGTTTCCGCCCGACAGTCCGGTGAAAAAGGCCGCCGCCGCCAGCAGGAAGAGCAGCCAGTGAACGAGGCGGGTTGGAAAATCCCAGACTCGGATCAGGTTTTTTTGCATTGATTTGCATCCTTTTGAGCGAAAGCGATTTCTGGAACACTTCAGGCTAACTGTAATCCGTTCCCGGCGACCCCTGCGGCTTCGCTCCTCGCCCTTGCTTCGGCTTCGCTCAGCACAAGGAGCGGCTCGCCCTAAGCGGAGTCGAAGCAAGGACAGGCTTGTCGAAGCATGTACGGATTCGATTTTTTTGACGGTGATGATAATGACAAACGCGGTGGTCCTGTTGAGTGGCGGGCTGGATTCGACGACCGTGCTCGCCATTGCCCGGGCCGAGGGCTTTGTACCCTATGCACTGTCTTTCCGCTACGGTCAACGACATGCGATCGAACTTGACGCGGCCGCACGGGTCGCTAAGTCCATGGGCGTGGCCGAGCATGTCATCGCCGACATCGATCTGCGGCGCTTCGGCGGTTCGGCCCTGACCGCCGATCTGGACGTACCCAAAGGGCGCGGCTTGGCCGAGATGGGGGAGGGGATACCGATTACCTATGTCCCCGCGCGCAACACCGTGTTTCTCTCCTTCGCGCTCGCCTGGGCCGAGGTGCTGGGCGCCAGCAATCTTTTCATCGGGGTGAATGCGCTCGACTATTCCGGCTATCCGGACTGTCGACCCGAATACATCGCGGCCTTCGAGCGCATGGCGAACCTGGCCACCGCCGCCGCAGTGGAAGGCCGTCAGCGGATCAGAATCCATGCGCCATTGATCCAGCTCACCAAGGCCGCGATCATCCGCAAGGGGATCGAATTGGGGGTCGACTATGGCCTAACCAGCAGTTGCTACGATCCCGGCGAGTCTGGCCGGCCCTGCGAACAATGCGATTCCTGTCTGCTCCGCGCCAAGGGTTTTGCCGAGGCGGGGTTCGCCGATCCGCTGTTACGCCGCGTTCCGAACGACGCTCGGCGAGACGCGGTTTCTTCGCTTTGAGGTTGTCGCATGACCGAACGTCTTTTCCATGTCGCCGCCGCCCCCTTCGAGGCCGCGCGCCGGGTGGCGATCCTGCCGGAGGGCCACCGCGCGCGTCGTCTGCATGGTCACGGTTTCCTGGCGCGTGTCCGCGCCGATCTGCCGTCCGCCTGGGCCGCCTTTCCCGGCGCCGCGACTGGGATGCTGACCGCCGCGCTTCAGGCGTGCGTTGGGGCGCTCGATTATCGCGATCTGAACGAATTCCTGCCGGTTCCGACCGACGAAAACCTCGCGCGCTGGGTGCGCGACCGCCTCGGCGTTCCGGGGGTCGCGTCCATCGGCATTCAGAGCACCCGCGATCAGGGCGCCGATCTGGATGGCGCGGATCACGCCCATGTCTGGCGCCGTTTCCGTTTCGAGGCCGCCCATCGCCTGCCGAACGTCCCGGCGGGGCATCAATGCGGGCGCATGCACGGTCACGGTTTCGAGGTCATTTTGCACGCCGATCAGGCGCTGGCGGGGCTGGATATGGGGGTTGATTTCGATCGGCTCGATGCGCTCTGGGCGCCGCTCCAGACCGAACTCCATCATGCCTGTCTCAACGAGATTCCCGGTCTGGAAAACCCCACCAGCGAACTGCTCGCGCACTGGTTGTGGCAACGTCTCAAGCCCGAGCTGCCGGCACTGTCCTGGGTGACCGTCTACGAAACCGCGACCGCCGGCTGTCACTACGACGGCAGTCATTACCGCATCTGGAAGGAACAGCGCTTCGAGAGCGCGCTCCGGTTTCCCGACGCCCCCGCCGGCGACGCGCGACGACGGCTGCACGGTCACAGCTATCTGCTGCGGCTGCATCTCACCGCGCCGCTGGACACCGTGCTCGGCTGGACGGTCGACTATGGCGATGTGAAGGCCCTGTTCGCGCCCGTCTACCGGCAACTCGATCACCATCGGCTCGACGCCTTGCCGCGCCTTGACGCCGCGGATCCCGGTCGTCTGGCACTCTGGATCCGCGAGGAGTGCGCGGCCGCGCTCCCCCAGCTCGACCGCATCGACCTGCACGAGACGCCCGGATGCGGGGCCAGTCTCTGCTGGGGCGAATTGGGACCGGCATTGCCGACATGAGTTACCGGGTCAAGGAGATTTTTTACACCTTGCAAGGGGAGGGCGCCCAGACGGGTCGCCCAGCCGTCTTTTGTCGGTTCGCGGGCTGCAACCTCTGGTCCGGGCGCGAACAGGATCGCGAGCGGGCTGTCTGCACCTTCTGCGATACCGATTTCCGAGGGACCGATGGGGAGGGCGGCGGGCGCTTTCGCGACGCCAGCGAGCTGGCCGACCGGATTCGCGCGGCCTGGCTTGGCGATGATGACGCCGGAGTCAAACCCTATGTCGTCTGTACCGGCGGAGAGCCGCTATTGCAGCTCGACGCCCCGCTGATCGCCGCCCTGCGGGCGTGCGATTGCGAGATCGCCGTCGAAACCAACGGAACCTGTCCCGCGCCGTCGGGTCTCGACTGGATTTGCGTCAGCCCCAAGGCCAGCGCCGAACTCCGGTTGACCGCAGGCGACGAACTCAAACTCGTCTATCCGCAGCCCGAGGCTCCGCCCGAGCGCTTCGAGTGGCTCGACTTCCGGCATTTTTTCCTACAACCGATGGATGACCCCCATCTCGCCGTTCATACCGCCCAGGCGATCGACTACTGCAAGGCCCATCCGCGCTGGCGGTTGAGCATGCAGACGCATAAGTTACTGGGCATTCCCTGAGCGGACCGGGCTGATTGATCCATCGTAGGCAAACACTCAGACATGGACGCGATTGCGTCCCTCCGATTTGGCGCGGTACAGCGCCTGATCGGCGCGTGTCGTCATCGCGTCTGCCGTGTCATCCGGCTGATAGCTGCTCACACCTAGCCCATCTTTAACATAACCCCATTGATAAACACCCCCAGATGGCATCTAACCATCTGATCTTTATGTACACGCCGGCCGAAAATCGCAATGTAGTGCCAAGTTATTCAATAGTGGAAGAGTAAAACCG
>NZ_NHSQ01000008.1 GCF_016653465.1 Thiocystis minor | reverse complement strand
AAGGCGACCCGCGCCGAGCCGGCGCAGCTGGCGATCATCCAGGCGCTGGGCAGCGATCCCAGCCCGGGAGGGATACAGAAAATGATTGTCTGAATCGTCCGGTTTCACAAAATTTCACGAATGTAGTGCCACTGAGCGATTTTTTCCGCTGTAAGCGGATGATCTTAAAAGAGAAATAATCTGAGGCGTTAAACTTGGGCTAATCCGCACCCGGCCTGACGTCACTTGCACGTCCCTCGATCCCCTATCCGAACCCAAACGTACCAGAAACGACAGGGTGCGGGCTACCAAGGCATGAAGCGGTTCATGAATTGCGCGGGGCGGCTGATACTTTGATTCATGACCGCCATGTCGTCGCGCATGGAGGTGGTGGCAAGGGTCATGTTCTGCATCGAGCGATCCATGTTCTGGATGCTGGTCAGCATGGGTTCCAGCGTATTGACATCGCGCGCCATGGAATCGACGCTGACCGACATCGCACGGACATTCCGGCTCATCTGGGCCATGTTGTCGGAGACCGACTGCATATTGCTTGCCATCACCGTCATGTTGGTATCGACGCTGATGGACAGATAATGCACGTCCTTGGCGAGACTGAAAATCAGATAAAAGCCATAGGCCGCCAGAATGATGAAGGCGAACAAGCTCGGATAGACGATGAGTTCCCAGCGCTTGGCGCTGGTCTCGAACGCCTGGGAGAGTCGGTCGATGGCAAATGCATTCAGCCTGGAATCGGTTGCATCGGAATCCATTGCATCCAGATCGGATACCCCTTTCGATAACGGATCGCCCGTTGGGATCTCAGTATTCATGAAGCCGCCTAACTGACGAGATTCGGATAAAGGGCCGCCGCCAGCCCCATGAACTCGCGCGCGGCCTTGCCGCGCGACTCGAGTTCGAAGACCGCCAGTCCCTCGCTGAAGGAGCGGCGAAAGACGGTCCGCTGGGAGAGGCGCGGTTTGATAAAGCGGATTCCAGGCAATGACACCAGGGCGGCGGCGGTTTCGTTGGTCTCCTGAACCGCGTGGTGAGTATCCCCGCGATTGATGAAACCAATGATGTCCGGAGGCGTCTCGCGTTTCACGCTCGCAATCAGTTGGATATAGCGCTGGGTCGACCAAATATCCGCCTGGGAAGGCGGCACCGGCACCACCACTCGATCGCATAATGACAAGGCGAGGCGCATGCTCTCCATGTCCGAGGTGCCGACATCGATCAAGGTCTCGTCCGCGCCCCGCAGGCGATCCTCCGTCAGGACCGCTTTATCGAAGACCCGCAACGAGGGATCGAAGCCCTCCTCCTTGCGCACCCCGACGACGTCGGACAAGGTGGCTTGCGGATCCACGTCCACCAGCATGATCTTGACCTCCGCCATCGCGAGCCAGACCGCGAGATTGAAGGTCAGGGTGCTCTTGCCCGAACCGCCTTTCAGACTGCCGACAATCGTAATCATGACAACGGATCCATCGGAGTGCCAACCCTGGGCGTTTGCGTCCCGTGAGTGTCCAACACGCGCTTATTTCCCCGCTTCCATCGGCGGCATCTCCAGGCGCGTATAACCCGCGGGCACGTTAAAGAGATCGTCCGACTGCGCGCCGATCTGAATCTTGTCGAGCTCGCGCACATGGCCACCAGGAAACTCCTCGCGCACCGAGAGCTTGAGTTCCGGGTCGTACCACTGGAAGGTGCGCATCGGCTGCTGATTGGGGATGACGGTGGTCATTTCCCATTTTTCGACACTGCGCCCGTCGATGGTCTCGGTGCCAAGCATGTGCAGCTCCATGGATTGTCCGTTCGGCATCTGATACTTCAGCGGCAATCCACGCTGAACGTCGAGCCACTGCGCGCCGGTGAGGGTCTGGCCCTCGTGCGTGACGGTCATCTCCCACTTGACCGCGGCGCGACCGGCAACCTCCTCTTCTCCGGCACGGCGACAATTCACCCCTTGCAGGCCCTCGCAGGGATTGGTTTCCGCGGATGGCGCCGGCATGGGCGCCGGAGCGACGTCACCCTCGGGAGCGGAGCGTTCCAGATAGTTTTTCTGATTGGGAAAGAGAATCCACTCGATCCGGCGATTGTGATCGTTGATCCGCACGATGTCGCGTCCTTCCTGCGTCATCTCGATACGAATCCGACCATCGCCAACATACATCCTGCCGGTCGACGGTGGGGCATCCGGCCCGCGGCTGACCATCTCCGCCGAGAACTGAACGCCGGCAATCTCCGCCTGAGCCGTGATCGCCAGGACAGATCCAAGGATCGCCATGACCCGCATGTGTTGCTGAATTTTCATCTGTTCCTCCGCTCGTGATCGATGATCGTGCTGATCGGGTGTTCAATCCCTTCCTGCCGCAAACCTCGGCGGTCCAGCGCGCGGCGTCAAGGTGCATGGCGCGATCACGCGCGATGCCGCCAAACGCTAGCGCTTCGCTGCCCAAGTTCCGAGACCGGGGCCCCCTCGTTGTCGTTGTCGTAATCGAATATTCGCCATGTCGAGATCACGACAACGACAACGACCCGAGGCGGTCCTGGGACTTTCACACAATTGCACTAGCGTTCATACCAGCTATCCGGTTCGACGGACTCGCGACGAACCGGCGCCCTCATGGAGTCGTACAAACCGGGTTGACGACTCGCCCCCGGTCTGGGCTCCAGCGGCCGAAACTCCGGCATTTGTCCCTCGCGTGCCCGTTCAGGCTCCGAGAGCGGCCTGAAGCGATATTGAGCTTCGCTCTCAGGATCTTGCCGATCGCCCTGCCCAGACCAGGAATCGCCACGGAAGCGATAGCGCTGACCGTCGGTTCCCGATGTCTCGCCTGAAAGCCCCCCCCTCCAGTCATCGGGCGCGCCCTCTTGACGAAATCGATACTGGTTGCCCGATTGTCCCCAGGAGTCGGACGGCACGCCGTCATTGCCCGAACGTTCGCCAGGCTCTCCATCGTTGGACCAACCGCGCTCGGCTCGGCCAGCGGCATGGCCGCGATTCCAGTCCACCTCTCGATCCGACCAGGCATTCCAGTCGGATGACGGCGCGTTCCAGACCTGGCGCTCATCGTCTCCCGACCGATGCCAGCTGCGATCGGAGTCCGGCTGAGCGGAGATGCCCCAGACGAGCGACAACCCGGCGATCAGGACTCCGGCCTTTAACAGCTTGCGGTTCATGACATCGCCTTCAATCCTGCTCGGGTCGCGCGCCGGTTCCGTCTGTCGGCAAGGGGCGTATCATCGATTGCCGACAGCGTTCCGCGGGACCACGCGTCGCGCCAATCCGCCACCGAGGAAATCAGGACCGGGATGAGCGCGGTCAACATCGCTCTCTAGCGCTGATCCGGATCCGTGTCATCCTCGATCTTTAGACGAATACCCCGTCGCGGCGATTTTTTCTGGGTCAATGCCGCCGGTGTCGGTTTCGCGTCCGCGTCAGCCCCCTTTCGCGCGGCCACGGCTTTTTTGGCCACGGTCTTCCGGGGAGCCGCGACCTTTTTGCGCGTTGTCTCGTTTGATTTTTCAGCCCGATCCGCTGGCGTCGAGGGCATTGGCGGCGATTCTGTCACGTCCGTCCCGGTCTCCGGTTCGCGCCGGGTTGGAGCAGCGGGCGCCGAGCCGGACGAGGGGCGTGATGGCCGAGCGCCCTTGCCCGACGGCAGACGACTCTTCACCGCCTCGAACAGCAGCAGAAAGATGCCGCGGATGGCATAGAACACCAACACGAACACTTCGATGACCTGACCGAGCAGGCGGCTGGATCGGCCCTCTCGTGTCGGTCCCGTCGAGGCGCCCCGACCGGGCGCGACATCAAGACGACAGGGAAGCATGGCGCCGGGCGGCACGCTGGCGGCGGCCACCTCGCACATATCCTTGCTCGCCGCCACGCAACCGAGCGGAATCACGACCAGGGTCAGGACGGTCGAGACCAGCACCCCGGACAGCAGCGAGATCGCCATCCCCTGGAAAATCGGATCCGTGATGATGACACTCGAACCCGCCACCAGCGCGAACGCCGTGATCAGGATCGGGCGCGTGCGGATCTTGCAGGCCCGGATCATGGCCTCGTCCACCGGCACGCCCTTCTGGATCTCGTGAATCGCGAAATCCACCAGCAGGATCGAGTTGCGCACGATGATGCCGGCCAGCGCGATCCAGCCGATCATGGAGGTCGCCGTGAACTCGCCGCCCATGCCCATCGCGAACATCAGCGAATGGGCCGGGATGATCCCGAGCAGGGTCAGGGGAATCGGTGCCATGATGACCAGCGGAATGCGGAAATTACCGAACTCCCACACCACCAGGATATAGATCAGCACCAGCGCCACGGCAAAGGCCGCGCCCATGTCGCGGAAGGTCTCGTAGGTAACGGTCCACTCGCCGGCCCACTCCCAGGACAGCCGATTGCCGTCCGGCGGCGGACCCAGCCAGAAGAAGGCATCGCCAAAACCGCCCCCCGCGGCGGGCTTGCTGCCATCCGGGGCGATGTAATTCTGTTCGCCCATCAGATCCTGGATCTGAAACATCGCATAGACCGGCGCCGCTAGACGCCCGCCCACATCGGCCACGACATATTCGACCGGACGCAGATCCTTATGGAAAATCAGATCCTCCTCCGCCGTCCGCCGGAACTGTCCAAGCTCGCTCAGCGGGACGGTCTGTCCCTCGCTCGACTGAATCGGCAGATCGCCCAGACGCTGAATCTGCGAACGCTCGGCCAGCGGCACCTGGAGTACGATCTGAATCGGCTCATGGCCGCTCTGCCGCCCGGTCTGCTGCTTGATGTCGCCCATGGGCGCGCCGCCCAGGGACATGGACAGATTGCGGTTGATGGTGTCGACCGAAATCCCGCGCCGCACCGCCTTCTCGGTATCGACATCGAAACGCCAGTAGTCGAAGGCGTCGCGCAGATAGTTATCCACGTCGCGGGCACTCTCGGCCTGTTCGAAGAAGCCGGTGACATCGCGCGCAAACTGTCTGCGTGCCTCCGGTGTCGGTCCATGGATCTCCGCGACGACGGACTGAAGAACCGGCGGCCCCGGCGGCATCTCGACCACCGCGATCCTGGCGCCTGCGCTCTGCGCCAGATTCGCCAGCAGCTCGCGCGCTTCCGTGGCGATTTCATGGCTGGTGCGGTCGCGGTCGTGCTTATCGGTGAGCTGCACCTGCAATTCGCCGTGCCAGGGGTCCGAGCGCAGATAGTAATGCCGGACCATGCCGTTGAAATCGAACGGGCGCGCGGTACCGGCATAGAGCTGAATGGCGATGACCTCGGGCAACGATTGCAGCTTGTCGGCCATGCGGCGGGCCAGATTGGTGGTCACCGGCAACGCCGTGCCTTCCGGCATGTCGATGACGACCGAAAATTCCGGCTTGTTGTCGAGCGGCATCATCTTGACCGCCACCCAATGGAAATAGAAAAACGAGCAGGCGAACAGGAAGGAACCCCAGAGCACCAGACGAAACGTCCGACGCTTCCGGCGATCCTCGATCAGCGGCGTGAGGACGCGGCGGAAAAACCGCTCCATGCGTTCCGCGCCCTTGTGTTCGCGCGTCTCGGCCGCCTTCAGATAGCGCATCGAAGGACGCAGCCAGTTAGAGATCGCCAGATAGGGCGTGAACACGAAGGCAGCGAACAGCGAGATGAACATCGCCACCGAGCCGAGTACCGGGATGGGCGCCATGTAAGGCCCCATCATGCCGCTCACGAACCCCATAGGCAGCAGCGCCGCGATCACGGTGAAGGTCGCCAGAATGGTCGGATTGCCAACCTCGCGCACCGCGTCGACCGCCGTGTCCTCGTCGGTGCTGCCCTCTTCCAGCCAGCGCCGATAGATATTTTCGATGACGACAATGGCATCGTCGACCAGGATGCCGATGGAGAAGATGAGCGCGAACAGGCTGACGCGATCGATGGTGAAATTGCCCACCCAGGCCACGAACACCGTCATGAAGAGCACGACCGGAATCACCAGCATGACGACAATCGCCGGGCGCAGCGCGCGGAACGCCAACAGCACCAGCACCACCACGAAAGAGGTTGCCTTGATCAGCTTGAGAATGAGTTCCGAGACTTTCTGGTCGGCGGATTCGCCATAATTACGGGTGACGCTGACCTCGACATTGTCCGGAATCCGGGAACCCTTGAGTTCCTCCATTCGATCAAGGATGGCTTGCGCCACGGTCACTCCATTGGTGAGTTCCTTCTTCGCGATCGCGATGGTGACGGCCGGTCGCCCATCGGCCCGCGCCTCGCCCTCCGCCGCCGGCCCCGTGTAATAGGCAACCAATTGGGACGCATCCTCGGGTCCCAATTTGACATCGGCCACGTCGCGTAGATAGACGGGCATCCCGTTAAAGGTTCCGACCACCAGCCGACTAATATCCTCGACGCCGGTCAAAAAGGCGCCGGTCGTCACCATGAAATGCGAACCACTGGCCTCGACACCGCCCGCCGTGGTTTCGGCATTGGCGCTTTTCAGCGTCTGGGCCACCTGATCGAGACTGATTTGATACCCGGACAGACGCTCGGGCGAGACATCAATGGTGACCTGCTCCCGGCGCCCGCCGACGATGAAGGCGTTGCCCGTGTTCTTGACCTGCTTGATCGCCTGGAGCATGTCCTGGGCCAGCAGACGCAATTGTCCGTCATCGACATCGGGCGCCCCGTCGCCGTCCAGATCCTTGGACCACAGCGTCAGGGTGACGATGGGCACGTCGTCGATACCCTTGCTCTTGACCAGCGGCGGCATGACCCCCGGCGGGATCTTGTCCATGTTCGAGGACAGCTTGTCGTTCACCTTGACTAGCGACGGCCCCATTTTCTCGCCGACCTCGAACTCGATGGTAACGATGCCCTGACCGCGCTGCGAGGCGGAGTAGACATGCTTGACGCCGGGGATCTCGCTCATGATCCGTTCGAGCGGTTGGGTCGCGAGATTCGCGACCTGCTGCGAGGAGGCGCCCGGATACTGCACCATGATGTCGATCATGGGCACCGAGATCTGCGGATCCTCCTGACGCGGGGTCATGAGCAGACCCAGCATGCCCATCATGAGCATGGCGACATAAAAGAGCGGCGACAGGGGCGAGCGAATGAAAAATTTTGCGGTCCGCCCGGCGATGCCCAAATACTCGTCATCCATATTGAGCGCCGTCGAAGGCGTCGACGGATGCTGGCTGTCGTGTGGCGATTGAGAGGTGTTGTCTTGACTCATATCGAATCCAGGTTATCCAGGCCTTCGCCGCTCGACCGCGGCATGAAATCCAAGGGACGGGCGTGGGTTCCTAACGATCCGCGGAGGAATCCCTGGCCCAACCCGCGGTCACCTGGGGCCCCGGATTGACGAGCACCCGCTCGCCCGCCTTCAGACCGCTCAAGACGGTGATCAAACCGCCGCTCAATTCCTCCCCGACGCGGATCAACCGCAGTTGCGGAGCGCCGCGATCATTGAGGACATAGACCCCTGGCAGACTACCGTTATAGCGGACGGCACTGGCTGGAATCACCGGATTGGCGCGGGTCGGGGCGCTGAGGTCAGGCACCAGCAACTTGGCGTACATGCCCGGCTCGGAGACCCCCTGGGGCAGATCGAATTTGATCTTGATGGTGTGACGCTGCGGATCGGCCATGGGGTAGATCTGCGCGACCCGCACCGGTACCCGTCGATTGGAGGGATCGAGTTCGGCCTGGACCATCTGCCCTTCCCGCAAGCCAGGGCGCAGTCTGGCGGGAATATCGACTTCGACCTGAAGATACTCGACATCGGCGAAGTTCAGCAGCGGCTGACCCGGCTGCACCGTATCGCCCACCTCGACGAATTTTTTGACGATCACCCCGGCGAAAGGCGCGATACTGCGGGCATCGCGGATCTTCGAATCCAGCGCCTGCAACTCCGCCTGCAATCTCAACAAGGCGTTTTGCGCCTCCTGGATCTGGATTCCGGACGAAAACAAGTCAGCGGAACGTTCCGCGCCGCGATCGCGGTCGCCGACGAAACCCTCGACCGGGCGCGTAAACATTTGATCGAACAGATTCGGCAACCCCATGCCGCCAGGCGCATTGCGCGACTGCGGCGAATAGATTTCGCGGCTGTACTGGACGCCGGCGTTGCGCAGTTGAGCATCCGCGCTCGCCATCTGCGCCAGCAGCGCGCGCCGGTTGGCAAGCAGTTCTTCGTCGCCGATAGCCACCAGCAGCTTACTTTCCTCGAAGGAATCTCCCTCGCGGCCGGCGATAAAGGTCACTCGCCCAGGAAGCTGGGCCGCCAGGGTCACCTCTTTATAGGGGACGACGGTGCCGCCCAGCGAGACCGTGGGCGCGCCCTGCGCCTGCTGAACCACGAAGGATTCGCCAACCTCGCCGCCCGCCAGCCTCTGGGCGATCTCGTCAGCCGTGCTCGGGAATGGCAGGACAACGAGGACAAGCAGGTACGCGGCGGAAGCGATCTTCATCTGTATTCCCATCGGATTGCACACCAAACGCTGTTTTTGAGTCGAATGTCCGAGGGCTATTGCCATGTTCGGACCTGAAGTTCGTGACATTGGGTCTTGCCTCAAGACGAGGCTGCGGCGTCCGTCGTTCAGTTCCCTTGCAATCAACGGAATCATATTTTTCGATCACCAAGCACGCCACCCCATGAATTTCCCGTACAGGAGCGCTCACTATAATCGGCACAGTGGCGCAGTATGCCTTCAGCCCTATTCCACATTCAAGCCGCGCCACTCGTTCAGCGGACAGCGCCCATGGTTCAGCGCCAAAAAAACCGAACGAGAGACGAGACCAGGCGGCGAGCGAGTTTCCTGAAGCTCCAATGCTCGGGGTCACTTTGCGCCTGGTTCTCTGTCTATAAGAGGCAAATTCGCCTTAACCGTTGTCTAATCAAGTAAATCCCTATCCGACCTTGGTGGAGACTCACGCTCCAGTCGGCTTCGGCCTCGCAACGCCCAGGCTCGGCGCGGGTCCAATGACCGCAGGCACACTGGCGATTAAGGTAGATGCTTGGTCTGTTGCAGCACTAGGCCGGCCCCGCCGGCGGCCGGTTGGATCAGATCCAACTCATGGCGGACGTTGTGGGCCCGACTCGGATGCGCGTCGGTCAACGCCCGGCCGCAGCCGGCACAACAGGTCGGCGCATGGGCGCGCTCGACATCCACCGGCAACGCTTGGGTGGCGGCTGCACCCCTTCGCCCCCGGGCGCCGCCCCGGTGGGCGCCCGTTGGAGCGGCGACGCGAGGTCGCGGGCGGCTGGCTCGCCTCGACCCCTCGTCGGGGGGCGTCCGCCGGCATGTCCTCGGCTTCGCCAGAGCCCCAATAACGCCCGCGCCTGCTCGAGCGTGAGCGTCTCGAGATAGGCGTCGTCGAATTGTCGCAGGTCGTGGTCGCTCAGATGCGCCATGTGTCAGAAGGACGTCGCGTTGGCAGATAATCGCGGATCAATTGCTCCCGATCTTGCCAGATCGGATTCGGTTTGTCCCCTCAGAATGAGGGGAGACTAACCGACTACTATCCGAGAGGCCTAATAATTCCAAAAGTTGTTCTTTCTCGATCATATAAACAACGCGGCTCGCATAAACCTCCCTCACAGACACTCGCGCAACATTATGATTTATAATACATTATGTACCACTTAAAATCATCCCATTACACACAACTTTCCGTGTCCGGCATCTCCCTGGCATATTTGATCCCGGCGGCGAAGTCCATGATGCGCTGCATGCCCAGCCAGATCGTCTTCAAACCGGGCTCGCCATCGCCCTTGCGCCCGAGAAACCCGCCGAGACGGGCGATGAGGCGCATCACCTCGT
>NZ_NHSQ01000007.1 GCF_016653465.1 Thiocystis minor | reverse complement strand
GAAGTTCAACTCGGTGGTGTCCTGCACGCACAGCACCACCGGCTGGCTCGCCATGCGTTCGCGCGTGCATTGGCGATGCGGTTCCAGGATATCCATCCACTCGAACGTCTCCTGGGACAGAAAGCGATACGCCGCCTGGGTCTCCGCCCAACCATGACACGCACCCGGAATGCTCGCCGTGGGTCGCTCGGCCAGACGCTCCACCAATTGAACCACCCGCCGATCGCGGCGCGCGTCGCCCAGAGCGATCCCGCGAAATTCGTCTTCTGCCCAGCCCATGCGATCCCCAATGAACGTGAATGCTCAAACCTATTTTACCCGCACACGGGGAGTTGTGTGTAATGGGATGCATTGAGACCATTCTGATCGGGCGCGACCCGCGCGACGCCTGGCTCTATACGCAACGCATCTGCGGCGTCTGCACGACGGTGCATGCCATCGCCTCGGTGCGCGCGGTCGAGGATGCGCTCAATCTTGAAATCCCATTAAACGCGCAATTGATCCGCAACCTGATCGTGGCCGCGCACGGCATTCACGATCATGTCGTCCATTTCTATCATCTGTCCGCGCTCGATTGGGTCGACGTGGTCTCGGCACTGAGCGCCGATCCCATGGCAACCGAAAAGCTGGCGCAGAGTCTGTCGGATTGGCCCAATAACAACGCGCGCCATTTCGCCGAGGTGCAGGCACGGATCAAGAAGTTGGTCGAGAGCGGTCAACTCGGCATCTTCGCCCATGGCTATTGGGGCCACAAGGCCATGAAGCTGCCGCCCGAGGCCAATCTGATGGCGGTCGCGCATTATCTTGAAGCCATGGACTATCAACGCAAGTCCAATCAAATCACCGCGATTTTGGGCTCCAAGACACCGCATATCCAGAACCTGGCCGTCGGCGGCGTGGCAAACGCCATCAACCCCGACGATCAATCGGCCCTGAACATGGAGCGTCTCGCCTATATCAAGACCTTGATGGACGAGTTGGAAGGCTTCATTCGCCGAGTCTATCTGCCCGACCTCATCGCCATCGCCGCGCTCTATGCCGATTGGTTGCCCTATGGCGCGGGCGTGATGAATTATCTCTCGGTGCCAGATTTCCCGCGCGATACCAAGGGGACGGATTTCGGCATGCCCGGCGGCTATATCCCCGGTGCCGATCTCGCGCAGTTCCAGCCGATCAAGCACTTTGGCGATCCCTTTTTCGAGCAGAACGTCAAGGAGAGCATCAAGCACAGTTGGTACAAGGGCGACTGGACACGCTCGCCCTATGAAGGCGAAACCGATCCCGACTACACCGACTTCAATGAAGATGCTGCCTATTCCTGGGTCAAATCGCCGTCGTTTCTCAATGAGCCGGCGCAGGTCGGACCGCTCGCCAATGTGCTGGCAATGGTCGCGGCCGGACACGAGGGAACTATTGGCTATCTCAATCACGCACTGGAGCGCGTCGGCGCGCTGACCGGCAGCGTCATCCCGATGACCGCGCTGCATTCCACGCTCGGGCGTCATCTGGCCCGCTGCGTGCGGACCCAGGTGCTCTACGACATGATGGTCGAGAACTATCATGCGCTGGTCGCCAACATCGCCAGCGGCGACACCACCAGCTTCAATCCGCCCAGCTTCCCCAAGGGCGAGATCATGGGCTATGGCTTCCACGAGGCACCGCGTGGCGTGCTGTCGCATTGGGTCGTCATCGAAAACGGCAAGATCAAGAACTATCAGGCCGTGGTGCCCTCGACCTGGAACGCCGGACCGCGCAACCAGAACGACGCGCGCGGTCCCTACGAGGCATCGCTGATCGACAATCCCATCCTGGAAGAAGATCGTCCGCTGGAGGTGCTGCGCACCGTGCATTCGTTCGACCCCTGTCTGGCCTGCGCCATTCATCTGCACGACAACGAACGCAGTCACATCGTCAGTGTCAAGACTTTCTGACGCAGCGGGAACCGACCCGTCGGATGTCCTGCTGATCGGTTGGGGCAATCTGCTATTGGGCGACGAGGGCGTGGGTGTCCACGTCCTGCGTCGTCTCGAAGCCGACTATCGGTTCGAGCCCGCCGTCACGCTGGTCGATGGCGGCACCTCCGGGATGGATCTGCTGCCGCTGTTCGCCGACTACCGGCGCATCCTGATGATCGACGCCATCGCGCTCGACCGCCCGCCGGGGTCGATCAGCGTGATCCGCGACGACGAGATCCGGGCGGTCCTGTCCGAAAAGCTCTCGGTGCATCATCTGGGGGTGACCGACGTGCTGGCCATGACCAAGCTGCTCGATTATCCGCCGAGCGAGATCGTCTTGATCGGCATCGTCCCCGAGCGGATGGAATTGGATCTGGAGTTGTCGCTGACCGTTCGCGATGCGCTACCGGACGTGATCGAACGGGCTGGCGCGATCCTGCGGGAGTGGGGTGTGCGCCTTCTGGCGCGCGAGGTTTAGATCCTCGTGCTTCGCTGCTCAAGTTCCGAGACCGGGGCATCCTCGTTGTCGTTGTCGTTGTCGTTGTCGTTGTCGTTGTCGTTGTCGTGATCGCGGTCTCGACATGGCGAATATCCGATTACGACAACGACAACGAACTAAATCCCTTCGCGGTTTGCCCCTTCGTCCCTTCAGCATCGGCGAAGCCGATCCATCAACCCCACCAGGATGCCGCCATGAACGATTCCAGCACGCAACCAGGAAACCTCTTCGCGCATGGGCCGATCCCCTCCGCAGGCGAAGTTTTCGAGGATCTCCTGCGCTTGGGTCAACTGCGGATCGAGCGTATCCTGAGCAGTGACCGGCCCGACAGCGGTCTCTACGATCAAAATCAGGACGAGTGGGTCTGTCTGCTGCAAGGCGAGGCCACGCTCTGGATCGCCGGCGATACCCTTCAGCTCGCCGCCGGCGACTACCGTTTTATTCCCGCGCACACCCCGCATCGCGTCCTGCGGACCTCGCACGAACCGCCCTGTCTGTGGCTGGCGGTGCATCTTGATCCCCCCAGTCAGCGCGGAGTAGGAGATTCAAGCGCCTCCCGGTCATCGGAACCGGTTTCGGAAGTGACCGCCGCCCCATAGATCTCGCCGCCCGTCGCCGCATACCCCTGCAACACCGCCATCGCCTCTTCCCTTCTCAGATCGCGCGTCACGCTAATGCCGCGGCGCGCATAGCCATCCACCCAGTCGGGCGGTTTGTGGCCCTCGTCGAAACCGATGGCGCGGACATCCGCGTCCCGCGCCGCGCAGACCAGACGGTCGATGCCCGACCAGGGCAGGGCGCCGAGACACATGGCGCAGGGTTCCGCGCTGCTGATCAGCACGCAGCCGCCGGGAACGGCCTGACGCAGATCGTAGTGGCCAAGCATCTGCTGAGCGCTGGCGATCGCCACCATTTCGGCATGGGCGATGGAGCAACGCGCGGCCACCACCAGATTGACCCCGACAGCGAGCAGTCGACCGCTGTTCGACGCGAACACGGCGGCGCCGAAAGGACCACCGCTGCCGACGCGCACCTGTTCGCGCGTGAGTTCCAGCACCAGCGCCATCCGTCGATCGTCATCGGGGAAGATCGCCGGACGCGCGCTCAGAAAGGGCGCAATCCAGCGGGGGAGGGCGATCTGAATCGCCCGTGTCCAGGCTGGCGGTGTGGCGACGTCGCGCGGGGCGCTTGTTTCTGGGATTTTTGCGTCCAAGTTTCCGGTCTCGCCTGTCAAAAAAGCCGACGTTCGTTTAAACAGCCCATCTTAATCAATCCGATCTGGAGAAACCGATGCGCAATTCGATGCTGACTCTCATCCTGTCCGGGATCCTGACCGCAACCCCCGCGCTGGCCGACTGGACCCTCGACCCGGCCCGTTCGCACCTGACCTTCGTCTCCATCAAGGCCAACGATGTGGCCGAGGTCAATACCTTCGGCAAGATGGCGGGGACGCTGGACGCCGAGGGTCAGGCGACGGTCACGCTCCTGCTCGACAGTGTCGAGACCCTGATTCCGATCCGCGACGAACGCATGCGGGAATTTCTCTTCGAGACGACCAATTATCGCGAAGCCGTACTCACGGCCCGGATCGACCCCAAGCTTATTGCCGAGATGGCCGTCGGCGACATCACCCAGATCAATGCCGAAGGCAGCCTTTCGCTGCACGGCCAGGTACAGCCCATGACGCTCTTGATGCAGGCCGCTAAGCTAAACGCCAGCACAGTGATGGTGGCGAGCATCAAGCCGCCGATCATTGACGCGGCCAAGTTCGGGATGAGCGACGGAGTCGAAAAACTGCGCGAAATCGCTGGCTTGGCCAGCATCAGCAAGGCCGTACCGGTGACTTTCGTCATCACCTTCGTCGACACCCCGGCGGCGCCATGATCTAAGCCAGACATCCCCGCGATTGTCCGATCGCGCGACACGCCACCAGGAGCGCGGCTCCTGGAAGCGCCGGCTTGCAGCCGGCCCTGGTGAGTCCGGCTTGTAGCCGGACAAGCAAGGCGCCGGTCGCGCATCAACCACGCAGTTGTCGCCAACATACCGGCACTCCAGTGTTCGACCGTCCGACATTTTCCTCGAACAAAACTCAAGCCGCCTGAGGCCGCTTCCAGGTATAAACCGCCGTCACTGCGTAATTCCAGACCGCGCCCACCAGGATCCCGGCCAGCGCCGACAGGAACCAGCCCGAATGCCCCTCCAGAAAGAGATAGTTGGCGATTCCGACATTCGCCAGCGCGCCCACGCTGCACACCAGCACGAAGGTGAACCAGCCCCACAGCAGTTGCCGCCCGCGCAGCCGCATATCGCGATAGGTCAGCAGGTTGTTGAGGAAAAAGTTGCTGGTCATGGCGACCAGGGTCGCGGTTGTCTGACCCAGCAGAAAGGCACCACTGCCGAGCAGTTGAAGGATCGGCCACAAAACCGCCATATGCACGAAGACGCCCAGCCCGCCGATCAGCGAAAAGGCGATGAAGCGGACCGGAATCGTCGTCCCGATGATCTTCTGCGCCAGCATCAGCAGATACTCCCAAAGCACCGCCTTTTCGAGCTTGCTATCGCCCGCCTGGCGCTGACGGAAAGTGAAGGGCAGTTCGCGAAACCGCAGCGGGCGTTCGGCGGCTGAGAAAATATCCAGCAAAATCTTGAACCCGAGACCGCTCAGACGCCGCACGCAGGACTGAATCACGGTCGCCCGCACCATGAAAAAGCCGCTCATGGGATCCTGCAATGCGACCCCGATCAGACGCTGCCCGATGCGGGTCGCCAGACGGCTCATGAACTGGCGGCGCGCAGTCCAGTCGCCGACTCCGCCGCCTTCGACATAGCGGCTGCCGACAACAATCTCCAGATCCTCATCCTTGATGGTCTGAAGCATGCGTGGCAGGAGCCTTTCGTCGTGCTGAAGATCGCCGTCCATCACCGCCAGAAAGGGTGCCGAGGTCGCCAGCATGCCCTCGATGCAGGCCGACGACAGACCGCGGCGTCCCACCCGCTGGATCAGCCGCACCCGCGGATCGCGTCGCGCCAGTTCGCGCACCTGCTCGGCGGTCCCGTCCGGGGAATCGTCATCGACGAACAGAAGCTCCCAGGCAACGCCATCCAGCACGGCCGCCACGCGTCGCGCGAGTTCGGCGACCGAATCGGCCTCCTTATAGGTCGGCACGATCACGGCCAGCTCGGGCGGTTGGCAG
>NZ_NHSQ01000006.1 GCF_016653465.1 Thiocystis minor | reverse complement strand
GCTTGTTACGTTCGATCCGGGGATCTTCCAGGGACGCAAAATGCTCAAGAAGGCTGGCTGACATGAGAAACTCCGATAGTCGTTTCTCGCGATCATCCGTCAACTACCCGAAAAACGGAATGTTTAAGCGCGCTCGCCCTGTCCTGACGCGGGATCAACGGGTTTCGGTCGGATCCCGATTGTAGCGATCCTCGAAACGCACGATGTCGTCTTCGCCGAGATAACTGCCGGACTGGACCTCGATCAGCTCCAACATGATGCTGCCGGGATTTTCCAGCCGATGCGTGGTGCCGACCGGGATGTAGGTGGACTGATTCTCCGTGAGCAGAAAGGATTTGCCGTCGCAGGTGACGCGCGCGGTGCCCGAGACCACAACCCAGTGCTCGGCCCGGTGATGGTGCATCTGGAGCGAGAGCGATTCGCCCGGTTTGACGATCAGCCGCTTGACCTGATAACGCGGCCCCTGTCCGATGGACTCGTAGGAGCCCCAGGGCCGATGGACCTGCTGATGATGACGATGCTCGTTGCGCTGCTCGCGCTGGAGAAACTGGGTGACGGCCTTCACGTCCTGCGCGCTATCTTTGGTGGCGACCAGCACCGCGTCGGGCGTCTCCACCACGATCAGATCGTTGACGCCGATCGCCGCCACCATCCGATGCTGGGCCATCAGCAGATTGTTGTGGGCATTGTGCACGAAGGCATCGCCCGTCAGCACATTCCCCGCCGCGTCCTGTTCGCGGACCTCCCAGAGCGCCGACCAGGCGCCGACATCGGACCAGCCGACATCGAGCGGCACCACCACCGCCGGGGGCAGATCGGCGGCGGCGCCATCCGACAGATGTTCCATGACCGCATAGTCGATGGAGTCGCTGGGACAGGCGCCGAAGAGATCGGGATCGAGACGCAGAAAGGCGCCATCGATCTTGGCGCCGGCGAAGGCCGCGGTCGCGGCCTGCGCGATGTCGGGTCGAAAGCGCTCGATCAGGCTCATCCAGAGTGAGGCCTTGAGTACGAATATACCGCTGTTCCAGAGATAGTCGCCGGAGGCCAGATAGCCTTGCGCGGTCTCGGCATCGGGTTTTTCCACGAATCCGGCCAGGCCATAGGCGCAGCCCGCGAGTCCCTCCGAGGGGTGGGGCTGTCCCTGACGGATATAACCGTAGCCGGTCTCGGGTTTGCTCGGCACGATCCCGAAGGTCACCACGGCGCCCTGTCGGGCAATCACGCAGGCATCGGCCACGGCCGCGCGGAAACCGGGTTCATTGCGGATGGTATGATCCGCCGGCATGACTAGCAGGATGGGATCGTCGCCCGCCTGGGTGGCGGCGAGCGCGGCCAGCGTCAACGCGGGCGCAGTATTGCGGCCCTTGGGTTCGAGGAGGATCCCGGCGGGATGCCGTCCGATGAGACGCATCTGTTCGGCGACCAGGAAACGATGCGCCTCGTTGCAGACCACCAGCGGGTCGGTTTGTCCGATCGCCTGACGCGGGTGTTCCTCGTCCAGTCCGTCGAGACGCCGCACGGTCTCTTGGAAGAGCGTGTGCTCGCTAGTCAGGGGCAGAAACTGTTTCGGATAGGCTTCGCGGGACATCGGCCAGAGCCGGGTACCGGAACCGCCAGATAGAATCACAGGTTGTAGTGGCATTGCGGGTGACCTGATCCGTGGAGTTGAACGGGAAAATCGTGCAATTGCGTCCGGCGGGAGAGGCTGTGTTTACCTGTCGGCTTGTCCCGGCCTGAACGCACGGGCAGTCACTCGGAACGCGGTTTCGATTAGAACAACCTAACCCTTCGCGGTCAAACACAGACGAGAGGATGCTGACACGATGAACCCTGAACTGACTCTATTGGCTCGGCTGCTGCGCGACACCGCCGCGACCGAAATCATGCCGCGCTGGCACCGCACGCGCGTCGACAGCAAGGCCGATGGCAGCCTGGTCACTGCGGCGGATCTGGCGGCGCAGACCCATCTCGCCGAAGCCCTCGCGCGCGCCTTTCCCGCAATCCCCTTGTTGGGGGAGGAGATGAGCGAGTCCGAGCAGGAACGCCTGCTCGCCGCCGCCGACCGTGGCGTCTGGGTGCTCGATCCGCTGGACGGAACCAGTAACTATGCCTGCGGTTATCCTGGATTCTCGATCTCGCTGGCCCTGTTCGAGCAGGGCCAGGCGGTGCTGGGCGCGATCCTCGACCCGGTGCGCGATGAGTGTTTCACCGCCGCCCGCGGTCAGGGCGCCTGTCTCAACGGAGAACCGATCCGGCCCTTCGCGTCCGGCCCGGAACTGGGCGACTGTCTGGCCATGATCGATCTGAAGCGGCTGCCGCCCCAATCGCTGGCCGCGCTCTTTCGCCCCGGCGGCTTCCGCTCGCAACGCAATCTCGGGTCGGTGGCGCTGGACTGGTGCTGGCTGGCGTCCGGACGCTTTCAGCTCTATCTGCATGGCGGTCAGCGACTCTGGGACTATGCCGCGGGTCGTCTGATCGCGGACGAGGCTGGCGCGGCCTCGCGTCAGTATCGAAGGGACGGCGTCACGCCGACCGAAGGGCTGACGCTGGAATCCCAACTTGCCATCGCGGCCGCCACTGAGGAGTTGCTGGAACGCTGGCTTGCCTTTGTCGATCTGCCCTTGAAAGGGGCCTGAATTATCATCCGTACCCGCGGAATCAGGTTGATTCGCCCGTCGCCGCCCTCAGTTTCGCGGGAACAGAATACGTCCGGGCGACGATCGCGCCGCCCACCGATGCAACCTGAGGTATTTCCTGATGAGTCATGACCCCAGCGGTCTCGACATGGACCTCTCCAGCGGCATTGCCGCCTTCGAGTCCAAACAATTCTCCCGGGCCACGGGCCTGCTGTCTCCGCTCGCCGAACAAGGCAACGTTGAGGCGCAGTACCGCATGGCGATCATGGCCCAGAACGGGCTTGGCATGCTGCCGAATCCGCTGTTGGCCTACAGTTACATGAAGGCCGCCGCCACCGCCGGTCTCGGACTTGCGCAGCATGGTCTGGCCTTCATGTACATGCAGGGCGAATGCACCGACAAGAATCCGGCCAAGGCCATCGAATGGTTCAAAAAAGCCGCCGAGCAAGGGCTCGTCGGATCGCTCACGACGCTGGCGCTGATGTACGAAGAGGGCCACGGCGTGGAGAAAGATCAGGAAGAGGCCAACCGGCTCTATCGGCTGGCGGGATTTGACGAACGCTGACCGTCTGAACCATTGGCGTAAACCTGCGTAGTCAGGCCTTCTGGGCAGGAAGCCCTGGCTACGCAAAACTGATCGGCGATGAGGAATCGCCCACCAGGGATACCATTTCACTCGGCACAAGTGTATATTTTCCGACTGCGTTGCCGGGGTGGCGAAATTGGTAGACGCATCAGACTCAAAATCTGACGGGGGCGACCCCATGCCGGTTCGATTCCGGCCCTCGGTACCAATAAAGACAAGGGGTTAGGCGAAAGCCTGACCCCTTTTTCTTTAGCCCCAATGCCTGTGGCGCACTCACGGCGCACTTACCCGCAACACTCCGCGACAAAGCACATCCGGCCCACCCGGATTTTGCGACCCCGTCTGCACCTCCGAGACACAGGCTCAAGCAATACCAATCAGGCTCGTCGGAATCCAGTTTTTACGGGCGAATGCGCCACAAGTGCGCCACGGATTTATGGCGCACTGAATAAAGTGTTTTTACCCAATAGCATGAGACATTTGTTCATCAGATTTCATATCTGATGTTGGTATTTTTTGCCGTTTGTCGTAAGCTTTTGCTGTAGTCGAACAGGCCCCGAATCGGCTGGTACCCGACCCGAGGCCCTGACCACCACCCGACCTGAAGAAGAGGCCCGGCAATGGCTATCCCTAAGTATATCGCCCACAACTGTTCGACCATGGGAGAGTGACCCATGGCCACCATCACCGAACGCACCGACAGCACCGGCGCCACCAGCTATCGCGTCGAGGTTCGATTGAAAGGCCATCCGGCGCAGCGCGCCACCTTCACCCGCAAGACCGACGCCAAGAAGTGGGCGCAGCAGACCGAGGCCGCGATCCGCGAAGGCCGGCACTTCAAGACCATCGAGTCTCGTCGACACACCTTGTCGGATTTGATCGATCGTTACATCCGGGATGTCCTGCCCAGGCCGCCCCGGAAGTCCAGGCGACCCCGCAGTGCGCGAAGTATTGCCATCATCAAGTCACAGCTTGAGTGGTGGCGAGGCGAGTTGGGACTCTATACCCTCGCCGATCTTACGCCCGCTAAGATCGTCGAAGCGCGTGACAAACTCGCCCGCACCATCAAGCGGGATGGGCAGCCCATATCCTCTTCGACCGTGGTTCGCTATATGGCGCCACTGTCCCATGCCTTCGGTATCGCGGTCCGTGAGTGGGGCTGGATCGACGACTCGCCCATGCGGAAAGTGGAGCGTCCCACCGAACCGGATGGGCGTGTGCGGTTCCTCTCCGACGAGGAACGTGAGGCGCTGCTGATTGCCTGCCGTGAATCCCGTAACCCCTGGCTGAACACGGTTGTTGTCCTGGCCTTATCCACCGGGATGCGCAAAGGAGAACTGATGGGTCTTCGCTGGACTGACGTGGATTTGCCAAGAGGTCGGATTACCTTGCGTGCAACCAAGAACGGCGAGACTCGCGTGGTTCCACTGACTGGTCCTGCCCTTGCCTTGCTAAAGGAGCACGCCAAGATCAAGCGACTGGATACCGATTTGGTCTTTCCAGGACAGGCACGCGCCCCAAGCCCCGTGCAACCCGTCGACCTTCGGGCCGCATGGGAAGCGGCACTCAAGCGGGCGGAGATCAAGAATTTCCATTTTCACGACCTTCGCCACACGACTGCCTCCTATCTCGCCATGAACGGCGCCAGCCTCGCCGAGATCGCCGAAGTCTTGGGCCACAAGACCCTGGCCATGGTAAAGCGCTATGCGCACCTAAGCGAGGCCCACACGGCTTCGGTGGTGGAGAGAATGAACGCGAGGTTCCTCTCATGACGGTCGACTGGTCTCTGTACGAACGACCCTGCTATACCATTGCGGAGATCGTGCGCTATTGGTGTGAACTGCCCGATCAGAAGAACCTGTCTCTCAATCCAAGGACACGCCTACCGCTGGCTGACCCCGACTACCTGTAGCGGCCTGCAAACATCCGCGGCCCGACCTGCAAACATCGCAATTTTCGACCCGAATTAACTGCAAATATCGGGGATCCAGGACCCGGATTATTTGCCAACGAACCCAGATTATTTGCAAACAG
>NZ_NHSQ01000005.1 GCF_016653465.1 Thiocystis minor | reverse complement strand
GTGGACGCTCAGCAGGTTGCGCAACAGCTTGACGGATTGGATCTCGGACATCGAATCTCCGGGTGATCGTGGCTTTAAGCGAGATTCTTATATATCAAATGTTTAATGAGATATGTACTGTACTGAGATTAATATGTTATTTATAAAAAAAGAATTGGCTCCTACAAACCATTGTAATTAGGTACTTATTACGCCTCTCTTCAATATTTGAGCTTATCCTGAGCCCGTAAACCGAATGAATGATCAATAGCGCAATCACTCGAAAAAACAGCAAGATAGCGTTAAAATGGCGCCATTCTCGAACTCACCCTTAACTTAAATAGTAAAAATTAATTATAATCGACGCCAACAAAATATTGCATAGCTTTTGATTTGAGGTAATTAAAATGAATGTGCTAGGCTTTCTAAATCCCGCTATCGATCAACTTAAATCATACTTCAAGATTGGCTCTGTCGATAGTGATTTTATTATCAAAGTCATTGACGACTATTGCGAAATAATGACGGCCCCGACGATTGTCGTGTTAGACAATGCGCCTGTTCATACAAGCCAAGCCGTCGCAGAAAAGTGCGGGGAGTGGGAAAAACTCGGCTTATCACTCTATTTTTTGCCGCCTTATTCACCGCAATTAAACCTAATCGAAATTCTTTGGCGTAAAGTCAAATATGAATGGATGCCAAACTCGGCTTATAAGAATTTTAAATTACTTGAAGCTGAACTTCGGGGAATCTTATTATCATATGGAAAAGAATATAAGATTCAATTCAGCTAATATCATGAGTTGCGTTCCTACAAACAATTGTAATGAAGTACTTAGCAAGGAATCACGAAAAATGAATAAATTATCTTTGTGGCGTTTCATTATTTTTCCACTCTTGCTGGGTTTTTTCGTTGATGTGCATGCGGAATGTACTGCTCCAATTCTGGATCCTCAATGGGGTGAAAATATAACCGTTCCAACTTGCAAACAGCTTTGGGCGTACAAAGGTATGCTGCAATATTTGTCTGGAGAACATAATTCCAAAGGCGAGTTATATAGGAACGAAATATTCGGAATAGATTCTGAATATCAAGCAATGAAAATTGTAGTAGATAGAGTTAACCTGATCTTATCTGGCATAAATTTTGTGGTTGGCTCTGTTAATTACGATCAAACGTCAGTATTCGAGGAGATTGTTAACGCAACTGATTTTGCCACGCAATCTCGGTCTCTGGTTGCTCCTGATGCGTCTGTCGAGGCAGTGGAGTGGGCGCACGATGCGCTTATTCAAGCGATTCAAGTTGCAATTAACCAGGCTTCAATTATTAGTGGCAATCTGACGCCATTTGCGACTGTTTCAATGATCGCGCAGACTGCAATTAATTTTTCCTACGCAGCAAAAACCTTTTTTTTACTGCATCAGACCAATACGGCGGCCGGCATGCTGAATCAAATGATAATTGCCCAGTATTTCTTAAGGCAATATTATTTGCATGGCGGGAATATGGATGAGGCGTTATCTTATTTTGGTTCTTCCAATATTGCGCAGGCCCTTTCGGAAATCGCGAATTCTCACATTGAGCTAAATTATGATGATTATGATGCCGACTGGGTCGCGAACTACATTTATAGCGCAATAGATACAATAGACTCGTATAGCATAAGCGCATTGGCATTGAATGCAAGTATGGATTTGATATTGACGGCGCCTGAATACATGAATCCGGGGGCTGGTGGCAAGGTTAATCTAAATGTTCACAACAATGGATTCTTCCCGATCACCGAAATTAGAGTTCTCGATAGCTCCATACCGGAAGGGTATCAGCTTTCTTTTCCCGTAGATACACTGAAAACAACTCTAAATCCGGGCGAAGTAATGAATGTCGAAATTGATATTCTTGCTCCTCTGGCGCCATCCAGTGGTGAAGTATATTTTTTATTAAATGGGAAATTGTCGATTCCAAATGGAGAAGAAATAGAGCGTAAAGTCTATGCATCTGATCGAGTGCATATGTATACCTCGCCAGAACCAGCGGCTCTTTCTGTGAGTCCTGCCTCTGGATTACAGATCAATGTGACGCGCGGTGACAAAAAAGAACCGCTGACTTATGGCATGGATTTAGCCAACAACTCAACGCAATCATTCACTGTCACCAGTCTCCTCGAAGAGTCACCATGGACTGCTCATCCTTGGATGGGAGCGATGCAAAGGGTCGATGAGTTGCATCCTGGTGATGATGAGGCCGGAAGTGAAATTGAAATTCACTTGTTTGATGATGCATTTGTCTACCCCGAAGGAACCTATACGTCTTATCTTGAGGTTCTCGGTCATGTATCGACAGGTATGTTCGAAGGGGATGATTATATCCTGGCAACTATACCTTTAACCTTAAACGTGAACCGGCCGGCGAGCCTTTTTTTCACCGGCCCCGAGACTTTCAGTGTCATCGCTAAGGAGGGGTATGATCCAGTTCCTTCGTCTATGGGAATAATGATTGAGAATGCGGGAGGAGCACCAGCGACCTGGAACGCACAAAGCGATCAATCCTGGTTGGTCTTGCCAGCGCTTAGCGGAGTGATCGATGGTGGCTCATCTCGTGCGCTTGATATAACTATCGACGCTAATGGTTTAGTGTCAGGAACCTATCTTGCGCGCCTGACTTTGTCGAGCACGGATGTTCCAGATGCGCATTTCGAGACATTAATCAGTCTGAGAGTATCCTCAGATCCCGCGACAACCCCATCGATCACGGTCGGATTATCCGATCCCGATAGCGAGCTTCAGTCAGGAAACCCGGTTAAACTAGTGTGGGCGACGGAGAACGCGAGTCCCTCGGATCAGATCGCCCTTTCCATGAAGCGAGATTCGGCGTCAGAGTTGTCCGAGCCAGACGGTATCAATTGGATTCGTTTCACTGAAGGCACCAACAACGATGGAACGGCGACGCTCATCATTCCAACGACCGTTGCGGCTGCCAGCGATTGGCGTTTCTATGCACGACATGTCCCTTCTGGGATTTACAATGCGTCCCGTGCGATAACGGTTATCCATGAAAGTGGAGGACAAGAGACCAATTCACTGAGCGTTGGTATCACTGGCTCTGGCCAGGTCCAGAGCGACCCATTAGGAATCGATTGCGGAACGATCTGCCAGGCTGAATTCCCCGATGGCGCTTCGGTGAAGTTGACGGCAACGCCTGATGATGGGAACGATTTCATAGGATGGGAAGGCGCCTGTGAGGGAACAGGTGACTGTACCGTCGATATGAATACGGCGGTTAGTGTTTCGGCAAATTTTGAATCTGGCACATCCTTAAGCTGTAGTATGGATTGGCAGTGGGCGAATCCTTTGCCGCAGGGTAACGACCTCTTTGGCGCAGGCTACGGCAACGATCAGTTCGTCGCCGTCGGATCTTATGGAACGCTATTAACCAGCCCGGATGGCCGCGTCTGGACGGTGCAACCGTCGGGGACGACTAACCATCTGCGTGGCGTAACTTGGGGTGATGATCAGTTCGTCGCCGTCGGGGCTAATGGAACAGTCCTGACCAGCCCGGATGGCCGCGTCTGGACGGCACACCCGTCGGGGACAACTGACCACTGGCTTGACGTGACCTGGGGTGGCGGTCAGTTCGTCGCCGTCGGGAATAATGCCGTCGGGAATAATGGTACGATCATGACCAGCCCGGATGGCCGCGTCTGGACGGCACAACCGTTGGGGACGACTAACCGTCTGTATGGCGTAACTTGGGGTGATGATCAGTTCGTCGCCGTCGGGGGTAATGGAACGGTCCTGACCAGCCCGGATGGCCGCGTCTGGACGGCACAAGTATCGGGAATAACAAAACATCTGTATGACGTGACCTGGGGTAACAATCAGTTTGTAGCCGTCGGTCACGACTCAGCGTACGAGTCTGAATCGATCCTGACCAGCCTGGATGGCCACGTCTGGACGGCGCAACCGACGAAGAAGTATCACTACCACTACTCATCTAGCGTGATCTGGGCTGGCGATCAGTTCGTCATCCTTGGGACTGGTGGTAAGATGCTGACTAGTCCGGATGGCCGCGTCTGGACCGCACAACTGTTTGGGACAACCAAACACAAAGTGTATGGCATGGCCTGGGGTGGCGGTCAGTTCGTCGCCGTCGGACTCAATGGAGAGTTATTAACCAGCCCGGATGGCAGCGTCTGGTCAATGTGGACGGAGACGACGGAGACTAACTGGTTGTCTGGCGTGACATGGGGTGACGATCAATTCGTCGCCGTCGGGTTTAATGGAACGTTATTAACCAGCCCGGATGGCCGCGTCTGGACGGCACAACCGTCGGGGACAACTGACCACTGGTATGACGTGACCTGGGGTGGCGGTCAGTTCGTCGCCGTCGGGGTTGGAGCCGGTGGTAATGGAATAATCCTGACCAGCCCGGATGGTCGCGTCTGGACGGCGCAACCGTCGGGGACGACTAACCGTCTGTATGGCGTAACTTGGGGTGATGATCAGTTCGTCGCCGTCGGGGATGATGGTACGATCATGACCAGCCCGGATGGCAGCGTCTGGACCGAGCAACTGTCTGGGATGACTCACCATATCTGGTATGACGTGACCTGGGGTGGCGGGCAGTTCCTCGCCGTCGGGAAATCTGGAATGATCATGACCAGCCCGGATGGTCGTGCCTGGACGGCGCAACCGTCTGGACGGAATGATCTCTCGTATGTGACCTGGAACGGCGTGACCTGGGGTGGCGGTCAGTTCGTCGCCGTCGGGAATGGGGTCGGGGGTATGATCCGGACTAGCCCGGATGGACGCGTCTGGACGGCGCAACCGTCGGGGACGACTCGCATGAATGGCGTAACCTGGGGTGGCGGTCAGTTCGTCGCGGTCTCCAGCGAGAAGATCATGACCAGCTCGGATGGCCACGTTTGGACGGCGTCACTGGCGGGGGCGACTAGCAGCTTGGGAGGCGTAACCTGGGGTGTCGATCAGTTCGTCGCCGTCGGGGGATATGGATCGATCCTGACCAGTAGATGCAGTATCGGTATGTATCCTGCCGTCACCACTAGGTTCGCCACAGGCATCACCGCCAGTGGCGCTACCCTTAATGGCACGGTCAACGACAACGGCGCGAGCACGACGGTTAGTTTCGAATACGGCCAGACCACCAACTACGGCACCATGGTATCCGCAGTTCCTGCGATCCTAGATGCCGGCAGCGGTGATACAAGCGTCAGAGCCACCCTCTTGGGACTGACCTGTAGCAGCACCTACCACTACCGCGTCAAGGCCAGCAATAGTATTGGAAGCACCGATGGGACCGATCGCAGTTTCACGACCTCGGCCTGTCCGGCGAGCGCACCCAGCGCGACGACCAACACTTCCACCGGCGTCACCGCCAGCGGGGCAATACTCAACGGCACGGTCAACGACAACGGCGCAAGTACGACCGTCAGTTTCCAATACGGTCAGACCACGAGCTACGGCACCACGGTCGCCGCCACCCCCGATACGCTCGTTGCTGGCAGTGGTGATACAGCCGTCGCCACAACGCTTTCGGGACTAACCTGCAATCGCATCTATCACTACCGCGTCAAGGCCAGCAACAGCGCGGGGGCGGTATATGGAAGCGATCTCAGTTTCACAACCTCGGCCTGCCCGCTGAGTAAACCCAGCGCGACCACCGACACTGCTACCGGAATCACCGCCACCGGCGCGACACTCAACGGCACGGTCAACGACAATGGTGCTTCGACCTATGTCACCTTTGAGATCGGCCAGACCACCGATTATGGCTTTGATCTGTCGGCCATTCCGGAAACGATTGGCGCTGAACACGGCAGTACGATGGTTTCCAAGAACCTAACCTGGCTTGCCTGCGATACGACGTATCACTATCGCGTCAAGGCGGTCAACAGCCAAGGCGCCACCTACGGGGATGACCTCAGCTTCAAGACATCGGCCTGTACCGTCACCAACTATCCGCTGGCCGTCACCAAGTCTGGAGACGGCCAAGGGAACATCTGGAGTGGACTTGGGGGGATCAATTGCGGTAGCGATTGCTCCGTGACATATCCGGCTGACACCCCTGTTTTTCTTGAGGCAACCGCCGCCGCTGACTCGAGGTTCGTCGGCTGGGCCGGCGCGTGCATCGGTACGAGGTCGCGCTGCCTCGTCACGATGACTGCCGCCAAGGACGTGACGGCGGTTTTCAAATCCAACGACACCACCTGCGCGGATCAATGGTCGTGGGCCAACCCCGCGCCGCAAGGTAACTCCCTGTTCGACGTTGCTTATGGTGATGGCGTTTTTGTCGCAGTGGGTGAGGCAGGCACACTCATCCGCAGCACGGATGGGTTGACCTGGACTAACCATCATTCGAGTAAACCTTCTTCCATCAATAGTGTGACTTGGGGTGGTGGACAGTTCGTCGCCGTTGGGGATTATTTCAACTGGGACGGCACTTATTCCTATGGGCCAACCCCAATCTTGACGAGTCCGGACGGGGTGACCTGGACCGAGCGTGATACGGGTACTCGCAAGGGGCTTTATGATGTGGTTTGGAATGGCACTCAGTTCGTTGCCGTGGGAAGCAATGCGATCCTGACGAGCCCGGACGGGGTGACTTGGACTACTCGCTCACTTGACGGGACGGACTCTCAACTCAATGGCGTGGCATGGAGTGGAAGCGAATTCGTTGCGGTAGGCACTGGAGGCGCGATCCTGACCAGTTCCGATGGCATCACCTGGATTGCGCGCGATTCAGGATCCTCAATCTGGCTCAATGGAGTCGTCTGGGGTAATGATCGGTTCGTGGCTGTCGGAGAGGCTGCCACCATTTTGACGAGTCCGGATGGCGTCACTTGGACGGAACAGCCGTATCTCTCGCTCGATACTCTGTATGACGTTGCTTGGGACGGCAGCCAATTCTTTGTCGCTGCTGGCAATATATTCCTGACCAGCCCGGATGGGGTGAGCTGGATTGCTCGGAACACGGCTGGGACGGCGGCGATTTATGGCTTGTCATGGAGCGGGAGCCAATTCGTTGCGGTGGGCTGGAGCGGCCGGATCACGACAAGTTCCGATGGGTTCGACTGGACCGAAAGCACCTTTGGCACGTCGCAAGATGTCGCCGATATAGCCTGGAACGGGAGTCAATTTGCCGCCGTTGGTGATGCCGGGACAATCCTGACGAGTCCGGATGGCATGACCTGGACGGCTAGATCCTCGGGGACTTCTAAGTCTCTCCTCGGCATCGCCTGGGGCGCTGACCGTTTCGCGGCCGTCGGTGAATCTGGTGCGATCCTGACGAGTCCGGACGGGTCTCGCTGGACCAGTCAGGCTTCGGGAGTGGGACCGCTGCTCTATGACGTAACCTGGAGCGCCAGCCAGTTTGTGTCCGTGGGATCGGGCGGTACCATCGTGACGAGCCCGGATGGTATTGACTGGACCATTCGTGACTCTGGCACGACCGAGACGCTAAGGGGAGTCGCCTCGGACGGCAATCAGTTGGTCGCCGTTGGATATAGTTCGAACAGTGAGAGTGGCACCATCCTGACAAGTCAGGACGGGGGGGTGACCTGGACCTCGCGCTCTTCCGCCGCAACGGCATTATTGTCTGGAGTCACATGGGGTGGCGATCAGTTCGTGGCCGTGGGTGGCCCGAGGATCTTCACCAGCCCGGACGGTGTGACCTGGACCGAGCGTGTTTCCGGCACGAATGCATCTCTGCTTGGCATCAGTTGGGATGGAAGTCAATATTTGACTTCCGGGGCATCGGGAACCCTCTTGACAAGCCCCGACGGGATTAACTGGTCGCCAAGAGACATCATGACGGCCAAAAGCCTTCGCGCTGTTGCCGGAGGCGAGGATTTGCATGTTGTCGTCGGAGATAAGGGAACGATTCTAACGAATCGCTGTGGGGATGGGGAGATTGCGCCCGTGGCAATCACTCACGCAGCGAGCAACGTCACCAGTACAGCGGCTCGGATCAACGGCACGGTCAATGACAACGGTGCCAGTACAACGGTTGGTTTTGAGTATGGTCTGACTAACAGCTATGGCAATACGCTTTCCGCCCAGCCTGACACCCTCAGCGCGGGCACAGGGAGTACGTCGGTTACCGCCACCCTTTCGGGACTGACCTGCAACAGCACCTATCATTATCGCGTCAAGGCTAGCAACAGCGCGGGCGCCACCGATGGAGGCGACCGCAGCTTTAACACCTCGGCCTGTCCGGGGAGCGCACCCAATGCGACCACCAACACGGCCACCGGAATCACCGCCACCGGCGCCACCCTCAACGGCACCGTCAACGACAACGGCGAAAACACGACCATCAGTTTCGAATACGGCCAAACGACCAGCTACGGCACCACGGTCACCGCGACCCCGGCGACCCTGGGCGCAGGTGCCGGCAGCACGGCCGTGGCCTCTACCCTCTCGGGACTAGCCTGTAACAGCACCTATCATTACCAGGTCAAGGCTAGCAACAGCGCCGGCACGACCGATGGGGGCGATCTCAGCTTTACGACCTCGGCCTGTTCACCCACCACCTATTCACTCTCGGTCAGCAAGAGCGGCAGCGGTGAAGGCACCATCGTCAGCGGCGATAGTCCGCCAACCATCGACTGCGGTAGCGATTGCACTGAGATCTACCCCGCCGACACGGTCGTCACGCTGACGGCAACCGCCGCCGATGATGCCTTCTTCGGGGGCTGGAACGGCGCTTGTACCGGGACTCTGCCGACCTGCGTCGTCACCATGGACGCCATCAAGAGCATCACCGCCTCGTTCGTCGAGACGGCTGGAACCTGTGGCCTCGACTGGCAGTGGGCCACCACCATTCCAACCGACCAACCGATGCAAAGCGTCGTGTCTGATGGCGGTCAGTTGGTCGCGGTTGGCGCAAACGGTTCGATCCTCACGAGTTCGGATGGAATCGACTGGACCTCGCGCGACTCGGGCACGAGCAATTGGCTCAAGAGTGTCGCTTGGAACGGGAGCCTGTTCGTTGCCGTGGGGGATTCAGGAACGATTCTGACAAGCGCGGATGGCGTGGCCTGGACCGCGCATTCCTTGGACATGGTCAGCGGTCTATTCGACGTGGCCTGGGGTGCGAACCAATTCGTGGCCGTGGGAGAAAATGTACTCCTGAGGAGTTCGGATGGGGTGTCGTGGACCGAGAGTTCCCAGCCTGCTCCCTGGGATTCCAACTGGGCGACCTATTCGGGAGTGACCTGGGATGGTGTCCAGTTCCTCGTCGTAGGGATAGGTCGAGCAGGAGGAGGAGACGCGATTTATGAGCCAGCACCGATCCTGACAAGCCCGGATGGAGCGGCTTGGACATCCATCTCATCGGACGCTGGGGTCAGTTTTACGGATGTGATCTCGGACGGGAGCCAGTTTATTGGGGTAGGTGTGAACCTGCTCACCTTGTCCGGCTCGATCGTTTCGAGCCCGGATGGCGTGGATTGGACCTCGCGGTATGTGGATACACTAAATCAGTTCCATGGCGTGAGCTGGAGCGGAAACCAGTTCGTGGCGGTGGGGGATTCGGGCGCCATGCTGACCAGCCCGGATGGCTGGACCTGGACGGCTCGCGCCTCGGGCACGACGAACGGCCTCCATGGCGTAACCTGGAGTGGAAGCCAGTTCGTGGCGGTGGGGGATGCGGGCACGATCCTGACCAGTTCCTGTGATGGCCAGGCGGTTGCTCCCAGCGCGACCACCACGGCGGCCAGCAGCGTGACGGGCAGCGGTGCCACGCTCAACGGCATAGCCAACGACAACGGCGCAAGCACGACCGTCAGTTTCGAATACGGTCAGACTACCAGCTATGGCAACACGGTCTCCTCGGTTCCCGAGACCCTTGATGCCGGAAGCGGAGACACGGCAGTCAGCGTCACCCTCTCGGGATTGACCTGCAACCGTACCTATCATTTCCGGGTCAAGGCCAACAACAGTGCGGGCACCACCGATGGGGGCGACCTGAGCTTAACCACGTCGGCGTGCCCAGCGATTGCCCCCACGGCAACCACGACCGCCGCCACCGGCATCTCCACCAGTGGTGCGACGCTCAACGGCACGGTCAAAGACAATGGCGCGGTGACGACCGTCGGCTTCGACTATGGCCTGACCACCGCCTATGGCGCCTCTGTTGCGGCGACCCCTGGCACAGTGAACGCCGGTAGCGGCGATACCGCCGTGACCGCCAGCCTCTCGGGGCTGGAATGCAATCGCACCTATCACTACCGCGTCACTGCGGCCAACAGTGCGGATACCACGTTAGGCGATGACTTGAGTTTCCTGACCACGTCCTGTTCGAGCGCGACTGCCGGGATTCGCGTCACACCCACCTCCGGCCTGTTCACTACCGAGAGCGGCGGCACCGACACTTTCAGCGTCGTGCTCGAAAGCGCGCCAAGCGCGGATGTCAGCCTGGATCTCGCCAGTTCCGATACGAGCGAAGGCAGCGTTTCCCCCGCCAGCCTCGCCTTCACCAGCGCCAACTGGGATCAGGCCCAGACCGTCACCGTCACCGGTGTCGACGACAGTGTTCAAGATGGTGACATTGCGTACAGCATTCTGACCTCGATTGCCGCGAGCAATGATACCGACTACCAGGGGTTGGACACCGAGGACGTTGCCGTCTCCAACAGCGATGATGACACGGCCGGCATCGGGATCACCGAAAGCGATGGCAATACCCAGGTCGCTGAGAATAGCGGCAGCGACAGCTTCAGGGTTGTGCTCGACAGTCAGCCTTTGGGCAATGTCATCCTGCTGGTCAGCAGTCCGGATACCGGCGAGGCGACCGTCAATCCCGCCAGTCTAACTTTTACGTCGGACGATTGGGATCAACCCCAGGAGGTCACCGTTACCGGGGTTGACGATGCACTCATCGACGGTAACCGGATCACCCAGGTCGCGATCCAGGTAGACACGGACAATTCCGACGCGAGCTATGCCGGCCTCGGTATCCGTCAGGTGGCCATCGAAACACTCGACGATGACACTGCGGACTTTACCGTCGCCGAGAGCGATGGCGGTACCCAGGTCAGCGAGAGTGGCAGCAGTGACACCCTCACGGTGGTGCTCAATGCCGAGCCGGACAGCGATGTCGTCATTGCGGTCGCCAGCAGTGATAGCGCCGAGGCTGATGTGAGCCCGACCAGGGTGACCTTCACGCCGGCGAACTGGAATGCCCCCCAAACCATCACTGTCACCGGCGTCGACGATGCCCTCATCGACGGCAATCAGACGCGCATCCTGACCTTCAGCGTCGAGGCGGGATCCGATCCCAACTTCGTGGGGCTGGAGGATTATGAGGTGAGCGTCACCACGACCGATGACGATACCGCCGGCTTCACCGCCAGCGAGACCGACGGTGATACTTTGGTCGATGAGAACGGGACCACCGACCTGATCGATGTCGTGCTCAATGCGCGGCCGAGCACGGATGTCCGTATCGAGATCGTCAGTGCCGATACAGGCGAGGCCATTGTGACCCCCGCGTTTCTCGACTTCACGTCGGCCAACTGGAATCAGGTCCAATCGGTTACCGTCACCGGCGCGGATGACGGCCTGGTCGATGGCGACCAGGACATCCTGCTCACCTTCGCCATCGCGGCCAGCTCCGATGGCGATTTCCTCGGCGTCGCCGACCAGGAGATCACTGTCACCACCACCGACGACGACAGTGCGGGCATCACTCTCACGGAGACCGGCGGGACCACACAAGTCGGCGAGGATGGCAGCACCGATACCTTCGATGTTGTCCTCAATGCAGATCCCGCAACGAATGTCGTCATTCGCATCGCGAGTGCCGATACGGGCGAGGTAACGGCGAGCCCCGCAACCTTGACGTTCACCGCCGCCAACTGGATGACACCCCAGGCGGTCACCGTCACTGGCGTCGACGATATCCTGGTCGACGGCAACCAAACCACGGCAATCACGCTGAGCATCGACGATGCCCAGTCGGACGATGTCTATGACGGCTTGCCGGACAAGACCTTGTTGGTCGGGACCACCGACAATGACAGCGCCGGTATCAGCGTCAGTCCCACCAGTGGCCTGGAGACGACAGAAGCGGGGGGGAGCGCCAGCTTTGGGGTCGTGCTCAACAGCGAGCCCATCACGAACGTTTCCGTGGCCGTTCGCTCCGGCGACACCAGCGAGGGCACGGTCGCCCCATCGAGCTTGGTCTTCACGCCGCTAAATTGGAGTTCGCCTCAGACGGTCATCGTCACTGGAGCGAACGACACCCTCGTCGACGGCGATCAGGTCTACAGCGTGGAGTTGGCGGCGGCGGTGAGCGCCGATGCCAACTACGATGGACAGAATCCCGCCGATGTGTCGGTGACGAATCGCGACAATGACTATCGCGTGACCCCGAGCGCCGGTGCCAATGGGCGCATCGATCCAAGCAGCGTTCAAGCGGTTGAAGACGGTGCTAGTACCAGCTTCACCGTCACGCCCGATGACGGCTACGGTGCCAGCGTGACCGGCTGCGGCGGTACCCTCAGCGGCACCACCTACACCACTGGCGCTATCACCGCCGACTGCGCGATCAGCGCGACCTTCCGTCAGGGTCTCTTCAGCTTGACGGTCGAGCCGGGTACCGGCGATGGTCACTACGTCGCCGGCCGGATCGTTGGTATCGCCGCCGATCTCCCGCCGAACGGCATGGTCTTCGAACAATGGAATGGCGACATCGCAACCCTGATCAATACGCGACTCCCCAACACCAGCCTGACGATGCCTACCCGGTCCATAGCGGTCACGGCCTCCTACAGGGACAAACCAGTTGAGCGCATCGCGCTGACGGTTAACGCGGGTTCCGGCAGCGGCGAGTACGAGGCCGGCCAGATCGTGAGCGTCACGGCCGATGCGGCCCCCGAGGGGTGGATCTTCGACCAATGGGGCGGCAATACCGCTACCCTCGCCAATGCCCGATTGGCGAATACCACCCTGACCATGCCAACGACGGCGCTCAACATTGAGGCCCAATACCGCATGTGGCTGGCCACGGATTTCACACTGAATGTTGGCCGTGGCAGCGGTAGCGGACGTTATGCCGCCGGGCGACAGGTTGGCATCGAGGCCAACAGCCCCTCGGCGACACAGATGTTCGATTACTGGGATGGGGATACCGCGACGCTCGAGAACCTCTGGCTGCCCGAGACCCAGGTCACGATGCCGGCGGCATCGGTGAGCCTGAGCGCGGTCTATCGCGATCGGCCTTCTGAAACCTTCCCCCTGACGATCGGAACGGTCGAACTTAGCGCAGCACAGGTCGCCGCGGGTGTCCAAGCGAGTGTCGCGCGAGGTCTAATGGCGGCTCTTCGGGCCGATAATGAGAAGGTCGCTGGCAGTTGGGTCGAGTTGGAGACGCCGCCGACCCGCAATGGCCTGGTCTTTCTGATCTGGAGCGGACAGACAACCAACGTCGAGAACCCAAATCTACCGAAGACCCGCCTCTACATGCCTGCAAGCGCGGTGACCGTGCAGGCTGTCTACGGTCCGTCCCAAGGCGATTTCGTCCTGTCCGTCACGGATGGCAGTGGCGGGGGTCTCCATGGCCATGGAGAGTTGCTTGCCATTCGAGCCAATCCTCCGTCTTCCGGGTACGCCTTCGACCGCTGGGAGGGACAGACCGCGACCCTCGCGGATCCAGCGGCGTCAAACACTACGCTCTTCATGCCGGCCTATGATCTGAGTCTGCGTGCGCTCTACCGCGCGACTGGTGTTCCTCCGTCAACTCCCATTTCGGTGCCGACGCTGTCGATCTGGGGCTTGTTGTTGCTCGGTGGACTGCTGGGCATCTTCGGGTTGCGAAGAACAATGCAATGCGGTTCGGGCGGATAGTGGTGTCAGGGCAATCGCATCAACGTATTCAACTTCCTGGTGCAGGTTAATCATGCCAGACTCCTGATTAGATTAAGATTTCATGAAATCTGGCCTGACACTTTGCCACGGATTCGGCAAGCGCATTGAACGGGCTTGGGCTTAAAGCTGATCTTGAGGCGCGAACCGGTCGCCTTGGCGATTTTCTCAAGGGTGCGCGTTGTCGGCATGACCCGCCCGCCTTCCATCTGTGCGATCACCGATTGCGTGGTTTCCATCCTCTGTGCCAGTTCTTCCTGTGTCAGCCCGGCTCGCGCCCGCGCATCGATCAAGGCGGCAGCCAGAGTAAATTCCTTGTTCAAGACGTCATAGGCGGCCTGATATTCAGGGTCGCGCATCCATTCCTGGTGCAAGTCGCTGATCTTTGTCATTCGTGAACCTCCTTCGCCCGTGCCAGGGCTATCTCAATGTCAGGGCGGGGTGTCTTCTGGGTCTTCTTGATGAAGACGCGAACAATCACCACCCGTCTCTTTCGCGCGGTCACAGTGAGCGCCCGTGAGACGCCATCCTAACCCTTGAGCCGAATTTCCCACAAACGCCCCTACGCCCCTCGATGGGCTTGACGTGTGGTTCTCTGACATGCTCAAGACCCGTCGTGCATCTCAAGAGTTTTTTAGCGCGCTCCCCTTTGATCGTCCGTAAAATCATCGTTTGCCGAACAAGAGGCTGCCCTTGCTGAGAAACATGGCGTGCAGCTCAAGGTAATCTGTGTTATATTTTAGTATAACTTAACGGCTTGAAGGTGCGCCATGTACACAACCAATCTGCGCAAAGTCGGCGGCTCGATCATGTTGGCCGTCCCGCCCGTGTTTCTTGAGCAACTGCACCTGCAAGCCGGTGCGACGGTCGGCCTGGTCGTCGATGATGGCCGCCTGGTGGTTAATCCCAGCCCACGGCCGCGCTATACGCTCGCGGAGTTGCTGGCCGCGTCGGACTATTCGCAGCCGCAGCCAGCCGATGAACGGGAATGGGTCGATGCGCCCGCGGTGGGTCGTGAACTGCGATGAAGCGGGGCGATATCTATCTGGTGTCGCTCGATCCGACGGCCGGGCATGAGCAGAGCGGTAGCCGTCCCGTCCTGATCGTGTCCCCCGCCGCGTTCAATGACGCCACCAAGCTGCCGGTGATCCTGCCGATCACCAACGGCGGCGAGTTCGCCCGTCGCCTGGGCTTTGCGGTACCCGTGACCGGCATCAAGACCACCGGCGTCGTGCGCTGCGATCAGCCGCGCGTGATCGATCTGGCCGCCCGCCATGCTCGCAAGGTAGACACGCTGCCGGCGCCGCTCATGGAGGAAGTGCTGGCGAAGGTCGCCACTCTGTTCGAGTGAGCCAAGCTCATGAGCAGGCATGAATTTCGCCAGTTGGCCGCGGGGATCGATTAGCAGATGCAACAGCTTTCCGCCGAAGGCGTGAGCGAGGCACCAGCGGTCATCCATCGCATGATGGGGCACATGCCCGCCCTGCACCGGATTTGGGTCGGCACGTCCGACCAGCCGCTCATGGCGCTCTGCCGCGAGTTCCCAGGGTTCTATCGGTGCGCCCGTCTCATGGAAGAGGCATCCGAAGCCGAGCGCAACCAGGCATCACGGCCCTATGACGGCATGGCCGAGTTCTCCGAAGCGCAAAAACACATTCAGATCCAATCCCCCCTTTAATTTCGATAAGTACATCGCCAAGTCTCATTTCGCTTTATGCTCCGAAAAGTCGCATCTTAGCCTCGTGTATCACCCGCGCCTGCGCACCCAGGCCGCGCAAGGCGTCCAGCCCGCCCGCCTGCCGGATCTCGGGCACCTCCCATAGCGCCGGGGTTTCCAGCGCATCGGTGCCGCCCTGGGCGAACTGATGACCGAGCCCTTTCAGCACGATGGCGGCCTTGTCGTCCATGCCGCTGAACCAGCTCTGGTTGTGGTCGATGAAGAGCGCACCGCGCTCGGGGCGCTTCAAGGCGCGGGCGTGGTAGCCGTGGTAGCCGTGGTGGCCGAAAAAGTCGTAGAGGTCGAAGTCGTTCATCTGGTCGATTTCGCGGATCGCTTCCGGGCTGAAATTGTCGCCCAACAGGTGGTCGATGAGTTGGCGGCGCTTTTGCGTTTCGATCCAGAGGGCGCGGAAGTCGTCGAGGTTCCGGGCCTCGGACACCACGCGCTGAATCACTTCGCGACGGTATTCGTCCACCGGAATGCGCGCATCTCTTCCGTCGCGCAGGCCGAGAATGAAGCGCCCGTCGCCCGACACTGAGACATAGGGTCCGCGCATCTCGCCCACCGCCGGGCCGTCTCCGCCGACCTCACCGCCGCCGTCGCCGCCATCGTCTCCTGCCCCCTTGCCGCCCCCGCCGGGGCGCGGCGGTTTGGTGATCAGGTCGGTGCCGAACAGGCTGGTGACATCGGTGTCGTCGTAGAGCCAGAACTTGTATTTCTGCGTCTCTTCATGGATGCGCGTGCCGCGCCCGACCATCTGGTAAAACTTGATGGGCGATTGCAGATAGCGGCCCGGGTGAAGGTGGCGCTGTCGATGCTGGCCTTGCGCTTGACGATTTCGCAGGCGGCCAGATAGCCGTCTTCCTGCGCCTGGATCAGGGTGTATTCGTAGACCGGCTCGCCGAAGTATCGGCGGTTGTTGGCGGTGATGTCCCGGTCTTCGGCGGGGGCGTTTTTGGCCTCGTGCAGTTGGCGCGGGGTGGCGGTGAGGCCGATGTGAATGGCGTCGGGGTTGCGCCTGAGCGCCTCCGACCAGCGCCCCCAGGCGGAGCGATGGCATTCGTCGATGATGATGACGCTGAAGGCGTTGTCGCCGTCATGCTCGGACAAGAAGCTGGCGAAGCCGTCGTCGTCATCCAGCCCGAGCGTCTGATAATTGGTGGCGATGATGGTTTTGCCCGCCCCGGTGGCGAGCGCCAGCAGGACGCGCGCTTGTTCGTGGTGCAACTGACAGAGGATGATTTTTTCAAAGGCCGCGCGAATGGCGGCGTCCTGATAATAACGACTGAGCGCCCAGGCCGGACTGTCGGCCTGAAACAGGATGGCGGCCTCCGGCTGAGCGAGGTCGATGCCCGAGTCTTTGGCATAGCGTGCCGCAAGCCTGGCATGCGACGGAAAGTCGGAAAAGGGAAATGGTCCGCTTTGCAGACGGGTGACGAAATCAAACTCGCCATAGCGATGACCATTGGTGGCGAAGACGTCGTTCACGTCGAAACGCTCGCCATCGGCATAGCCCTTGGCCTGCTGCATGCCAGCGAGCGGGTCTTCGCCTTCTCTCTTGGACTCCAGCACGGCGATGGATAGCGGCTTGGGCATCACGTCGAGTTGGACGCAGAGCAGGTAGTCGGTGCGCCCCGGCCCCTTGCGGCGGCGGCCCTTGGCCCCGGTGGGCTCGACGGGGGACGGCGTCAGAATGGTTTCAAGCGTGATTTGCGCGCGGCTGACATAGCCTTTGGCGCGCAGCAGAGGGTCGATCAGGTGGTAGCGGGTCTCCGCCTCGTTCATGCTCATTACGTTTTCCCTTGTTCCGCTTCCCGATGAGGCGATCAACCATGATGTTCGATGTACTCGCGCAGCGCCGCATTGATGCGTGTCTGGTATTTGTCTCCCCGAGCCTTGAACCAGGCCAGCACGTCGGCATCGATCCGTAGCGTGACCTGCTGCTTGATGGGCCGGTAGAAGCGCCCGCGCTCGGCTCCAGTCCAGTCGGTCACCTCGGGAAGATCGCTCGTTTCGATGGCCGCCTCGGGTTGCTCGGCAAGCCGACGCCGCTCTTCGGTTTGCGGCTTAGTCACCTTGTTCATACCGTTGCCTCTTACGCTCGTCCCAATCGAATCGCATGACTGAATTGTAGTGATGAATCTGTCGTGACGCCAACGCGCGTCCCTGTCTTTCGCTTGCGCCTCAACGCTTTCGCAACCCCTTGTTCTGTAACGCACGGACCGGGGGGCGGAAAGGGTGTCTGGTGGCGATCCCCGAATACGCGATGTCCGGCGTCCGCTCGCCACCGTCTCGCTGGGCCGCTTCATGGCCAGGCGGCATCACTCATGCCAGACCCATTGAGGAATCGGCCCATGACCACGGCGACCCAAACCCTTGACACGGAAAGCCTGCGCAAGCTCGACGCCTGGTGGCGCGCGGCGAACGATCTCTCGGTCGGTCAGATCTATCTCTACGACAAGCCCATCATCTTCGCCTATCATGGCTATCCTTGGCTGATCCACCGGCTCACCGATCGCCGCGCCAACCACCACAATCTGCATGTGCGCGGCGATAAGGAAGAGGGCACCACCTCGACGCCCTTCGATACGGTGGTCAAGAACGATCTGGATCGCTTCGACCTGGTCGCCGATGTCATTGATCGGGTGCCGCGACTTGGCCCCAGGGCCGCCTACGCCAAGCTGGCGATTCGCGACAAGCTGATCGAGCATCAGCATTACATCGCCGAACATGGCGAGGATCTACCGGAGATAAGAGATTGGAAATGGGTGACATAGAGCAACCGGCAACCGGCGGCCAGCGTCAGACGCGCAGTCGTCACAGGGATCACGATCGGCTTAGGATCGGCACGGCACTCAGCCTCTGTTCTGTTCTATTGATCGCCGGGTGCGGCCCGCGCCTGGCCACGAAGGCGGACGATGCCGCTCAGCGGCCTAACCCGATGCTCAATGCAAACTATACGGAAGAGGCCGAGGTTCCGTTCGTGACGGAAGCAAAAACGGACATGCCGTTGAGTTACAAACAGGCCAATTTTCGGTCGGAGAGCGCCTCGCGCAGGACACGGGAGACGGCGGATTGGGTGGTCAGCTCAAGCGACAATCTCAACCTGCCGTTCGCGATTGTCGATAAGGTCAACGCCAAGGTCTATGTCTTTAGCACGGACGGACAGATCAAGGGCGCGGCCCCCGTGCTGCTGGGGATGGGGAAAGGCGATGACGTCGCCCCCGGCATCAGTGACATGCGGATGTCACGTATCCCCCCCGAGGATCGTACAACGCCCGCGGGTCGTTTCCAGACGGCCATGGGCCGCAATTCCCATGGCAAGGAAATCCTCTGGGTGGACTACAAAAATGCCATCTCCATGCATCCGGTCGTGACGAGCATACCCAAACAGCGCCGACCGCAACGCCTGGCCAGTCCAACGCCGCTCGATAACCGTATTTCCTATGGCTGCATCAATGTTCCGCCGGAATTCTTCACGGACGTGATCCATCGCTTTTTTTCCGGGACGGCTGGCGTTGTGTATGTCATGCCGGAAACCAGATCGGTCAGAGCATCATCCGGAATACGCGGCTAGCGTACCGGCATTGAAGATTGAATTGAGCGAGTCACCCAAATTCGAGATTGAAGACCTGATTCCACCTGCTTGACGGAAAGGAAAGCGCCGCTAGCCCCAAGATGCCGAGTGACTACGTATGACAGAGCTTGTCAATGGAATGCGGGGTAGGATTCAGACGTTCGAAGGGCGGTTGCCAGCCCTTCTTCTTGTCAATCCAGCTCTGCAAGGGCATGACCATTGGTAGATGGCCGTTCGGCCGATACCAGGAGTCGACGCTCCAGGGAGACCCGCTGTCCGTATCGATGATGACGGCCGTCCAGTGAACCGCAGTGATATCGAAAAAACCGCGCACTTGGGGCGATGAGACCGTCCAACCGGTCAATTCTCGGATATCCCGGAGAATATGCAGATACGTCGTGGTGTTGCTGGTGTTATCGACGCAATCCATGCGCCCCTCGAATCCCGCCTCAAACGTGTTAATCGCCAGGTCGTTGGCCAACAACGGCTGATATTTTTGTGCCAGCAACTCCATTTGCCAGATGCCGATACGCACATGCTGTAATCGATCATGAAGACTTGTGCCCGGACAAACCGCCAGATGCCTTTTGAGATCGGCCATGTCGTCGGGAGTGAACGTGATGGTCTGCCTGCTCGCGCATGACCAGTTATAGCAGATTCGCAGCGTGACGGACCCGTCCCGGTCGATCGCGTATTCGGGTGGAAGTGGACGCGAAACCGACCCCTTGGCGTCATCAAAAATCGGCTGTGAAGAGGCGGCCCCAATCACGTCGGTATAGCCGACGAGAATGACGAAGAGACCGATCGCAGCGGCCGGTAAAGCACGGAATTCACGACGCGGCACTCCAGCGACGATGCGCTTCACCTGGAATACTCCTCAGCCTTTGCCGTCAACTTGAACGGGTCAAAGTCCAAGTTGACAGCAAATACGATCGACATTAGGACATTAGGACGTGATTAATTGCGATCTGATTTTGGCTCATACATCGGAGCTGGGGCTGGGGCGGCTGGCGCCGGCTCATACTTCGAGGCGCTGCTGCATGCCCCGAGCGTCAGCGTCAGAACCATTACCGTCGTCATGGTGCCAAAAAGGGCGCTTTTGGAGATGTTGTTCATTTGCCGTTACCTATCGATAGAAGTGGTATTAGAAATTCACGCGACTGAAATGACGGCAGCGATATCGATGCTTGACTGCCAGCATCTCTGACACAGATCCGTCTGTCTTCACGCCACCCGACATCCATCCAACCTCGATGTCCGGATGTCAGTTTACCCCGCACGGAGCCGTTCATCTGTACGGTGTCGCACATTGTACGCGCACGCCCAACGGAGCCGCTACAAAACGACGTTTATCGCTCTGGGCATGGCTGTGATGCCTGAAAAGTCGCCTGGTCGGGCGCGGTCGAACCCTGCGTGGAAGCCTACCGCGTCGTCTATACGTGCGTTTACAGACAGACGGAGTAGCATCGACGCCTTATCGTCAAGCAAGTCTCGACTGCCGGGATCACCCGCAGGGATCCCCTCTCCACGGAGTTCACTGATGTCCATTGCCCTCGACCCCAAGAAAAACCACCTGCTCGCCGCGCTGCCCGAGGCCGAGTGGCAACGCTGGCGACCGCAACTGGAGCCGGTCGAGATGCCGCTGGGCGAGGTGCTCTCCGAATCGGACCGCATCCTGGATCATGTGTATTTTCCGCTCACCGCCATCGTCTCGCTGCTGTACGTCATGGAAGACGGCGCCTCGGCCGAGATCGCGGTGGTGGGCAATGAGGGCGTTGTCGGCGTCTCGCTGTTCATGGGCGGCGAGACCACGCCTAGCCGCGCGGTGGTGCAAAGCGCGGGCGTGGGCGTTCGGCTGAAGGCGCAGGTGATGATGGACGAATTCCATCGCGCCGGTCCGGTGATGCACCTGTTGCTGCGCTATACCCAGGCGCTGATCACCCAAATGGTGCAAACGGCCGCGTGCAACCGACACCACTCGCTGGATCAGCAACTGTGCCGCTGGCTGCTGCTGAGTCTGGATCGTCTGGAGGGCCGCGACCTGGTGATGACGCAGGAGCTGATCGCCAACCTGCTCGGCGTCAGTCGCGAAGGCGTCACCGAGGCCGCGCTCGCGCTGCAGGAGGCCGGCCTGATCCGCTATGCGCAGGGCCAGATCACGGTCCTCGACCGCCCGGGACTGGAGCAGCGAAGCTGCGAGTGTTACGCGGTGGTTAAGAAAGAATGCGACCGGTTGCTGCCCAACAGCTTGGCCATGTAAACCGCGCTGGGCATGACCTGCCTGCGCTGTGCAAGCACGCGGCCGTCCTTGAACTCCGTGCCCATCCGACCGATCCTCAACACGCGAGAGCGACCCCATGCCACATCCCGATGACTCCTCCCCGGTATCGGCACCGGATCCAGACCTGCGCCACCGGGCGGAGACACGATTCGCCACCCAGGCGAATGCAGGGATGGACGCCTTCATGTCCGAGACGGCCGAACGGCTGGTCCACGAACTGCGCGTGCATCAGATCGAACTGGAACTGCAGAACGAAGAACTGCGCCAGACGCAGGAGGCGCTGGAATGGTCGCACGCGCGTTATTTCGACCTCTACGATCTGGCCCCCGTGGGGTATCTGACCCTCAGCGGCGCGGGGCTGATCCAGGAGACCAACCTCGCCGCGGCCACCCTGCTGGGCACCTCGCGGGGCAACCTGGTCGGGTTGCCGCTGACGCGCTTCATCCTCCCCGCCGATCAGGACATCTATTACCGCTGTCGCCGCCAGCGCCGCGCCGCGGGCGAGCGCAAATCCTGCGAGCTGCGCCTGCGGCAGGCGTCCGGACAGCAGGTCTGGGGGTTTCTGGAGATCGGCCTGGCGCCGGAGACACAGGGCGACCAGCCACTCTGGCGGCTCATCCTGGTCGACATCAGCGCGCGCAAACACAGCGAGCAGGCGCTGATCGACACCCGGGAGCGGTTGCGGCGGGTGGCGGAGATCGCGGAATTGACCTTTTGGGAATGGGATACGCACACGAACGAGGTGTTTTTTCCGCCCGAGTGGTGGCAGCAAACCGGCTATTCCCTCGACGATTTGCCGGATCAACTGGAGGGTTGGGCGACCTTGCTCCACCCGGAGGATCGAGTCCGCATTCTCGATATCCTTGACCGCTTCGTCGCGGCGCATGCCGCGCCGTGCGAGATGCAATACCGGCTGCGGTGCAAGGATGAGGGCTATCGCTGGTTCGTCGCCCGCCTGGAGGCGATCCTGGACGCCCAAGGCGTGCTGGAGCGGGTGTTGCTGGTCCACCAGGATGTCACCCGGCGCAAGGCGTCCGAGGACCGGGCGATCCATCTGGCCCAACACGATCCACTGACCGGCCTGCCCAGTCGCGCCCTGCTCGATCAACTGGCCAATCACATGCTGGCGAGTGCCCGGCGGGCGAGCGGTCAGTTGGCGGTGTTGTTTTTCGATCTGGACCACTTCAAGGCGGTCAACGACACCCATGGTCATCCAGTGGGCGACCAGCTCCTGCAGGGCTTCGCAAGTCGGCTGCTGGACGCCTTCCGTGCGGAGGATCTGATCGCCCGACTCGGCGGCGACGAGTTCATCGTCGTCCTGGCGAACGTCCGCGATCGCGAGGACGTGGTGCATGCGGCGCGCAGCGCCATCGCGGACTTGACGCCGCCCTATCCGCTCGCGGGGTTGGAACTGCGCTGCCTCCCCAGTCTCGGCATCAGCCTGTTCCCGCACGATGGCGACACCATCGACACCCTGATCAAGCGCGCGGATGCCGCCATGTATCGCGCCAAGCAGATCAGTCCCGGTCGCTATCAGTTCGCGACCGAGGCACTCGATCCGCAGGCGCAGACCACGGCGGGGTTGGCGGATCCATTACCTATGGGGCACGAGTGATACGATGTTCTGGAACGCACTCCTCCTCGCCCTGCGCGAAATCCGCCGTAACGTACTGCGCTCGGTGCTCACCATCCTGGGCATTGTGATCGGGGTGGCGGCGGTCATCGTCATGGTCACCCTGGGCGATGGCGCCACCCGTCAGGTGGCCAGTCAGATCGAAAGCCTGGGCAGCAATCTGCTGATGATCCGCATGGGTCAGCACATGGGGCCTGGACAAGGATCAAGCGCGCCGCCCTTCAGCGTGGCGGACGCGACGGCGGTTGGGCGCGATGTCCCGAGCGTCCGCGCGGTCGCCCCCTCCGCGAGCCAGTCCTTGACGGCGATTGCCGGCAACAGCAACTGGTCGACCTCGGTGACCGGAACCGACAACGCCTTCTTTACGGTGCGCAACTGGACCCTGGAAGCGGGGCGTCTCTTCACCGACAGCGAGCTGAACGGCGGGCGCGCGGTGTGCGTGATCGGTGCGACGGTCCGCAAGGAATTGTTTGGTTCCCTGGATCCGCTCGGCGAGAAAATTCGTCTCAAGACATTGTCCTGCGAGGTCATCGGTGTCTTGAAGATCAAGGGCCAGAGTGCCATGGGGTCTGATCAGGACGATCTGGTGGTGATGCCGCTGCGGGCCTTCCAGCGACGGATCGCCGGCAATCAGGATGTGACCCTGATCCAGGTCTCGGTCCACGATGGCGAATCCACCGAACGCGCCAAGTCGGATCTGGAGCGGCTGATGCGCGAGCGTCGCCATATCCTGCCGTCCGAGCAGGATAATTTCAGCGTGCGCGACATGAAGGAGATCGCCACCATGCTGACCGGAACCACCCAGATGCTCACCGCGCTGCTGACGGCGGTCGCCGCGGTCAGTCTGCTGGTCGGCGGGATCGGCATCATGAACATCATGCTGGTCTCGGTGACCGAGCGCACCCGCGAGATCGGCATCCGGCTCGCCATCGGCGCGCTGGAGCGCGAGGTTCTGCTGCAATTTCTGGTGGAGGCGGTGGCCCTGTCCTCGCTCGGCGGGCTCCTCGGGATCCTGCTGGCCATCGGCGCTTCCATCGGGCTGGCCGGGTTGCTGCAGGTGCCCTTCATTTTCAATGGCGGCATCGTGTTGATCGCCTTTTTCTTTTCCGCCGCGGTGGGGGTGATCTTCGGCTATTTTCCCGCGCGCCGCGCCGCCCGGCTCGATCCTATCGAAGCCTTGCGGCGGGAATAAAGGGGCAAGCGAATAATCGCCTTTCGGCCTACTGGGTCCACTTCACGGCGGGAGGCCCGGGCGGGATATCCTCGAAGCTGTCGCCGTTGGCGGCGATGGTGAACTGCTGGTGTGCCTCGGGGCCGCCGGCCTTGGGGTCGGGGTTAAGATAGGCGACCCCGAGCCAACCCGGAGCCAAAACCGCAGGCCCCACGACGCCCCTGTCCCGGGCCTCCTGGCTCACGGCGTCGGCACGCACGACGATGATGTCTCCTGGCGTCACCTGGGCGGTGGACCGTAGCACCGAGATGACCTCCATGCGGTAGATCACCTCGTCGCGATCCCCCTGCTCACGGGGCACCTGCGCCTCCAGCACCTTGACCTCCAGCGCGGCCGCTGCATCCTCCTTGCGATCCTGCTCCGCCCGGGCGTCCCCCCACAAGACCAGGAGGACGCCGAGAGCGGCGAGGGTCGCGATCCGAATTGACTGAACCTGGAACATGGCAATCTCCTCTGTCGTTGATGACAACCTCCGCCGCCTCGACCGGGCCGCGACGGATCCCGCTTCCAGTCTAGTCCAGGATCCGGGTCGGCTGCCGTTAAACCAAAATGGCTCGTCGAGAGTGGCGAGTTCGCGTTTCCAGTCCATCCGACACCACGAGGTCATTCCATGGAGATTCCCAGTTCAACCGCCGGCCTCGCCCAACTCGCGACGAGTTTGAGTCAGAATAAGCTGGAGGGAGCGGTGGAGGTGGCCGTCCTCAAGAAAGCCATCGATATCCAGGAGCAATCCGCCCTCCAACTGCTGGACAGCCTGCCCAGCCCCACCCAGGGCTTGCCCGCTAATGTGGGCACGCACCTCAATGTCACGGCGTAAGATCGGCTCTGGGACCACATCAGTACTTGTCTCATTCATAGGGCCTTTCGATCCGACTTCCGCCTCTACGCCCCCGATGTTTGGACTGAAGTCCGGACGAGCGAGCGTGGACTAAGACCATCAAAGTCAAAGGCTTTCCATGCTCAATAGCGTACCCGCAAGATGTACAAATCCGCCCCCCGGCGCTCGAACAGAAACTCGATGACGTTCGCTTGCGTCGCCAAATGCCCCTGAGCGTCCAGATAGCTGACCTGGAAGATGGCGATTGCCGCGCAACGCGACGGGTTGGCGGTCGGTTGCACTTGCAGTTGCTCGAAAACGATCCGGCGCGCCGAGGTCTTTCTGAACCAGTCGGCATAGGTATGACGAATGCTTAACCAGTTGACGAGGTCGTTTTCGCGCGAATCAGGACTGTAGAGCGCCATGAGTTCGTTGAGCGCGCCGGCTTCGTAGGCGCGCTGAAACGTTGCCAGAAGCTCGGGTACGGGGCCGCAGTCCAACGCCGTGGTGTCGGCAACTGGGGCGTTGGCGGGGGCGAGCGGGGCGGCCAAAC
>NZ_NHSQ01000004.1 GCF_016653465.1 Thiocystis minor | reverse complement strand
TTTTACTCTTCCACTATTGAATAACTTGGCACTACATTGCGATTTTCGGCCGGCGTGTACATAAAGATCAGATGGTTAGATGCCATCTGGGGGTGTTTATCAATGGGGTTATGTTAAAGATGGGTTAAGTTACAAATCATTAGCCACGAAATATTGATTGAAATATCAAATATCCAAGTTCAGAGCGCGACCTGAATTTGGTCGCTGCGCGTAATATCCGGATTCGGAGCACTACCCAGATTTCGGCAGGCCCACGAAGCATGACGATTCATAATTCTTAAATGTCTATGTTTTCAGCATTTAAAGCATTTTTTTCGATAAAAAGTCTCCGTGGTTCGACTTGATCGCCCATCAATGTGGTGAAAATAAGATCCGCAGCAACTGCGTCTTCGATCGTTACTCGTAAAAGTCGACGAGTTTCCGGATTCATAGTGGTCTCCCAGAGTTGCTCTGGATTCATTTCACCCAAGCCTTTGTAACGTTGGATGCTATAGCCTCTTTGAGCCTCTGCGAGTAACCAGCGTATTCCGTCGCCTAGATCTGAAACCTTCTTCGCGCGTTCTCCACGCGTGACATAGGCGTCGGGTTGAAGCAATCCTGTCAATTTTTGGCCATATTCAAGAATTTTCGCATAATCGACTGAGTGGAAAAAATCAAACGGAACGATGCGGATTTCAGGAATGCCATGAATAAATCGTATTAGCTCAATGCAGGCCGGTTTGCCTGGCGACTGATCGTTAATGCGAAGTTTGTAGTGAAGCGAAAGCGATTCATGCTGATTTAGTCGAGTCTCTAATTGACTACACCAGAGGTTAAAGCGATGAGCGTCAGCAATTGTCGAGTCATCTAGAGGGGGCGATTTAATTAATTCCTCTAGAAATGCCGGATCATATTTACTTGCGAGTCGTTTTGTAATGTTGACAATAACACTGTTTTCCAGTGCGAGTGCTTCAAGTGCGGTTCTTGCTAAAGGCAATGTATTTTGTGTGACATAAAGACACGAATCGTCAAGAGCCGCTTGCAGCATGGCACGATTAAGTGCAATTTCATCGAGCAGATACTCCTCCTGCTTCCCTTTCTTGATTTTAAAAAGTGGTGGCTGAGCGATATAAATATAACCTCTCTCTACCAACTCAGGCATTTGTCTATAAAAAAAAGTTAGAAGCAAGGTTCGAATATGCGCACCATCGACATCTGCGTCAGTCATAATGATGATACGATGGTAACGCAAGTTGTCGGGATTGTATTCTTCTCGTCCGATACCGCAACCTAGAGCTGTAATGAGTGTGCCTACTTCAGCCGATGAGAGCATCTTGTCGAAACGCGCTTTTTCGACATTGAGAATTTTGCCCTTCAAAGGAAGTATTGCCTGAAAGGCGCGGTCTCTTCCTTGTTTAGCCGAGCCACCGGCGGAATCGCCCTCAACAAGATACAGTTCCGAGTTGGCTGGATCTTTTTCCTGACAGTCAGCTAATTTTCCCGGTAAGCCTGCAATATCGAGAACGCCCTTGCGACGAGTCATTTCGCGAGCCTTACGAGCCGCTTCACGTGCGCGTGCAGCATCCAACATCTTATTTGCAATAATCTTTGCCTCATTCGGTTGCTCTTCGAGAAACATGCCTAGTTGCTCAACAACTAACGACTCGACAACTGCTTTCACTTCCGACGAAACCAATTTGTCTTTTGTCTGAGAAGAAAACTTTGGATCCGGAACTTTTACTGAAAGAACAGCGGTTAGTCCTTCTCTTGCGTCATCTCCTACAGGTCGAATTTTTTGACTTCGATCCAATCCTTCGCGCTCAATGTATGAATTCAGGGTTCTAGTAAGAGCGGCTCGCAAACCCGCTAAATGGGTGCCACCATCCTTTTGTGGGATGGTATTTGTATAGCAGAAAATTGTTTCCTGATAGCTACTATTCCACTGTATCGCCAGCTCAACACCAATAGACTGCCTCTCTGTATTAAAATAGATCACGGTAGAGTGGATTGGCTCTTTGTTTTGGTTTAGATACTCTACGAAAGATCTGATTCCTCCTTGATACTCGAAGATATCGGCTCGGCCAGTTGCTTCATCTTCTAATGAAATCTTCACCCCCGAATTTAAAAACGAGAGTTCTCGAAGACGTTTTGCTAAAATATCGTAGTGATAATCAAGGTTAGTAAAAGTATTCGACGATGGATAAAAACGGATTTCTGTACCCCTCCGATCAGTCCGATCAACATTTTTGAGTGGATATTGAGGTACACCTAAACGATACTCTTGCTCATAGAGATGCCCTCCCCGATAAATTCGTAAATAGAGACGTTCAGAGAGCGCGTTTACGACCGAAACTCCTACTCCATGCAGCCCCCCAGACACCTTGTATGAGTTGTCGTCAAACTTACCTCCCGCATGTAATACGGTCATGATCACTTCGGCGGCAGAACGGTTTTCTTCCGCGTGTATGTCAACCGGTATTCCCCTGCCATCATCACGGACAGAGACAGACCCGTCGCCATGAATAATAACATTGATATTCGTACAGTAACCTGCTAAAGCCTCGTCGATCGAGTTATCGACAACTTCGAAAACCATATGATGTAGACCCGTACCATCATCGGTATCGCCGATGTACATGCCAGGGCGCTTGCGTACTGCATCGAGTCCGCGGAGTACTTTTATGTTTGTCGAATCGTATGTCATTTAAATGGCTAAATATTTTTCACTAAACATGGCAATCATTATACGGGAATCCTGGATTGGTGCGTGAGACAATGAATGATGTCTCTGGCTCTTATAAGGTTCCCGCAACGTTATACCGCCCTATTATTTGATCTGGGTCAACAAAAACACGGATTAAGTATGCCTTAAAATCGCCTAACCGCCTGAATAAAAAGGAATCCATGAAAATCAGATGGCTCTCCCGGATTTAAAGCGCCAGATCATATTCATTAGAAACAACTGCTTACGATATTTTTTGCCGGACATGCCGCCCTCGAAATCAGGCTGGTCGTTCGCTTTGCAAGTCATTGATTGATATGGTGGCGCCGGGCAAAGGGGGCGTAACCGTTCAAGTCGAGGTACGCCCTTTGAAAGGGGCCATCCCGGTTCGCGATGCCATCGCCGCGTCGCTGAATGACCTTGATTTTATTGTGGAGCCCTTCGACGCATCCATTGGCACGACGATCAATCAAAAAGTTGGAGTCGTTTCTTTTTTGCGCAAGGCATCGACGCCTTCGCGATACAATTTAGCGACATAAAAGCGAGCCGCACAAAGCGCGACACGTGGACCGAAGACGGATTTCGCCGCCGAGAAAAATGCAAGGAAAAAATCCCTAATCGCGACTTTGGGCGCCCTCCGAGGAGGCCGATGACCCGTCACTCGCCGTCGATGCAGGAGGCACTGACCATCGCCGCAAAATCACGATGCCTCTTCTTCGACGCAATTTCGTCACTGCCCATGACGTTCATCACGGTCATGGGCGTCCAATCCATCCTGGTCTCGATCAGCCGATCTAGGATTCCTTGGACGGACGCTGTTCCAAGATCGTACTTCCAACTGGCATCTTGAAGCGTACTGTCGATCAAGGCGCGCATGACATCTTGTTCGTAAGCCGTCGTCATCGCACTTTTCGGCGTAGACCCATTGAGAACCTAGCTGGTCGTCAGGCGCCCCTCACAGAGTTCACGGCGATAGCGTCTGGGGCGGATGACAAGAGAGACTTTGTCGCCGAGAATCGGCAAATGGCGCAATTCGATTTCCTGTCCATATCCGTGAAAGCAATCAAACGCCTTGCCGCAACCGTGACAATGAGCGCCATCCTTGAGGCTTTTGAGATAAATTTCGATGGTTTTGAGGTTTTCGATGACCACGCGTTCGATCTCGGCGACATCGTCAAAAGGGCGGTGGTCATCGAATAAAAGCAGAATGGCATGGGCGCGCCTATGAACAAAAGGCGAATCGCAGTCGCGCCCGCTGCCCACAGGATCGCCGGTTGATCCGGCCGGCATCGTCTGATGGCTCACTGACGACCGAGCAAGCAAGCCAGGGAGATCATGGCGCTCTTGAGCGATAAGGCCCACATCGGCGAGGCGCTGGAAAATGCCGAACGGCTGGCGCGAATCGAAGAACTGCTGTCGCCGAAGTGACGACGTAAAAGAGCGTCGTCAAGTGAGAGCGTTGACGCGCTCGCTTGGAACCTGACCACCACCCTGCAACGAGAGGTGCAGAATCATGGCTACCGATCATTTTTACCGTCCCGACCGTTTTGAACGGAATTCCATTCAACGACTGCTGGCGGCTGACGAAAACTTGGTGCGCGCTGTCCGCTTGGGGCTGGCTCGCATCCAGACGCGGACCCAGGACGCGGCGAACCGATTGGCGCGACTGACGGCGAAGTATGGGGAGGGTTGACGGCTGGCGCGCTGATTCGGATTTCGAAAATTTGGCTACACAGTGGCTACATAAACGACCAGCAACGAAAAGGGCTTACAGCGGAAAACTGTAAGCCCTTGTTTTGTTTGGCTGGGGGACAAGGATTCGAACCTTGGTTAGCGGAGTCAGAGTCCGCTGTCCTACCACTAGACGATCCCCCAAGTAGGCGGTGCGTCTCGCGATTCGGGGTGAGTCTGGCCTCATGCTCGATGGATCGAACAGAGGCGAAACCCGATTCGTCGTCGCTTAACGCTTGGAGAACTGAGGACGCTTACGGGCCTTGTGCAGGCCGACTTTCTTCCGTTCGACTTCGCGAGCGTCGCGGGTCAGGAAGCCGGCGCGACGCATGGGCGAGCGAAGCGCTTCGTCGTAAATGACCAGGGCACGGGCAATGCCATGACGAATGGCGCCGGCCTGTCCGGTGTTGCCCCCGCCAGTGACGGTCACCTTGATGTCCACGCGGTCGACGAGGCCGGCCGTGACGAGCGGCTGACGAACGACCATGCGGGCCGTCTCACGCCCGAAAAACTGATCGAGCGGACGGTTGTTGACCGTGATAGCGCCAGAACCGACCGACAGGAAAACCCGTGCGGCGGAGGTCTTGCGGCGACCGATTGCGTGTTGCGTCTCCGACATGCGTCTGATTCCTAAACGTTGAGCTCGAGAACCTGGGGCTGCTGTGCCTGATGGCCATGCTCGGGACCGGCGTAGACACGCAGCTTCCGGAACATGGCGCGACCGAGCGGGCCACGCGGCAACATGCCCTTGACGGCCAACTGAATGGCGCGCTCGGGAGTTTTCTCAAGCAATTTTGCGAGATTCATGGACTTGAGGTTACCGACATAGCCGGTATGGCGATAGTACATCTTGTCCTGGAGCTTGTTTCCGGTCACGCGGATCTTCTCGGCGTTGACGACCACCAGGTAATCGCCCGTGTCGACATGGGGCGTGTATTGCGGTTTATGCTTGCCGCGCAGGCGCAGAGCCAGTTCGCTTGCCAGCCGCCCGAGGGTTTTGCCATCGGCGTCAACCAAGTACCAGGCGCGGCGAACCTCGGCGGGTTTGGCGCTAACAGTCGTCGTCATGATCCTTCGCTCCAGCGATGGCCGCGCGGCGGATTCGCGCGCTGGCCTGAATATCGATTTTCTGTGTCGAGAAAGATCGCGCATATTACGCGATCGGTTTTTCCGGCGCAAGTGCCGCGCGGGCACAATCCGCGTCGCGCTTGTCCGATCCCTGGGCAAATCCGCCTTAACCGGGCAGCCTGAGATGTTCGACAATCCGGCCGTGCGTCAGATGCTCCCGCAGGATTTCTTCCAGATCCTCGGTGTCAGCATAGGTATACCAGATCGACTCTGGGTAGACCACGATGACCGGTCCCTCACGACAGCGGTCGAGACAACCGGCCGTATTGATCCTCACACCTCCTACGCCGGCGAGTCCAAGCTCCTTGACGCGGCGCTTGAGGTAATCGCGCATGGCCGACGCATCGCATTGACCACAGCATTGACGGCCGGCTTCGCGCTGATTCGTGCAGAAAAAGACATGGTAACGGTAGTACGCCATCTTCAATGTCCTGAATTGCGCCTTGCAGATAAGGATAAGGTTAACATGGCGCTCGCTCAATGGCCGGGCGCGGAGGAGATCCGCGAGCCGTCTAGCCCCACAGCCCCTCATTCGCTAGCCATATCTGAAATTTTGAAGACGAACCCATCCTCGCAAGAACTGCTTCGACTCGCTGATCAGTGCGTCAAGTGCGGCCTGTGCCTGCCAAGTTGCCCGACCTATGGCGTGGCGCGCAACGAGGCCGATTCGCCGCGCGGGAGAATCTCGCTGATCCAGGGCTGGCTGACGGGGGATCTGGAGCTGACGGACACCCTGGCCGGACATCTGGATGGCTGTCTGACCTGCCGCGCCTGCGAAACCGTTTGTCCCTCGCTGGTCGCCTACGGACGCCTTGCCGATGGCGCCAAGGCGCTCAGGGTCGAGGCCTTGCCCGCATGGCGGAGAATGTTGCGGCGCGGCTGGCTGGCCGGTCTGTCGGATGCGCGCATCGCCGGGGCGTTGGGACGCTTGGCCAGGATCTACCGTCGGAGCGGATTGGCGCGCGTCGCCGAAATCGCGGCGCTGGCCCGGTTCCGACGGCTGCGGCCCTCTCATCGTCTCGCGACCGCCATGGGGTTGACGGCGCGGCGGATCAGACCGCTGGATCCGCCCGCCGCCGAGTTGGATCTGTTCGTCGGCTGCATGGGCTCCAGCGCGCAGGGCACGGCGATCGCGGCCGCGATCAAGGTGTGCGAACGGCTTGGACTGCGGGTGCGGATACCGTCCGAGACGGCTTGCTGCGGCGCGCTGCTGCGGCATAACGGCTATCCCGCCGAGGCCGACGCGCGCCGGGCGAACAGCGCGCGGATTCATGCCGGTCGTGTGCTGGTCGGGCTCGCCAGCGCCTGCATTGCGGAACTGCGCGAGGAACCCACGCTGCACGATACGCGGGAACTCTGCGAGTTTCTGGATCGGGCCACCTGGCCGGTGACGCTCGCACTCCATCCGCTGCCCCGGCGCGTGCTGGTCCACGAGCCTTGCTCGCATCGCAACCTGCTCGGTGGCAATGCCGCGGTCTATCGTCTGCTGGCCCGTATCCCCGCGCTGGAGATGGCTCCCCTGCCCGGCAACGATCGCTGCTGCGGGGCGGCGGGCACCTATCTGCTCCAGCAGCCCGTCATGGCGGACGCGCTCCTGCGCGAGAAGCTGGCGCCGCTGTCCGACTTGCAGCCGGCGGTCATCGTCACCACCAATCCGGGGTGTGCGCTCCATCTGGCCGCCGGGATCCGCGAGGCCGGACTGTCCATCGAGGTCTGTCATCCCGTGGAGTTGCTCGCCAGACAGATGGACGGTTGAAACCCGACGGCCAGCCGCTCAGAATCCGGTTCATCAAGTCATCAAACGGACATCGCTTTTCTATATCATGAACCGTCCAAGTCCTGGCGCCCGCCAGTATTCTCCTCTCGATCACGTCCTGATCAACGCGGACCGTGCGCTCCGCACCCTCTTCGGCCGCCCCCAGACCACGGAACGGCGCAACCCGGCGGCCGGCATCATGGATGCGGAGCTGTCAGACGATCATCGCAAGCATGTGGCGCGCCTGATGCGCGTCAACCACACCGGCGAGGTCTGCGCCCAGGCCCTGTATCAGGGGCAGGCGCTCACGGCCAGACTCCCCGAGACGCGCAAACGCATGGAACGCTCGGCACGCGAGGAGAACGATCATCTGGCCTGGTGCGAGGAACGGCTGCGGGAACTCGGCGACCGCAAGAGTCTGTTGAATCCGCTCTGGTACGCCGGATCCTTCGCGATGGGCGCCGCCGCGGGTCTGGCCGGCGACAAGTGGAGCCTGGGGTTCGTGATCGAGACCGAACGGCAGGTCGAGGATCATCTGGACGATCACCTGGAACAGATCCCCGCTCGGGACGAGAAAAGCCGGATGATCCTGGAGCAGATGAAGGCCGATGAGGTGCGGCACGCGCAGATCGCCAAGGCGGCCGGCGGTGCCGATCTTCCCGCGCCGATCCGGGCGGCGATGAAACTGACCTCGCGCGTCATGACTCGGACAGCCTACTGGATATAGGCGATTTTAGGCGATTTCCGTCTCAAACGGCATGGCCCTGGGATCGCCGAGTGGCACTCGGCGCTTCGGCCATCAAACTGGAGCCAGACGCCGAGTACAACCCGGCAATCCCAGGTCTCGTGACACCGCCCCGCCCGCCGGCGCGGATCAGCTCATGAATTCCAGATTACGCCCCAGATTGCGGCCATTGAAAATCTCGCTCAGTTCGCGCCGCAGCAGTTTCTGAATGCGTTGATGTTCCTGTGGAGCCAAATCCTTGGCCTCGACGCAGAACAGATAATCGTCGAGCCGAAAGTGCTTGATGACCATCTTGGTGTGAAAGAGGTTTTCCTGATAGACGTTGACGTCGACCATCTGATAGCGTTTTTTGGTGTTGCTCGACAGATAATTCTGGATCGAGCTGATGTTGTGGTCGATGAAGTGCTTGCGCCCGGTGACATCGCGGGTGAAGCCGCGTACCCGGTAATCCATGATGACGATGTCCGATTCCAGTGCGTGAATCAGATAATTCAGCGCCCGCAGCGGCGAAATCCGCCCGCAGGTCGAGACATCGATATCGGCGCGAAAAGTGCTGATCCCGGTCTGCGGATTGGTTTCCGGATAGGTGTGGACGGTGATATGGCTCTTGTCCAAATGCGCCACCACGGCATCCGGCAGCGGTCCCGGTGTAGCCGTGTTGGAAAGGTTTTCCGCGACGATGCCTTCCTCGGAGATCAGCATCGTCACCGACGCCCCCTGGGGGTCGTAGTCCTGATGGGCGATGTTGAGGATATTCGCGCCGATGATCTCCGCCACGTCGGTCAAAATCGCGGTGAGACGCTCCGCGTTATAGGCCTCGTCGATATAGGCGATGTAGGCTTCGCGCTGCTCGGTCGAATCGGCGTAGCAGACATCGTATATATTGAAGCTGAGCGTCTTGGTCAGGTTGTTGAATCCATGCAGACGCAGCTTCTTCAGAGTGGTGGGCATCGTCGGGAAAACCTCCTTGGGGCTTTTTCAGTCAAAATGGGAGCGTGCAAACGACCGATCAGGATCGGTCGATGCAAGTGAATATCTCATGTCGGGGAAGGTTTCGGAAATAAGCGAGACGCTTGCAGCGACCGGCTGCCAGTGCCTGCCGCTCGCGCGGTTCGCGCCTCAGGCGGCGAGGATCTCAAAATCATGGGTAATGGCCGCCATGGCGCCAAGCATGATGGATGCCGAGCAATATTTTTCCGCGCTTAAGCCGATGGCCTGCTCGACACGTTTCGGGTCCAGGTTGTGGCCGGTCACGATGAAATGCGCGTGAATCTTCGTAAAGATTTTCGGGTCCGTCGCGGAGCGCTCCGCTTCCAGTTCCACCACGCAGTCGGTCACCGCCTGGCGCGCCTTGCGCAGAATCATCAGGACATCGAACTGAGTACAGCCACCCATGCCGATGAGCAGCATTTCCATGGGTCTGACGCCGAGATTGCGTCCGCCCAGGTCGGGCGGCCCGTCCATGACAATGCCATGACCCGAACCCGACTCGCCCAGCATGGCGACACCCTCGATCCACTTCACCCGCGCCTTCATATCGCCTCACGAATCGATGAATTCGATGTACTCGCCGGACCTTAGAGAACGACTCCGGGAGAAACTCGCTTTTTTCAGTGTCGGAAGGCTAGCATAGTTCGACAATGCTCGGCAGCATGCCTAAAATCGATAGCAACTCCCGCCCTTGAACAGACCAATCTATGAGCATACTGAAACCGCTGCAGGAAACCCCACACTGGCTGGAGCCATTTCTGGCGCAATGCCACACCAAAACCTACGAGAAGAATGTCGATTTCATCCGCCAGGGGCAGGCGGCGGAAACCCTGTACTACCTCATCGAGGGTTCGGTCGCGGCCATGATCGATGATGAGGAAGAGCGTCGCGAGTTATTGCTGGCCTACATTAACAAGGGCGAATTCATCGGCGAGATGGGCCTGTTCGTTCCGCAGAATACCCGGAGCGTGATCATTCGTACCCGCACGAAATGCAAGGTCGCGGAAATCACCTATCAACGTCCAGCAATTCTAAATTTGCCCCCGCTTCCCGCCCGCGCGGCGTGCGGGTGGTGGCCGCGCTGGCTCAAGTGCCTCCAGCATGAAATCGAACAGGTGCTCCCAGGAATCGAAGGGCAGGTACTGGGTCA
>NZ_NHSQ01000003.1 GCF_016653465.1 Thiocystis minor | reverse complement strand
TCACCCATAAACCGCCAACATCTATCTTCAATAGGGGCATAGTAAATGAAGATTTATTGCGCCTAATAAAAAATAACTTAAAATTCATTAATTTATGCGACAGTCAAAGTTAACAAAGTAGAATTAAAATTCATTAATTTATGCGACAGTCAAAGTTAACAAAGTAGAACTACTTCGCCTTCTACAACCACGAGCGACCGCACCAATCGCTGGGGTACCTGACGCCGGAGGCGGTCTACCGCTCGGGGGTAGGTGGGGGAGCCAACATCGTGGATCGCTTCGGCGAGACAACACTGGGGCAGCGCCAAACCGCTGCGATTGATGTCGCAAGCACAACTTAAATTCAGGGGAAAACTGTCCTGGACATGGGGTCCACTTTAGTGTTGCCAGGATTGGGGTTGTCGTATGCTTTCCCCGAATCGCGACCGAGGTGCTGGAGATCATGGAGACTATTGAAGCGAGTTGGTTGGACGTCCTCTTCGAGCAGAGTCAGGAGCGTCGCCGGGGGGGGTGTGCGTCGACCGAAGCGTTCTTTCCGATCTGGCTAAAACGCCTTCGTCGGGAGCAGAGTTTTACTCAGCAAACGCTGGCCGACGCGCTGGACGTGGCTTACTCCACGGTCCAGTTGTGGGAGCGGCGGCATCAGCCGGGAGATTCCAAGACACTCCCGAACCCCCATCATCTCGCGAAATTGCGCGCTCTGCATCGGCGTCAGACCGTTCAGCAGACGATGAGCGGTCTTTTCCATGAACACTTCCGCCACTATCGCAACCCGATCATCGACCTGATCGCTGCCGCGCTGGAAGCCGGCCTTGACTCGCAGGCGGAGGCTACGGTGGCGTATCTCGCCAACTCCGGCAAATCATTCGGGTCGAGGCAACATCCGTTCACGCGAAGCTATGACGCGCATTTTGCCTCGATCGTGTTCGCGATCACCCAGGGTCAGGGTTCCGCCGAGACCCTGCGCTACAATCAGTTGGCCGAGGCGCTGTTTCACGAGGCGGCGGCCTCCGTCGACCGAACGGTACTGGACATTCATGGCCCACTGCTCGGCGCGATTCTGAATGAAGGCTTAGGGTATCTCTGCGAACATTTGCATTGCTATCAAAATGGCTCGGTCGAGCGCACTCAAGGCGCCGAAGAGATCATCGACAGGCTACTCACGCTCTATGCCGAAGACGCACGGAAGACCTCGACCTACCTTGAGAATGTCTTCGAGACGGCATGCGCTCATCTTCAAACCGATGACATCCAACGCCATGGCGTCAGGCTCGTCAGCGAAATCGGTGCCGATCGGTTTCGGACATTTTTTAACTCTCTGAAGGAGATTTCCAATGATCGATCACTACTCGACGCGATTCTCTCTCGCTGGCACGCTACGTCCGTTGTGGACCGTGAACAGGTGGGTTAAAGCAACGATGCCTCGCGCGACCTTGTTCTGTCTGCTCCTGCTGCTTTCGACCCAAGTGCTCGCTTGGGGCCACATCGCCACTCCTGTCTAAGCGGTGCGGCGTTTCGGCATCACGGTTGCCGTCACGCCCTCGGCAGGGGCTTGACGCAGTGACGCGGGGCGCGGAGACCTTGGGATCACACGAACGGAGAGGATCATGGCCCGCAGCCGTCTCCATACCCCGATGTTTAGCCACACGACGTGTCGTAGCGAGCGTTTCGACAAAACGTGTTGGCACCGTCGCTGGCGGGCACATGAACGTTGTGCCCTGGCGACCGCCTCGCCGGAAGATTTCGAGGAGCATTTAACTTGCCTGGCGCGAGAGGCGAGTAATCCCTGGAACATGGGCAAGGATGGACGTTCCTATTGGCCTTTGTCCGAGCAAACCGAGCGCGCGGAGTGCCTCGCGAATCAGGATGAACGACTCGATCCGCGTGAACGCTCCTCTCGCAAGGAGGCCTTGCTGGCCAAATGGATGGCCAAGTGAACGAATCGCCCAAATTCCCCCCGCTCCTGACGCTGTTGATCCTGTCGTTCTTTTTGACCGATCCCCGGCATACGGACACGGACACCGGCACCCGCCTGGATCCGTCTCGGATCGATCCTTGCGATCTGCTGCCGCCCCACGAGCTGGAAACCCTGCTCGGCGCACCGGTCGGTCTGCCGGTCAGAAGTATCCTGGTGCCACTGGGGACGCAACTCTGTGCGTATGAGACGGTCGGCGGCGATCCTGGCGCCTTCATTCAGGTCTCGCTCACCCAGGCCGAGGACGTGCCTCGACCAGGGCCGAGTCCATCGGACATCTTCCAGAAAACCCGGGAGTCCATGGCGACACGCACGGAGATCGACCGACTGGGAGACGCCGCCTTCATCGCCACCGGCGGGCTGAACATGCTCATCGGGGAGGATTTTGTCCAACTCGCGGCGGGTAACACCGATCGGCCCGAGGTCCGCCAGCGCCTCCTGCGCGCCGGGGAGATCGTTCTTGACAACCTGGCCCGACGCGATGACGGGGTGCTGAGTCAGGACGCGACGCCGCGTTGAAATCGGCGGGTTAGCTTTGGAATCCGGACCCAGCGTCATGAATCCGCATGGTTGCTCATTGATCGCGTTTTCTGTCGGAAATGGCAGAGTCCGTCAAAAAGCGCATGATCGTCGTCTGCTGAAAATCCTCCGCGACCTCTTTCGGTGTCTTCCCTCGATGGTTGCGCACCTGCGTGTCGGCCCCGTTGCGGACCAGTCGCTCGACCAGTTCCGCGTAGCCCAGCCAGGCGGCCCAGTGAAGGGGCGTATCGCCTCGATAGTCCTCCAGGTCCAGGTCGGCGCCGAGGTCGATCAAGCACTGAGTCAGCTCGGGTTCGCGATGGTAGACCGCGAGTTTCAAGGGGGAACTCAGGTTCTCCCCACGGTGATTGACATCCTGCCCGCCTTCGCGCACCAGCCATGTCACAAAGCGGGCGCGCTCTGGCGTCCCGACCTGTATGGACAAAGCAACCTGAAGCCAGCCATCCTTGCCGGATCGCTCCGGCGGGGCCAAACGTCCTCCCCTGATCAAGGTGATGACTTGGGGAGACGCGCAAATTTCGCGCTGTTCCGAGTTAGAAAGGCCACACGCCTCCAAGACTACTTCAGAGGGCATCCGCGCACTCAAGTGGCGATACCATGCCTCGTTCGCGCGACCCAACTGGTAGAGGGTTGTGGCATCCATCACCGCGCCCATTTGCAATGCCTGGTCCAGCAGGCCAAAACTCCAGGCCTGATCCCGGCTCGAAGGCTGAATCAACTGAACCAGCAGATAGTTGAACGGGTTGCCGGTCACCCCCGGCACCTCATCGACACACCAGGCTTGATCCCAGATTGGATTCTCGATCAACCGACCCAGCAGAGCGTCGAGCGGGCTGCCGGTCTCGCTCGGAATAACCCTCCTGGAAACCCTGTCGGGATAGCGGAACGGCAGGTCGAGATGCTGCAACTGACGCAGAATCGCTTGCTTGTCCGCGACGCTTGCCGCAAAGACGGACCCCGGATCCATGCCGAAAACGTTACCGGGGAAGGAGCCTGTGGCGATTCGGATACCCAGTCGAGCGAGATCTTCAACGGAAAGGGCCTGGATATCGTGACAGACGCGATACGGATCGAAGGGCGGCAGATCGCGTCGGACTTCGAATTGCAGCAGATAATAGAGCAAGGGCATGACGACGCGATAGGCCGTGATGCGTGTAAAGTAGTCTGGCTCCGACGGATCGGAGCGATAGAACAACGCAACCTCGGGTGATGGAAAGCGTTCGACCTGGACTCGCAGCGTGTCAAGGTCTGCCTGTGCCAATGCTTCCCCAATGGAGACGAGTTGCTCGGGCCAGACGATGACGTAAGCGTGTTTTTTGAGCGTCATGGTGTGATTGGGCTCTTGTCCGTTGCTGCTTTTTATGGTTTCGCGTCGGTGTCGGCGGGTGGCTTGGCGATCGTTAAGGCGAAGGCATCCATCACGCCCCGCGCGAAAACGCGCACCTGCTCGGGCGTCAGACCGGCTCGCCCCGGATCGATCACCACCTCCACGCCTTCCGCAACCGTCAGATGACTGCGGACGCTGACCGACCCGAGCGCCGGAGGGCGTGGCGGCACCGGTGGCGGTTCGCCCTGGAGCAGCGAGCGGATTCGATCCAGGGAGACCCCCGCCGTCGTCCAGCGTTTGATTTGCCGAAGTTGCTCCAGATGAACAGCGCCATAGCGGGCCGCGCGCGTCTCCCCCTTGGGCCGGTCCACCAGGCCGAGTTGGATGTAGTACCTTACCGTGCGAGCAGACAGCTCAGCGAGAATGCAGAGCTGGGCGAGCGGGTAGCTGGGTTCGGGGAAGGTGGTCTTGGTCACGGAGGGCATTAGTACCATAGAACTGGCGCAAAACAAGTGGCGTAATGGGCGCCCTCGTTGGACGCCGGGGAATGGGCGTCTGTTCGCGCCGGACGCCTGTCCGCAAGATGCGTCTGGGTGTGTTCCAGACAGCTTCATCAGCGTGCGAGTCTGATCGCTTGGAATGCGGGAGGGAGCCATGACGGGGCGAAACCCTGGGATCAAACGCAGCGGAGGTTATGCTGGCTCGCCGTCGTATCCGTTCCCAAATTTTGGCCACACAAGCATGAGTTCTGGGAGAACCGGAACAAGCTCCGGGGGAATCGCGCGCGTGACAGCCGTGCGACGAGCGCCCTGAGTCTGGCCGGCTGGCGGATCCTTATCGTCTGGGAATGCGTGCTGCGGGGAAGGACAGACAGGATCTGGTGGCGGTGATCGACGCCTGCGAGCGGTTCCTGAACCATCCGGAGATTCACGACGCCGTAAAGGATGGCGAAGCGGAGTGGCCGGAGTGCGTTTGGAACCTCCTTCATGAGCGGCGGGACGATGGAAGAGAGCCCATCGTGCGAACAATCGGATGTGCCATCGATGACGGATCGGTTGTCCAGACGTCGGTCGGATATCCATGCGGAAGTCGCACGCGACTACTTCTACTTTGTTACCTTCAAAAAATCTTTAAGTGTTTAAATTTTATGATAATAAACAAAAATACACATAAACAATAGGGTTCTAGTGGCGCGTTGAGCGCCTATAATCACCCATAAACCGCCAACAT
>NZ_NHSQ01000002.1 GCF_016653465.1 Thiocystis minor | reverse complement strand
ACCGCCGGCGCCCTCATGGGCTCCAAGGCGCTGATCGAGGCCGTCTGGCCCTGGCGCAAGAACCTGGGCTCGACCCCGGCGCCCGAGACCGCCGCGCTGCTCGCGCGCAGCCTGCGCAGTCTGGTGGTACGGGTGCGGGCGCAGAACGCCTCGGCGCTGGCCATCGCCGAGGCCATGGCGGCGCATCCAGGGGTGGCGCGCGTGCTCTATCCCGGTCTGCCCGAGCATCCCGGTTTCGCCCTGGCGTCGAGCCAGATGAGCGGCTTCGGCGGCATGCTGACCCTGGAGATCGTGGGCGATGGCGCGGCGGCGAGCGCGGTGGCGGACCGGCTGCGGTTGTTCGCCCTGGCCCCCTCGCTCGGCGGGGTCGAGAGTCTGGTCACCCAACCCTGTACCACCACGCACCACGGACTGACGCCGGAGGAGCGCGCGCGGCGCGGGATCACCGACAGCCTGCTGCGTCTCTCGGTGGGCCTGGAAGACGCCGACGACCTGATCGCGGATCTGGTGCGGGCCTTGGGCTGAACACCAAGGTTTTCCCCAAGTATGGCTTGATGGAACGACAGACCCAGATGCCTCGATGAGGACACAACCCATGATTCCGCACATCCGCCGCTCCCCAGCCGGCCCAGGCAACGTCCCGCGCCGCGCCGTCCTCCTGGCGGCCGCGGCACTGATCGGTCTCCCGGCCGCCGCCGCCGACCCGATCCGCCGCGACCCGGACACCGGCGCCGCCACCTGGGAGGTCCAGGCCCAGGGCGTCACCCTCTCCATCACCCAGCTCCTGCCGGATCAGGTTCTGGCCTTCTACGTCAATCGCGGCTTCGCGTCCGACGCGGCGGCGGTCTTCGCCGGGGCCTGCGTCTTCATGACCGTGCTACGCAACCAGGCCGCACCCGGCGAGATCGACTTTCGCCTGACCGACTGGGAGATCCGCCAGGACGGCGAGACCCGCCGCCTGCCCGCGCTGGAGGACTGGCTGAAGCAATGGGAGCAGCGCGGGGTCAGCGCGCCGGCGCGTCTCGCCTTCCGCTGGGCGCAGTTGCCGCCGGAGCAGCGCTACGCCCCCGGCGAATGGAACCAGGGCATGCTGGCGACGGGACTGCCGCCCGGCAGCCGTTTCGACCTGATCGCCCGCTGGCAGACGGCGGGCCAAACGCAAACCGGGAGGATCGACGATGTCCGTTGCAACGAGTGATGCCGTGCGCCGGAGCCGGCTGGGCTTGGTGTTGTTGCTTGGGCTGCCTCTGCTTGGGTCGGGCGGGGCGGTCACGGCCGCCGATCTACCTGCCTTGAGCCACCGCTTCACCACCCTGCCCGAGCCGGTCACCGCGCCGCCGCTGCGCCTGGAGGATCTGGACGGGCGCCGCCACGACCTGACCGAGCTACGGGGCCGACCGGTCATCGTCAACTTCTGGGCCACCTGGTGTCCGCCCTGTCGCCGCGAGATGCCATCCCTGGAGCGCCTCTACCAGCAATGGCGCGAGCGCGGTCTCGCGGTGCTCGCGGTGGACGTGGGGGAGGATCTGGAGACGGTATTCGCCTTCACCGGGCAGCTCGACCCGCCGCCGATTTTTCCCCTGCTGCTCGATCCGGAGGGCGCCACCCTGGAAGCCTGGGGCGTCAAGGGCCTGCCCACCAGCTTTCTGATCGACGCCCAGGGCCGGGTCGTCGGCCGGGCGATCGGCGGGACCGAATTCGATCAGCCGGCGATCCTGGAGCACCTGGCGCCCTACCTCTCTGGAGCGGGCACGCCCAATGTCCAAGACGACGCACACTGACCCTTCTATTTCCCTGGAGCGACCGCCCGGTTCCGCCATGCCGCCAATCGTCTATCTCGACCACAACGCCACCACCCCCGTGGCCCCCGAGGTGCTGGAGGCCATGCTCCCCTGGCTGCGCGAGGGCTTCGGCAACCCGGCGAGCGATCATCCGCTCGGACGGACAGCGCGCGCCGCGCTGGAGCAGGCGCGCGCGCTGATCGGCGCCGCGCCGGAGGAGATGTTCTTCACCGCATCGGCGACCGAGGCCAACAACCTGGCCCTGCTCGGCGCGGCGCGGGCGCTGGCCGAGCGTGGCCGACACCTGATCGCCAGCGCCGTCGAGCATCCCTCGGTGGCCGCGCCGCTGGCGCACCTGGCAGCGAGCGGCTGGACACTGACCATCCTGCCAGTCGATGGCGCGGGCCGGGTCGATCCCGCCGATCTCGCCGCCGCCCTGCGAGCGGACACGGTCCTGGTGTCGGTCATACACGCCAACAACGAGGTTGGGACACTCCAGCCGATCGCCGAGCTGGCGGCGCTCGCGCGGGCAGGGGGCGCGCTCTTTCACTGCGATGCCGCCCAGTCCGTCGGCAAGATCCCGGTGGACGTCAACGCGCTCGGGGTGGACCTGCTGACCCTGGCCGGTCACAAATTCCACGCCCCCAAGGGCATCGGCGCCCTCTATCGGCGCGCCGGCACACCGCTCGCGCCCATCCTCTTCGGGGCCGGACAGGAGGGGGGCTTGCGGCCCGGCACCGAGAATGTCCCCTACGCCGTGGGTCTCGGCGCGGCGGCGATGCTGGCTGCCGGGCGCCTGCCGACGCTCACCGAGTGGCTCACCCGTCAACGCGAGCGGCTCCACGCCGAGCTGGCGGCGGCGATCCCCGGTCTGACGCTCAATGGCCACCCCGAGGCGCGTCTGCCCAATACCCTGAGCCTGGCCTTCCCCGGAGTCACCGGACGCGCGCTGCTGGCTCGCGCCCCCACGGTGGCCGCCTCGCTCGGCTCGGCCTGTCATGCGGGCGCAACGGCGATCAGCGGTGTGTTGGGGGCCATGGGGGTGGAGCCGGCGCGCGCGCTCGGCACGGTGCGTCTGAGCCTGGGCGCGGAGACGACCGACGCCGAGCTGGACGCTGCGGCAGCGGCGCTGATCGCGGCCTGGCGCGAGCTGACTGCAGGCTGAGGACCGACGCAGGGAGACGCATCCAGCATGAGCGCGCCATCGCACCCAGCGGAGCCGCCCGACGCCGACCCGATGGGCGCCGGCCTCTGGCCCTCCGCCGACTATCACCGCCAGGTCGAGCGCCTGCGCGCCGCCGTTGGCGAGACGGTCTATCTGGTCGAACTGATCGAGAGCCCCATCCAGCTCGGCGTGCATCTGAGCAGCACGCCCTTCGAGCTGCTGGGCGTCATCGACTTCCCGCGTCCCGACCCGACGCGCGGACTGGCTCCGCACCTGCTGCTGCTCGACGACGGACGCGGGGTCAACCTGGGCCGTATCGCCCGCGTCAGCCGCCGCCCCTTCGCGCCCGCGCCGGCGGATCTGCTCTATCTGGACCGGGCCGCGCATGAAAACCTGTTGTTCGCCGAACGGCGGCTGTCGCGCGACTTCCTCGCCCAACGCACACGCTTCGCGCTCGGCGAGTGCCTCGGCTATTCCCCGCCCGAGCTGGCCCGGCTCCTCTCCGGCCCATCCGACGACGAGACCAAAACGCCGTGAGCCGCGCGCCCGCCGAGTATCACGCTTGGTACGCGACCCCGCGCGGAGCCTGGATGGGCGGGCAGGAGCGGTGCCTGATGCTGGAACTGCTCGCCCTGCCGCCCGACTCGCGGGTGCTCGACCTCGGCTGCGGCACCGGCTTCTTCAGCGGCGCGCTCGCCGACGCCGGATTCGCGGTCACCGGACTGGACCCGGACCAAGCGGCGTTGGACTTCCTGGCGCGGCGCGATCCGCGCCCGCGTCTGGTCCAGGGCCGGGCCGAGACCCTGCCCTTCGCGGATGGCGCCTTCGACGGGGCGGTGGCCATGACCAGTCTCTGCTTCTGCGCCGATCCGGCGCGCGCCCTGCGCGAACTGTGGCGGGTCAGCCGGCGCGTGGTGGTGCTGGGACTGCTGCACCGGCACAGCCTGCTCCACTGGACCAAGGCCGGGCGCGGCGGCTACCAGGGCGCGCGCTGGGATACCCTGAGCGACGTGCGTGCCTGGACCCGCGACCTGACCCCCGTGCCCGCGCTCCAGGCCCACACCGCGCTGCTGCTGCCAGACGCCGGACCGCTCGCGCGCTGGATTGAGCACCCGCTCGCCGCGCGGCTGCCGCTGGGTGGCTTTCTCGCCGTCGCACTGCGCCGCGCTGGTCCAGCGGGCCGAGGCAGTTGTGCATGAGCCCAACGCCATCGCCTTTGGCGCATCGACAACAGACCCCATCAACTAACAGAGGAGAGCCCATCCCATGTCGTCATCCCATCGCGGCCGATCGAACGTCTGGCGTCACCTGCTCGTCATGACGGTGCTCTTGATCCCCGCCCTGGCCCATGCCGCCGCGCCGCTGCCCAAGCCCGAGCCGGTGTCCGAGCACGCCTGGGCCTGGATCGGACCCTATGGTCCGCCGACGGCCGAGAACCAGGGCTTTCGCATGAACTTGGGCTTCGTCGTTGGCACCGACGCGGTCGCGGTGATCGACAGCGGCTACGGCGACGCCATGGCACGCGCGATGCTCGCGCGGATTGCGACGGTCACGGATCGGCCGGTGCGTTACGTCATCAACACCAACAGCCAGCCGCACCGCATCCTCGGTAACGCCGTCTTCCACGCCGCCGGCGCGCGGATCATCGCGGCGGCCGAGGCGGCGCCGCGTATCACGCAGTCCGGCGCGGCCATGGCGAGCAGCGCCGAGTCCGTCCTGGGTCAGCCGCCCGGCAGCATCCAGCCCCCCGGCGCGTCCGACCGACTGATCGAGAACCCTGAAGAGCTGGACTTGGGCGGGGTCACCCTGCGGATCCTGCCTGTCGGGACGGCGCACACCCCCGGCAGCCTGGTGGTCGAAGTGGTCGAGGACCGGCTGGTCTTCGCTAGCGATGTGCTCTACGGCGGGCGTCTGCTGGCCGTGCTCCCGGAGAGCCGCACCGACGGCTGGATCGCCGCCTTCGACAGACTGCGGGCCTTCGGCGACGCCCGGTTCGTACCGGGGCACGGCCCGCCCGGCCCGCTCGGCGATTTCGAGCAGGCGACCGACCGCTATCTCACGACGCTGAAGGCGCACATGGACGCCGCCATCGAGTCCGGCACCGAGCTGCAAGAGGCGATCGACAGCCTGGATCAGTCGCCCTGGCACAGGCTGGCGGATTTCGACGCGCTGGCCGGACGCAATGCGCATCAGACCTATCTGGAGCGGGAGGCGGCGGCTTTCGAGTAGAGATGTGTCGGGAGGCCAGCGGCTCGGTGAGCGGGCGTGAATGGCGCATGATCCTTCGCCCACGTCGGCAACGCGCTTCGGTTACCCTGCTCGCGCCGCTCCATTTGCTCAAGCCACACGATGAAGCCCTGCTTCACGCGGCGACGATGCAGCCTGCCGATGCTTGAAACGGAGCTTCGTCCCGCGGGTGCCGATCGGGAAATGGACGATGCACGGTTCCGGGGGTGACTGCGCGCTGGCACTGACCAACCTCCCGAAGCGTCATGACGCGCGTTGCC
>NZ_NHSQ01000001.1 GCF_016653465.1 Thiocystis minor | reverse complement strand
GCTTGTTACGTTCGATCCGGGGATCTTCCAGGGACGCAAAATGCTCAAGAAGGCTGGCTGACATGAGAAACTCCGATAGTCGTTTCTCGCGATCATCCGTCAACTACCCGAAAAACGGAATGTTTAAGCGCGCTCGCCCTGCTTGCGATCGGGGTTGGGGTCTTGTGGAACTCAGAACAGATCGAGTTGCTTTATTTCTGCCGCTGTCGCGGCGGTTAGCGACTCGTCCTTCAGGAAGTGAATGGCTTGAGCGCACACCATCGGCGTGCCGTTCACTGACACGATCAGACCGGTCGCGTCACCGCGCTGGCGACGCCCGGCTAGAATCGCCTTTTCGTCATGACAGATCGTCGTTGTTTCCCCTGCGAACATGGCTGGCGGGAACAGTCGGTACGCCCTCACGGATGACGGGAAGGCGTGTCCTTCCGGTGTGTAGCGAACGCTGAACGACGTGTATAAAAACCCCTTGTGTTCAACGCTCTTGACGCGCACAAGATCGTTTCCTTTCTGTCCTGCGGCTGCCAGACCGGAATACGTTTTGGCGAGTTCATTCCAATCCTGAGAACGAACGCGTATTTCTTTGATTTTGTTCATATTTTTATCGGCTCAATACCCGAATTTCAGGGTGTTGAACGATGACGTCGCTGCTCACGATCGCGTGCGTTTGATCGCGAGTCACCAGGAAAGCGCCCCCGGCGAATTCGTTGACGCGCGGCTTGCTGCACGTCTCGGCCCAGGAAAAATAAACTCCGCCGTCTATCTGGAAATGCTCCAGGTATTCCTGGATGAACTCGGCCACCGCCTCCACCGATCCGCTCTCGTCCGCGTAAATCCAGATTTGCCCGTCGCTCAGTTCGGACTGGAAGTCGTATTTTTCGTCCCAATCGTCGGGGTCGCCGGATTCCTCGGCCTCGTCGCGTTGTTTCTGAAATTCGTTCCAGAAAGCCTTGACGGCTTCCTGTGCGCCCTCGCTCTCGGGCAAGGGAAGCATGACGGAGAATTGCAAGTAGTTGTTTGCCATTTGGATAGTCTCTTTTGTTGTGAAAATGCCGCAGCGGAATTGCCGTGGCTTTCATCAGAATTGCGGGGATGGAAAGACCGCCGATTCCCGTGCGGGGATTGGCGGTTTGGTGCGCGGTCTAGGCCGCTTGCGGTGGTGTTGACTGGAGGACATCCGCCCAGTCCACCCCTTTTCGTCCCTGGGGAATGGCCCGATTGGGCAGTTGAATGCGCGCCTCGACCCCGGATCGCAGGAGGCGTTCCTGCAAGGTCGCGGCGGCTTGTTCGCCGGTTTCGCGACGATCCAAATCGGCCCAGATCATCACCTGACGTACCCCGGCGGGCGGTTCAAACTTTGCCAGCAGCGTCGCACTGACCGCCGCCCACACCGGTTGCCCGGAGAGGCAGCGTGCCGCCAAGGCGGTTTCGATGCCCTCGGCCACGCCCATCTCCGTGTCAACCGACGCGAGATGGATCGCGCCGCCCGTCATCGAGGCCACGGGCGGCATCAACTTTTTGGGACTCGGCACCGTGGCCTTCCAGGCGCCGTTGCGGTGCAGGTAGGTGCGATGCAGCGTGACCGCTTTTCCGTGCGGATCGCTGACGCGGGCGAGCATGGCCGGGTAATGGCCGGTCGCGCGCCCGTTCTCGTAGTAGGCGAGATGCGGATGAAACCGCACCACCCGCGGGTCCAGCCACGCCAGGGAGGGACCGACACCGCGATGCTCTAAATAGCGCCACAGTGGCCAAGCCGCTGGATCGGTGGGAGCCAGCGATTCGCCCCAGGTCGACCGTAACGCCTGTTGACAGGCGGCGACCGATCGCGCTTTCGGCGTCAAAGGTGCCGCTAACGTCCGAACGGGCAGCCGAGCAACGTGCTCGGTCAATCCCAAGGACGCGCCAACGGCCTCCAGTGCGACGGGAAAGGTCCAGCCGGTGAGCCACCTCAGCAGCGCGAACCCATCCGGGAAGGCCCCGCAGGAATTGCAGATGCCCCCGCCGGTGTGGGCGACATCCCGAAAAACGCGAAACCCATCGGTGCCGCCATGCATGGGGCATGGGCCATGTCGGCCTGAGCGCTCCAGGGCGGATTCCAACGCCGGAACCCAATGATGCAGGATGCCGATCCAGCGGCCCTGCGCGTGTGTTCTAACCAACGTGGCGTTTAATGTCATACGACCTCCGATTCTCTAAACATTGGGAAAAGGAAGACGTACCCCTTGCGGGAAGCGTCTTCCCGCGTGGGTGAGAGGTGTTGGCCTTCCCGATCGGGAAGGCGTCAAACTGGCCGACGAACTAGCCGACCTGAACCGTCGTCAACAACGCATCCAGCTTGTTTCCATACCGTGCACAGAAGGCTTGCGCCTCCTCGGTCTCCGGCGTCGACAAGCCGGCCGCCCGCGCCAACAGCACGAGGCGGAACAAGGCGTCCGAGGGCATCAAGCTGAAGCGGCGTTTGTCTGCTTCGATCCAGACGATCGGGCCGGGAGCGTTCTTCGGCGTTGCGCTCGCGAGCGCATCGAGTGCATCCGGTTGATTGATGATGAGATTTTCCAGCCAATCGGCGTAGATCCCTTCGTCGCTCCCTGGATGGATTGGGACGAGCGATTCCCGCGCCTTCACGAGCACGTTTTCGAGCAGTTCGGTAGGGTCGAAACTCGGTGCTGGAATGTCGCGTTTTTCAACCAGCCAACAGGGATGGTTGAATTCGATGAACCAGGAATCGGCTTCGTGCTCCCAATCGAGCTGGCGGCTGTGTTGTTTCGCGAAGGCGAGCGCCTCGTCTTCGGAAGCTGCCGTCACGGTGACATTGACGCGCACGATCATGTCTTTGCTCACAAGATATTGATTCATCGATAATCTTCCATTCGTTACGGGAAACGCCCCCGCAGGAGTGCGTCTCCCATTGGGGGGTAAATGCCAGCGATCTAGCGCAGGCGCGGGTCAGCGCGCGCGAATCCGCGAGGGCCGGCGGCGAATGACCCGGACGGTTTCGCCCGGCTCGACATCAGCGGGAAAACCCGCCCGCGACGTGATGCGCGGCAACGAGAGGTGGCAGGGCATCCAGCCGCTCGACCTGGCGACCCAGAACCGCCTGGTTTCGCGGCCCTCTGGGTCGTACACCGCGACCCGGTGCTGCTCCAGCCCAACCAAGGTGGGAACCAGATCGGCCCAACACCGTTGCCCGGTGGCCTGATGATGCTCACGCCCAAGGCGCATGGCCGTGTGGTAAGCCTGAAGGTGTTCGTCGGTGCCCAACGGCACGACGGCGCAGGGCAGGCTCAGCCACGCCAATACCGCGTGACGGCGGCGTTCGGCGTTCTCGTGGCCGATGCAGGAGCCGTTCAGGTAATACAGATGTTGATTGCTCATGCGTTTTCTCCGAAAAATCGGGGAGACGCATGATTCCCAAAGGGAAGATGCAAATCTCCCCAGGGGGTTGAACCAGCGGATGCTGGCGAGTTGAGTGCAAGCGCGAGGCTTGCCGGTGGTGCGCGCGGTCTTGATGGATCGCCCGCGCAGGCGATGACGACCTCAACCAGGTGAGATCGCAGGAAACCTGTCCGCTCGACACGCACCCAACGGGGATGCGGAGGGGACAGGTTCCGGGGCGCATTGGCCCCGAAATCCATCGCTTCGGTGACGATTAGGTGACGATCTGCCTTAAAACAGCGACAGTTGCTCGCCAACCCGGATCGCAGACGCGGCGGGAATGGCGTTCACGCCGATCGGCATCGGGCAGGACGGAACCGTCAGGTTTTCCAACAGACCGTCTTCGTCCATCGGCGGCCACGCGAGCGACACGATGACGTGCATGTCTGCGTGCGTGAGCGCGTTGCCCTGGTAGACGTGCACTTCGCCGAGTGCGCCGTGGAGCGTGGCATTGGCCAGCAGTTGGGTCGCCGTCATTTCCGCACAGAGGCGATCCAGATCGATCGCGGTCAAGGCGAACTGTTGCAGGGCGCTGACGCCATGGTGGCGCTGCACGCCATCGCACGCCGCCAGTAGCATCACACCCGACCCGCAGGCTGGCTCCATCACCCGGATGCGTGTCTTGCTGTGCAGGTGCGCATCCAGTTCGGCGTCGGCGAGTTGCATCTCGGCCATGCAGGATGCGACGGTTTGTGGCGTAAAGTATTGGCCTAACCAGCGTTGCTGGCCGCGCGAACCGAGTTCCATGTAGGTTGGACCCAAAATGTCTTTCCAGGGATGCTCGCCGACCAGATTGCCGTAGAGACGCGACAGCGCGTACAACGCCTCCTGGCGTTCTTCGTCCCAGGGCTGTTGAAGCCGCCGCCCGAAGCCGGCCAGCACGTCCTGGCAAAGGAAATACAGCCACTCGTCGGGACGGTAGCGCCGCCCTCGGTTCGCAAGGGTTTCGATGTCGCGCGACAGGTGACGCGCGGGAGACTGGCGATCTTTTAGAGCGGTTTTCGTTTTAACCATTGACGGACCTCGAAAAAAGGACCGCCCCCCTGGGGAGCGATCCCCAGGGGTGAATGAACCCGGCGGTTGCCGGGCGGGAAGTCAACACACGATCAGTGCATCATGCTCTCGCGGAACAGCCGTCGTTCGGCGTGTTCGGCGCGTTTGCCATTGTTAAAAGCCGACACCGGGCGGTGATACCCCATGACGCGGGTCCACACTTCGCACGGTGTGCGTTCGTGATCGGACAGGCCGATCATCGGCTGGGCAGGTTTTTTCATCGACCCTCTCCGTGCCCGCAGCATCGCCGAAAAGATCGGTGGACCCGCGGGCGGTCGTGGCCCTAAACGAGGAACTGCTCGGCGAGACCGAACAGCGTTTTCTTAAGATCGGCAGGAGAATCGATCTGGATGTGACGTGGAAACAGCCACGACACGTCGATTTTGATGCCAATGCCGGCGATCTCGATGCCAGTTGCCTGGCATTGTTCGATGATGTTCGTCGCCCCGATCACGTCATCGGGCTTGCCGTCGGTCATCACCAGGATCACCCGCTTCCGCTCCTGTCGCTGCAAGAGATCGGCGGCGGCGTACCACAATGCCTGCGTCAAGGGCGTGCTACCGCGCGGCTGTTGCAGGAAAGCGCCCGCACGTCTGGCGGGCCGTTGCCCATGCTGGATCAGGCGGGAGACCTTTTCGTCCTCCCCATGGAAGCCTGGAAAGGCCGTCACCGCGACCGACACGCCTTGAATGGTGTCGAGTGCCAGCGCCAGCGCCAAGGCGGATTTCTGAGCGATATCGCTCTGCGATTCGCCGCCGTAATAGTTCCCCATTGACCCCGACAGGTCGATCAGAAGATGCACCGCCGTGTTCGGTGCCGTCCGTTCCGTCTTCCGGACGAACAGCCTCGAATCGCCAAAGCCCGCGCGGTGCAGACGGTGAGCAACCAGTTTTTTCCCCTGACGAACGGCGTATTGCCGATCCATTTGGGCGGATTGCACCAACCCTTGCAGTCGGGCCATCAAGGCCCGCGATTCCCCTTGAACGTCATGGAGAAGGCGTTTTCCTTGTCGATTCAGAAAGGCGTCCTCTAAGGCGTCCTCCGCGATCGGAAGCGCGGTTTGGTGTCCGTACCTCCTCGACTCGGTTTCCAGCAGTGTTTTAGCGTTCTCGAACAGATCCTGATCGAAATCGTTTTCGTCGGCCTCCAGCGCCTGTTGGAGGGTTTTTGACGTCTTCCCTGAATCGTTCCCGGAGCCACCCCCGGAGCCACCCTTGGATTCATCCTCGGAGCCGTCACCGGAATTGTCCCCGGAGCTACCACCGGAGCCACCCTTGGAGCCACCCTCGGAATCGTCCCCGGAGTCGTCCTCGGAGCCACCCTCGGAATCCTCGGAATCGTCCTCGGAATCACCCTTAGAGCCACCCTCGGAATCGTCCCCGGAGTCGTCCCCGAAGTCGTCCTCGGAGCCACCCTCGGAATCCTCGGAATCACCCTCGGAATCGTCCTCGGAATCGTCCTCGGAATCACCCTTGGAGCCGTCCTCGGAGTCACCCTTGGAGCCGTCCTCGGAGTCGTTCCCGGAGTCGTCCTTGGAATCCTTGGAGTCGTTTTGCGGCTGCTCGGCATTTTCATCCTTCAACAGTTGGATGATCCGCTCTGCCAACTCATTGGCATCGGCCGTACTCCCCAGCCTGGTCACTTCAATGGTCATCCCCATCAAGCGACGAACCGTCGACGCGGGGAATGTCTGACGAAGAACCTTCTCCGCTTGCACCGCGAAGGCGGTCAGGGCGGTTTGCTCCAACACCCGGCATCGCAGGGTCAACAGCAGATAGCCGGTCAAAATGGACGCCGGATGATCTTTCGGATCAGGCGCACACAATCGATGGTTGCCGATCATCCAATCGACGACCTTTTCCAGGGTTTTTTTCGTTCCTGGGTAGGCGCGACGGATGGCCTGCTCAATGCGGATGTCCTCCAGAATATTGAGCAAGGTTTTCTGTAACGGCGACTTGAGCGCCGCCGCGCGGAACACCGTCATGTCGGTACTTCTGACATGACTGGCCTCATGCGCCAGAAATCCCCACGCGACCTCGCGCAGAGCGGAATCCGGCGGAAGATCCGGCAGCCAGATGGTCTGGCCATCGGTACTGGCGGTGTGGCTGGCGTTCATGCCACCGACGATGACGTTCACGCCGAGCTTGCGTCCGAGCGCGGCGGCGACAATGGGCATGGCCCGATTCAGGGTCTTGGTTTGCATGGTGCGTCTCCAAAAATAGACACGCTCCGCCCCCTCGGGGCAGCGTGTGCCCCGGTGGGGAAAAGGGTGTCGACGTTCGTCGCACACCGTTCTTGTTGGCGTTCCCCTGGCTGGGGAGCGTCGGATTAAAACCAGCCGAAATCTTGGATGGTTTTGGTCTCGGCTTCGGCCACTTCGGCCACTTCGGCTTCGGCTTCGGCGTCGTTCAGCCGGGCCTCTTCAAACACGCCTAAAAACGGCGTCTCCACGTCGAAGTCGTCGAAGTCGTCGAAGTCGTCAAACAGGTCGCTGGCGTCCAGACTGACGTCCAGATGCGTTGCGATGTCGGCTTCAGCCTCAACTTCGGCCTCGGCATCGACGACGACATCAACTTCAGTCGTCGTCTCGACGTCGGACTCAACCTCGGTTTCGGCCTCAACTTCGGCATCGGCATCAACCTCGGCATCAACTTCGGCTTCAACCACAGGGTTCAGCATCCCTGCACCGTGGCGCGCCATGCGATCTTCATCGCACAGCAGCATCCACACCCCGAACCCTTCTTGAAAAACGGACCCGGTAATGGGGCCGCGGGACGGAACGTGGCGAAGAAACCGCTCCACCTGATCGAGAATCGGTCCGATGCGGGGATCCACGAAACTCAGAATGTCGAGTTTTTGTTGAACCCTGCGGAAAGTTCTCAGGGCGTGTTGCGACATCGCCTCCTTGCCGATCAGGCTTTTTTCCAGCGGGATCGCGATTTGGGCGATCTCGTGGAACACCGACGTGGCAATGTCGGCCACATCCTCCACCAGCGTTTCGTGCTGACCTTCGGCGGGCTGAATGATCAGGGGGCGATATCGGAACGAAAACTTCGTGCCGATCTTGGCCGCCGGGTCGACGGCGGTGCGAAGCTGCCGCTCCCATTCCGGGTGACGCAGGATCCAGTCTTCGATCTCCCGGTCATACCCGGTCAGAAAGTGCTGGG